>PBSY01000102.1 GCA_002726915.1 Verrucomicrobiales bacterium | reverse complement strand
CGCAGCATCAGCTTGGGAGGACGAAATCTGGCGATACTGAGCACGGGTCAGGCCCGTGAGATCGAGTAATGCCTGGCGGATCAGCGCCCAGCCAACGCTGAAAGAGCGAATGTTAGTGCCCGCAGGAAAGGGCTTGCCGCTCAGATAGGACGCCGCGAGAACAAGGGGTTCTTCCTCGAGTGATCGAAGATAGTCTGCAAGTAGTTCACGCTTCTTTGTTTTCCCGGTCGTTGCAGAGATGGTTTCACAGATACTGGTGAAGTCTGAGAATTCAGAGACAGGGCGATTCGATTCAACTGTTGAGGGTGAGTCATCTAATCCGGTTGAGCCTGACAATAACTCCATCTCCAGCTGGGTTTCGCCAGCGAGGGGCCATGCCTCTATCCCGCGCTGTCTGAGATCGCGGGCGAATTCATTACAGAACCCGTGTATGGTATAAACGCGGCTAGGATTCACCTCATCGACAAAAGCATGTAGATCGTCGTAGCCGGCATGGTCTGAGAGAGGGAAGACCTCATCGCACTGATAGCGATACTTCGCTCCCGAGTCTATGCCCCAACCGCTCACCATGGCGAGTCGAACGGTTTTCTTCATCTGCCTAACGACGCGACTTCTGCCAGCGCTTGGTGGCATAACAAGGACGTGTCCCTTGGGACTCCTCTCTTTTGGCGCAAATAGATCGCAGGGCGGGAGGGCGTACCCGAGCGACGCGACAACTTCATTCATTTTGGCCACGGAGGAGTGGACTTGAAACTTAAGTCCGGGTGACTTCGCATGCAGCGACATGAGGATTTCTTGCGCCTTACCGAGAGAGTAGGCCATGAAGATCGGAATTTCCTCTTCTTCGATGGCTTCCTGCGCAAATTTTATCATTTCTTCCAATACTTCGTCGGAAGGCGGGAGACAGAATTTTGGAACTCCGAAGGTAGTTTCCATTATGAGCCAATCGGCTCGCCGTGCTATATTTGACTCGGCTCCAAATGCAGGGCGTGTTTTGAAGTCGCCGGTGTGTAGAAGGGTGGCGCCATCTTCCAGTCGTGTCAGGAAGAGCATGGCCGATCCAGGAATGTGACCGGCGGGGAGGAGCTCTATTTCGTAGCCTTCTTGGGTGAGTCGTTCGCCAAAATCGAGGCTGAGAAACTCGTTCCCCCTATTCTGAAATCGTGATTCGATGAGCAGCCTCGTTGCAGTCGAACAGATTGTCTTCCCATGCGGAGCAAAATGATCCGCATGGGCATGGGAAATGAAGGCCAATTCCCGAGGGTGGTGAGGATCAAGCCAGAGACCTGCTCCCACCAACTCGGCATCTCCTTTCTCGATCCGAAAACGGAACTCGTCTGCCGTGGTTTTTACCGATGACACGTTGCGGGTTACGTATCAGGGTCAAAAGTTGTCGTAGGACTCTTTCAAGATGCGCGGTCGCTAACGTTGCTGAACGGCGCGATCGAGAGATTCGCGATAGAACTTGGAGCGCACTTCGTTATCGACCCCGTCGTTATACATTTGCATGACACGTCGTGCCAATTGCTCCCTTTGAGTGGAAGAAATTTTCTTCAACTTGTCGAGAATCTCCGGTGGTGGCGGACCACGATACCCGTCTCCCCGGAAGCCGGCGTTCGGATCTTGACCTGCTCTCCTGGCCGAGTCGATCTGCTCCTGATTTAGACTCGAGCCGGCTCCAGAACGGTTACCTCCAGTCATGCCTCGGATTGGCTTGAATTCGGCTTCTTGATAGCGAATCGAGAATACCTGACCTCCATTGACCTGAATATTAGCGGTCAGCGACTCGAGGTCTGATCCATTCCCTTCCACATCGACGAGCTGCCAACCGTCAGGATTCATCCTTTCTGAAATGATGCGTGATTCGCTCGATTCAGAATCAAAGAGCGTTGCATAAATATTGCCTTCTATCCTGGCCATGCCGGTGAGAACGAAAGATTCGGAATAGTCCAGCGAACGGAGAAACGGAGAGTGGGTTTTTAGATTGTTAAAGGCTTCCGAAGTGACCGGCGTTGGGAGGTGGTTTTCTTGAGACAGGGCGGTCACCCTAAGTAAACCAGTTGCCAAGACTATGATTATCCAGCAATCACGGAAGTGTTGTTGGATCAGAGATGACATGAGGGGGATGATGACCCATCTTAGCGGGTTTCTCAATCGGGAATTAAGGCGGATCATACTAAAATTCTTCAGAGGCCCATCAAACACGTTGGCAATGAAGGGCAGCGATAGATGTAATCGGTCAACTTCGGGGGAGTCAGGGAACGGAACCTCTGTTATGATACGATTCTAGGAGGGTAACAAAGAGGGTATTTTTCGATGAACCCTCAATCTATTGGCGCGTTCTCATCACTTGAGTTTCGATAGTCCTGGCACCACGATTACGAGTAGCGAGATTTCCATCACCCCAAATAGTTTTATGGTCCGTTCGAGTTCTTCATCCTTGATTTCACGACGTCGTGCACTTTCCGTAGTGGGCGCATCTGGTGCTGGTTTTCTACTGAGTTATTGTCGAACTGTGCCAATGGTTCAATCAGCACGCGTCTCGACGCACCAGCCTAGACTGCCGTGGTCAACGGTGTTTAAGGGGGAGCGCCAGTTTAAGCTACTGTGCGAAAAGGCGGGGCAAAAGAACTGGGCCGCCAAGTCGATTGGGGATAGAACCAACGAATTTGGCAAGGCAATCTGCGGAACGCCGTATGTGAATCATACTCTCGAACTTGATAACCGGATTGAATCACCTTCGGTTAATTTTTTGGGAAAGGACTGTTGGACCTTTTACGAGACCTCTCTGGCGATGGCAAGGATGGTGAAGAATACTTCCGATCTTTGGTCGCGTGAGTTGCTGCTTCACTATGTTGAACTGGAGCGCTATCGAGACGGCTACTGTGACGGAACCTATGTCAGCAGGATGCACCACCTCGAAGAAGTCTTCTATAACAACGAAAAGCGCGGCCTTGGAAAGAATATGACGCCTTTACTGGGTGGCATTCCGATACGCCGTCAGGTAAAATATATGCAAACCTCCACGGCAGTTCGCAATTCACGTTATCTGCGGAATGACCCGTCGATGGTTCCGCAAATGGCAAAAATCGAAGCTCGTATTTCAAAAATCCCGGTGACTTATATTCCAAGCGCGAGGGTGCCTTCTATTGAATCAAAACTCAGGAATGGCGATGTCATCGCGATCGTTTCAAATTGGCATTCCGCCTACACTTCCCATGTGGGCCTCGCGAAACGCGTTGGGTCAATCTGCCGCTTTATGCACGCAAGTAGCTCTCGAGGTAAAGGTCGACAGTGTCTCGTTGATGTCCGTTTATCTCAATACCTGCGTGAAAAAAGCAGCCACGTCGGTATCACCGTTTTCCGTCCGAATGAGGCGCCACTGGTCGGTTAGGTAAAAGGTATTACCTTTGAGGTGGAGCTAGTCTTTCTCGTTGCGCCTGTCAGTTACGGCTGACTCGGACTCTTGGAGGAACCGATTATCTCGTCGCGGGCGATCATGGCATCGAATTGCTTGTAAGTCCGGTTGGCGAAGCGGTAGCGATGGATGATCTCGATCTGTCGGGCGGAGGAGAGGTTATCCCAATTCCCATTCAGTTCGGCTCGTTCTTTGAGCTGTTCAAACATACTAAGACAGTTTCCGATCTTGGTCCGATATTCCTTCAGGATATGGAGAGGTACATCAGTTCCGGATTCCATGTGGTATTCTGTTTCGAGCAGATAGAGATTCATCGCTGCTGATGCTGCCGTTAACCAAGGTTCAGGGTCCTCTTGTTCCGAAGCGATGGTGGCAAGGGCTGCGTTTGCCACTTTGACGGCATGGTCTCGAGATTTTTCATCTCCGCCGAATTCGTGTGTGGTGAGGAACAGGTGATAGGAATTGTAGGCCCCGTAGTGGCCGGGATCCATTTTGAAGCTCCTCAGCAACATTTCTTCAACCTCTTTCTTGACGGTGAAGAGGTGATTGTCACTGAGCGAATAGGGGTTAGTTCTCGAATACTTGGCCACACGCATTCCTGTAAACCATTCCTTCAGGTGATCGATTGCCGGTTGACCGGGTATGTTCGGAGACGCCGGCTCGAGTTCCTCTGCAAGTAAATCTCCTCCGTGCAGGGAGCCGTCGATATTGTGCGGGACAATTTGTTCGACTCCGAGATGCCAGACACGATCGACTGTCGTTTCTGAGAGACGTGCGAGCAAGCGACCATAGGCGGAGCCGTAGATCGCCAAATGATTACCGTCATGCTTTAACTTGCCGGACGACCTTAGGTCGGCCACTGACAGGGACGTTACAATGGTTCCGATCAGGGTAGCAGCCAGCCAAGGAAGATTAGCGCGGCACGAAGAATTCATCGGGGTTCAGCGGAAAAGGGAACGGGTTATCCGGAAGATTATATTATTTTAAGATTTTTACAATCAATAGGGATCTTACCTTGAGTGGCTTCGATATCGGAGGGCTTCGGTACTGCTAAGACTCGTTGGATTGATTAGGCCACTGACAAGCCCCCGCCCTCTGGGGGTTGGCCCTTCGAAATGCGTGTCTCTTCCTTGGACACGAGAGTACTGAAGAGCTGGTATTTGTATCAAATAATCCATTCAGTTGAATGAAGGAATAGATTAGATCAATTATGATTTTCGGTGAAAATAGCTCAAGGTATCTTAAGCTGTTAGTGGAGAGTGCCCCTAAGTGATGTCATTCGAACAAGTCATTTTTCTGATTGGATTTTCGTTTGCTCATGTCTTTTTTCCAGGGCATCCCACCCCGTTGCTGCTGGCGACTGGGAGTATGACTCGTAAAAATGCGTGGAAACTAACTTTTGGTATGGCTACAGCCCACGGGCTGCTTGATGCCACAGCACTTGGTCTGGGTCAGTTTGTTTTGCAACTCCTGTCATCTACCTGGCCAGCTGGAAAGTTTTATCTGACCAACCTCGATATCCCAATCCTAACCATCCTGGGTATCTTTCTTGTCTTTGAAGCCTTTCGTCGTCCAAAAAACGGTGAAGGAGCCACTCAAAAAATTCTAAGTTTTAAATACCCATTTCTAGTTGGCGCCGGAGTCGGGTTCATCCCCGGGCCCGATACGATCGGTTACGCGATGGTGGGCGGTGCCCTCGGGCTGAACGGGCTCGCTCATGCGTTGACCGCTACCTCAGTTGTTTTCATTGGTACCGCCCTTGGCTTTTGTAGTGTGACTCTAGCGACCGGACTCTTCCCTTCCTTCATTAAAAGTCGAAAGCTGAGTTCTGTCATTTGCGGGGTGACAGCACTCTTGTGCTTTGCCAGTGTCGGTTACCGCACTTGGAATACTTGGAATGACTGGGTCTGATTAACTCGTCTTCTTTTTCCCTTATCATGAAAGCATTGATTCTCCTCACTCTGCCCCTTGCGGCCCTCGCGCTGACGAGTTGTGGAAATAAAGAAGATATAGTCAGCAAAAAAGACTGGCACCCACGTGATGCGTCTGTTGCCCGACATATCACCAGTGTTCATGGCTTTAAGATCGCCGATGACGAGGGCTCTCATCTAAAAGTTGAGAAAAGCGAAGGGGAGATTATTGCAACGTTTCGCGATGATGTTCTCGAAGAATTAGGTGGCGACAAGTTGCTGTTTATTCTTGGCTGGGAGCAGAACCCGCAAAATGTCTCACGCGCCGAGTATCTTTATTTTCTGGAAGCACTCCATGCTTATCTGGTCCTCAACGCACCGAAGTGGGACGGGGGAGAGGGCAAGTCATGAGCGATTGCGTCAGTGCGCGCTGCTATCGATTAGCGGGTTCTTAGTGCCGGAAAAATAGAGTCCAACTAAGCGATTGAACTCGGAATCAATAACCGAAGCTATCCGTGGTCAGGCAGGAAAGCTGAGCAGTTTGATAAATTAAGATAACCAGAGATGGTATTGAAGCTATGGCTTGGCCATCTTGAATACTTCCTCGAGGGTGACGGGTGCTCCGTTCCTGCGTTTGCTTTCATCGGCAGCTTCCATAAAAGCGTAGATCTCGAGGGTTTCCGCAGCGGATATCGGAGGGCGCCCTGTCTTGAAAAACTCAATGATCGCTTCAAGCATTTCGGTGTAGTCGCCGCCCTCAGTTTGCTCGACGATCTTCTTGGTTCCGAATTTGATGACCTTGAACCCTGTCTTTTGGTTTCGTTGTCCATAGACGACTCCGACCTTCCCGCCTTTCCAGCTGCCCGTGACGATATCAGTGTCGTCGGTATGAGTCCGAACCACTGAGATACAGCCGGGCCCGAGGACAGTGAAGAGAGCCTCAGTCGGATGAATGCCGTACCAGAACAAATCAGGATGAGTTGGTTCAATCGAGGCCGGGCCATAGGAAAAAGCACCGCGAACGTCGCCAGCGTTTGCGCTGGCGACACTAGCCACTCCTGGTCTGAACCTGAGAGATGAGGCACTCCAGCAGGGGGTGCCCGAGTCCTCGGCAAGTTGGAAGATTTTGATGGCGTCCCTGAGTGAGCCGGCCACTGGCTTATCAATGAAAACCGGTAAGCCGGCCTCAAAAATTGGACGAGCCTGTTCTAGGTGTTTGCGGCCGTCGACACTTTCAAGGAGGATGGCATCCACATTTTGGCAAAGGGAGGGGATGTCTTCGTAAAGGGTGACTCCAAAATCGTTTACCAACGTCTCAGTGAATCCATCAATTCGGTCAGCGCTCGAAGCAATATCGTGGCTACCTCCTTTATAGGCAGCCACGACTCGTCCGCCTCGAACATACTTTGGATTATTCGGATCGTTGAATTGCTTGGTAAAAGCAATGACATGAGAGGTATCCAAACCAACTATTCCGATACGAATCGGCTCGTCAGATCGCAGTGACGGCAGCAGCCATGAGAGGCAGAACGAAGCAAGAAGCAATACCCTCATGTCTTGTTAATCCGGAGTTCCACTGTCGCTGTCCACTGTAAAGCTCAGGTTAGATCGCCCGTTAGGGTGAGGATTACATCAAGGGCTCTATTCGCAGGGCGATGCGCTCCTTGGCTCCTCAGAAAAGTCAGAAGAGTGCTATTCGACTGGCGCAGATCCCGAATCAGTATCGTCAGATCCTGAACCGATCTTGGCGACTCGAATTTTCCCTTTAAGTTCTTCACCTTTTGAAATTTGCTCCTCGCTGAGGTTGGCTTTGAGATTCGGTAGAGCTTCTTGTGATACGGCCAGCCCAGCTTCGGCGGAAGCTGCTAAGTGGGCATAGGCTGTTACAGGGTCAATAAGGCCCAGACGGCCTGATAACAGCATTCGTGCGATGTGAAAGTGGGCGACGGGGTGACCAGCGTTACCCGCATCGACGTAAAGCTGAAGCGCGGTTTTGATCGCCTCTTCTTCCTGCGCTGTCACTTCGAGAAGTTGGGCCAGGTTAATCTTTGAATTGAGGTTTCCTGCGTTAGCAGCGGGTTTGAACCACGAAGATGCGGCTACAAGATCTTTGGGAACATGGCGTCCATCGCGATACCAGGCTCCGAGGCGGTCCTGCGCTTGCGCCAAACCCGATCCGGCGGCGGCAATGAGGTGAGCCGATGCTTTGGAGGACTCTTGGGGGGTCGGAGAATCCTGGGCGTCTATCAAGAGAGCGAGATTTAAGTGAGCGAGCGGAAATCCTTGGTCTGCAGCTTTTTGAAACCATTCTTGTGATTTTGCGCGATCAGCTTCAAGTCCCTCTTGACCGTCACCGTAAATTAGACCGAGCTTATTCTGGGACTGTGCAAGACCGGCCTCGGCAGCTGCCATATAAGCCTCTCTCGCCTTCGCAAGATCCTTGCTTACGCCGGCGCCAGATTCATAAAGATCTCCCAAAAAGTGCTGCGCCTGAGTGTTACCCTTTTCTGCCGCTTGACTCACAATTTCGAAGGCGCGGGTCTCGTTTTTAGGGACGCGCTTGCCTTCACGGAGCATTTTGACGAGTAGTCTCGCCGCATCAAAATTTCCATCTTGAAATGATTTGGTTAGGTATTCGATCGCCTTTTCTGGCTGAATGCGATCTTCGAAACCGACCTCGCCTGAGTGCATTTGACCGAGGTAGAAATCACCATCGCCTTCTCCCATTTCTGAGGCCTTCCGAAAATAGCCAGCCGCTTTGTCAAAGTCTTGGGGAACGTAGTTTCCCACTAAGTGGAGCAAGCCCAAGGTGACGTTGGCCGAGGCTTCTTCGGCACCGCCTGCTTTAAGAATCTCCAAGCCCTTGCTGGCACGCTCAACATCTTTACCCTGGTTTGAGGTTTGCAAGTATAGGTAGCCGAGGCGGGTTGCCGCTTCACGATTACCAAGTGAGGTGGCCTTTTTAAGCCACTCTTCTGCTTTTTGGGCATCAGCCTCAACGCCAGTTCCTTCAAAATAGGCTGATCCCACCTTGAGTGAGGCATCGGCATCGCCTCCTTCTGCGGACGTCAGTAGTTTGGTGAATTCCTCTTCGGATGGAGGGGTCGTTTGGTTTTGCGTGAGAATCAGACCGGCGGTTGCGTGGGTTGAAGCAATGGCAAGGCTGAGCGAAGCGATGATCGCTGTCTTTAGGGAGTGAGCTATACGCATGGTTTTCGGGGGAGAGGTCTAGAATTATATGGGGCAGGGGATTTTGAGTCAACCAGCTAAGAGCAGGAATATGGGCTGTTTTTTGTCGTACACAAATGAGCCGAAGTCCCGATCTTGAGGACTTCGGCTGTGGCGCCTTTCCTCAACTCAGGCCTCGTTGTCTGTGTGAGCTGCCGCCTTGCCACGTCTTCGGCGTGCGAACCAGCCGAAGGCTGCGAGGCCAAGTCCCATCAGAGCGTAGGTGCTCGGTTCCGGCACTGCGGTGAAGTTGAGAACGACCTGGTTGGGGTTCGAAATATCCAAAGCAAAGGATGAATTATCTGGACCGCGCAACGCATTGAAGGTGCCCCCGTTTGAATCCAGCCAGTTTTGGTTGACTAGATTCAGGTTTCCAGCGTTCTGAATAGCACTAGTGCTTGAGTAAACCACCCAGGACTGATCGGTGGACCAGGAGGTGTTCGTCCAATCGACAGCACTTCCGGTTGCATCAAAATTCAGGACGAGATTAGTCGTCGTGGAAAAGTCGAGTGAGCCAGCCACGGTGAACTGATCGAAGTTAGTCCCTGCACCTGTGTTGGCGTTGCTGATAAGATCCCAGGTTACAGATGCTGGCGCCCCGACTGCTCCGTTATAGGTGAGGTCACCGACGAAATCTTGCTTACCCACAAAATCAGAGCCTGCGGTGCCAACGGTAGATCCGGCATGGTGATTTCCGGTGATGGTAGCAGCACCACCGATGTCTCCCGATCCACCAAGGGTTGCGCCGGCAGCTACGGTAACCGCCCCGGCAGAAGCGGCGAGTGAGTTTCCGTTCACGATCAGGGTGCCTGCGTTGACTGTGGTCGCGCCAGTGTAAGCACTTTCTTCGCGGATGGTCCAAGTCTTGCTTTCCTCCTTAACGATACTGATGGTGCCGATCTGGCCCTGAAGCGATTGAAT
>PBSY01000101.1 GCA_002726915.1 Verrucomicrobiales bacterium | reverse complement strand
GATTGCATGAAATCGGCCAGTCGCTGACGGCCTTCCTGAGCGAAGACGAAAAAGCGCCATGGTTCCGTCATTCCATGGGTGGGCGCCCGGTTGGCATTTTCAAGAATTGCGGCGAGAAGAGCGTTTTCGATAGTTTTCTCCGACATGTCCTTAGGCTTGATCGTCCGTCGCCGGCGGATCAATGCGTTAGCTGCTGCAAGACGCAGAGAGAGAGGATCGAGAGGAGGGTTGTTTGGATCGTCGCTCATGATAAGAGGCGTGATTGTATCGTGGGTTTATACGGGCAACAACAGTGAATCAGTCACTGGATTTTTCGATGAGGGCAATACCACTTGTTTCGAGAGAGATGCGCCGCTGGCGATAGAGAGCACCGACCGCTTGCTTGAATGCCTTTTTGCTCACGTTAAATGCCCGCCCGATCTCGTCGGGAGAACTCTTGTCGGTCAGTGGAATGCGACCGCCATTTTTTTTCATCGCCTCTACAATACGGTCTGTCAGGTGGGTGACGCGGCCATACCCAACCTGCTGTAGTGAAAGATCAATTTTGCCGTCGGGCTGGACCGCTGCGATGAAACCGGTCATCGACTCTCCGATACGAATGGGGTGCTGCAGGCTGCTCTCGTGGATCAATCCTCTAAAACGCTGATCAATGACAGCCATGTAGCCAAGTGGGGTGCGCTCTTGGATAATGAGTGATACCTGATCTCCGGTCTTGTATCTCGGTTGGGTCTGATTGAGATAGCGATTGATCTTTGAGGTCGCAATAATGCGGTCGGATACCTCATCGTGGAGAACTCTGATAACAGCTATCTCGCCCTCCTTGACGCGTTGGTTCTGTTCCTTAAATGGAAGAAGAAGGTCTTTAGGAAAATCCCAGTTGAGAAAGGCTCCCGCGCGAGGGTGCACCGATATGACTTCGAGAGAAGCGATTTCACCCACCTCACAAGATGGTTTCTGAGTGGTAGCAACGAGGCGGTCTTCAGAGTCGCGGGAAAGGAAAACCTTGAGTTCGTCGCCCGGTTCGGAGCCTTCCGGAACTTCTTTGGTTGGCAGAAGAATTTCGCCCAGATCACCACCGTCAAGGAAAAGTCCGTGATCGGATTTGTGGAGGACAATAAGCTGATTGATTCTCCCGAGCTGAGGCATTTACCAAGGTAGACGAAAAGCAGGGGATTGCGAGGCGCAGGTGGGGACTATCGCCAGGTGAGTTCGTGAATCTCCCCGTGCTCCGGGTGAGATGGGTCGAGAGCTCGGAGCTCTAGTGTGAGCCCTTTTTGGTGAAGCGTAGCACGAACCCAACCTGCCGGGCGGGAAGGATCGAAGAGATGCGCTGTAGGCGGAAGATTGATCTGGTGGCAGTGATTTTCGCCTTTAATCAGCCGCCAGTTGTGGCTGTGGCCGCAGATATAGGCTTTGGCTGTCGCTTGCTCTTCGATCAGCTCCAAAAAATCAGCACTGTCAATGAGACCGGTGATCTTGCCTGCCTCTCCTTTTTGAGTCGCGCGCGTTCCCATTTTCTGTAGATAGTGATGACCGACAAGAAGAGCGGGCTTTTCCGGATTGTTCGTGAGTCGTCGCTCGAGCCAGGCCATCTGGGCCTGGCCGAGTTCTCCTTCGACCTTGTTCACGAAGCGAAGGGTGTCGAGCAGGATCCAGTCTGCGAGTGGGGTCTCAATAATAGAGCAGTACTTACTGACGATGCTGGATTCTTTTGCCGCCGCGAGCGAGGCTTCGTAGAAATTGTCTCGATTGTCGTGGTTACCCAAAGTGCAGTGGATCGCGATTCCAGCATCCGTGAGAGGTTTAAGAATCCGTATGAGGGTGGTATAATCGCCCGGTTGGCCATCATTAAACGCGCAATCGCCGTTGATAATGAGCCCGGCGATTGAGTCTTTTTCGGTGAGCACTTCATCGACCACTTGAACGAGTCGATCTGCCATATTGATGTTCCGGTTTCGTGGTCGAAAGCTCGGGTTAGCCGCGATGTGAGTGTCGGAGAGAAGAGCCCAGTGCTGAGGCTTCCTCTCATAACTAAAAAGTGTATCAGTCGGGCCTAAGGCGAACAGACAAGATGTAGCAAGGAGATCTCTTCGGGAAATAGGGTCAAAGTGGATAGGCATCGGAAAAGGAAAAGGATAGTGAATATTGTTGAAAAGCGGAAGGTGAATCGATGGCTCGACGAACCAATAATAATGCAAGTAGGCTTCATTATGGTTTTGCCATAGGCGAGACCATTCGATTAGATCGGGGTATGAAAAATGTCATTCTTTTGATAGCGGTGTCGATGACTTGGCTCGGTGCTGCGGCTGCTTCCGAGAAGCCCAATATTGTTTTAATCGTGGCCGATGATCTCGGCTTTCGAGAGTTAGGCTGCTACGGGCAAAAGAAGATTCAGACGCCGAGGATAGATCAACTGGCAACAGAAGGGATGCGGTTTACACGGGCTTATTCGGGTAGCCCGGTCTGCGCTCCGTCACGATGTGTCTTAATGACAGGAAAGCATCCGGGGAATGCTATTGTTCGAAATAACCGGCCTATGAAACCCGAGGGGCAGCATCCAATTCCGAGTAGTGAGGAGACGATTGCCGAGTTGCTCCAGCAAGAGGGCTACATCAGTGGAGCATTTGGTAAGTGGGGATTGGGCAATATCTGGTCGGAAGGTAATCCCAATAAACAAGGCTTTGAAACCTTTTTTGGCTACAACTGCCAAAGTCACGCTCATTCTTACTACCCGGCTTTCTTGTGGAGTAACGAAGAGAAGTATCCGCTTAATAACGATCCTCCGGTGCCGGGACATGGAGGTCTATCTGCCAGTGCGGATCCGAACAATCCTTTGAGTTACAACAGCTTCAAGGGTGACGATTACGCTTCAGATCACATTAATGACCATGCGCTTCAATTTATTCGCGATCACAAAGATCGACCTTTTTTTCTTTATTATCCCAGCCTTATTCCACATGTCGCGCTGCATGTGCCAGATGAGGATCTCAAGCTGTATCTTGATGAGGGTTGGAAGGATCCGCCGTTCACACGAGAGGGCGGATATGGTTATACGCCGCACTTCACTCCGCGTGCTGCCTACGCTGCGATGATTACAAAGCTGGATACCTACGTGGGTAGGGTGCTCGACCTGATTGAAGAGCTTGACCTCGCCGATAACACCATCGTGATTTTTTCTTCGGACAATGGCACGACTCATTTGAAGAAAGAAGTGGACTACGACTTTTTTGCTAGCGTGGGAGAATTGCGTGGTCTCAAAGGGCAGCTTTGGGAGGGTGGTATACGCGTGCCACAGATTGTGAAATGGCCGGGCAAAGTTGAAGCGGGAAGCGTGACTGATCAGGTGACTGGCTTTGAGGATTGGCTTCCGACCTTACTCGATCTTACAAGTGCTGAAGCGGCAGTTCCGGAAGGAGTCAATGGAATTAGCATTGCAGAAACCCTGCTTGAAAATGAGGAGGTGAAACGGGGATTTCTTTATCGAGAGTTCCAAGGGTATGGCGGCCAGCAGGCAGTTTGGTTGGGTAACAAATGGAAGGGGATTCGTACTGACATCCTGAAAAAAAATAATAAGAAGCCTCTTAAGATTGAACTTTTTGATCTCGAGTCGGACCCTTCGGAATCCATCGACGTGGCCGCCGCAAATCCGGAAGTAGTGAGCGATATTGAGGCCTTGATGAGTTCGGAGCGGACTGTGTCTGAGGAGTTTGGGATGGGAACTCTCGACGAAGTGACAAATTAACCTGACTTATGAGGCTCCATGTTCCCCATGGTCCGGTTTAACGATTCTTCTCTTTGCGTCCGTTGCCTGGTGGGGTGCGATGGTCTCCAAAATACTTCTCACTGCGGTATCGCAACCAAACCCTAAGCACCTGGGGGATCTGTTGTTTCTCTGTCTCGGTGAGACGCTCATAGAGCCCGAGAGCCCGTTTCCGCTCCAAACGACAGGCGCCGTTCTTGTGGGCGTCCCAATAGGTCCGTGCCAACCGGATGCGTCGGTTGGTCTCCTTAATCAGGGCACTACCGAAGAGTTTCTCATCAGGAATTTTCTTTTTCTTACCCATAGAAAGAGAGCAAAGACGTTAATTGTTGTTCTGCCGGGATTATGAAAGACTTTCCTCTTATTATTCAGATCTGTCTGCATGAAAAATCTCGCTACCTTTTTTTGTCCCTTTTTTCTCCTCTCTGGGCTGACCGTCACCGCAATAGCGGAACAGTCATTTGTTCTATCCTCATCCGGTAACGGGGTCACCGTTTTCCAGGCCGATGCCGAAAGTGGAAAGCTCACCGAAATCCAGACGGTCCCGGATCGTGGGCTGATGGCCATCACGAAAGATCAACGCCGGGTCTATGCAATTGGAACCGGCATCATCGCCACCTACAATGTTAAGGACGACGGTAAACTCATGATGGTTGGAAAAGCGGAGATCGAAGGCAGTGGTGGCTACGCCGATCTCGACTCGACCGAGAAGTATTTTGCCACGAACAACTATGGTCAAGGGACCGTCACGATTTGGAAGATCGGTGATGATGGTGTCGCCATTTCTGAACCGACGGCTCATGTCACTCTCGAGCAGAAAGCACACTCTTCGGTCTTTGCTCCGTGTAATAATTTCCTGCTCGTGCCGGCGACGGGGCCGAATAAGGTTTTTCAGCTCAAGTTTGACGCGGAGACTGGCGAAATTGTCCCGAGCGATCCATCTTCCGCTCCCGCACCGACGGGTGAGGCAGAGGCGCAGCAGCCGCGCCACCTAGTCTTTCATCCCAATGGCAAGATTGCCTACACCACTCTTGAGCGGGATTTTCCGGGTGTCGGCGTCTGGGAATGGGACCCCGAGAGCGGCAGTTTGAAAGTAGTTCAGAATATCGTCACGTATCCGGACCGGTTTGATGGTGTGATTACAACGGCAGATCTTCACCTCACTCCTAACGCTAAATTCCTCTACGTTTCCAATCGGGACATCACGGACCGTAAAGCGGTGGTCGGGAACAGTTCGATCGTCGGATTTAAGTTGCTGGAGTCGGGTCATCTCGAAATGATCGGCCACACTCCATGCGAGCAGGTGCCTCGTTCCTTTGCGGTGGATCGGGCCGGGAAGTTTCTCTACGTGGCAGGGCAGACGGCAGCGAAGCTCGGGGTTTATGCAATTAACGGGGAGACGGGCGAGCTGAAGAAAGTTGAGCAGCTTGACACTGGCGATGGGCCAAACTGGGTTCAGTGTATCACCCTAAAGTGAATGTATGCCGATTTTCGGTCTAAAACTCGACGTGAATTGTAATTGGAAGACTGGTTAGGGATAGCAAAATTAAAAAATGGAACCGACACACAGCAAAACAATTGGTTATGTCCTCTGGATCTTTGGATTCACGGGAGCCCATCGATTTTATTTTGGAAAACCCGTCTCCGGTACGATCTGGTTTCTGACTTTCGGGCTTCTCGGTATTGGATGGCTGATCGACCTTTTCCTAATTCCAGGCATGGAGCGTCAGGCTGAACTTCGCTTTAAAGCTGGTCCGGTTGACTATTCGGTCGCTTGGATTCTGCAAACTTTTTGTGGAGCCCTCGGGATTCACCGCATCTACATGGGAAAATGGTTCACCGGACTAATCTACATGTTCACCGGTGGCCTTGCTTTCATAGGGGTGCTATATGATTACTGCACCTTGAACAACCAGATCAGCAAGCTTAACGGAGAGAAGGCGATCAACCTAGGTTTAGATGTGGGCTCAGAAAGACTCATCGGGAGCTGAACACTAGAAACCGTATTATGGAGTAAAATTTCCCTTTCGCTCTGACCGATTCGGGTCGAAAGAAGTTTGAGAAAGTTGATTTATGGCAAAGGGATTTGATTTGGAAGGTGTCGTCAAGGTCATTGACGAAGTTCAGACGTTCGCGAGCGGGTTCAGCAAGCGTGAATTTGTAGTTGAGGTCGAGGACGGTAAGTATCCGCAGTCGATAAAATTTGAGTGCGTTAAGGAGAAAACATCGCTGACTGACGGCCTCAAGATAGGAGACTCGGTGAAGGTCAGCTTTGATATCCGGGGTAACGAATACAATGGTCGATACTACGTCAATCTGAACGCGTGGAAGGTTGAAAACGCTAGCGGTGCCGGCGCCCCGGTTGAAGGGCAGGGTCAGGAATCGAATGACGAGGGAGGCCCGGTCTCTTCCCCTAGCGAGCCCCCAGCTGGCTATGATAGCAAATCCGGTAGCCCGGACGACGACGATATCCCGTTTTAGGTTGGTGATCGCTGGCGGGTAAATTACTTGCTCATCTGGTGTGCTGCACTAGGATTGCCCTCCCCGAGGATTGGCTGATTTTCAGGCCAATATCGAGAACCAGTAGATCCGTCCGCCGACACTAGGTGTCCGGAGGTTGCCTCGGGCTAACAGAAAAACCATCTCATGGCGCAGTCCTCATCAGGAAAAAATCAGAACTCAACCGGCGGTGGAAACCGCAAGCGTGGTGATAATCAAAATCGTAGCGGAGGCGGTCGTAATCTTGGCGGCAATCGGCGTCCAAAGCCGACGCCGTGGCAGAAGTTCATTAAGGTGATCACTTTTGGTGCTCTCGATCCATCTAAGAAGCCGAGGAAGAAGTCCTCTCAACGATCACGAGAGAAGAAGCATGTAACCCGTCCACCGCAGGAGATCGAGCCGACGACACCGCGACTTTACGTGGGTAATTTGAATTATGATGTCGATAACGATGCGTTGAAAAAGCCTTTCGCAGGAGTGGGAACCGTGGTTGAGGCAGCAGTGGTGATGCATAGCCGCTCCGGCAAATCCAAGGGCTTTGCTTTTGTTGAAATGAGCAGCCTTGAGGAAGCCAAAGCGGCAGCCTCCAAGCTTAATGATACCGATTTGATGGGACGTAAAATGCGCGTCACCGGTGCAAAGTCAGAAAGACGAAACGAGGGCGATAGTGGAGACCGTAAACCGCGCGAACGCAGTGGCCAACGACGCCCTGAGGGGAGAAACGAAGGGAGACGAGAAAGAAGCGGTCGTGATCGCAGAGGTGGGCGTGGTATTTCTGGTGATAAGTCAGAGAAAGTTTCCCGACAGGTGAAGCCAGTGCAGATAGAACAGGTATCGTCACCATACCTAAATCTCGCCAATTTCAACGCAGAGGCAACAGACCAGGATTTCGCTGATTTATTTATCGGAATCGGTTCGGTCAAGCTTCGTGAGACCGTCTCTGCGGCGGAGGGAGCGGACACCACGGTGTTGCGTGTCGAAATGGAATCGATTGGAGAGGCCCAAAAAGCAGTTGAATTTCTCCACGGTAAATCTTTTATGGGGAACCAGCTCAAAGTAACCGGAGCAGAGGCTGTTGGTGATGATGCTCCAGTCGACTCACAGGCGCCAGTTGAAGAAACAGCCCCGACAGGAGAGCGGGCGCCAGAAGTCCCTCCGGAAGCACTTTCTGCCGTAGAAGTCGCTGAGAGTGAATTGGTTGAAATCGAGCCGCCAAGTTCTGCGGTGAGTGAAGCTCAGGAAACGGATGAGTGGAGTCCGGGTGCCGAAGGGTCCAAAGAGGATTGACGGTCGTCCCTAATCTACGACCAAAATTCAGGTAAACTGGGAGCAGTAATTGCTCCGTGATCATAAACGCATGCTTTTGTGCTACTCGATGTTAGCTGAGGCGTGGAGGCGATCCGATTTTGGTATTGCCCTCGTTTAAGCATCCACGGACTGGGATTAATTTGATCAAGTGGGTTTAAAATGCTGAGCCGCGAGGGCGGCTGCGCCGTAGGCGCCAGAGAATTGGCCGAGCGATACGAACCGAATTGGTGGCGGAGAAAGGAACTGCCCGAGGAGCGCCGTCGCGGTTGCCTCGCGAACCTGATCGAGGTAGAGAGCGCCGAGGTTATTAAAGACACCAGCAATGACGACGACCTCAGGATCAGAAACCAGACAGAGACGCGCGATCGTATCGCTGTGGTGGTTCACAATCACAGTGAGTTGGTCGAGTGCTTCCTGCTCTCCTTGCTGACAGCGTTCCACGAATTGTTTCCACACTTCCGGTGTCGTGAGACCCTCTGGTGAGATAGCCATGACAGTGGCGCGATCTTCTAGTGAGGCCGGTTTTTCAGAACCACTGGCGGCATCCCTGACAGACCAGCCGCGGATTTCACCCGCGAGTTCGTGAGCGCCCCGGATCAGATGCCCCTCGCTGATGATGGCTGCGGAGATACCGGTTCTGACGTTGAGACAGATCAAATTTTCAACGCGAGAGGGTCCCTCCAGCCAGTAATCACAGAGAGCCATGGCCTTTGTGTTGTGCTCAATGTAGAGCAGTTCAGGGCTGACGCCCAGTTCCCCGCAAAGATCCACATCTTTCCAATCTGAAATGTAGGGGTAGCCGACAGCAATTCGTTTCTGCTGCCGAATGATGCCGGGGACGCCGATGCCGATACCATGGGATTTCAACTGACTGGCATGGCTAAAGTGATCGATCGTTTGTTTAAGATGATCGATCACTTCGTCTTTGGAGGGGCGTGTGGTGAGAGGAATTTTAATTTCTTCGAGAGCGGATTGGGCGAAGTCAATTAGGGTGCCATAGATATGGCGGGCATCGAAATCGAATCCGATAAAGGTGCCATAGTCGCCGCGCAGCTTCAGTTGACGTTTCGGGCGCCCTGCTTCAGCGGTATGTTCAATCCCGGTTTCTTCGATTATGCCGACAGCGATCATACTATCGACGCGACGCCCAGCGGTTGATCGAGCCACCTCAAGTCGATCAGCCAAGTCTCGCCTTGAAATACCGGGGAACTTTCGAATTTCACGAATGAGAAGATGTTCAAGCGTTGCTGGATCCATAGGAAATCTGCTCGCAAATCACGTCATCAGAGCTTTCTGACGCGGGCGAGTGCCTTGAATATTTTACCGCGAAAAAGCAGAGGCGAAAGCAGGAATGCTTCTGTTGCTGTAACCGAAGAAAAGTCGAAGAGAATCCTAAAACTTTCGGCGATTCGGAGTCTTTACTGAATCAGTCAGGTAGCTCTTGGTCTTTTGTCTCAGGCATGAATACTACGACAACAGCACCGAGAAGAAAGAAGGCACTAAGAATGCTGACAGCCACGGGAAGCTCCATCGTTGCTTTCATCTTTCCAGCAAGGAGGAGTACGGAGACAGCGATAATGCGCCCCCCGTTAAAGCCCCAACTCATCCCGGTAGCCCGAAGCCGGTTAGGGAAAAGCTCGGGGAAATACACGGCATAGCCCGCGTGCATTCCGAGGGTAAAGAACCCGAACACGGGGAGTATTATCAGTAGCATCGTGTAATTCTGCGGGGCGAAACAGGCAATCGGAGTAACGACAAGAGCCACGAGGTGAAAGAGGATAAAGGTTTTCTTTCTCCCAAGCTTCGCAGAGATCGGGCCGAAGAGAACCAGTCCGAGTCCTCCCCCAAGGGTCTGAATGATACCGTAGGCGATCTTGGCTTTCTGCGATGCTTCAGCAGGGTCGACACCGTCTGCTATGAGGCGTTCGCGGGCTAAGTCTTGCCCGGCCACTGTGACCGCCCAAAAGGTTCCCAGTCCAACTGCGGCAAGTAACATAGCTCCAATGGCCCGACTCCGCCACGGAGCTACGGTAAGCAATTCTTTAAAGCTTCCGGCTGCGCCTTCCCCTGCAGCAGCAGCAGCTCTAGCTTCTTCCCACTTCTTTGGTTCTTTCACTGCGACGCGAACCCATACGATCAGCAATGCGGGCAATATTCCAATTAGATAGGCATACTGCCAATTCGTGTTAACGAGGTAAGCGGCAATCGCAGCGAGCCAGGTGCCAATGACCGATGAGGCATGAAAGATACTGGAAGCATGAGCGCGTGCCTTTTTGGGGAATACCTCAGAAACGAGGGCCGCTGCTACGGCCCACTCGCCGCCAACACCCATGGCAACAAGGAAGCGGAGCGTTGTAACGTGCCAAAGTTCAGTGGCGAAAAATGTTAATCCTGAGAATACCGAATACATCAGGATGGTGAGGATCATGATAGGCCGCCGACCGTATCGATCAGCCATCGAGCCAAATAGGAGCCCGCCAAACGTACCGCCGAGCAGAAATATGCCGAGAAACCAGTCACCATATTTTTTAACGTCAGCACTCCCTAGATCCTGCCCAAGGATATCGCTCAACATATCGTTGCGCGTCAGATTGAAGATTTGGCCTTCGTAGACATCAAAAATCCATCCGGCTGATGCGATAATTAGGACGAGCCATTCATATCGAGTTATCCCGTGATACCACTTTGTGTCGGATGCAAGTTCGTTAGTCATATCGCTTTAGAGGGAAAGAGGATTCGTATCAGACTTAAGTGCCCCAGTAAATTCTGTTATATCCCGTGATAGTGTTAAAATGAGGGGGTTAATACCAGAGTCCGAAGGGGTCCAATGCCTCCGTGATAGGTTTGGGTGAGTATTCTTTAGGATTGAACCCCGCTATGTTCAAGATTTCCGCGAATCGCTTTGGAGAAGGGATTGGGTTCCGTTGCTGCACTGGTTTGGCCCGGCTGATTTTTTCCGAGGATCTCCCGGGCATTATTGAGAGCTTCACCTATCGCGTCGCCTATGGTGCTTGGGGCGAGCAGGGTAACCATAGCGTCCACAGTCAAGGCGTGATTGGCGGCTCCTACTCCGCGACAGCTGCATCCGAAGAGTCCGAGTTTGAGCAGGCCGTCGTCATTTTGTGCGGAATGAACGGGGCGACTCGAGGCAAGGACCATGGTCGTTGGTGATGCAGCTGTCGCAGTAGGATTCTTCAAGAATCGGCGCATTGTCGTTCCTGAAGAGGGTTCCATTGCGGGGCTGGACGCTTAATTATCAGATTTCCAATTTCGTTGCAAATGGAATTAAGCCGAAAGTTAAAATAATTACTTGGCCGGATAATTTCATGCCATCTTCCCCGCAGATGCGCTATGCGGGGAAGAACTGTCCAAGCTCCAAATAGTTTACACTTGCTCTATCTAGTATTTTTTAAACAGCAGTAACAAGACTTTCTCGACTCTGTTTCTTTGGCAAATTTTTGTTCAAACAGTTGCCGATGCAGGTAAGATTTAATTTACCCAGTTATGAGTTTTTCTGAATCTCCCGTCACAATACGAACAGTTGAACGCAAGGTTGAAGTTGCCTGGTTTTCCGCACTTTGCGGCGATGATTATGAGTTCCTTGGAGTTTCTGACGGAGGCCTTCGAAGTAGTTACCAGCACTGTGGTGACATTGTTAGATTGGCGGATGATTTGGGGTATCAGAATATTCTGTTGCCCTCTTCGTTTGTGGTAGGGCAGGAACCTCTTCCGTTTGCGGCAGCGATGTCTGCTCAGACGCAGCAGATCAATCAACTGGTGGCTGTTCGAATGGGAGAGGTGCACCCACCTATGTTGGCGCGTCACCTCAGCACGATCGATCATATAGCAGAGGGTAGGCTGACAGTGAATATTATCTCCTCCGATCTACCTGGCGAGAAAATGGAGAGTGAGGCTCGCTACAATCGGGCCCGTGAGGTGATTGAGATTCTCAAGCAGTGCTGGACACGTGATGAAATCGATTTCAAGGGTGAATACTATGATCTCCAGATTCCTTGGACGGATCCAGTAAAGCCCTACCAACAGAACGGAGGTCCACTGCTCTACTTTGGTGGAATTTCTCCGGGAGCGAAGAAGTTGTGTGCAGAACATTGTGATGTGTTCCTGATGTGGCCAGAAACGGAGGAGCGCTTGGCAGCAACGATGTCAGAGATGAGCGAACTCGCGGATGGCTTTCAAAGAAAGATTGATTTCGGCCTGCGCATTCACATGATCGTGCGTGAAACTGAAGCCGAATCGCGTGCTGCTGCGGAACGGCTCTTGTCCAAGCTTGATGCTGGAAAGGGTGAAGAGATTAAGGCAAGGGCGCAAGACAACGAGTCTGCCGGCGTGCTTCGTCAGAATGAGCTGCGCGCTCAGTCAGATAACGACTACATTGAGGATCACATCTGGTCCGGTGTGGGTCGAGCTCGTTCAGGTTGCGGCAGCGCCATCGTTGGTGATCCAGATCAAGTTTACGAAAAATTGCAGCGCTATATTGATATGGGAATTCGGGCTTTCATTTTTTCCGGCTATCCTCATCTTGATGAGTGCGAACTGTTCGCCAAGCATGTGTTGCCCCGATTGGACACTACCCGACTTAACGTCGTTCAAGGGCGCTTACCTTCGGAGATGCCGGAAACACCATTGACCTACGGCGTGCGTAAATGAACCAACGCGGATTCACTAGCCTGTCTTCATCAGTGGACGAGGCATGAATTTTTTATCTAGCGTTGATTCAGATTTCGTCGGGGGCGGAAACTCTGGATTACGCTCCGTATTTTGGAAGTTTTCCAACCCAACTACGGATGGTTTGCTGGATTAACTGCAGTTTCCTATGATTGGGGCTCACCGAGCGGCGGATCTTTCCTACGCGAAAATATCCGTGACCGCTTTGCCCTTGCCATCTTCCGTCACGTAGAACGGTCGTCCTTCGACCGTGAATTCGGTCTTCGGACTCACGCCCATAGCAGTCATGATGGTGGCGTGAAGATCGGTCACTTCGATGGGGTTTTCGACAGCAACGAGAGGCCGTTCGTCCGCAGTCTTGCCGTAGAGATGCCCTCTTTTGACCCCGCCACCGAAGGTCATCACGCTGGTGCCGCCGGTGAAGTGGCGGTGAAGGCCGTAGTGCTTCTCTTCGGTGATTTTTTCGACTTTGTGAGTGGCCTGATCGTTCGCTTGCGAGCCGGGTTTGCCTTCCATGAGGGCATCCCGACTGAATTCAGAGGCGATGATGACAAGGGTGCGATCGAGTAGACCGCGCTCTTCGAGATCGAGAATGAGTTGAGCAATAGGGCGGTCGATTTCTTTGTGTAGTCGGTCGACTGTGTTGTGGCCTTCGGCGTGAGTGTCCCAGTGGAGAAAGGGAACATACTCAGTCGTCACTTCGACGAAACGCGCTCCGTTCTCGACGAGTCGGCGAGCGAGGAGGCAGCCGCGGCCGAAGCGCCCCGTGTCATATCGATCGCGAACTTCTTTGGGTTCCTTTTCGATGTCGAAGGCTTCGCGTTCTTTCGAATTGAGCAGGCGATAGGCGTTGTCCATCGAACGCAGGAGTGATTCCTGCTGATGGTCGCTGGCGAAGTCTCGATTAGGATTACTCTCGACGAGTTGGCGGAAGAGTTTGTCGCGATTGGTGAAGCGACTGTTGGTCATGCCGTCAGGCGGACGCACAGCTTGCGAGGCTTGTTCCGGGAAGGGCAGATTCATAGGACCATATTCGCTACCGAAGAATCCGGCGGTAGTGAAGGCCTTTAGCTCCTCTTTTTCTCCGACACCTTCGAGACGCTGTCCGATGTTGATAAAGGGAGGTATAACCTCGTTGTTAGGACCGAGCACGCGTGCCATCCACGAGCCGAGGTGAGGGCAGGCAACGGTCTGTGGAGGCACGTATCCGGTGTGCCAGTGGTACTGGTGGCGTGAATGTAAAATACTGCCTAGGTCGGGTTGGACTGCGGAACGGATTAGAGTGCCGCGATCCATGACACCGGCTATACTCTCAAGGCCTGCGCAGATTTTGATTTCATCGACTGCGGTGTCGATTTCAGGAAAGGTGCTTAGCACGGAGTCGACGGACATGCCCTTTTCGAATGGGGCGTAGCGCTTGGGGTCAAAGGTTTCCGGAGCTGCCATACCGCCGGCCAACCATAGGAGAACGCAGGCATCGGCCGTGGCTTCGGGGTGCTCAATGTCTTTACCTCGCACCATCTGAGGAGCGCCTGACATCCACGCCGCGGTAGAGGCAGCGCCAAGCTTCTTGAGAAAGTCTCGCCGAACGATGGAATGAGGCGCGCTGGGATCGATGTCGAAGTTCATGGCTGGGAGAGGTAGCTATCGATTAAAAAGAAATTCGGGGATCAAGGCGATGGCCCAGAGCAGGTCGGTGATTTGATCGACGTCAGGGTTAGTTCCTAGGGCCTGCGTGAGAATTTTTGACTCTCTTTCGGAGGGACGGCGGCACAGGGTCGCGAGGTAGATTTCTTCAACGAGACGGTATGAGTTAAGGTCCTCGCGGGTTGCGAATTTTTTGGCGCCACTTTTAAGGTGATTCATCAATTTCTCGCTGGTAGAAAGATCGATGGCTTCCAAGGTAGTGATTTCGTTAGGGCGAGACGTAACGATTTGATCACGGTTGGGGCGTCCGAGAGAGCGCATCAGGTCGTCTGCTTTGAGAAGGGAAGCCCGGATCTGTTGTTCGCTTCCGGCCGAGGCAAAGGCCAGGGTCTTGCCAATGCGAGAATCGGTTTTCCTTTTCCAGGTGGTGTTAATCAGGGGGCGGGCTGACTCCCATTTCAGTTTTTGGAGCTCCCACTTCGCGGGGCGGGTTCCTTTCGGTATAGTTTCGCTTACTAGCCACTGCTCGTCCGTAACGATTATGTCATCGGTGCCGTCTTTGTATTCGATTCGCAGAGCTGCGAAAGCTCCGGCTGCGTTTGGTTTAGGGCCTCGGTTCTCTGCCACCATCAGAAGCTGGTTACTACCGGAGCGTAGCTGAGTTGTGACGGGAGCAGCCTCCAGACTTTCCCATTTCACCCCGTCGAGAATCTGGCGATTATTGAGGTAGAGTACAAACGCATTGTCAGCGGCAGCAATAACGCCAGCAGATTTTATGGGTTTGGTGATCTTCAGATCGCGGCGAAGGAGAATCTTTTCGCCATGCCTAGGAATACCTTCATTGTCAACCGAAGGACCCCAGACCCAGGAACTTGGGAAGGATAGTTTCTGCACCAGTTCAGGGGGCACGATACCTCGAGCGACCGGGGCGTGGAAGCCTGAGGGTGCAGACCCCGTAATCTGCCAAATGGCGTCGATAAACTGCTCGGCGGTGAGGCGTTTAGGCAATGGACCGGTGAAAGAAAACTCGTCGGGGTCGCTTTCCTGTATTGAAGCTGCACTCTGGTAAGCATTAGAGGTAACGATGGTGCGCAGAGTGTGCTTTAGGTCGAAACCGTTGTCTTGGAATTCGGACGCGAGCCAGTCAAGCAAGTCCTCGCTCCAGGGTTTGGTTTGCATCGCGTCGAGCGGGTGCACGATACCATGGCCCATGAGTTGCCCCCAGAGCCGGTTCACGATAGTACGGGGAACGCGACCGTTTTCAGGGTGTGTCATCAGCGCAGCCAGTTGTGAAAGCCGTTCTTTTTTTGGTGCCTCAGGGTCGACTTGTCCGATTTCGGGAAAGAGCCAAGCAGCCTTGGCTATTTCGCCAGTAGGCTTGTCGCAACGGTGAAGTTCAAGAGGCTCTTCTGAATAGATGGCTGCGAGATTATAGGCTTCAGCAAGTGTCCAGTGATCAATGAAGCTGTCGTGGCAGGAAGCGCACTTCATGTTGATGCCCAGAAAGGATTGGGAGAGGCTTTGGGAGAACTGAATTGGGAGGGTTTGGCCGGCGCTTACCGTCCCGCGCCACTCGATGCCGTTGATGAATCCGGCGCTACTGATATCGGATGGAGCGATGAGTTCGGTGACCATCTCGTTGAATGGCTTGTTCACTTTCAGCGAATCATAAAGCCAGGTGCTGATCTGGGTTCGACCCTTCGTGATAAATCCGGTCCCGTCGTAGTCGTTGCGAAGCAGGTCGTTCCAGAAGGTAAGCCAATGTTCGGTGTAGGGAATGTCACGAGCGAGGAGTTCATCGATCTTTTTAGTGCGTTTATTAGTATTTTCGTCGGCGAGGAAGATGCGGGTTTCCTCCGGGGAAGGCAGTAAACCAATCAGGTCTAGTGAGATGCGGCGAAGAAAAGTGGAATCGTCGATGCTGGACGGACGGGGTTGGGCGTTGGCAGAAAGGTGCTGATCGATGATGCGATCGAT
>PBSY01000100.1 GCA_002726915.1 Verrucomicrobiales bacterium | reverse complement strand
AGCAACAATTTCTGGTTCATCCCTCTGCTCGGGCAGGATCACCACCAGCATAGCGATCAAAGCGATCACCACGTGGACAGCAATGGCGACGGCAATGGCGGTCATTTTCTTTCCAGTCTGGGATGGCTCTTCAGCGTTCTCAGTCAAAACGACCTCTTCGCCATCGTAGTCCTCAGTTGCCCCGTCTGGTATTGGGACCTCGGAAATAGTTGGAGGTGGCGGCGGGGCATCTGCTTGGCCGATGATCGGAGGCGGTGGAAGCACTGCTGGGTCATCAGAAACCTCAACCGTATCTCCAGAAAGTTTTGCCGCATACGCAAGGTGTTGAGCCGAACGCTCGGAATCTCCGGCGTGTTCAAGAAGCGTACCCAGTAACTGATGCCCGTAGGCGCTATCCGGGAGATGCGCGATAAAAGCCTCCACGAAATGGATGGCTCCTATTCCGGCAAATTCAGCACTCCGTTGTAGGTCTGTCTCATTCCCGGGAGCAACGGGAGAAGAACTGATAAGGTGCGCCGCCTCTTCCGCCGCCCCGCGTTCCAACATTTTTTCAGCTAAGAGGAATCGGGTCGACCAATCATCAGGGTTAACCTCAAGGACGCTCAACAAGGAGTTTTCAACTTCGCTCATAATCGGATTTCTTAGTTAGCTAGACTCACATTCTTAATCTTAGCTTTGGCGCAGACATTAAGCACATCGATAAATCGCTGTCCGACCGCTTCCTGGTCACAGTCGATAATAACCTGAGTCTCCGTGTTGGCCACTTCAGCGGCAGCCGAATAGCGACTCAGCCGCTCGGTCAAGTTGGGGAGGGCTCGATTTTCAGGGTCGGTATCGGCGACTTCCTCGTTCACGTAAACCACCCCTGCCTGATCAACTTTAACCAACATCTGGTCAATCTTGACCTCTCTGGAGTCTTCCTGAGCAACACCGGGAAGAACAAGGCTCAAGTCCGCTTCGGATTTCTGAAGCGTCGTTGTCACTAGGAAGTAAATCAGGAGAAGAAAGGCAACGTCAATCAAAGGACTGATATCAAGCTCAGGCTCTTCCTCACCTCCAAATGGATCACTGTCCGCCATTACTAGTTTGAAACCTGATAGGTCGAGAAAATTACTGTGGGCACTCCGCCAGCAGCGGAAGCCCGGCTCACGTCTTGGATATGTTTATAGGGAACGTCTTTATGGGCGCGAAGATGGAGCCGGGTATTCGCGTTCTGCACCTTGGTCTGGGACATTCGCATCTCAAGTTCGTCGAGGCTCAATACATTTCCCGCAATATCCTTGATCGTTCCATCGACATAAATATTCACAACAACACGTCCCTCCACGAGTTTGGGCACCTTAGAATCACTCGCCACCGGGATAATCACATTTGGATCCTTGGGAAAGGTGATGATGTTGGCTGCGACCATAAAAAAGATCAGAAGAAGGAACACCAAGTCGATCATGGGGGACAAGTCCGCCTTTAACCCGGTTCCATCAAATAGATCGTTGTCCTTCGCCATCCTGTTTCTTGTTCAGAAATTTACCGGCTACGATAATTACTGCTGGGTTACCGTGCGACGGAGAACGTTGATGAGTTCTTCAGCCGCCTCGTCGGTTTCAGCTACCAACTGCTGAAGGCGATCTCGGAAAATGAAGTAACAAAAAATCGCGGGAAGGGCAACCACGAGACCGGAGGCGGTCGTGATGAGAGCCTCTGAAATATTCCCCGCAAATTTGGAGGGATCTCCGGTGCCACCGCTACTCAGTTTAGCAAATGCGCCAATCATACCGGAAACAGTTCCGA
This sequence comes from Verrucomicrobiales bacterium, assembly GCA_002726915.1. Taxonomy (GTDB): domain Bacteria; phylum Verrucomicrobiota; class Verrucomicrobiia; order Verrucomicrobiales; family DEV007; genus Arctic95D-9. The sequence goes on along the minus strand of PBSY01000100.1, from coordinate 12,884 downwards.
GCAGTCCCATCATCGGTGCTGCCTGAGCGAGCACAGAAAAGTAGTTAATCGTTCTGACTCTCCCTCGGTTAAACTTTCGGGAAGCTGCAGCCATTGTCTCCTCAAGTTTCTCACTATCGAGCACTTCGTAGCCTCGCTCAGCGATGAAATGAACCGCTGCCTGCATCACCCCACCAAGACAATTCGGCGAGGTGGCCGCTTTGTGAGAGGCTGACTCAAAGTCCGCGTTTTCCATGTCCCCCGTCATGGCCATGACAAGTTGCTCGGGCACGAAGTTTTTGCGTTGCAGATCAATGAGGCAGTAAACTATGAGACCGATCACTGCGATGGAAAACGTCCCCAGAATCCACATGGACCACCCGCCTGCCTTGATCATTTGGAGGAGATTTACTTCCCCAGAAGAGGCCGTTCCTTCGACCTCTTGGGCGGCCGCGGCCGCAGGCGTCGTGGCCGGGGCCTCGTCGCCCGGCAGTGTCACATCGAACTCATCCTGAGCTTCGAGCGGAGTAAGCAATAGAGAGAACGCCAAAAGAGGGGCAATTCCGGAAATCAGAGTCTTAAATATCATTGAGCGGGGCTTGGATTGAAAATTCTACCGGCTTAAGAGAAACCAAAATTGAGTCATTATGTCAATAAAACGCTAGTTTTCGGTGTTTCTAAACAGGAACGGCGAAAATAGCGTCCGCTCACTTGGTCATACATTGAAATCACGCAAGCGTTACAACTCTTTTTTCAATTACTAACTCAAACTCACTCATGCAGGCCACGGTGCAGGCCACCAGTCCGTCGCTGAACAAAACCGGCGCTACAATACAAGCGGGATCCGTAGGCTCGAGACAACGAACTGGAAGCTCACTTTCGAACTCGATCTCGATTTTCTGTGGCTCGAGGGAAAACCCTTCGCCACTCGCTTTCATGCGCGCTTCTTTTGCAGTCCAAATCCAAAAGAAGGCCCTATTTTTCTCCTCAGGGGTCATCCCCTCATACCTCGCGATCTCTACCTCCCGAAAGCAACGCCGACTCAATCCATCGATGTCAACGTCACGGCTGAAACACTCAATATCGATTCCAACAGACGGCAATCGCGAGATGGCGATAACAGCCCGGTCCAGCGAGTGGGAAAGATTAAAATGAAGCTCCCCTCCCGCCAATCGGGGCTTCCCATGCTCCCCATTTTGAAATTCCAAATCGCCGGGCGAACAGTTCAAGTGGGCAGCCAACAGCAATCGGGTGACAGCACGACCACGAATGTAACGCGCCCTATGGTTTTTAAAGTGAAACGATTTGGCACGTTCTCTTTCATGATCGCTGAGCCATGCCTCAAGACTATCAATCGGTAGCTCGTGCTCGTGATCCAAGCGGAAGGAACTAACCCGAATTTCGTTCGTCGCCAGTGCTTCTGGAGAATACCCACTTACCTGCATGTCTTTTTCTAAGCAGCACCGAGGAGACTCTGACTAACACCCCAGAATTCCCAAAATACTTTTGCAACTCCTGCCAGCAAAATGGTGACCGAAATGATCGAAGCCAAGCGGATGGACTTCCGGGTCGATCCGGGGACCAACTTTAATTGAGAATAAAGCAATTCTCCCAACACAACACCACCTATAAATCCGCCAGCATGAGCAGCATTGTCGATGAATTGGCTTCCCATCAATCCAAAGATTGCAATGACGACACATGACATAATCAAATTGGCACGCAGATAATCGGGTAGCTGATCCCGAAATTTCCGGGTCACAACGATCAAAAAACCGAGACAACCCAGGATACCGCCTGAGGCGCCAACCGAGGCCGGGGCCTGACCCAGAAAGAGGCTGGCCAGTGATCCGGTCACCACCGAAACGAGGAAGACAACACTTAACAAAGACGGACTTACCAACGCAACAAGAACTCTCCCAAGGCTAAAAAGAGCCATGCCATTGAAGACAATATGAATTAGATTCCCATGGAGTAGCCCGGTTGTAATCAAGCGCCACCATTCGCCATCTTCCTTGACCGCGGCTTTAACCAGCGCGGCTTCTTGGATTGAGGTCTGGATCCCCGGAAAAGTAACTGGGTTCTGGTAGTCCACCAAACATTGGCCCAGGAAAACAACTCCAAGAATACCCACTGCCACCTTAACCAAACCGGTTGGCTGACGCCCCACCCAGCGACTGAAAAACTCATTTCTGACCAACCGGTCATTCAACTCGTCAACGCTGTATCGATCCACCGGACGAAACCAAGCCATCACTGATTCTACAAGCGGATAAAGTCCAAACAACGCTACTCCCATAATTGCCATCATCAGGAATTGGGGCCGGAAGAGCCCCAAGGCGATCAAACCCACACAGAGAGCCAGACTTTTGAGAAACCGCTGACGAAGACGCTGCCGGTATTCTGCTTTATCGACACGATGGTGGTGAGGCCTCCACAGCGACACGCTGATAAGGCGATCATACCAAGGAACGAAAAAACCGATAGGCTTCTTCACCCGAGTCATGAGCCTCTCAATCTCTCCGACACTTCCGACGGTAATGTAGTTGCCGGGTTTATAACGCTGACCGTCGATGGAGACATACTCGTCCACCTTCAACCCATAAGACCCCTTCGCTGAGTCAGGCAGCTCCTCGATCAGTCCCTCATCTCCCCAAGGAATATTATCTGGAATACGCTCTAAAAACCAAACCTCTCCGTCCGGCCAATCTTGAACGGCTCTCGTCGGCGGTCCATCAATCTGCTCCTGTCCTGCCATCGCTCCCACCATAGCCGAGGTCAGGACAATTCGAAAGCGTTAGAAAGCCAGAAGAAAACTCCATTAAAGATGATAAGCCCAACGACAACTAATGCTTGTTCCGCACGCCGCCTTATCAGCAAACTGAGAGAGTCGTATCGATGATTTCTAACACGCTGGATCACCTACCAAAACCGCCGTCAACTGCAGGACCACCTGTTTATTCACCAGTAACTGGCTGACCTAAATCAACTCCGTAAAAAGGCGAAATGAGATGATGATCTCAGCTCCCACTGTTTCGATTGCCCCAAATCGTCGCTTAAACTGTTCAAGGAGAGGGCCATTGAGAAAAAACGATCAAACACCGAACAACGCCTCAACCCACGAGGCGTGAAGTCTTCCGCAGACGGGGGCCGTCTTTCTGTTTTCATTCTAAAGGACTTGGTGTATAAATACTATAATTCACATACCACCACTAAAATGGGTTTTTTCTTTGCATTGATTGTCTCCTCTCTTGCCGGAGGAATTGGGTGGTGGATTGGCAACTTTTTTGGAATTGTCGCGGCACTCTTGTGCAGTGCCACCGCAAGTGTGGTCGGCTATTACTACGGTCAGAAGTGGAACCGGGAATACTTCGGCTAACTACTGGCAGTATCTATCAAGAATCCGCCTCATTTTTCCCTCCCGCGCCTCGATACTCTCGCACAACGCGAACTGAACTCTCGCTCGGTTCAAATTCTGAACGTCATAGTTCGTCTTAAAGTAGACGTCACCTGCTAGGTAATCAGCAAAGAAGCGCAAACCCAGCTCAAAGGTGATTAATCGGATCGAATCAAACAAGTAATGCTTATCCTTTTCGGTCAGAAACCCTTTGGCTTCAGTCAGGTATCCTCTCACCAGCGCCTCAAAAAGACCAAGGTCGAGAAATACTTCGCTCAAGTCAGTGGTCTCCTCGCCTGCCGGGTTGCAGCCACTTCGCACGGCATCGCCGATGTCGTAGTGAATCAACCCAGGTTTAACCGTATCCAGATCGACAATACAGGTTCCCTTGCCTGTGAATTTATCAATCATCACGTTCGTGATCTTAGGATCACCGTGAATCGGGCGCTCCCTCAATTCGCCAGCCTCGCGGGCATCCTCAAGCACTGAAGCAAACTCACGCCGCGCCTCAACGAACTGACTTAAGCGGCGAGCCTCCGACAATGCGGCCAACCGCGCCTGACCCGTTTCAGTCTCAAGAGCTTCGTCATAGGACAGAAGATAAGCCGGGGTAATATGAAATCCTGGCAGGGTATCAGCCAATTGCTCGATTGGAAAATCGGAGATGATTCGCTGGAAATGCCCCAGAACCAACCCCGCCTCCGCGGCATGCTCCGGTTCGCTCACTTTCTCATAACTAATTGTGCTCGCGATCATGGAGAGTGCCCGCCAGTATTCCCCTTCCCCATCGAGAACGAAATCACCGCCGTCTTTTGCCGAAATCACTCGCGGCAGTTGCCAGATCCGATCAGCTGAATCGGCTTCCGAAGCGATTCGCCTGTGGGCATGATCAGTCACAACTTTCATATTCGACATCACCGCGGCTGGATCTTTAAAGACGGTGCGATTGATACGTTGCAGAATATACTGTTCCTCAGAGAAGGTTGTTCTCAGGATCACAAGGTAAGTATCGTTGACATTACCGGCACCGATAGGCCGCAGAGTCACGAGACGTCCTGGGACATCAAATTGGGTCGCAATCGTTTCCGCAATCATTCAAAGAGCAGCAGATCGCCATTTTACGACGATCGCAAGAGACAAGAATACCGCTACAAAATAGTTCGATTGTCAATGCCCCTTTAAATTCCGTAGCCGACCATCACATCATCACTGCCGTTCTGAACGAGGTCTTCGATACTGGTGTCGTCGAGACGCTCGTTGATCAGTGCCTGGGCCTCCTTGAGGCATTTCACCATTCCGTCGGAACCAGAAAACGTGGGGAAATCATCGGTAGCGATAAAGGTCACTAACTCTCCATCCACGGCCTCGATAACCTCTGCCACCGAAATGAGCCGACTTTCTCGCGCCAATCGATATCCTCCCCCAACACCACGCTTACTTCTCAGCAATCCAGAACGCTTCAGGACAAGAAGAATCTGCTCAAGAAATTTTACCGGAATTTTACCGGCGCTGGCCAGTTCTTGGGCCAGCATCGTCCGGTCGGGCGAGAGCGATCCCAGGATGGTCATCGCTCTCAGCGCATAGTCGGCTTTGCGGGAAATCTGCATGGCTTCCGTTCAATTACGGTAATTGAACAAATCAACGAGAGAAGCCTCTGAATCAAGCCCTCTCTCTTCGGTGACCGACTTCAGTGCGTTAAGAATTTTCTTTTGGATGTTAGCAGTAACTCGCCGCCCCTTACGAGCTTTTTGAACTTGCTTGTGGGTCAGTTGCTCTTTACTCGCCTCGACTAATTCGTGGTTGTCGATCCCCCACTTTTTCAACAATTCGTTGATAGGTTGAGATCCGAGGTCGCGCTGTATCTCGTCAGACATCTGCGTAAATAATTCAATCTGCGTAAATTGTCGCATTACTGCGCATTTTGTTTCTTGCCCGTGTGCCACATCTCGCTAACCGTTCGGCTTGCATATGACAACCCGTATTTTGCTTAGCACCACGAGTTATCAGGATACTCCTGGCCCCCATCACGAACTACTGGGATCTCAGAGTTTCGAAATTGTTCGCGAACGCGGACCGCTGCCTGAATCCACAATGCTCAATCTCTCGGGGGAATTCGATGCCTTTCTCTGCGGTGACGATGTTATCTCGAGGTCGGTCATAGAGAAATCTCTCCCTCGCCTCAGGGTAATCAGCAAATATGGTATCGGCCTCGACAAGATAGACGTTGCCTACGCGACCGAGCAAAAACTCCCTGTGCTGAATACTCCAGGAGTGAATCACACGACCGTTGCCGAACATACCTTCGGACTCCTTCTTAGTCTCTCCAAGAAAATTCAGGAGAATGCTACGGACGTCATTGCTGGCAAATGGCAAGCAGGATGGAAGAAACCTGTCGGCCACGAAATTCTAGGTAAAACGATGGGAATCATCGGGATGGGTCGAATCGGTAAAGAGGTCGCCACAAGAGCTCGCGCCTTCGGGATGAATGTAATCGCTTTTGATCCCTACTTTGATGAAGAGTTTGCGAGCCGCCATGAGGTGACCCGCTGCTCTTCTATGGATGAAGTTCTTACCAAGGCGAATGTCGTAAGCCTTCATTGCTTCCTCGACGAGAATACCCGGGGCATGATCAATGCCGAGAAGATTGCAGAAATGCAGAATGACGTGATTGTTCTCAACTGCGCCCGCGGCGAACTGGTCCAAAGCGATGATATGGTTGCCGCTCTCGAATCCGGGAAGGCAGCCGGATATGGAGCAGATGTGCTCGACCAAGAACCACCCCCTGAAAATCACAAACTTTTCGAGACTCCCAACTGCATCATCACCAGCCACATCGCCTCCCGCACTTTCGAAAGTGTAGAGCGCCAAGCCCTCCGAGCGACTCATAACCTTATCAATTTCCTGAATGATGATCCTGACTACATTCAGGCAAACCAATTCTAAGTCTCAACACACGCCACAGAAACATGCTGAATATTAAGTCTCCTTCCGAAGTTGCCTTCGATGCAATTTCTCTCGGCGAAGTTATGCTGCGCCTAGACCCCGGTGAAGGTCGAATTCACACGTCTCGAAACTTCGAGGCTTGGGAAGGTGGCGGGGAATACAATGTGACCCGTGGCCTGCGTCGCTGCTTCGGGCTTCGAACGGCTTGTGTTACGGCATTTGCGGACAATCCCGTCGGGCGCCTTGTCGAGGACTTCATTCTTCAGGGCGGAGTCGACACTCGATTTATCCATTGGCGCGATTATGACGGTATCGGCAGAGACGTGCGAAATGGCCTCAACTTTACGGAGCGTGGCTATGGAATTCGTGGTGCTGTAGGCTGCCCTGACCGGGCCAATACAGCAGCCAGCCAGCTCAAGCCGGGCGACATTGACTGGGAAGATATCTTCGGAAATCATGGCGCCCGTTGGTTCCACACCGGCGGTATCTTCGCGGCCCTTAGCGAAACCGCCGCCGAAGTGACTATCGAAGCGTGCAGAGCGGCGCAGAAGCATGGCACGATTGTCAGCTACGATCTCAACTACCGCCCCTCCCTCTGGAGCGCGATTGGCGGACTCGGCAAAGCTCAGGAGGTGAATCGCGAGATCGCAAAATACGTCGATGTCATGATCGGTAACGAAGAGGATTTCACCGCGAGCCTTGGATTCGATGTCGAAGGTGTGGACGCAAATATCAGGGGAATCGACGTAAGTAATTTCAAGCGCATGATCGAAACAGCCGTGAACGAGTTTCCTAATTTCAAGGCCACCGCAACTACCCTGCGGGAGGTCCACACCGCTACTGTCAACGACTGGGGTGCCATCTGCTGGCACGAAGATGAGTTCTACGAGGCAACCCCTTACCCGAACCTTGAAATTCTTGATCGTGTCGGTGGAGGTGACAGCTTTGCTTCAGGTTTTGCTTATGGTTTCCTCGCCCACAATGACCCTGCAAAAGCCATCAATTATGGTGCCGCACACGGTGCTCTGGCCATGACAACCCCGGGAGATACCACGATGGCCTCACTCGCAGAAGTAGAAAAAATCATAGGAGGTGGTGGTGCCCGAGTGGTACGCTAGCCCCGATTGACCCTAGTGTCCCGAAGGGTATTTTTCTCAGAGCCACTCCCCACTTGGCTAAAATGGTCTCTAAAAAAGCCCAAAGCTCCTGAATTCCTGAATTTCCGCTTGTATTCTGGTCAAAACGCGTAAATTCACCCCCCCATGGCAAAGAAGAGTTGGATCTCCAGAAACAAGCGGAAAGGGCGTACAGTAGAAAAGTATGCCAAGCTTCGTGCTAAGCTGAAGGCAGAAAAAGACTATGCTGGTCTCACGATGCTTCCCCGCGACGCGAGCCCCACTCGTCTGGTCAACCGTTGTGAGGTTACCGGTCGCCGCCGTGGTTACCTTCGCCGCTTCAAGATGTCCCGTATTACGTTTCGCGAACTTGCCTCACACGGCATGATCCCAGGCGTGACCAAGTCGAGTTGGTAGCCTGCGGCTCAAACCAAGGATCTTTCCAAAAGCGAGGCCATCAGGCTTCGCTTTTTTTGTGCCCCTTACCAGCCTCCCTCCAATTGAGTTGCAAAGCGTCATCAGTCACCAGATAATTAGGAAATGCCGATTTACGAATACATCGCGGTCGACGCAGAAAAAGGCTGCCGGACGTGTAGCCAAGGATTTGAATTGCGGCGCCCGGTCACACGCCCTCCCTTGGAGCGGTGTCCTCTTTGTCGAACTCCTCTGAAAAAGCTAGTCTCCAAGAGGATTAACTCTCCAAAAATCACCAAGCCACTATCGGTCACGGACGCTAAGAAAGCTGGTTTCACCGTCCTAGAAAAGCGCGACGAGGGCACCTACGAAAAAATGTGATCGAGCCTCCTATTTCGGCACGATGATCATTTTCCCATCTTCGACCTTTAGGTCGGAAAGTTTGCTGAAGAAATTCTCAATTTTGGGGGTGTTCTGAAGATCCTTAAAAAGGTTCTCCTCACTCATTTCCTGAATGTAGATTTCAGGCACTTTCATTCCATTGACCTCAAGTTCTTCCAGATAGAGAACAAGACGACCACGGCTCATATTTAGGCTAAATCCACCGGTCCCGTTGAAATATTTTCCTTCAAACTGTTCAGCAATAAAGTTGATCGGAACCTCAAGACCTTCGAGATCAATACTTACCCGGGCTTTCAGGACATCTTCATCGATCTCTACGGCTGCCATTCCGGCGAAATGGCTGAAATCCTTGTGATTGTAGAGAAGGAGATTCAGCTCTTCTCCCGTGAGGATGAGAGGTTGTGACACATTTCCTGCGTCCATCTCATCAGCAAATTGATCAAATTTAGCCAGCACCCGCTCGACCTGAGGCTTGGGGGCTTCGGGGGCCACAATTTCTTCTGCGGTATCAGAAGTGAACAGCTCGACAGCTTCCTCCACTTTTCCTTTAGCCCAGAAATAGCCACCAATTCCCAGCGCAACGCTCAGGACAAGCACGATTAGACAACCGATACCGCAACCCGCTACAAATTTCCCGCCTCCTCCACCACTGTCAGCAGGAGACTGATTCATCTGATTGGGATTTTCCAAGGGAGGCGGTGTTTGGTTCATGGTGCTAGAAGGAAAAATGTGGCTCAATCTAAGGTTCGCGGCGTCAACAATTCAGTCAAGGTTCCACAGCCAAATTCAGCCTCACCCCAAAACTCTATATTTAAGTTCAGCCAACCAACCGCCAGCGTAGGGAACTCATCCACCGGGCCACTCAATGCCAGTCGATTTACCAAGGCATGCATCCCGGGATTATGCCCAAACAAAAAAGCGGTCTCGACCGATTCATCAAACTGCTGAACGATAGACAACATCTCAGTAGCAGAAGCCAGGTAAAGAGAACGGTCATAAGTGATTTTTGCTTCGGGATAACTCACTTCCTCGGCGAGAATCCGTGCCGTTGTCGCAGCTCTCACTGCGCTGCTCGAAGCAATATGCTCTGGCTCTATTCCTCTGCTCTTTAGCGCAGCCGCCATTCTAGGAGCGTCCCGCTTTCCACGCTCATTCAGCGGTCGTTCGTGGTCAGAGAGCTCCGAAATATCCCAGCTCGATTTCCCATGTCGAATCAAGAGCAATTGTTTCATAAATCTTGCACAAATGACGCCCCGTCTTTGCCTATTCGGTAGCTTGACAGATAATAGCAGCCTACCGAATCTAGAAGCTATAACTTTCTTTCGACCCATGAAGAAAACTGCCCACCTTACCCTTACCTCAGCCCTCATCGGGCTTGCTTCATCCGCTTTTACGGTTTCAGCCAGTAACTGGCCGAACTGGCGAGGTCCAAACTTTGATGGTTCATCCAATGAGACCGGCTACCCCACCACTTTCACCAAGGAGGATGCGGCATGGAAAACCCAGCTTCCTGGTGCTGGCGGTTCCACTCCGATCGTTTGGGAAGATGCCATATTCCTAACTTCCGCCAACGCTGATAACAGCGCTATTCTCGCTATCCGAATCAATGCAAACACTGGCAAGATTGTCTGGTCTAGGGAATTCAGCGACGAGGCGATGCGCGATGAAAGAACCAACACGGCGGGTGCTTCCGCAGTGACCGACGGTAAGTTGGTATTCTTCTTTACCGGTTCGGGCGACCTTGCCGCCTTCGATTTTGATGGCAATCAGGTATGGCAACGCAACGTGGAGGAAGACTACGGCCAGTTCGCAATGCAGTGGACGTTTTCTAGTTCACCCCAGTTGGTTAACGACATTTTGTATTTACAGGTTCTGCAGCGCGACCAACCCGTCAATGGCTATGGTCGTGACGACGGACCGATTAATTCCTACCTGCTCGCCATGGATCCCGCTACTGGTGAAACCAAGTGGAAACATGTGCGCGACAACAAGGCGGTGATGGAGTCCAAGGAAGCTTTCAGCACTCCTATTCCAATCATGGCAGACAAGCGCGACGAACTCCTCATCGTCGGCGCCGACTGTCTGACAGGACATAATCCCAAGACCGGCGAAGAACTCTGGCGCTGGGGCACCTACAATCCCGAGAAAATTGGTCATTGGCGTCTCGTCCCAACCGCCACTTATGGTGAGGGTATGATCTTGATCTGCGGCCCCAAGGGATCCCCGGTCTACGGCATTGAGTCCGGAGGATCAGGCGATATCTCTACTAACGGCAATGTCTGGACGTCCAAGGGCAAGGAGGTTACCTCCGATGTCCCCTCTCCCGCATTCTATGACGGCTACTTCTACGTGCTGAACGGCCGTAACAAGTTCATCACTTGCCTTCACCCAACTACCGGAGAATTTGTCTGGAGTTCCCGGATTGACGGGAAGACCAAGATTGAATCCTCTCCGACAGCCGTCGATGGAAAACTTTACTTCATCAGCCACCTTGGTGAGGTATTCGTCTACAGCGCCGGTGAAAATGGAGGTGCCATGCTTCACACTGCGATGTTTGGTTCATCTCAGAGTGTGAACATCCGTGCCAGTATCGTGCCCGCCAACGGAACTCTCTACATTCGCACCGATGATCACCTCTACGCTGTAAGATAGCGGCCGGTCAACTCCTCACGTGAAGTGCCTGAGCGCCTTGTCACGCATCCGGCGCATAGACCATTCGATGGTATAGTCCTCCAGCGACTGCATTTCGACCCACGCGAGGTCGTGGGACTCGTCGGTAACGACGTAGCTTTCATCTTTTCCCGCCTGCAGAAGAAACCGGATATCGTAATGAAAGTGCGATGGCTCACCCTTTCGTTCAGGAATCCCATGCACATCCAAATCAAAGATCTCGGTGGTGACCGTCCTCAGAGCCCTTAGCCCCGTTTCCTCCACACACTCTCGCATAGCCACCGACAACGCATCAGACTCCCCGTCAGCATGACCTCCGGGCTGCAGCCAGAGATTCAGCTTGGCATGATGAGTCAGTAGCGTGCGCTTTCTGGAAGAGTCGATAATCCAGCCCGAACCAGTGACGTGACCCGCCTGCTGGGACCGCTCGAAGCAATCCGGGTATCGCTGAACAAAATCCTTCACTCGAAGCGCAGTGTCGGTTTCACCGTGATGTCTTTCCAGGTAACGATCAATCAACTGGATCAAGGGGTCTCGATGCATGCGCGCAAAGCTTACGCGTGCATGTCATTCCCGCAACGGCATTTCGGAAGTTGCCAGTATCCTGCGCCCTCAAAGTGGAGTAAGTTTCTTTCAATCATGTCGTCCTGTTGCATGCAACCTGATCCCGAACCGGAAGCAGATTCGTCTCGCTGCGAGAGTAGAGCGAAGCGTGTTGACTGGATTCTCTGTGGCTCTCTCCTCCTAGTGCTCCCTGCCTACTTGGCCTCTTACTTCGTTCCACTTGATGGTTCTGCCTTCGGCGAGTTTATCCATGGAATTCGCGAATTCATCGACGCCATCTGGTGGGGACTGCTATTCGGAATCATAGCCGTTGGAATTCTACACTATGTTCCCCAGAGCCAGATTCACCGGTGGCTGGGTGAAAAGAGTAACTTTTCAGGGTTACTGCGGGCTGTCGCTGCGGGCCTGCTGTTCGATGTCTGCAGTCACGGCATTCTCCTCGTCGCTATGCAACTCTATCGCCGCGGACTCAGTCTTGGCCAAACCATGGCTTTCCTGATCGCCAGTCCCTGGAATTCGATCAGCCTCAGCCTAGTCTTGATCGGACTAATCGGCTGGAAGTTGACACTCGTTTTCATTGGTTTGTCTGTCGTAATCGCTGTTATCAGCGGTTGGCTTTTCAGCTCTCTGGAACGATGTTCACTCGTAAACCACAACCCTTATCGCCAGCATCCCAAACACGAACTCGAAGCTGGATTTCTGGAGCAGATTCGCCCACTACTCTCTGCGCCTGCGGGCTGGATACAATGGATCGCTGGTTCGATCAAAGAGTCCCAAATGATCATTCGATGGATCCTGTTGGGAACTGTTTTCGCGGTATTGGTGCGGGTCCTCGTTCAACCCTCTGTCCTCGCAGACTGGTTCGGCCCTTCGGTCATGGGTCTCGGGCTGACCCTGATTGCTACCACTCTCATTGAAGTCTGCTCAGAAGGTGCAAGCCCCATGGCAGCTGATCTAGTTAACCGAGCCAGAGCTCCCGGGAACAGCTTCACCATGCTCATGGCCGGGGTCTCAACCGACTACACAGAAATGATTGCTCTTCGTGAGACGACTCATTCCTGGAAAATCGCCATGCTCCTGCCGGCAATCACGGTTCCCCAGATCCTCGTCCTCGGATGGATCCTCAATTTTCTGTCTTGAAATAACGCTTCAACAGGGCCTGCTCTTCCGGGACAAGAGACTCTCGCCAAACAGCGTCTCCTCCTCGTCCCTTTGAAGATATGCGCCCCCCGGCCTGCGCACCGAAAACCTGTTCGTTCTCCTCTTGCTCCGTTTCGCCAACACTTAACAAGTCACCCAAAGAAGCACGGGAGAGATCCTCATTAGCGATCTTCTCAACGTTATTGGTTCCGAGATCATCTTCATCTCCATAAAACAGTGGTGCGTCTCCGCGGCCTCTT
>PBSY01000099.1 GCA_002726915.1 Verrucomicrobiales bacterium | reverse complement strand
TCCTCCCGCTTTAACTACCCAATGGCGTTTTATAACAATCGTCACGATAATGGGAGCAAAACTATCGCTGGTGGAAAAGTGATCAGTAACAACGGGAACAGCAGTGGCAGATATACGAGCGAAGGTGATAAAGACATACGCGACGTCCTCAACTACTTCGCCGGCACCCAAACGAATCAACTCTCACCAAAGTCATTCTCAGCCTCGTGGTCGACCGACCCGATGGTGAACCATCAGAGCACACCAGCTTTCATTTCGAGGAAATTAATCCAGCGCCTTGTGACGAGTAACCCCTCTGGTCCTTACATTTATCGCGTCGCTCAAGTGTGGCGCAACACCAACGGGCAAATGGATGAGGTGATTCGTGCCATCTTGCTCGATCCTGCGGCTCGAAACCTTTCCACTACCGAAATCAATCCTGAATTCGGAAAGAAGAAGGAGCCGATTCTTGCTTGGATTCAAGGAGTTCGCGCGATCTCAGGCCGGTCGCGCGTCACGTTTGATGCCAGCGTCATTGCGGGTGATCCGGTTGATTTTCCGAATCAAGCCCATCGCAACCCACTCAATCCAACCTCAAACGGAGACCTTCGCAACTTTGGCTACCCTCAGTCTGAGATCGATAAATTTGTTGGTGCGGTGGCCTACGATAGCGCTGGGCAATTAATCGCAAATGGTAATGGCAACTTTACCCGCCTCCCCGCTACCTTGATGAGAATCAATGCCATGGATGGTGGTGGTACCAGTTCGCTCAACCAGACACCGCTCAAAGCACCCACCGTTTTTAACTGGTTTCTTCCTGACTACCAACCCGCCGGACTCATCGCCAGCTTCGGACTCGTGGCGCCCGAATTCCAAATCGCCACCGAGAGCTCCGTATTCCAGAACATCAACGTGTTCTGGGCATCGCACTGGGGCTCCGCCGGTTTCGGAGGCACTACCATGGGAGGTTCGAGCGGAAATTCCGCCGCAGCCGGTTACACGACACGCTTCGGCACTTCAGGCAATAATTACAGCGACGACAATGTCATTGTCGATTACTGGGCTTGGATCAACCGTCACGATAACTACTCCGAAATAGCTGATAACGGTCTGAATCTCGAGCAGGACAAAGCCCTGCAACTCATCGATGATCTTGACGCGCTTCTTTTCGCGGGACGCTACAAACTACTCTACCCGATCGACCCATCTGATGACGGCACTCAGACGACTCAGGGAAATAACATCACCCATTTCCCCACTCGGAACCCGCGGGAAACGCTACTCTACTACATCACCGATACCTACAACGACAGCGCTAACAAAACCGGGCAATGGAGCAAAGTTCGCGCTGCCCTCTACATGATGACTGCCAGCCCTGAGTTTCTCATCCAGAAGTAACGACGGTTAAACCACCTCAAAATTTGAAAGCCTCCCCATGAGAAATCCGAACAAAAAAATTGAGATGAGCCGCCGCGGCTTCCTCGCCCGATCTGCTTGCGCCTCCATGGGAGTTGGAGGTGTTGTTAACACGCTCGCCCACATGCGCCTGATGGAAGGTGCCCTCGCAAACACCGTGACGAGTGTTGGTGACTACAAAGCAGCCATTGTTCTCTTCCATTTCGGAGCGACTGACAGCAACAACATGTTGATGCCGGGAAGCGGTCACCCCGCCCGGTCCAATTACGAAAATAATCGTGGTGTTCTTGCTCTCCCTCTCAGCTCTCCAGGAGGCACGAATGATCCACACGCCATCGTGGCTGACAATCTGGCAGCTGATTCGGCGGCAGCAGCAGGTGCCGAAAATTTTGCGCTCCATCCCGAACTGGGAGACCTCAAAACCATGTTTGACGACGGCGAATTAGCCTTTACCGCCAATGTCGGCACGCTCGTTGTCCCTACCACCGCGGCCACCTACAATAGCGTGCCTCTTCCGCCACAACTCTTCTCACACAGCGACCAGCAAAATCAGTGGCAGAGTTCAATTCCTGACAGGCCGTTTCAAAGTGGCTGGAGTGGTCGAATCGCCGACCTCCTCAATCCCGCATGGAATGAGCCTGACGGAAAAATCTCTATGTCGGTTTCACTTTCCGGCATCAACGATAATCAGGTGAGTCTTCTCGGTGACGTCTCTCAATATTCAGTTACAAACAATGGCGCGATCAGCTTGAACGGCTACGGCACAAACTACGCCAATGCCCTCAGCGACGCCAGCGACCCGACCAGTTATGAAGGAAATCAGAACGGCCGCAGGCTCAAGGCTTTTCAGGACATCATGAACTACACTCACGACCATCTCTTCGAAGAGAATTACAACGTAGTCGTGCGTCGTGCCCGCCAAAATGAGGGCTTTATCGGAAACGCCTTTTCTGAAGCGAATTCCTGGCTTCACCCCTCCGCAGTCGACAATAACGGAAATCCATGGGGATTCATCGAAGGAACGTTTATCCTGCAGAATGGGATCAACCCCGCCTCAGCCAACGCCATCAACAATGTTCCAAGCCTTTCCAGACAGCTGATTTCGATTGCTAAAATGATTTCGGGGCGCAACAGCCTTGGAAACAGCCGACAGCTTTTCTTCTGTTCATACGGAGGCCACGATACCCACCAGGATCAAGGAGGTTTCAGTAATGGGGCCGGCTATGTCGCCGGAGATCTCGACGATAACATGACAACGCTGAATAACGCTCTCAAAGCCTTCAATGATGTCATGAAAGCATTGGCTTCAGAGCCAACTCTGGGAGGAGATTTCAACTACAACGACTTCATCCTCGCTTCGCACTCCGACTTCAACCGGACATTTACTCCAAATGGATCCAATCCGGGTTCCTCGGGTTCCGATCACGCCTGGGGGACTAACGTCTACATGATGGGCGGCGATGTTAGAGGAAAGAATGTCTACGGCTACTACCCTAATCTCAACCCTACTGGAAACTGGACAACACCAGGAAGCAGCCGCGGCCGCTGGGTTCCCACCAGCGCGGTAGAACAGTTTTCAGCCCCCATTGCCAAGTGGCTTGGGATCGCCGACACAGAAATTGGAACGATTTTCCCGAATTTGGAACGGTTCGCTGATCCCTTCACTGCCGGTTACGACCCCACCAATTTCAATTCGATCCTGTCAAATGCGAACATGGATTGGATTTCAGGCGTCTAACCCATCTCGCCTCCCTAGCAGTTGAAGAAGTTCATCTTCATCGCACTTGCCTTGCTGATCGGGGTCGAAGTGGCCATACTGACCCTTCGCTTTGGTCCGTCTAGAGACTCAGATATCGAACTGACTGAGGTCTCTGGAACGGAACAAACGTCGGCTCCACGGTCGTCTTCGGAAACGGTTGCCTCCGCAGTGGTAGCTCCTCCCCCGAATCTTCCGCCGGCAACTAAAGGCGTCATACGCTCAGAATTCTTCGGCGTAGAGCCTTTAGCTCTCGATTTAAGGGCTCCCGTATTTAAGAAACGGGAAGACGGGAGAATTCTAAAATCGGACGTTGCTGAGCAACTCAACAGCCTAAATGATCCTGAAAGGGAACCTGTCGAGGATATTCAACTCCTGACCTCTGCGGTCTCCTCATATCGGAAGATCTTTCGCGAAAATCCCGTCGCAGGTGAAAACCGAGAGGTCGTCGAAGCCCTCACCGGCAACAATCCCTATCAAATGATGTTTATTGATCCATCACATCCTGCTATTAATTCCAGCAACGAATTGATGGATCGCTGGAAGGTCCCCTACCGATTCCATCCCGTATCCCGCGATCAGATGGAGATTCGCTCAGCTGGGGTCGACCGGCAGTTCGGAACCCCGGATGACGTTATGATCGAAGAACCCGTCCAGTTTGGAAACTTTGAAAATTTCGAAGAGAACGGCCAATAATGTTGGATCCACCTGCGACAGGTTTTGTGCTTCTAAATACCCTATAATTTTTCTTCTTAGCCACGATAAAACCCGTGACCACCTTCGGACATCAAGCTCGACTGCCGGCATTTCTCTTTCTTTTTGGAGGACTCACCATCGGAATTCTTCAAGGCCAAGGGTATCGAAACTTCAACCTCACCTGCCTCGCACCCCTGCTAGAACAGGTTGATTCTGAGGCTCCCACCACCTTGGAGGTCGCGTTTCTCCGCGGGCCAACGCGTTCACCTGGCCTGCAGGATAATGTGGGGACAATTGACTTTCCGATTTCCACCGTTTCGCCTGAGGCGCAAGAGTTTTTTAACCAGGGAGTCGCTCTGCTCTTTGGTCTCGACTCTGCTGCAGCAGAACGCAGCTTCAGAGAAGCTCTCATCTCGGAACCGGAACACCCTATGGTTTTCTGGGGCCTAGCCATGGCTAACGAACAAAGACTAGGGCGGGCCCGACTCTTTGCTAACCGAGCTGTGAAACGAATCAACAATGAGACCTCGGAACAGGAAAAGCTTTGGATTCAATCCGCGGCACGCTTCTTTGGAGTTCGCCCCGACGGCCCGGACAAACTGCCGCCCCCACCCACGCTCAGCGCCGAGGAATCTAGTGAACGAGTCCGTCGACGTATTCAAGACCTTGAAGAAATCGTCCTGCTCTGGCCCAATGATATCAACGCCAAGGCCTTACTTTTGCGACAGTTGACCTTGGACAAATATCGATCAGGAACACCCATCACCAGCCATGTTGCGGTAAATACTCTTGCGCAGACGATCGCAGAAGCGGATCCGAGTCATCCCAGCCGTCACTATCAGATTTTTCTATGGATGGAGGAGCGTCCCGAGATCGCATTAGCACCAGCAGAAGTGAGTCCAACGCTGGCTCCAGGGATACCAAACTCGTGGAGATACTCGGCCGAGGCGTGGAAAGCAAACGGCCTAAATAATAATGCCATACCACTGCTAAAAACTTCTCTAAGAATAAGCCATGGCCAACTGCAGGAGAGCTTCTTGATGCCCTCGAAACTCGAGGGTCTCTCATCGAACTACACCTCGCTAGTAGAAACTTTGGCTTCCATGGGAAGAATCGATGAAGCCGTCCAATGGGCACGACGAATGATCTTGATGCCACGAAGTTTGGCGCCTGGTTCAGAGTTTCAGCCGACTCTATATGCTCAAGGTAAACAACTTTGGGTAGAAGCTCGCCTCGGCGCGGGTATGGCTGAAGTCCTGCTTGAGGAACTTGAATCCGAACCCTTGCTTCAACCGGCGGGCACTGACTCAATCGAAAACTCCCGCTGGCTCTATTGGAATGCGGCAGCCTTGTGCTTGTTGGACCGGCCAAAAGAAGCCTTCGAGATCCAGCGTGAAATTGAAGCCTGGTCCAACCGAGTCGAAAGCGCGGCCGCCAGCGATCTGATTTCCAAACTACTCAACGGCCTCGATGTCTGGCAGGAACTTTTGGGTGGAGACTATGTTGAGGCCGGCGAACCACCTCCCTTTCTCCCCTCATGGATCTGGGCAAGAGAATTGGAAAAGCACGGCATCTCGGGGGCAGGTCTCGAACTTGTTAGTGAAGTCATGGAAGAACTCCCAGGACAGTGGTTGCCTACTGCCACATTCTGTGAGCTTAGCTTCGCTGCCGGTGAAGTTGTCCCGGCCATGGCCGCCTTTAATCGGCAATTTCGAACGGACGCTTTCAGCGTCGACTCTAGCTTACCACATATCGAGAAGTTGAACGCCCTCGCTCAGCACATGCAGTTACCACCTCGCTGGTCCACCATACCGCGGGAGAACTCGAAACCCAATATTCCAGCCGATCCGGATTCACTGGGTCCGCTCTTTTGGGAGATTCCTGAAGCCCCTGACTTTTCTCTGTCTGATTATACCGGAACCGAACACTCGCTCGCCTCGTTCCAAGGTGACGCCATTCTCCTGCAGTTTGTCCTCGGTGTGACCTGCCCGTTCTGCACCCGCCAACTTGATGAATTTCGAAAATACGAGGGAGCCTATGAAGCCGCGGGCATTAAGACAGTCATAATCACAACGGATTCAGTCGAGAGTCTCGCCAAACTTTTCAGTACAAGCACGCTGGATACACAGAAGCTCAAAGCAAAATTTCCTTATCCGGTGCTGGCGGATCCAGACCAAGACCTGTTTCGATCCTACCGAGTCTACGATGATTTTGAAGATGGAGGCATGCACGGCACTTTTCTCATCAGCCCCAATGGTCGCCTCCTATGGAGCCATGTCAGTCATTCCACCTTCGAAAAGCCAAGACTTCTACTCGACGAAGCAAAGCGACTGTTAAAGGCCAACTAGGCTCTAGCAATCTGAAGCTCCTCAAGCGAGCGAACTGACTAACTGGCAGCCAGCCGCGTTTCGATACAGGCCTGGAGTTTGTTGCGGATCCGATCTAGCGCCTTGTATAGCGCCGTGGCCGACTTACCGACGTCGACGGCCACCTCCTTGATACTTTTATCTCCTTCGTAGGCAGCCCTTATCAATTCCCGTGACCTCTCGGGCAGGTCATTGAGACAGGCATGGAGACATTCAATATACTGCTCGCTGGATACCCGGGCCTCCCTTTCCTGGCTCGCATCAGCGAGCAGATCCATTAGATCACCTTGAAAGATATGCCTGTCCCGCGCCATCGTGCGCCGAAACTTAAGCACTTCGAAACGCGTAATTACCCGCGCCCACCTCATAAACTCAGTATCTGGATCAAACTGATCCCACTTACGCCACATCACCAGGCTAACGGTCTGAACAACATCGTCAACGGAAGTCCAATCAAGCCCCATAGAGCGAGCAAAAGCACGGATGTGACGCTCATTCAGGGCGAACAACTGAACGAAAAGTTCTTCCGAACTATGGGCTTCCGATTTCTCCATCACATCAATACTCCCTCCTAAGGGCCTATTTCCCCTATTTCACGACAGAATTTAAGTCGTGGCAATAGCATATCCGAGGTGCACCATCCACATCTCCGGTAAATGAGATCTTACCGTCACCCCTTCCCCTTCCCCTTCTCCTGCCCCTGCTGCCGAATACACCTTTCAGCATAGCCACCTTCGCTGCCGAATATTACAGCAAACAACTTCATATCATTGGTTAAAGGGTGAGGTAATCGAATCATTTATCGGGATAGAGTCATCCCGCCTGATACCTCCATCCCCAAGATCGAGAAAACGAGGACTGATTCAAAACCATGTGGCGTAATTCCTCTCCAACTAGGTTTTTATCGAGCGCATCCGTTCACGTATGCGAGTGATTCCACTGGGATTTCTCCGGTATTGAGAGAGCCAGAGAATCGCTTCCCGCGGAGGGAGAGAAGGACGAGAAGCCGGGAGACTGGAGAAAGCTTCATAACACTGGTAACGCCAAGTGGGATCGGTCCGTTTCTCAATCCATGACTCGTATTCGAGCCACCAATCGAGGAAACGAAGGCTGGAAAAATAGAGATCAAGAGCCGGACCGTTGGCGAGTGATTCCATGGCGTAGAATCCGGGTGCAGGAGGTGCGTCAGCGGAGTAAAGGAAACAACGCTTTTTGTTACGAATATATAGAAAATGCCCGGAATCTGGATCGTTCAGATCGTAAAGACCCGCGCAAGCCCCGTGCAGTTCAACCGCTGCCCCTCCATCCAGAGATTTGCGATAAACGCTGGTGCCCTCAAGTCCCTCAGAGGCTCTTCGATCAAAACCGTTTTCGCAAAGCAAATTGCCTCGGGGATGAATCACATCGCGCCCCCAGAAATACATCTGCTGCCCAAGCAGATCACAATAATCCCGCAACAGAGCGCGCAACCGCGACACAGGAATCTCTCGCGCTGGCTGAAAACGCTCGGAACGAAGATTGATTGGCATTATTGCAAGTTATTTGCATTACCGGCCAGTTCAAGATAAATCAAATTGGCTGGCCTGATCATTCGGCGGTAGCTTGCTATTCTCCCTCCAAAAACAGAACCCACCGGCACCTTTGCTCGTAACTGCTTCCATGGTAAATCTCCCCGACTCAAAGGCGTTCCCCTCCAGTCACTGGGATACCCTCGTGATCGGCGCCGGGCTATCCGGTTTGAGCTGCGCCGTCCGTCTCCACGAGGCTGGCCAACGAGTCATCGTTCTCGAAGCGTCGGACGAAATTGGCGGACGGGTTCGAACTGACCACATCGATTCTTTCCGTCTCGACCGCGGCTTCCAAGTCTTTCTTGATGCCTATCCCGAAGCCTCAAACTTTCTCGACCTCGACGCACTCGATCTCCGCCCTTTCGAGCCGGGCGCACTTGTCTGGAAAAACGGAACATTACACTCTGTCATGGATGTTTTCCGGCGCCCCATGACGCTACTTAATTCCGCATTTGCCCCGATCGGAACGATCAAGGACAAACTGCTGGTTGCGAAGCTTAGGTTCACGCTGATCAATAAACCGCTGCATGCAATCTGGTCATCCCCTGATCTCACGACTCGGGCCTACCTTAAGCACTTCGGTTTCTCTGACCAGATGATCCAAGATTTTTTCCGGAGCTTTTATGGAGGCATCTTTCTCGAAGATGAGCTAACCACCTCTAGCCGTATCTTCGAATTCACCTTCAAAATGTTTGCCCAAGGTTCTGCCACCCTTCCTTCCCGGGGGATGCAGGCCATCCCAGAACAATTGGCAGCGCGGCTTCCTGAAGGAGCCATCCACTGCCGCCAACCTGTTGATTCCATCGAAGGAACCACGGCACATTCCCTCGGTGAGCAATACACTGCCAAACAACTTGTTCTCGCTGCGGACGGCGAATCCTCGGGCCAACTGATGCAGGGAATGCCCTCTCCCAAATGGAACAGCACTGTCTGCTTCCATTTTGCCGCGCCTTCCCCCCCGTTTGATCGTCCTATCATTGCCCTCAAAGGAGATCGGGAAGGTCTCATCAATAACGTTTGCATCCCTTCCGAGGTGAGCCCGTCTTACGCACCGAATGGCAGATCACTCGTATGCCTTTCGGTCTTAGGAGAACACGTCATTGACGAACCATTCACCGAAAAGATTCGTCACGAACTAGCAGACTGGTTCGGGGAAAGCACCCATGAATGGCAGCTACTTCGAAGCGAAGTCATCCGCAAAGCCCTCCCTGTCGCGCCCCATGGACATTTGCCCAGCGAGGGATCAATGGGGCCGGTTTATCGTGTCGGTGACTTCACCACCAGCGGCTCGATTGAAGGAGCTATTCTCTCGGGACTGCGCGCAGCCAACCAGATCCTCGAAGCAAATTAACACTGTCCCTACGGCTTCTGGTCGGCCACGAATTTTTGAAAAGCGAGAGCAGGAACCCTAGATTCTAGGATTTCAGCAGCCCTGAGCCACTCTTCTTCAGTTCGCTTCACTTTCCTCTTTGAGGCAATCACCACCACATTACCACTACCGGGAACCTCATACTGCTCCACCGTTGCGAACACTTCTCTCAGGGCTTTAAGGTCGTTCGGGGTCGTCCTTCGGTAAGAAATCAAATTACAAGCAAGGACCCCGTCCCGAACCAATTGGTTTTTCATCGCTTCGAGAAATTCGACCGTTTTAAGCCGGGCCGTTTTCCCGTCAGGGTCGTGATCCACCGAAGGGCGCAGAAACGCATCGAGATAGATAGCATCGAAAGGCTCGTGTTGGCGCGCCACAAAATCGAACGCATCTTCCGTGTGAATCGTGACCCGTATTCCTTCACGAGTCTCAAAATACTTATCGGCAAGACGCACCACGGCCGGGTCAATTTCAACGACTTCAATGGAAGTCTCAGGCAAATTTTCTTCGACGAAGCGAACCATACCACCTCCACCAAGTCCAATCAGGAGGACCCGCTCTTGTCGCTGCTTGAACAGAAGCGAAGCAAAGAGGGTTTTGGTGTAAGCAACTTGCAACTGCCCTGGATTCTCTAGATCAATCGTGGACTGCAGTTGCTCCACGCCAACGTCCGAAACAAAGAGGAGATGGCGTTTTTGATCGTCTCCTCGAACCCTGATCTTCGAATACTCCGAAGTCTCCTCATGCAGCACGGCGCCCAACGAAGCGCGCGGAAAGAAGCTGCTTCGTGGGATATACCAGATCGCGAAGGAGACTGCCACTATCAGGCACCACAACCTTAGGATCTGGAAAATCGTGCGACGGCTCATGCCGGTGATCTAACTCTCTTTGACCAGACACTCAACATTGTTGACTCAACCTCACTAAAGCTTCCGAATCCGAATTTTACGCAGCTCGACTCCCTCCGAAGTCAGCCTACCTGCCGCCAGATCACTCTGCCCGGTCTCGTCGGAGTAAACCTCGTTGTCCAGCCAGACCTGGCTACGTTTTCCAGCAACACGAACACGAATGGGAACCCAGGTTTTTGATTCGACTTTGGCAACGGATTCACTTCCCAACTTCAGCTCAGTCACACCATTCACCTCAGCGAGCAACTCGAAGGCAGACACCTTTTCTTTCGGAAGGGCCTGGTGGTCTATCCACTGATCTCCGTCCCGCAGGGCAACGAGTTGCTCGCGAAGCGTTGCCTTAATCTCGGCGTGCTCGGGATTATCGGCCAGATTGGTGAACTCGTTGGGATCGCTGGGGTAAAAATAAAGTTCTTCCTGCCCATCTGAAGTCAGGCTGTAGCGCCAGTCTTTGGCACGCACCGAAAAGTGCGGATACAGCGTTCCAACATGCTCCCGATGCTGGCTATGATCTTTACCTGGCAGCGCCATGATTGCTACCTCCGGCCCTGACCACTCACCATTTGGATCAAACAAGAGCGGCTTAATGCTGTGACCCTCAATCTCATATCCAGAGCGGCCTACCTGATCGTTAGGATTGTCAGGAAGGCCACAGATATCGACGAACGTAGGGAAAACATCGATCAGGGAAACGGGTTGGTGGCAGTTCACGCCCTGGGCCATCCCTTCAAGCCCCGCAACAATAAGTGGAATACGGGTGCCGCTGTCCCAAAGCGTCTGTTTGTAGATCGACTCTTTTCCGCCTACGTGAAACCCATGATCACTCGTCAAAAAAACCACCGTGTTATTCGCGTGAGGACTCGCATCAAGCGCATCGAGAACCGTTCCCACTTGATCATCCACAAAGGCGACACAAGCCATGTAAGCCTGGAGATATTGTTTAAACAATTGGGGCTGGTCTTCATGGTTGAAGAGCATCTGGTAACGACGAAAAGCATAAAGACTCGTATTGGCCAGCGTTGGGGCGCAATCCTCAAGATCACCTTCTAAGAAAGCCTTAGGGATCTCGATTTCTTCGAGGGGAAACCTATCGAAATACATCTGTGGCGCATAAAGCGGCGTGTGTGTTCGGCTGAAACCGCAGAATAGCGCAAAGGGTTTGTCGGTGTGTGGTTGCTGAAGGATGCCCGAAGTCCAGCCGGCATGGGTTTCATCAGGCATGGGGTCACGGTCATCATCTGAGACATAGCGCCAGGGCGCGCCGGAAAGTGTCCATCCTTTGTAACCCGGAATCCCGTTGGCGGGGTCTGCCGGATAGTCCGGAATCATCGTAAGAGGGCCAAAGGTATGCTCCCATTGGTAATCCATGTCGGGATCCGCATCATCGGCGTAAAAGTAGAGCTGGTCAGGATGAGGAATCAATCCACGCTTGGTTTGCTTCCGGCCATCCCACGGCCACGGTCCGATACTGCCACCTGATCCAAAGCCGGTGATAAACTGCTTTGGATCTTGATTGCCGTGATAAATCTTGCCGGTTGAATAGACGCCATAACCATTCGTAGCGAGATGTTCAGTCAGAGTCACACACTTGCTGAGAATGGCGTTTTGTCGGTAGTCCTCAAACCAGTAAAGGCTGGAAGTCTGGGGGTAGATTCCGGTCATCATGCTCGACCGGGAAGGCGCACAAATCGGATCATTACAATGAGCGTTGGTAAAGCTGACACCAAGCGCGGCCAACCGGTCGAAGTTCGGAGTTGGGACGTAGGGCTTCCCGTCAGGATGCAGCGGCATGTCATTGAGATCATCCGCGATAATAAAAAGAACATTGGGCCGTCCCTCAACACTGGTCAGAGGCCAGTTCATCGCAGCGAAAGTGAGAAAAACTAGAGTAAAAATGGGTGCTCGCATCATCGCATCACTTCCTGAGTTCAAAAACCTAACAAGATAAATCACTTTAATCCCTCTGCTTTCCCGTTCACCGAAAAATCATCACAACGGAGATCACCCCCAACAAGCGAGAAAGAGCCGTGAAAATCAACACCTCAATTATATGCCTCAACGCCAACTCACTTTAACACTGAATGGTAAAGAATTTTGTCGTTAGGTTTGACCCCATGCGGCAGTGTTAATTGATTGAAGACTATGAGATGCATTAACTCACTTTCGCTTGCCCTGACCATCCTCGCTTTCGCCCTGACGGATGAACCTGCGGAAGCCGATGACCGTCCCAACGTGCTTCTTATCGTCTGCGATGATCTAAACGACTACATCGAACCACTCGGCGGCCATCCCCAGGCACAAACTCCAAACATTCAACGACTCTTTGATAGCAGCGTTTCCTTCACTGAAGCCCACTGTAACATCCCCATCTGTAACCCCTCACGGGCTAGCTTTGCCACGGGACTCTACCCGCATACTTCGCAGCTTTTTGGGTTCGAAAAGTGGACCGAGAATGAAATCCTCAAAAACTCTCGAACAATGATGGCACACTTCGGCGCCCATGGGTATCACACCCTCGGAACCGGCAAGATCATGCACAACGGCGACAAACAAGAATGGGACGAAGTTGGACATCCGTCGGATTACGGTCCCTTCGCCAGCGACAACAGTGGCAAAAATCTACCTCACCCCAACTCACCGTCTCCCTTTCGGGAAGACTTTGGCGCGATCGACGGATCCTTTGGTCCTCTCTACCATTTGGATCCTGAAGGGGACCTTTTTTGGCGAACCGGCGGCTGGCAGAACCCCCGCATCTTGCGTTATGAATCCGACAACAGCCGTGACTCCACCGGGGACGAACTCAATGCGCAATGGGCCGTCGAGAAACTGAAGCATTACGCTGAGAGCCCTGACGAGAAGCCGTTCTTCATGGGCGTGGGATTTGTGCGCCCTCACACGCCGCTCATCGTGCCGCAGAAATACTTCGATCAATTCCCTCTCGACGAAATCGAACTGCCCGAGATCCTCGACGGCGATGTCGAGGACACTTTTAAACACACAGTCACCAATGAAGAGGTCGACCGTGGCAAAATGATCTACGAGAGCCTCATTGCCTCCTACGATGGGGATCGAGACCTGGCGCTTCGGAAATTCATCCAGGCTTATCTCGCCAGCGTCGCTTCGGTCGACGATCTGGTCGGAGAGATCCTCGACGCCGTCGACAACTCCTCACTCAAAGACAACACCATCATCATCTTCACCAGTGATCACGGTTGGGGCATGGGAGAAAAGGATCATCTCTTCAAAAACACACTCTGGAAAGAAAGCACCCGCGTGCCGCTCTCGATTCGCGCCCCGGGCGTTTCCCAAAACGGACAAACGTCTGATACTCCTGTCACCCTGGTCGACCTCTACCCCACCCTAATCGATCTCTGCGACCTGCCCAATAACACCATGAAAAGCGACAAGGGCCGCCCGCTCGACGGACACAGCCTCAAGCCCCTGCTCGAGAACCCAGCCGCCGGACACTGGGATGGCCCCGACGCAGCCCTCACCGCTCTCTACAAGTGGGCCACCTACTTCGATCCGGCGTTTCAGAGCTATTCCCTTCGCAGCCAAGACTGGCTCTATATTCGCTACGAGAACGAGAAGGAAGAACTCTACCACACCACTGAAGATCCCAACGAGTGGAACAACCTCGCTCTCAACCCCGAACACGTCACTCAGCTCGAAACAATGCGAGCCCAGCTACTGGACCGCATCCCGGAATCCATTCCTCAACCCATCAAATCGGACGAAGACTGGAAAAACGAATACTTCAAAAAGAATCCCGGTGCGGATTCCAATAGCGACGGCAACCTGAGCTGGGCTGAGCTAAAGG
>PBSY01000098.1 GCA_002726915.1 Verrucomicrobiales bacterium | reverse complement strand
CAGCAGGCCCCTGCCAGCCAACCAATGACCAATGTCCAGTTCCCGAACACCCCGGTGCCGGTGATTCTTCTGGAGTACGAGCGGATTACAGGGAAGCGAATCATTCGCGACGCCAACATTCAGGATAAAACGATCAGCATTCAGACCTCGGGCAGAATGTCCTATGCTGATGCCGCCCGCTTCATCGAAGAAAGCCTTATGCTCAATGGCTACGCCATTCTTGAAACGGGCAGACCTAATGAGATGAAGATTGTGGCCTACAATCTCGACAAGAAACTGACCAGCGAGGGTCTTCCGGTCCTGACGATGCCTTCGCAGCTCCCAGAGTCAGATGCGGTGATTACTTACATCATGCCACTCGTCTACCTGGCCCCCGATGAGGCGGCTGAGTTGTTTACCAGCATCGTCGAGTTACATCCTTACGGGAAAATCACCCCCCTAAAAAATGCTTCAGCTGTGGTGATCACTGAGAATACCACTGTCATTCGAAGTCTAATTGAGCTTCGTGACCATCTCGATATCAGCATGCAACGGACGATGGACCAGACTTTCCACCTCGAGCGCGCTGATGCGGAAGAAACCGTGGAAGCACTGGCCGATATTCTTGGCCTGAACGATACTGAATCGCCCTCAGCGACGGCTCCCGGAGCCCAAGCACAGGGCACCCAACCGACTGGAGCCGCTGTCCCCTCGATGGTGGCATTGGGAAGCGCCACCGATGCTCGCCCTGCCGCCCCGAGGCCTCGCCTCAGAGCCATGCCGTGGGCCAACAAGATTCTCGTAGTCGCCACGCCGGTCGACATGGAGCACATCAAGAACCTTATCAGCCATCTCGATGCGCCCTACGAGAAATCGAACTACATGAGACGGAAGCTGAGTTACATCTCGGTATCTGATTTCCTCCAGATTGCCGGGGATATCATCACTCGTGGGCTTGATGATAGCAAAGGAGGAAACCAGATTTCCGGACAGCCTCAGGCGGGTCTCCAAGATCAGAACCGGTTTGGCACGCCAAACAACCTCGGTAACGGAACGAACGCTTTCGGCAACTCTGGGTCGAGCGGCAGCACCGGAAACCTCGGGAAGGCAGGAGCGGACCAAGCAGAACCTCCCCAGTCTGTCGTTATTGGCAAAACCCTCTTAATTGCCGACAACGTTCAGAATCAACTGATTGCGTCGGGGCCTCCCGAACATCTCTTTCTCATTAACGAGCTGCTCGATTCGATGGACTGTCGCCCCGACCAAATTCAAATTTCAGCGGTCATCTCCCAGCTCAATCTAGGGGATGACTTCGAATTCGGCCTCGACTTCTTCCGCACTCTCGACAACCTCGGCACCGGTAACCCGCCAGGGGTTGCTGGGAGCTTCGGAAGTAGCGGAATCCCCTTCATCGACACCTCAACGCTCACCAATATCAACAACCTTGCCGCAGCTGGCCAGGGCCTCACACTTTACGGCCAACTGAACAGCTACACCGACGCTGCCTTCCGGACTCTTGCTTCAACCAATCGATTCAAGGTACTCTCACGACCCACAGTTTACACCGTGAACAACCGACTTGCGACCATCGAGAGTGGGCAACGAGTCGCCATCCCTCGAAATACTCTCACCTCCAGCGATCCCGGTCTTTTAGCTAACAATCAGATCATTAACTCCACGATCGATTACGTGGACGTCGTTCTGAGAATCGACGTAATTCCGCTGATCAATGAAAATGGCGAGATTACGCTGCAAATCCGCCAAAATAACGATAACATCGTCGCGACGCAGAACATCGGGGGCAATCAGGTCCCGACGATCGGCACACAAGCTCTCGGCACCACCGTCATGGTTCAAGATGGTGGTATGGTTCTTCTTGGCGGCCTCATTTCGGAACAGGATGCCCGTACAAAAACCGGCCTACCCCTCTTTTTCGATCTCAATCTACTCGGTCGCGTCTTCGGCAGCACAGTAGACAATATCGAGAGACAGGAACTGCTGATTTTTATCCAGCCGAAAATCATCAGCTCATCCACCCAGCACAGCCGTGTTGATGAGGACATGCTTAGCCGGACTCAGGTCGGTCAGGGTGCCCAGGAATTTGGAGAGGGAGAGCGCGACAATCTCGAAGTTTTCGAATCACAAGACTTTAAATCACCGGAGAAGCGAACCCGCTTTTTTAACAATCTTTTCAAACGCAAACCAAAGCCAGAAAATCGTAACGGGACGGAAGGTGGCTCCACTCCGACCACCGGACAATCTTCGCGAGAAGACTACACCGCACCATTAGCTGATGAAATAGAGGGAAATTCGAGTAATAAACTGCGAGGGTTGCCTGAGGTTCCGGAATACCGAGCCGTCCCCGTAGAATAAAACTCACTCAAAAAAGGCCTCCTCCTCAGCCCGCGCTGTGAGGATATTAAAATCAAGAATCGTGTAGGAACGCCCTTGAGAAAAACGGAGCCTCAATGGGTCACTTAGACCGGAATCGCGAAAGGTCCAAATCAATTCGGTAAGCGTTTGCCAGGACTTCACAGCCTTGACCCACACTTCCACTCGAACGTCATCAGGAATCTCCACAGAGTCGACGACCAATTTTGTGGCGTCCTCCTCGACGCCACCGGCAAGAGAATCACTCAAGAGGAAATTCCCCAGCGAGAAGACAA
The DNA here is from genome assembly GCA_002726915.1 of Verrucomicrobiales bacterium. Taxonomy (GTDB): domain Bacteria; phylum Verrucomicrobiota; class Verrucomicrobiia; order Verrucomicrobiales; family DEV007; genus Arctic95D-9. The sequence goes on along the minus strand of PBSY01000098.1, from coordinate 5,140 downwards.
TATACTGATCTCTCTTAAACGTATCCGATCGCTTCTTCGCTTTTAAGGCCAGACCTTGGATGCCAGCAGCGCTTCGGACTAATTTCTCTTCTGCGTCACTGTCATTGAACCTTAGCAAAAAGAACCCAGCAAACATCACCAGGATCGCAAGGACGATCAGAATTTCGAGCAACGAAAAGCCCTTCCGATCCCTACCAGTTACCGATATCATCTTCGGTGCCGTCTTGCCCGTCAGGTCCCACCGAGTAGATATCGTAGGTCTCGGGATTATATTTACCGGGGCGCAAATAACGATACTCGCTGCCCCATGGATCAATCAACGCCTCTTTACGAATCAGTGACTTATAGCTGCGGGGCTGAGGGCCGTCAGCGGGTCGGGTAACCAACGACTGGAGGCCCTGACCGGTCGTCGGATAGAGCCCTCCTTTGGTTTTATAGCGGATCAAGCTGGCATGTAATGCCTGAATATCCCCCTTCACTTTACCTTCCTCCGCATCACCCAACACATTGACCATCATATAAGTCCCCATACCGATAAGGAGAGCGATGATTCCAAGGACCAGCAGCATTTCCATTAGCGTAAAACCACGGGAATGGCTGGAAGGATACGGAGTCGAAATGACCATGTCTGAGGCTATCAAGCGCTAGCGATTCCGCAAGACGGAAATAGTCTCATAGATGACCGAAATCATCATGTAAGCCATCACTCCAACCAACACCGACATCACAAGAATGATGGCTGGCTGGATCACCGAGGCGAGGCGATCTATGGAACGGGAAAACTCTCGATCGAGGCGTTCTCCGGCTTTGGACATCGATTCTGCTAATCTTCCGGTGTCCTCACCAATACGGACCATATCAATCAGGCCCGGTTCAAAAACCTGAGCTTTTTCCATGGAACGGTTGAGGAGAGCCCCTTCCGATACCTTCTCCTTAATCACACTAATGCGCGCTCGGATATGCCGATTCGGAGTCGTTCCTTCTACCAGTTGCAACGCCTTCACAAGAGGCAACCCATTCGATAGAAGATTGGAAAGTGTTTCGACGAACTGAACGTTAAAGCGTGTCAGCACCAGTTTCCCAACCATGGGAATCTTCAGTTTCTGCTCATCCCAAGCATACTTCACCGACGGACGTCGGAACAGTGCAGATCCAACCACGAGCGCGACGGCAACAAGAACAAACACTGCGATCCAGTGGTTCCGGAAAAACTCGCCTAAATCCATCATGAATTTGGCGACTGGCGGCAAGCTGCCCCCGGTGGATTCCACTAACCGTTGAAGCTTTGGGATAAGAAAAAAGACAAACATCGAGCCAACTCCCAAACCGGACACAATGAGAAATGAAGGGTAGATCAAGGCGGTCGCAAGTTTACCTCTCAATTCAGCCATGGTTGTTAGGTACGCCACTTGTCTCTTCAGGATATCCCCCAGAGCACCAGAAACCTCCCCAGCCGCGACGAGATTACAATAAAGGTCATTAAAGCTCGGCGAAGCTTGCCTGAGTGCCGTCGCGAGGGGAGCCCCGTCGCGGACTTTTTCATAACAAACGTGAGCGACCCGCCCGATCAAGGGTGACTCGCTACGCTTAGCGATTGAACTTAGCGCTGAATCAAGCTGAACCCCGGCAGCGAGCAAGTCACTCAACTCCTCAGTAAATTGGATCAATTGCTTTGAATTAAACCGGTTCTCCTGCGGGGCGTTCGGTATCGGCTTTTCTGAACTTCTTTTCCTCTCCTTTAATTTAGCCGCTGACGTCTCGCTCCCTTCCTTAACTGAGAGAACCTGTAGACCCCGCGCACTGAGCAGGCGCATAACCTCAGCACGATTCCGACCGTCCGCCGTACCCTCGGTAACCTCTCCATCCCCTTTCAATGCCCGGTATTGAAAACTACTCATTACTAACCGGATCAGGGCCTATGACATCTCTGTAGAAGAGACGACTTCCTCAATCGTTGTGATTCCTTCAATCACCTTTTCCCAGCCATACTCACGCATGTTCCGGAATCCATCCAGCTTGCCTTGCTGATAGAGTTCTTGCTTGGAGCTTCCTGCCGTAATTAACTCCTGCACTTTTTCCGTCACTTTAAATATTTCGTAGACAGCCGCCCGGCCGTAGTAACCGGAGTGGGCACAAGCGTCACAGCCATCAGGGTTCGCCTCGAAAATTTTGGGGGCTTCGCTCAGGGGAAATCCCACAGAATTTAAGAAGTCCTCAGTGTAGTCAGCCGGCAGTCGACATTCTCGACAAAGTCGACGAACCAAGCGCTGGGCAACAAACGCCCTGACCGAAGCAGCAATGAGGAACGGCTCAACGCCCATATCAACGAGTCGAGTAATACCACCGATCGAATCATTGGTGTGAAGCGTGCTGAAAACGAGGTGCCCGGTCAGCGCCGCTTGCACGGCGATCTCTGCTGTCTCAAGATCCCGGATCTCACCCACCATGATTACATTGGGGTCGCCTCGCAGCACACTGCGAAGTCCTGAGGCGAATGTAAGATCGATCTCGGGCTTAACCGCAATCTGAATGGCACCCTCAAGACGATTCTCTACCGGATCTTCAATCGTGACGATTTTTCGATCCTCAGAATTTAATTGTGAGAGGAAGCAAAAGAGGCTTGTGGACTTCCCACAACCAGTAGGACCGGTCACCAATACGATTCCATTTGGTCGCTCTAGAATTCTTTCAATATCCTGTCGCAAACCGGACTCCATCTGAAGTCGGTCCATATTGAATTGCTCCTGCCCCAGCAAACGTAGACTGATACTTTCCCCCTCAATGCCCGGGATGGTCGCTACCCTTGTATCGATTGGATCTCCGCCCACCTGGAGAGCGATACGTCCATCCTGTGGTTTTCGCTTTTCAGCTATATCAAGACCAGCCATCAATTTGATTCTCGCAATTACTGAACTCTGCAAAGCAACAATATTGTCCGGGACAGACACTTTCCTTAGAACACCGTCGACACGGTAACGGACCCTTAAGTCGCTGCGAAGAGGTTCAATATGAATATCCGTCGCCCGCTGATTCAACGCTTCATTCAGAATCTGATTCACAAACTTCACGACCGAAGCTTCTTCATCATCTTCGTCAATAACGTTAATCACTTCCTTAAAACTAAACTCGTCTTCCTCCCAGGCGCGGTTAGCAAGAAGGTCGTCGAAGATTTCACCCCCCACCCCATAGAGTTTCTGAAGTCCACCCAGCACTTTTCGTCGCGGAGCCAGTTTCCAGACAATGGGACAATTTAAAGCCCGTCGCACCAACTGCCGATCAAGACTGGAAACCGGATCATAGTGTGCCAACTCAATCATTCCGGGATGACTACTTTCGACCTCAAGTTCCGCTCTCAAAGGAAGAACGCGATACTTGATTGCCACTGGTGGAGGGCAGATTGCTTTGAGCACATCCGCATTGGCTTCATCAACCAAAGGATCTTCATTCCACACCAACCCCAAATCGTCAGCGAGGGTATTTCCTAGATCACGTTCAGACAATTCAACATGGTCGAGCAACCAATCCACAAAAGAACCGCCATTTACGAACTGAGCCTTCAGGGCCTTCACGTCAATCGATGAAGCGAGATCTTCACCCGCAGCGCGGCTGGCGATCCCTAGTAAATGTTTGAAGCCCGTCGAAGCGATGGAAGCTGGCTTACTCATCCTGTTGACACACCTGAGCATACCAAACTGGCCGCTACGCTCAAATCCTTTATCGATTGGATAACACGGTCCATTCGCGTATTTTATAGATGATCCCCAAAGTTTTAATCCTAGCATCCAACCTGAGCCATAAATGAAAATTGTGAAAAAAACTGAGCGCTCAATTCTGTTTGAGACCAAATCGGGAAACAGATTCAGCCGAACCGTCCATCCACCAACCGGAATGGCGGTAGACCTCGACGGTTGGGTATCCACCAGACTCCTGCTAGAACCAGACCAACTCGACCGGGATGAGTTTCCAGATGTCCAGTGGCGACTCGAAATCACACCCGCCCTCGACCAAGATCACCCGTTTTTCCAAAGCACACCCTGCTGGCTGGAACCTGGTAGCAAAGATCAACTAATCTACGTCGCCACCAATGGTGATGAAGAGGTGGCAACCGTCATTCAATGGCGGGAGGGAAATTCTCTCATCGCTTCACCTCAAGGTTAACACCGGCTAGATAAGAGTTTGAGCCTCAGCCCTTTTACTTAAATTCTGGCCCGTTATATTCCACTGCAGTTCGGTGTCTCAATCGGGAACCAGAGCGAGACTGGCGTTACAGATTCTACCACTCCTACCCAGACCACCTGTTGATCAATTACGCGATCGTGAAATCGGTTTAGCACGACTAGATTGATAAACTCCAAAGCAGCGACACCCACGCGGCGGAATCTCCGCCCTCGGTGGTGCCATTGAGCCTAAGGTTCACCGTGCCAACTTCGGTGATCGCCCTGATACCGATCGAGCCCAGCATCCAAGTTTCATCCGTTTTGGGCGCCATCACGTTGAAGCTGGATCCCAAGGCCTCGCCGGCAACTGCGGGATTGCTCTGGTTCAAATTTTGGCAAACGCCAACCTCCCCCGTCACGGCCATGGATGGACTGAGCTCATAAAGCATGTTCACTCCAGCACGCGCTCCGAGAGAGTGATCACGGTTGGATTGAAAAGTGGCAGGAGCCGAACCACCCGCTTCGAGGTAGCCATCAACCTGCGACTCGGCGAACGACAAGTCGATGTAGGGCGAAAATTCGCAACCTCTTAGCGCGAAGGCATACTGCCAGTCGATTCGCGCACGAAACGCCCAGGTGTCCACGTCGGTCTCACCGAAAGAAAAGTCTGTCGCTGAGCCGGTATCGTAGGCACGCAGCAGACCGGCATCAGCTTGGTGATAATACCCGGTAAGGGTCATCCAAGCATTCTCGCCCAGCGCTTCGGCCGGGAGAATGAGTTCCCCCAGCAGATATTCGCCACGCATGTCCTGGCTACCTCCCAAGTAGGTATCGTGATCACTCCAAGATTTTCCTACTCCTATGCCGAATTGGGCTCCAGAAGGATTCAAGACGCGCGCGACTCCTATTTCAGCGATGCCTAAACTCCCATCACTTTGGCCATGCTGATCCTCTCCCCAGTCACCTCCAATCCACATGGCGTG
>PBSY01000097.1 GCA_002726915.1 Verrucomicrobiales bacterium | reverse complement strand
CCTTTTTCTTAGCGGCTTTCCTTTTAGGAGCTGCTTTTTTCTTGGCTACCTTTTTCTTAGCGGCTTTCCTTTTAGGAGCTGCCTTTTTCTTAGCGGCTTTCCTTTTAGGAGCTGCCTTTTTCTTGGCGGCTTTCCTTTTAGGAGCTGCCTTTTTCTTGGCGGCTTTCCTCTTAGGAGCTGCTTTCTTTTTCGCTACTTTTTTCTTGGCTGCCTTTTTCTTTGGCGCTGCCTTTTTCCTAGCTACCTTCTTTTTGGGGGCTGCCTTCTTTTTAGGGGCTGCCTTCCTTTTTGGGGCGGCTTTTTTCTTAGCTACCTTTTTGCGAGGAGCTGCTTTTTTCTTAGGGGCTGCCTTTTTCTTGGCCGCTTTCCTAACGGTTTTCTTTTTCGTTGCTGCTTTTTTCATGGGCGCGGGATCCTAATGACTACTGCTTAAAAATAGTGGAGACTTTCTTAATGAATGTCACCTCTTCTTTCTTGCTCTTGTCTTTTTCTTATTCCCGGTTCGTCCCGGGAAAGTGAGTTCAGCAACACCGGATTTATCGAGGTCGCCGATACCTAATTCTATCATGCGGTCATATTGACTTTTTGTCGCCGCGTTAAGAGGAAGGTTAATTTTTTTAGACTTTGCTAGTGATCCGGCAATGCCGGAATCCTTAGCGGCATGCTCAGCCGAAAACCAGCATTCGTGGTCGCGGTCGATCATGTCTTCAGAATCAGTTTCTAGAACTCGTGAGTTCGCTCCGGTCTGTGAGAAGATTTCGCAAATCATGTTGAGGTCGTGGCCTAGGGCTTTAGCAAGACCAAGACCTTCGGCGAGGCCAGCGGTATTGACGTTCATTACCATATTGACGAGGGCCTTAACTTCAGCTGCTTTGCCAACCTTGCCGATATGTCGAAGATTTACGCTAAGGTTTTCGAGAAGCTTTTTGTTTCTTTTGAAGATGGCATCGTCTGCTCCGACCATCAGGTAGAGTTGACCGGTGCGGGCGTGACTGATGCTACTCGCCATGCAGGCTTCGATGCAGTGGGCTTTGCGACGTTTTGCAGCCGTGGAAATAGTTTTCTGGATATCCGGACTCAGAGTCGCGCAGTTGATGAAAGTTTTTCCTGCCGCTGCGGTAAGCAGGCTATCCTTTTTTCTGAGGAAGATTCTCTTCATCGCAGCATCATTAGTCACAACGGTGAATATGATATCTGCTGCTTTGGTTACATCAGCCAACTTCGTGCAGGCTGTTGCACCAATCTCTTCAGCTAATTCTTTTGCAGCAACACGATCTACATCAAAGACCGCAGTGATGTTGTAGTTGAGGTCGTTGAGGTGACGGGCCATGTTAGCTCCCATGCGACCAACTCCAACGAAACCAATTTTCTTCGGACTGGGACGCCTTGGGGATTTTTTTTTAACTGCTTTCTTGGCCATGCTCTTATTGCTGAGTAATCAAGAATTGTTAAATGTTTACCTTATTTATAGATAACGCCAAGGTTTTTTTATGAAAGAGACAGCAGGGGATTTTAAGTTGAAGCGTTCTTTTTCTAACGCGTTTCGCGGTTTTTGTTGGGTATTTAAGACTGAATGGAACTTCAGAATTCATCTAGCGATCTGCACAATAGCTGTTATGTTAGGGTTATCTCTGGAGATTTCATTATTCGAATGGTTGGCTCTGATTCTGTGTTCTGCCTTGGTTATTGTTTCTGAAGTTTTAAACACGGCTCTTGAGTATCTCGCTGATGCCGTCCATCCCGAAGTTAATCGCCGCGTGGGGCGATCCAAGGATGTAGCAGCAGCAGGAGTGATGATCGCGGCAGTTGCAGCCTTCGTGGTCGGGGCTATCGTTTTTCTTCCAAAGATATGGGATTGGTTAACAAAATTGATCGAGAATTAAATTCTCCTGTGTGGTTGGCAGGCCTAGAGGCCGTGTTGGACCCTGAGCGGATTTCAGTTGCAGCTGAGACGCGTGCTGAGTTTGGCACGGATCGCTGGCATGCTTCAGCGAAGCCCGAAGTCGTGGTGCAGGCGCTAAGTTGTGACGACGTGGTTGCGACGATGAAATTTGCAAATAAGAATGGGATTCCTGTAACCACACGTGGCAGTGGAGTGGGCTACGTTGGTGGTTGTGTGCCGGTGTCGGGGGGTATTCTTCTTTCGGTAAAGAAAATGAATCGTATCCTTGAGGTGAACTCAGGAGATGGTGTTGCAGTGGTCGAGCCTGGCGTCATTCTCAATGATCTTCAAGAGATGGTTCGCGAGTGCGGTTGTTACTATCCTCCTGATCCTGCGAGCTTGAAAGAATGTTCAGTGGGGGGAACGATCGCTACAAATGCTGGAGGTCCGAGATGTGTGAAGTATGGTGTCACGCGCCACTACATTCTAGGTCTCGAAGTGGTCTTACCAACTGGTGAGGTTCTCGAAACAGGGGGACGCTGTCATAAGAATAAAACTGGTCTCGATTTGATTGGTATGTTCGTTGGATCTGAGGGGCTACTGGGAGTCATCACCAAGGCAACATTGCGATTAATTCCGCATCCAGAAGCACGCGCCATGCTGACGGCGGTTTTTCCTGAATTTGAAGCGGCCGCCGTCGCGGTGCAGACCATTCTCAATTCCGGATGGCAACCCTCCGGTTTGGAGATTACCGATGGCTTTACTTTGAGTGCTGCGCGAGATCGTCTGGGATCTGAAGTATTGCCCGCTGGCGATGCGCACTTAATTGTTGAGTTAGATGGCCGTCAGGACTCCATACTCAATGACCTTGCCCATCTCCGTGAATTGATTGAATCGCTTGGCGCCAATTCAGTCGAAGAAGCTCGCGATAAAGAATCGTGTGAAGCGATTTGGAATTTGCGACGTGAGTTCTCTTATTCGCTTCGTGATACCGGTTTAATTAAACTTAACGAGGACGTCGTAGTTCCGCGATCTAAGTTAGTCGAGTTGGTTCAGTTTGCCAGAAAGTTGGAGTTGGAAACTGGAATTCCCGTTGCCTGCTTTGGTCATGCTGGGGACGGGAACATTCACACTAACCTTATGGTGAAGGACTATGACACCGATGAAGCTGCCCGCGAGAAGGCAGATGAGGCATTGGATATCCTTTTCAAATGGATCATCGAAAACGATGGGCAAATTACGGGTGAACATGGCGTTGGCCTCGCGAAGAAACGCTGGTTCAAGGATGCTGTTTCTCCGGTCTCGATAAACGTTCATCGACAATTAAAAGCGACGCTTGATCCGAATGGCATTCTTAATCCTGGTAAATTTATTGAATCGTAGACCCTTGAGATGATGGGCAAAACTTCTCAAAAAACTAAAAATGAGCCGGTCTTTTCAGGTTGGAGTATAAAGAGTCCCTGCGCAAAGCTGTCAGTTGGATCAAAAATTTGCCAGGTCCGTTTTTCAGGAATCAGCAACTCCCGGATGGCGGTAAGAAAAAAATTCAGTCTTTGAAAGAGGCAGGCTTGGGTCTGCGCGCCGAGCTTTAGGAAATTAAACGAACTTGGGAGTATGAAGTATGTAGCTCATATAATGATGGCCATTATTTTGACCGGAACCACGTATGCGCAGGAATATCCATTATGGCCTGAAGGCAAAACGCCCTATGCGCTCTCGATTGATGGAGAAACTGGATCACCCTTGGTGACCGTGTATCCTAGTCAAAGGAGAGATAATCACACCGGTGCCGCTGTTGTGATATGTCCCGGCGGTGGTTACGGTGGGCTGGCGAAAGATCATGAAGGGCACCAGCCGGCGACTTGGTTTCAGGAACAGGGAGTGACCGCGATTGTCCTGCAGTATCGACTTGGCAAAGAGGGGCATCATTATCCAACGCAGTTGGCAGATGTGCAACGGGCCATTCGTTGGACGAGGTCTCAAGCTGAAGAACTCAAGCTGGACGCAAAACGAGTTGCGGTGATGGGATTCTCTGCTGGAGGGCACCTTGCCAGCATGGCAGCGACTTTGTATGACGAGGCCGCCTATGACCCAACTGACCTGGTGGATAAACTCAGTGCGAGGCCGGACTTTGCTATCCTCTGTTACCCGGTGATTTCAATGGATTGGGAGGTTTCTCATGGGGGCTCTCGCAAAAACCTTTTTGGTCCGGACCGTGTGGACGATGATGAACTGGCGAAGAAGCTGTCATCAAATCTCAACGTAACGGAAGACACGCCGCCCACCTTCCTCTTTCAAACAAATGAGGATGCGGCCGTGCCGGCTGAGAATGCGACCCTCATGTTTCTTTCCCTCCGCGAGCATGGGGTGCCGGTGGAGTATCATGTTTATCAGAACGGACCGCATGGCGTTGGTCTCTATCGAGGTGATCCTGTCTTGGGAACGTGGTCTGAGCATCTTGCGGCATGGCTCAAGACAAACTTCTTTTATTCGCCTGAGGTGGATCGCCTCGCCGTCAACGGAACGGCGGACTTAGATGGTCATCCGGTGGCTTGGGGGGTCCTGACGTTTCATCCGGAAAACTCAAATTTGCCATCCACATCGGTGCGCATTCGCCGTGGGAAGTTTTCTGCGACAGAAGCAGCAGGGCCTGTGGTTGGCAATTCAAGGGTGACATTCGAAGGGAGTATATGGGAAACGACTGGTGCGGATGAGGACAAGGCAGTCCGTCTTTCCACTTTGTCTCCAGAGGATGAGAAATCGATCGAGGTGGAGCTAGGGGTTGGCGCTCAACCCATCAGCCTCGAGTTTCGATCTCGATAACACTTTTAATCTTCTTCAGGGGCCAGCGCATACTCCTCAAGAATGCTGCGCGAGACGTGTTGGAGAGCCATCTCTGAGGTCGCCTCCAGAACCACGGGGCAGGCGAAGCCAGAGTCGAGTGCTTCTTTCCATCGGCCGGCGCAGACGCACCAGCGGTCACCTGGTTTGAGGCCGGGAAAGCCATACATAGGCATAGGGGTGCTGAGATCGTTTCCGGATGCTTTGCTGAATTCGAGGAAGCCTTCAGTGACCGTACAGCAAATGGCGTGGCAGCCATGATCTTCCGGGCCGACCTGGCATCTGCCATCGCGATAAAAACCGGTAAGCGGATCCATGCTGCATGGAATTAGTTCGCCGCCGAGAACGTTTTTGTTGTCTTGGTTTGACATGTTTTCACTTGGGACCGAGGAGGACGGTTTGTCACCTGAAAAAGCTACTCGGTGGCTTTTTTGATGCGTCTATTTTTGATTATTCCGAGCCTGTATCATTGAAAACATGTGCATAATCCGCATGTGATGAGAGACGACTCTTCGCATCGTAAGATTGGATCTCGGGGAGTAGACTTATCGTTACGTGAGTCACGATTTCCGCCTTACCGATGCTCATGGAAAGCTATTACTTAGCCGTCTGATTGACCTTTTACGATTCACCGATCGCCAGCAGACGCTCACACTCCTCCAGCAACCACTCAGGATGCATGAAAGGCTCGAAACTGATTTCCTGCCAGCGGATTTGTTGTTCACCGTCGATTAGATAAGTGCCATGTAGTGCCATGGCTTCGAAATCATCGTAGGCGCGGTAGGCCTTGAAGCGGTCGAGCGATTGGTCCGAGAGCAGTGTGAACGGAAATGGATTCTGTTGCTCGTCGAAATCTTGAAAGGTCTGGTTGAGTCCATCGATGGAATCCGTGCTGATCGCGACGATCTCGATGCCGGCTTTGCGATAGTCTTCGGTCATGGGCGCAAACGCATTGAGTTGTTCCATACAGTGAGTGCAGCCCCGACCTAGGAAAAAGATGACGAGCACCGGCCGTCCGCTGTAGTCAGCTAGGCTCACGGTTTCGTCCTTAGCATCCGGCAACGAGAAGGGATGAGCCGCGGGAGGCGACCACTGGAAGGGACCGAGTTTATCGAGATCGGGACGCTCGCCAAGATCATCGGCGGGAGGATTGGTGAGTCGCCAGTCCTCTGGGTAGCCGAACGATTTCGCCACCGGTGCGAGAGCGGCCAGAGCGGGAATATCAATGTCGGCAACCGAGGCGAGATGCCGCAGGTCTTCGAAGGCAGTGCGTGCTTCCTCTGTATTTCCGCTGGCGTGAAGTGCCCTCACCTTCATTGCGAGGGGGAGGACTTCGTTTTCAGCTGCGGTGACCGCTTCCTTTGCCAGCTTCAGAGCCTGCTTATCATCTCCCGCGCGATGCCAGAGGCTGGCGTGACGCCACTTGGCCAGGTTCTTTAATTTGGGAAGCAATTCCTTGGCTAGATCGAGTTGAGGAGGGATTGCCGTGAGGGCTTTGTAGACGTTCAGTTCATTGACGAAATTCTGAAAGGTGTCGATGTCGGATTTGAATGGCTTGGCAGCAGCATCGGTCGCGGCCTTGATTTCTTTCTCGTTCTTTTTCGCTGCAGTGGCTTTGGTCGCAGCTTTCTTCACCGCGTCATTGCGTCTATTCGTTTTCTCCGCGAGCACAGAATTGAGTGCTGCGAGGTGCTTGGCGGCACCTTGACGATCACCGATTTCAAATTTGGCAATCCCGACATAGCGATCGAAGTCCCGTTGGCGAATGGAGACATCGTCAGCGGTAAGAACACCGCCTTCCGATTCCTCGACCAAGGTATCCCACTGTTCGAATCTTACGAGGGTATCGCGGAGTCGCTGACGACCAAATTGCCAGCTGCTGCCTCTTGGCTCGTAGGTCGAAGTCACTTCCGTTTCTTTTTTCTGGTCGTTTTTAAACTTCGCCACTCGGGGGAGCGAGATCATGTTGGTCGCTAGCTTAACGGAACGATCGAGTTGCCCGAGCGTGTTCATATTCCGAATGTACCACTCGTTGTTATGGGCGAAATTATGGATTTGATCAGGCACGATTTGGAACCGAATCATGTGTTCGTGATCGACACGGGCGGAAGCTTCCTGATGCCAGGCCGCATCCTCGTAGCGCTTGAGCTTGGAGTAGATATGACTGGGCATGTGCCACATGTGAGCAATACCGGGAGCGGCCGGACCACAGTTGGCAGCGGCTGCGAGGGCACGCTCGGCATCCTCGCGATCCCAGAGGTGGATCTGGTAGTGGTTGGCCGGGTGATCAGGTGAGGTGGTGAGAATCTGGTCGGCGAGCAGATTGATGGCATAGTGGCTCGGGATCGCCAGCCCTTTTCCATTGTTGTAGTAAATTTGTCTCAGGAGAAATGCCTGAGCCTCGATATCATCCGGATAGTCGAAGGCAAGATCTTCGAGGCTGCGGACATAATCCCGAAGACGCTTCTTTAAATCAGCCTTTGGATTTTCAAAGTAGGCGGCGAGGCCGTCGATCCAGCGTTGCTCTCGATCCGATGTCATGTCTTTGCGGTTGACCGCTTCTTCGATGAATCCCAGTCCACGCTCGTTGTTCTTGTAATTGGCCATGGCCATTCCCCAGTAGGCCATGGCGCAGTCCGGATCGATGGAGGCAACCTGACGGAAGCTGCGTTCCGCCTCGAAGTCCCAGAAGCCATGGAGCTGTCCGATACCCTGATTGAAGAAAGCTTGGGCGTCTTCAGAGTTTGTCGTGACCTCGAAATGAACGTTGCCAGTTCCCGAGATGAGGACGGCCGCTTGCCGCGGGCCCTCATTGAAGACTTCACCGTGCACCGAATGACCGAAGGTCGGATCGTTATCCTCGGCTTCGATAAGAAGTGCCGGAAGGGCAGCGAAGGTAAGAAGAAGTCTTCTGAAAGGCAGGTTCATTTGGTTTGGTGTCGGGACCTAGAGTTCCTTGATGAAGATGTTGCGGAACTGGACAAGGCTCGATGCCGGTGACCAGGTGCCATCTGCCTTTTTGCCGCCGTGATGTTGCAGTCCGATTGGTCCTTTTTCAGGAACGCCAGGCATCAGGGCATTGTCGATAATGAGATGTCCGTTGGATTCAACGGTGATACGATCTTCCTTTATTGTGATAACGAAAGTATTCCATTCACCGACCGGATTGTCAGCATTCAGAGCGGGAGTGAGCCCGGCGCGAATTTCCTGTGGCTGTTTCTCGTTGTTGCGGATGCCATACATTTCTCCGGAGCCGATCGGCCAGCACCAAATGTTGAGTTGGTAGGTCATGTTGCCACGCAGGAGAATACCGGAATCAGCGTTCTTGATAGGGTGAGTGATTTTCTTGCCTTTCTCGTCCTTCACGTAAGATCCATCAGGAAGGACGTAGGGAACCTCGTAGAAGCCGGTCGTTTCCTTGATGCGCCAGTCGATACGAAGTTCAAAGTCACCATATTCTTTTGCGGTCCAGAGATGTTTGTTTTTCGGGTTGGTGGCTTCGGACTGGGCATCGTAGTCGATGATCCCGTCGAGCACCTTCCAGTGACCATTATCGCCCTGCGGAATGATCCAGTAAGAAAGGTCCTTACCATTGAACAGTGAGGTGAATCCCTCTGGCGTTTTGTCGGGCGCCGCAAAGAGAAAAGAGGTTGCGCCGAGAAGGAGAGCGCAGCAGGTGGAAGACTTTTTCATGGGATACCAGTATGCCAGCGTTGCGGAAGCTACGGCGACTCTTTTTTGGGACATGAAGTCGCTATCTTATGGGAGTGACGCCATCAGGTAATGAGTAGGTAGCGGTTTACTTATAAAATAATCTCATGAAGCGTCAATTAGTCTGGATGGTTGTCGTGAGTCTTAACCTCAACGTGGCAGGAGAAAAGGGGAAGCCGGTGAGTTACCGCGAGGTGACGTGCGAGACGGATGAGCTTTCTCGTTTTCTCATCGGGAGTTTGCTGTCACGGGAAACGGTGCTGTCAAAGTTGGGCGGGGATATGCAGTGGCACGTCGACTGTGGCAAAAGCCTTCCCCTCATTTTTGAAAATTCTGGAAAACCTTAAGTGAAAACTTCGCTCTTTGGCCAGAGAAGATGACGAGAAAGCACTGCGAATGGATTTGGACTTGCAGGAAGTGACTTTAGAGCGGACAAAAACGGCATGGAGGAACTCGATGTCGAGGGTCTGGCGGGAACGCCGGTCACTGAGGTGGATATTAAAGACGCACAGTTAATTTTCAACGCGGTGTGGAGCGATCTCGAAGAGAAGTTTGGGGTCGAAAGTTTACGTTTTCCAAAAGAGATTATTCTTCTTGGCGGTGCTCCTGGAGCTGGAAAAGGCACAAACACGGAGTTTATCATGAAGGCGCGCGGATTTACCTGTCCTCCCATCGTGGTCAGCTCCCTACTCAATAGCCCGGAAGCGAACGCGCTCAAGGACAAAGGTATGCTGGTTGGAGACCGCGAAGTGATGGGAATTTTACTTCGCAAGATGATGGGAGCCGAGTTTCGCGACGGGGCGGTTCTGGATGGATTTCCTCGAACCAAGATTCAGGTCGAATGCATGAAGTTGTTGGTTCAGAAAATCAGCCTCTTACATCGTACTTATGCGGAAACAGAACTCGCCAGTGACTTCCGCATGCCGACCATCCACGTGATGGTGTTGTTCGTTGACGAAAAAACCAGTGTGGATCGCCAATTGCTTCGGGGTCGACAGGTTGCCGATCATAACGAGGAGGTCCGAACGACTGGAGTAGGGGAGTTGCAGGAGCTGAGGGCGACTGACATCGATGTGGAGGCGGCTAAGAAGCGTTATCGAATATTCAAGGAAAGCACCTGGGATGCACTCCGGTCGTTACGCGAGGTTTTCTTTTACCATTTGATCAACGCTCAGGGGGCTTATGAAGAGGTGGAACAGAATATTCTCGACGAACTTCAGTATCAAAGTTCACTGGAGCTTGAATCTGAAACGTTCGAAGCGATCCGGGGGATTCCGTTAGCCAGCGAACTTGTAGTTCATGCTAGGCAGGAGTTGGTGAAACGCCTCGATAATTTTGAGCGTTACCACTGCGAGTTGTTTAATCAAGTCATCGAAGTGATCAACTCGAAGTTTATCCCGATCATCGAACGCCATGCTATTTCCGGGCGAGCGGTAATCAACAACGAAGACGAGGTCTTTTCCGACCCGCTCGCTTTAGGCATGTTAATTGATATTTTTTCGGAGCGTGGCTATCACGCGGTGGTCGACAAGCAGCTTACTAAGGTTCCACAACGTTTTAATTTGGAAACGGGTGCAATCGAGTATTCCCCGAGGACAATTTATCGAATTCGTGTCTACTTCGAGGGCTCTGAAATCAGAAGAGGGACCCATTAGGCAGGCCTTCTAAATAGAACGCCTCTTCGATAGAACCGGTGTGGCAAGTGAGATTACTCGATCTCAATTTCTATGGCCTCGGTCTTGGTGAAGCGATCGCGATTCTCGTGGTTGCGATGGAGCGAGGCATAGAAGCCTTCCCACGGCTCGGTATCAGCCCTGCCGGCACCGCCACTCAAGAGAACTTTGTTACTCGTTGTCCGAGCATGAAATTTACGACCGGCAAATGATGGACCCTCAGCGACAAGATCACGAATTCCGATAGGGTAACGTCGAACAAGAACGTTGTAGGGAATCGTATTGTAGCCCGGTTCAAAGCCGGCCTGAGACCAGTTGGTCGCGAATCGATCGCGGAACTGGCGTGGAAGATTCAGAACTACCTGATTAGGCTTAACCGCTTCGCGAATCTCGTCGAGTTTGATGCCCTCATCAGGAAAGTCAAAGCCATAGTAGCGGTCCTCTCGTTCCCTTGCCAACGACGGCATACGGAAGGAAATGTGAGTGTTGTGGTTCGTAGTCTGGTCACCTAGTTCTGCAAGATCTTCCGCATTGGTAGCGGTGTAAGTGGCATACATCCCTTTGCGGCCGAGGTAGAGGTGGACGTTGAACTCCATCTCATCCTCTAAGATCATTTTCCAGACGATTTCCTCACCATCAAATGTCGGCTCCTCAGCCATGCGGTCGAAGTTGCGGCGCCGGCGGCGGTAACGAGGATCGGGATGATCCGGGATGTCTTTCCATGAGTGATACCAGAAGATGATCGGGTTTTGAATATACTGGCCGTTTGCGTCCTTAAGGTAGAGGTGGACTCTGGCCTGCGGTCCGTAGAAGACGGCGTCGTATTCCGGCTCTGACAAACGGTGGATCTCATACCAGTCTTTGTTTGGTTTCTCGGCATACCATCCAGTGCTAACCGCTTCTGGACGCGGCTTGGCGTAGGTGACCATATCATTGGAGACGGCGGTTGGCTCGTCACGTGGTGGCATGAGTGAAGTGAGCTTGTCTTCGGTCGGACCGCTGAGAATGGAAACGAGTGAAGGCATCTGGCGACCGAGCGTCTTGTTAGCGACCTTTTTGGTCATCACGTCGAGGAATTCGGTCGTCTTCTCGGCGGGTTGGAGGTAGGTGCGTATCTTCTGTCGACCAAGTCTGGAACCCAGATCTGCGGCGACATCTTCGTCCACGAAATCCTCAAAGTCGGAAAAGATGTAGAGGGAGTCGACTTTTTGCTCAAGCAGGAAGCTAACAGCTTCAACGACGCGGCCTCGGTGGCCCCAGTCACTCCCTACGCTAATGAACTGGTTTGGGCGAGTTTTGTAAGTTTCGATAAGGCGATCAACATAGCGCTGAGGGGCCTTGCGAGGAAGATCGTTCCAGAGGAACCAGAAGGGCGACCGCGTTCGGCCTTGATCTTCGAATTCATAGTAAGGCTTCACTTCCTCGGGAATGATGAGACGGATCTCCTCGTTGTCGGACTCTTTTCCGGCGCGAACGAGCATGTTCCGCACGTAGACAACGGGAGCGTCCTTGAAGTTTTTGTCGACCTCGCGAACGACAGCTGGGAGGTATTCCGCCATCGATCCAGAAACGTCGAGAATGACGCCGAGAACGTTACCTTCCATCGGTTGACCGAACATCATCTTTGACTCGCTTGAAGTGGGCATGCCCATGCTCATAGATGGAGAGAACATGAGTCCGGATTCTACGGATACATCGGCGATCTCGACGTCCATGTTGGACACACTGAAACTCGACGTCGCGTCGACGGAGACGATGTCAGCTACCGCCGTGTTGGTCGCCGTCGGTGTCACAGTCGGCTTTTCCATCTTGGTGTTCTCGATGGTTTCCTCCTGTTGTTCATTAGCGGCCGAAGCAACAATCTGCGGGGGCACATTGGGCGGCACTTTGGTGGCGACCAGCATCAAGCCTACGATGATGACGACGTGCAGCAGAACGGTAATTACGACCGAGTTCATCTTATCCCGACGGATTCCGGCTTCGACGATTCTTTTGGACTCTTCTTCTGCGGCACGGAGGGCATCCATCTCGTGGCTTTCAAAGCTCACGGCGGGGAGAGTGATAGGATTATCGTCATTAGCATCGAGTACAATCTCGGCGATGGCCGGGGCAGGCAGTCCTTGTTCTCCATCTTCCTCATCGTCTGCAACGACAGTAACAACAACGACTTCCTTCTCATCACCCTCTTTTACTTCAACGGGTTCCGATGAGACCGATTTAGCAACGGTTTCTTCCTCGACGACTTCTACCGGAACGGCTGCAGCGATTGCAGTCTCGAGTTCCTTTTGATATGCCTTCGCCGGCTCATAGTCGGGGTCGAACTGGAGTGAGCTATCAACGAGTCCACGAGCCTGCTCCAGCGCTCCTACTGCAGCGTAGCACTTGGCCGCGAAAAGCCAGGGCGCCGCTTCCCGCGGGAGTTCTTCCCCTAGATTGACGGCATTGACGGCGGCATCGTGCTGGCCCTCAGCGACAAGAGCTGCAACAAGTTTGTATCTCAATTCCCAGTCAGCGGGGTTGGCTTCGAGGGCGGCGGTGTGTTCCTGGATTGACATGAAAGTATCGAGGTGTGTTTCTGGAGTTGGGAAGTAGAGGGGACTCTTCTCTTGAACATCCCATTTTCATTGGCAGAAGCGAGTTCAATTTGTGACAGAATAAAAGATTATTTGCCAACAAATTGAGCCTTCGGGACTGAAGCGTGCATTTGGGCACTAAATGTGGTCTCCAGAACTATTGAACGGTAGATTCTAGCACAACGAGGCCAAATTTATTTTTACCGGCATTAATAGATCAGTATAAAAAGTAAAACTCCATCATCTATCCCTTTTTGTGGATTACGTACCACTAAAAACGAACCTCGCGCGCCAGTTGTAGATTTGACTAGAAATCCTTAAACGGCTGCCAAAAATGTGCTGTTACTCCGGAATTTGAAGGAAGTGGTCCGACATCCTCGGGAGTAGATCACTGGTGGGGTTTGGCTGGGGTAGGGCCATTGAACCTTTTGACGCTGCTCCTCGCTTATGCCAAGGACTCTGAGCCGATTTGAATCAGCTGATTTAAGTGTGTCGACGAGTGTATCATTTCCTCGGGGAAGTATTCTTCGACCTCCTCCAGTAGCCCCACCACTACGGGAAGCGAAAGATTGTTCTTCTCCGTAACGAACATCCCCGCCAGAAGGTTCAACTGCGTTGGCCCTAATTTCTCCAATCGGGCCTTGGGCCATGCCTTCCACTGAATTTCTATCAATTGTTGCTTCCGTTCCGATTCCGTCATGGGACATAAATGCCACGGGTGGGAGTCCTTGTAAAAGCGGGAGAGCCACTGGTCGGAATTGAACCGACGACCTATTCATTACGAGTGAATTGCTCTACCCCTGAGCTACAGTGGCGGTTGGACGGGAACCCTCCGAGAAGGGAGGGCGTGGAATGTATTCGAAGTTGGGAGTGTGTCAATGGTTCGGATTGGCTGGTCGGATCGGCAAAATCAGGGTATTTTGTATCAAGTTTCCTGGGGGCGTCACATTCGTCGTTTAGGCGGCAAACTTTGTAGACTGAGAATGAATTCAAGCGACCGCGAGCTGTTTGTCGAACAGGTTCGCGAACATCATGCGGGACTGCGTGGGTTCGTGCGTGCTCTGGGCGTCGATCCGCTCTGGGTCGACGATGTGGCTCAGGAAGCCTTTATTGTCGCCTATAATCGTCTCGAGGACTATGACCAGAGTCGTGACTTCGGAGCCTGGCTTCGAGGAATCGCGCGGAACCTAGTGATCAACGAAAGACGCAAGAGCGCCCGCCGAAAGCGAATTTTGTCAGACAACCTCACTGATGTGCTTGTTTCGACGTCTTCGGTCGCCGAAGAGGAGGAGCAGGAAATTGGTGACACGGGCCTCGCCAAGATCACGGCATTAAGAGAGTGCATCGTCACATTGCCGGAAAAGAGTCTACTGATCATTAGATCACGCTATGAGGATGACCTATCTGCGCAGGACATTGCTGACCAATGTGGAATGAAGCCGCCTGCAGTGCGGAAGACACTGGAACGCGTGAGGGCCTCACTCCGCCGCTGTATGGAAGAACGATTGCGTCTTGTCGAAGCCTAATTAATGGATCACGAACGAATAGATGAATCATTGTTGCAAAGCTTGCTCTACGGAGAGCCGGACAGCGATATGTTGCGCCAGTTGGCAGAGCGTCTCGGTCGCGATGATGAACTGGCTGGACGTGTCCGTGACGAACTGGAGTTTTCGGAGATTCTCCGGCAATCACTTAAGTCAGAGCTGGCGATTGATGGTGCCTCTCTTGATAATCTTTTCGAAAGCGCTCATCTAAAACCCCGAGAATTAATGGCTCGTGTCAGCGATGGAAAAGCAAGCGTCTTTGAGTGTGATCAACTTGCGAAATATCTTTGGGATAATCCCGAGGGGGTCGGTGAGTTGAAGCGACGTTTAGCCATAGATGACTGGGTGGGGCAGGCAGTGTCAGAAATAAGGGGCGAGGCTGCCTTTGTTGAGTCATTGGAAACACGCATGTGGGCAGAGACTCGCCGGGATAGCTTTGTTGAAGACTTTGCCGACCGTCTTGATCAGGAAACTGAGGGCAGTGACCAAAGGGACAAGGTCATCTCTTTTCCGTGGATCCGCGCGGTTGCGAAGATGGGAGCGGTAGCAGCTTTGCTCACCTTTGGGGCTTTCATGATGGTAGAGCTGATGATATCGCAGAAGTTGGGCTGGCAGGAAGCCGCCGCCGCACTGGTAAAGTCCTCGGTCGATGTGCATTGGGCAGGTTCTAATGCTCCGCGTGCTGATGGACAGGTTGAGTCTGGGCAGTATGAACTCGAGAGCGGCGTAATTACTCTGAAGTTCCCATCTGGCGGTGAGCTTACAGTTGAGGGGCCGGCCATGTTCCGCGTGAATAATAATGGTTCAGCCTTTGTCTATCATGGTATTGCACTGGCCCGGGCCGACGAGCCGGAGCAGGCCATCAAGTTGGAGGCTCGTGGGCTCAGCGTATTGGAGCAGGTGCCGTTGATCGGGATTGATGCTCGTTCCGAGTTTTCCACCAATGCGCTCGCTTTATCGGGTGATGGCGGCATTTGTATGAATGACGGCGCCACCTGCCGCAGCATTCGGGAATTTGAAGCGATTAAAGCAGATCACACTCGTGATAAGCTGGTCGATATTCCCTACAATCCTCGGGCCTTCTCGAAGACATGGGAGTTTCTTTCAGGAGTCGAAACGAATGCAGGTAATGTGCGCATTCAGCTACCGGGAACAGATCCGGGCCATCTGATTGGCGAAGGTGAGATTCAGGTTTTTGTTGAGAACGAGGCGTTCCAACCGGTGGGAGAATTGGAGGCAGACCTGCTCCCGGCCGGTCAATTTGCGGCGGCTAGTTTGAATCCCGGAAGAGCGATTGAAGCAGAAGGTGAATTGAGAAGCTACCTACTTCAGGCAGCTCCTTCTGGAGAATCCAACGTTGAAGCTTCCCTTACTTTTGAACACAAAGTTGTGGGCGTTATATACTCGGCTAAACGCCTTGAGGGATCAGACCAGTCGGTGGGCTCCTTGATTCGCGACACAGGAGGAGATTTTAGCATGGTTCGCGGCCTCGACTTTGGGAGCGACGAACTGCTCTTGAGTGATGATGGCCAGACCCTTAATTTGCGGCTGCAGCCCGGTGAAAACGGTTTGGATCAAGTCCGCGTTCTTGTGGCATTACGATGACCCGGAAGGGCGCTAGCGACTCGTTAGGATCTCGGTAATGGCCTCCGAAGCCGCAGCAAAACCGAAGGTTCCGGTGACGTGGGTGGCTGTGCCGAAACCGCTATCACAGTTAAGCCGAAGGTGGCTGCCAGGTTCGGGATCCTCGCGGAGGGTGCCGTCGGACCACGGAAATTTAGCGTTTTCTGCACTGAACACGGATCGAAAGCCAAAGGGTGCTTTCGAGTTTTCCGGGGGGAAATTATAATTCTGACGGAGTGTCTTGCGGACGAGTTTGAGCAAGCGATCGTTCGTCGCGTATGCAAGGTCGTCTGTCCTCACGGCTGCTGGGTTCTGCTTTCCTCCAGCGCCTCCCGCAACAACCAAGGAGATTCCGCGGTCTCGGCAGGCGGCAATGAGAAGTGCCTTCCGTGTCGCATCGTCGATCGCGTCGACAATGCAGTCGAAGTCGCAGGAGAGCATGGCGTCGGCATTTTTCTCGGTGAAGAAGGCGACCTTTTCGCGAATGACGATCTCGGGGTTGATTAATTTGAGTCGCTCAGCGAGTGCGTGGACCTTGAAGCGCCCAACGTTGCCGTCGTGAGCCGGAAGTTGGCGATTTACATTGGTGACGCAGATTTCATCCATGTCGATCAAGGTGATCATACCGACCCCACTCCGAGCCAGCGCTTCGGCTGTCCACGACCCGACGCCGCCGATGCCGATTACAGCGGCGTGAGCCTCTATCAGGCGAGGCAGTGCGCCGGCTCCGTAGAGTCGGGCGACGCCGGAAAAGCGGTCAAGGTATTCAGCTGGAAGTGTTTCACTCACAGGACGGGGACCTTGCGTTGAAGCGGGTCTGGTTGCAAGTTCAGATCGTTCAGTTTTTGGCTCAAAATGAAATGGCAGATTGCAGCAATCGGTAAACCCTCTTTGCGCTTCGCAAAAGACGGTGTGGCGGAGTATCAAAAAAGGCTGCGCCGCTATGCTCAGATTTCTCTCGATTTCGACTCCAGGGACGCAGGTAGCCAGAAAAATAGCGAGAGATTGCTCGAACTTAGCGAGGGCTCCGTCCGCCTTGTCCTCGACGAGAGAGGGGAGAGATGGACTACTGCTGATTTGGTGAAGCGCGTCGAAAAGTGGCAACTGGATAGAGTAAAGCGCATTTCGTTACTCATCGGAGGAGCCGATGGTCATACTGAAGAATTACGCCGATCAGCTGATCATGTCATCGCTTTGAGTGGATTCACACTTCAGCACGAACTGGCACTCGTCGTCCTCTTAGAGCAGATTTATCGTGTCCACACCGTGATGCGCGGTGAGCCTTATCATCGTTGAACGACCAGTCGCTCCTGCGTCAAACGGGGAACGGAATAGCGGAGCGAAATAGCTTTCCAACCTTGGGGGGAGCCACGTAACCTTCCCCAGAATCTTAGCTTTACTTGCCTACCTTATTGAACTTATGCATTCCTCCAAATATTTGAGCCTGCTGGCGATAACATCGGTGTTTTTTCTTGCCGGTGCTGCACTGGCCACTGCGGAAGTGTCCAAGCCTGCTGAATCGAAATCTACTGAAACCTCTCCGAAGAAAAAGCAGGTTGCCGAAATAAAATCGCCGGTGCCTAGAGGCCCACAGGAAAAAGCAAAAGGCAAGTTGGTTGAGGTGAAGGAAGAATCCGCCACATACACGGTGGAAGCCAAACCTCTGAAGATAATCGCAAAGTTGAGTGGTGTTGTCGAAAGCAAGCATCAGACACCGGTGGCCATGGATCTGAACCGCTGGACAGAATTGAGTATCGTCAGTGTCGTGCCGCATGGCCGGGAAGTGAAAAAAGGGGATCTCCTGTTTCAACTCGATACGAAGGCGCTCGAGAAGAAAATTCGTGAATTAGAAGTAGGCATGCCATTGAAGGAACTTGACCTGGAGACAGCGAAGCAGGAACTCGAGAAGATGGGGCAAACGACCCCGCTGCAACTGGAGGAGGCTCATCTCGCGATGAAGCATGCTGAAGAGGATCTCGAGTATTTTTTCGAAGTTACAAAACCAATGCGCGAGCGCTCCGCAAAAGAAGATCTCAAGTCGAGTGAAAACTACCTATCTTACGCAGAGGAAGAGTTGCGGCAGCTTAAGAAAATGTATGACGAGGATGACATGACAGAGGAGACAGAAGAGATCATTCTCCAGCGACAGCAGAACTCGGTCGACAACCTCAAGTGGGTGTTCGAGCAGACCAAGGCCAGAATCGACCGCACTCTGAATACCAGCATCCCCCGGGAAGAGGAGAGCCTTAAGAGCAAACACGTCCTGAAAGAAATTGATTTCGCGAGTAGTGAGAAAGCGACGAAAGATACTCTCATCCGCAAGGAGCTCGATGTTGAAGCAAAGATTCGTGCCTTTGATGAGTCCGAACTGGCGTTCAAGGAATATCGAAGCGATCTCATGCAGATGGCGCCCAAGGCGCCGCATGACGGGCTCGTTTACTACGGTATGAACCAGCGTGGTAAGTGGACCACGGCCCCCACGATCGAGCGCAAGATGATCCCTGGAGGGAAACTTTCCATGAATGAAGTGGCCGTTACGATTGTGGATCCGAATGACCTGCACCTCCGTTTGACGGTGCCGGAGAATAAGCTCAAGGGCCTAAAACCAGGTCTTGGCGGAACCCTCAAGCTTGAATGGAATCCCGACTTGGAGCTTCAGGGTAAAGTCGAATCAGTGTCTCGGGTGCCATATGCCGACAACACCTACGATGCCGCGGTAAGCATTACTGCTGATGCGGGCGCCCACATTGTCCCGGGGATGAAAGCCACTGCCGAAGTCGTCATCTATGACAACGAGAAAACCTTGATCGTGCCGAAGAATGCTATCGAGAGAAAAGGCAAAGCTTCAGTCGTAACTATGGTGAATGGCGAAAAACGCCGCATACGAACAGGGCACAGCAGCGGTTCGATGATCGAGGTAGTTGAGGGGCTGAAGGCAGATGATAAAATCCGCAAAGGTTCCTCAGAAAAGGATGAGCCTGTGGAAGAAAAGAACGAGGAGAAATCCGAAGAAAAAGTGGGAGAGAAGAAGTGAATCATTTGGCACAAAGGTGCTCCCTCGCTGTTTTAGCAGTATCGCTCAGTTTTCCGCTGGTCGCTGACGAAGGGAAGGCACCGCCACCGGTTGCTGGTTCGATCGATGAGTCGATCGAACTTGGCATCGCTTTTCTCGTCGCCGATCAAAACGAGAACGGTAGCTGGGGATCAGCTCGTCAGACTAAAGGGCTGAATATTTATGCTCCTGTCCCCGGGGCTCACAATGCCTTCCGTGCCGCGGTGACGGCGATGGCGATTTCAGCATTGATTGAATCAGGACTGGCTGAAGACCCGAATTCATCAGCGGGAGTGGCGCTTAAGCGCGGAACTGAATTTCTCATGGAAGAGCTGCCGACAGTTCGTCGGGCTACGGCGGACGCGATCTACAATGTGTGGACTCACGCCTATGGCATTCAAGCACTGGCGGATCTCTACCCACGGGCATCAAATAAAGAGAAGAAAGTCATTGTAGAGCTAATTAATGACCAGATTTACCGACTAGGGCGCTACGAATCGGTCGATGGAGGTTGGGGCTATTATGACTTCCGGATTGGCACGGTAAAACCGTCCTCTAGTTCGATCAGTTTTACGACCGCAACTTGCTTGGTCGCGTTTCATGAGGCGAAGGATATTCCTGGGGTAGAAATTCCGGAGAAGCTGCTCGATCGTGCCATCAAGTCGATTAACCGGCAGCGTAAATCGGATCATACTTATCTTTACGGTGAGTATCTGAAGGCTCGACCTATGTATGGAATTAATCGTGCTGGTGGTAGCCTGGGACGAAGCCAAGCCTGCAACTATGCGCTGCGAATTTGGGGAGATGAAACGATTACGAATGAAGTGATCTGCGAATGGCTGGAGCGCCTCGGTAATCGAAATGGTTGGCTCGATATCGGGCGGAAGCGTCCCCGGCCACATGAAGCTTGGTTTGCTGTGGCAGGGTATTTTTTCTACTATGGCCACTATTACGCGGGATTAAATCTCACCCTGATTTCCGATGGGGATCGAGGTAAGTATGGGAAGATGCTCAGTGGTATTCTCATGGAGCTTCAAGAAAAAGACGGTTCCTGGTGGGACTTTCCGTTCTACACTTACCACCAGCCTTACGGCACCGCCTACGCTGTGATGACACTGGTTAAATGTCGTTGAGGTTGGCTTGCGGGGTGGACATTTTGGAAGTCTGGGCAAGTCTTCTCCGATGCAAACCAGTGACTTTGATTACGAGCTGCCCGATGAGTTGATCGCGCAGCGCCCGCCCGAAAAGCGGGGAGAGTCGCGCATGATGGTGATCGACCGGAAAAGCGGAGAGATCTCACACCAGCGGTTTCTCGATTTCCCGGATTTCATTCGCCCCGATGACCGACTTGTATTGAATGACACCCGCGTCGTTGCTGCCCGCTACTTTTCCAATGACGGCAGCAAAGAGGTGCTCCGTGTCGACGTGCTGGGACCGAAGCGTTGGAAGTGCCTTGTTCGCCCCGGTAAGAAATTCAGGATCGGGCAGACGGTTGAGATTGGTGATGGCACCGGTACGGTCGTCGATATTTGCGAAGAGGGTGGCGAACGGATTATCGAGTTTGATCGGGAGCCCGATGAAGAAGCTCATGGTCATCTGGCACTACCTCCTTACATTGATCGGCCTGATACGGCTGACGATCAGGAGCGCTACCAAACTGTTTACGCTAAAGAGGAGGGGGCGATTGCCGCACCGACAGCTGGCCTTCACTTTTCCGATGAAATGCTGGCGTCCCTGCCTCACTGTTTTGTGACGCTGCACGTGGGGATCGGAACGTTTCGGCCAGTGTCAGACGATGACATCAACAAGCATCACATGCATAGCGAGCGCTTTGAACTCAGTCCGGAAACAGTCAGTCAGATTGAGAGTGCTAATCGGACCGTGGCGGTCGGCACGACGGTGGTTCGTGTCTTGGAGAGCTGTGTCCGAGATGAGAAGCTGCAATCTGGTAGCGGAGAGACTGATATCTTTATTTATCCGCCTCATAACTTCCAGACGGTTGATGCGCTGCTGACCAATTTTCACCTGCCGAAGTCGACTTTGTTGATGCTGGTGAGTGCTCTCGCCGGCCGCGAACTCGTGATGGAAGCCTACCAGAAGGCAGTAGAGGAGCGTTATCGCTTCTTTAGCTATGGCGATTGTATGCTCATTAAGTAATGTTCATTAGAACACTTATTTGCCATTTTCGCAGTTGTTTTGAAGTGCAAAAGGCGGTAAGACTAGCGGGAACACGAACATCTGGCGCCGGGAGGTAACGATAGTTAGCCTCCGAACTCTGGCGCGGGTTCCGCACGCAAACATGTTTCATTTCCTTTCTCAGAA
Source organism: Verrucomicrobiales bacterium (assembly GCA_002726915.1). Taxonomy (GTDB): domain Bacteria; phylum Verrucomicrobiota; class Verrucomicrobiia; order Verrucomicrobiales; family DEV007; genus Arctic95D-9. The sequence goes on along the minus strand of PBSY01000097.1, from coordinate 12,404 downwards.
GCGACTCCAGAGCCGTGGGTTCTCCAGTGGGCAAAAGCGTCGCAAGCCGAACGAAACGGCCATATCCGAGATGATGCGGTCGGGTTGGCAGGTTCGTGGACTTCTCTTTTTCCTGTTTGCAACACTGGTCTCGGGGTGGGTCATTTTCTCCTCGAGCGCCAATTCGATCTTTGCAGATAACCCGCTGCAGGCCGTTGTCGTGGTGTCGGTGATTACCGCGACGATGATGGTGCACTGGAATGTGAGTCTTACTCAGTCGTTTACCGAGAATTCTAAGATCACCCTGATGTTATCGGTCATCCTGACACAGTTGCTGCTGGTGAAATTGAGCGAATACGTTGCTATGACCTTCGCGCCAGAGGGTGGTTTCAAATTCCTTGTCGAGCCCTACATTTATGCGCCTATCGTGCTTTCACTCATGGTTGGACGACGTCACGGCACCTTTGCCGTTGTTTACGCGAGTCTTTTTGGTGGCATGACTGTGGCCAAAGATGATGCCTTTCTTTTTGTGATATTCTCAATGATCTGCGGATTTGTCGCTCTCTACCTGACGAACCGTGTGCGCCGTCGCAGCCGATTGGTCATAGCTGGGGTGTATTCTGGTGTTGCCTGTGTCCTGCTGGCATTCACACTCGGTCAGATCCAATGGCCCGGTTTTGAAGCGACCGAAATGGTGGGTAAGCAGGCTCTGTCTGCGATTCTTGTCGGCACCCTGACCGCCGTTCTCGTGAGTGGATTACTGCCTCTCTTTGAGGCGACTTTCCGCATCACTACGGATGTTTCTTGGATTGAACTTGCAGACTTAAACCATCCGCTACTCAAGCAGATGACTATCGAAGCGCCGGGAACTTACCATCACAGCCTCGTCGTAGCGACCTTAGCTGAGACTGCAGCTGAAGCGATTGATGCCAGCCCGGTCATGTGTCGTGTCTGTTCTTATTTTCATGACGTCGGCAAAATGAACAAGCCGGCTTACTTCGTGGAGAATATCGGTGACGGACTCAACCCTCACGATGAACTGACGCCAAGCATGAGCGCACTCATCGTCATGGCGCATGTAAAGGACGGCGTTGATATGGCAATCAAGCACAAACTGAATCCTCAGATCGTCAGTGTGATTCGTGAACACCATGGCACCTCGTTGATCAGGTATTTCTATCATCGAGCTCTACAACAGCGTGATGAAATCGAAGCTGCTGTTAAGGAAGGTAAAGCCCATGAAGAAGATATTCCCGAGATCAAGGAAGGTAGCTTCCGCTACGCTGGGCCGCGTCCCCGCACTCGCGAAAGTGCCATCATCAGTCTGGCGGATTCCGTAGAAAGTGCTTCTCGGAGCCTTCAGAAGCCGACACCGAATAAGATTGATGAACTCATCGACAACATTTTTCGTGATCGCCTTAATGACGGCCAGCTCGACAACGCCGCGCTCACCCTCGCCGACCTTGCCAAGATCAAGACTAGTTTCTCAGCTACCTTGCGTAGCATGATGCATACTCGAATCGAATACCCTAAGATCGAGGATGGGGTGGAAAAGAGCCGTCAGAAAAAGACAAAGCGCCTTAAGAAGAAGGCAGATTTATCCCCCGAGTCCTCCGAATCAACGGAGAATCTATCGTCCGAAAAAGCGGCCAGCGGCTCGTGAGACGAATTCCGGATCAATTGCAGGCATGGCTGACTCGGTTCCCTCGATTGATCTGTTTGCTCACACTGATTGTGACGATCTCGATTTTGAATGGCTCACGGCTAAAGCTCGCGAAGCGTTGCCGCATTGTCTAAAATCTGTTGGATCAGCGGAAACCGTCCTACCTATGCTGGAGGAAGTGGAGGTTTCTTTCGTTTCTGACAAAGCTATCGCCGAGGTTCACGGTTGTTTTATGGATGATCCGACGCCTACGGATGTGATCACTTTTCACCATGGCGAAATTCTTGTTAGTGTCGATACGGCGCGACAGGAAGGACCGAAACATGGTCACGATTCACAGAAGGAGACGTTGCTCTACATTATTCACGGTCTCCTACACCTGAATGGGCATACAGATCTGGTCGAATCAGATCGCGAGGCGATGCATCACTGTCAGGAGTGGATTCTGGAGTTGGTGACAGCAAATTAGGAACCGCTTTAAAATGGCTTGTCTGGGTTTATCCAGACAAGATTCGGCCCCTAAAATGGTGGCATCCATGGCCTAATTTCTCTGTTGTTTGTGCCATCTTTGTGTTTGGAGTGTTGCGCAACCTTCCGATGAAGCCCTTCAATTGGTTAGCGCCAGTCCACGTCAGCCGGTCGTTTCCGTCTGAAGCTCGCGAAGGGCAAGCCCAAGATGAGAGGCCGTAGAGCCAGCAGTGACGGATTCGTTGGCACACCAACCGTTTACTGTGGCAAGCTCGGCAGCTCTTCCGAGCAGCCAGCTTCCGATGCAGGCTGCGTCATGGAGGCCGACGCCCTGCGCGATGAAGCCTGCGCACATGCCAGTCAGCACATCACCCATGCCGCCGCTGGCCATGCCGGGATGACCCGTGGTGTTAAGCTCGACCGGTGACCCCGGAGTTGCGATGGCGGAGCGGGCTCCTTTGTGGAGTAGGGTAACACCCCATTCGTCTGCGAGCTTGCGAGTCAGTGGCACGCGATCGTCTTCTTTCTCAGTGAGCCGAGCCAGTTCGCCGGGGTGGGGAGTAAGCACGCGATTGGGGGGGAGCTCGGTCGGGTCGAGTTGATGTTTTGCCAGGGCGTTGAGGGCATCGGCATCGATCACCATTGGAGCGGGGTGGTTGAGCATCATTTCAATCAGCTCGTCTGGCACGTCGTCACCAAGACCCGGGCCGATGGCGATCACGTCGGGGTTGAGTTGATCGATCGCTTCGCGGTTGCGCCCGGGGCGGACCATGACCTCGGTTGGGGCCTGGGCCGCGATGACTTCGTAAGCGTCCTCCGGGACAAGAGCTGTGACAAGTCCCGCGCCGATGTTTGAGGCACCGGAAGCAGTGAGGGAGGCAGCCCCGGTGAGACCGCGTGAACCGGCAACGATGACAACTCTTCCGGCGGCTCCTTTATGGGTATCGAAATCACGGCGATTCAGGCGGGGGAGCAAGTTGGTTGGAAAGAGTAGATTCACTTCAGTGGCACATTCGTTGAAGGGAATATCCAAAGGGATCAGAGCGATCCGACCCACGTGATTGATGGCGTGATCAGAAGCAAAGCCTGTTTTGGCGCAGGTAATTGTCAGGGTCACGTCCGCGACGACTGCACCTTCGTAAGCTTCGCCAGTATCCGCGTTCAGACCCGAGGGGGTGTCGACAGCAAAGCAGGTGGCCCAGGTTTCTCTGCGTAGTTGGTTGATGCGATCGGTGAGTGTGCGAACGCCGCTGCGTAAATTTCCGACGGCTCCAATCCCGAGCAGCCCGTCTACGCAGATGACTTGATTGCTGGCCACGGAGTCGTGACTGGGTTCGTTATTATATTGTTCCAATTTGATACGGGCGAGATCGGAAATATCGTCTTTTCCGTGAGAAAAATGGAGGTTGGTGCGCCAGCCCCAGCTTTTCAGCAAGCGGGCAATGACGAGAGCATCTCCGCCATTGTTGCCCTTACCGCAAAAAATCTCGGCCGAGGCTGGGGAGGGAAAAAATCGACGGATTTCGAGTGCACAGCGGCGACCGGCTTCATCCATGTAGGATTCGGCGGAAATGCCGGTAGAAAATAGCTGTGCCTCAGCGTTGGACATTTGCTGACAGGTAACCAGCATCGTCCTCAGTATGGCCTAGAAGCGGCGGCGATTGAACTGAATAATGCCGCGGGCGATGGAATCGGCGATGACTTGACGAAACTGCGGATCCATCATTTGACCACGTTCAGTTCTATTGCTGATGAAACCGCCCTCAATAAGAATGGCGGGGTGCTTCGTGTGGCGGAGCACAGAAAAGTTGGCGGTCTTCACCCCGCGATCAGTGGAACCCATATTGGCAATGAGCTCGGTCTGCACATACCTGGCGAAATTCTCGGAGCTAGAGGTGCGGTAGAATGTCTCGATCCCTACGGCTGAGGTCCGGTAAGCTGAGTTGAAATGGACGCTGACGAAAACCGCGTTACGATAACGATTGGCGCGGGAAGAGCGCTCAGAAAGAGCGATAAACTCATCGGTGGTGCGAGTCATTACGGTTTTGAAGCCGGCTTCTTTCAGGGAGCGCTCGAGGCGGCGAGCCACGTCGAGATTGATATGCTTCTCGTAGACGTAAGAGTCTGCTGCTCCAAGGTCCCGACCACCATGTCCAGCATCAATGATAACGGTCTTGAAAGCTAGGGCGGACCCTGCCGAAAAGGAAAGAACGGCACCCAAGAGGAATAGAGATGATAGAAAGCGGTTAGATGGCATTGCGTGAAGCGACCAAAGGATAAATTCAATTGTTAAAGTTTTCAAATAATTTTGGAAACTTTACTAAATCATGAAGTTTATACGATTTGTGTCCAGACTTTTCGGGCAAGAAGAGCGAAGATCGGGCGTTTTCACGTAAATAGATTATCGCCCTGATGCTTCAGACAAGACGCATCGTAGGGACACTTTATTAGAGCGAAAGAAAAGCTCTTTTCTCCAGCCTAGCGTGCTGGGGGGCTGTTACCGCCCTAATCCTTGACCGCAGACGGATTCCGCTTAGCTTTCAGATCTCTGTTTGCTATGGATGCCCGCAGCGAACAGCATCAACCGAAACTGATCTTAAATGTGCTCAAAAATTTACCAAACATCGGCGTTTCTTGGATGCCTGCTGGTTTCCACTCTGATTACGACCCCTATGAATGCCGACGAAGCATCCAAACCTGAATCGCTAGAACAACGAGTGAGTTACTCCTACGGACTCATGATTGCCAAGCAACTCACCGAGCGTGGCATTGAGATTGACTTCGACCAGTTTGCCAGTGCCTTTAAAACAGTGATTAAGGGTGGGGAGCCACTGCTCTCCGATGACGAGGCTTCTGCCGCGTTTGACGCCAACCAGAAAATCCTCGATGAAAAAAGCGCTACTGGCTCCGACCGAGACAACCTCATTGCCGGTAAGGAATTTCTCGAAACCAACCTGAAGAAGGATGGTATCAAGAGCACTCCGTCTGGCCTCCAATATGAAGTCATCACTGAAGGGGACGGCGCCCAGCCGAGTTCCACTGATGTAGTCGAGGTTCATTACCACGGAACTCTCATCAACGGCACGGTGTTCGATAGTAGTGTCGATCGCGGCGAAACCACCAGCTTCCCGCTGAATCGTGTCATCCCCGGATGGACCGAAGGCCTCCAACTGATGAAGGAGGGATCCAAGTATCGCTTCTTCATTCCTTACAGCCTTGCCTACGGTGAGCGTGGCGCCGGGGCCGACATCAAGCCCTACAGCGCTCTTATCTTTGAGGTGGAGCTATTCAAGGTCGGAGAATAATTCGTTGCTAACGCAAATCGACAGGGTTGGTCGACTGAACTGACCCTTTTGATCCCTCTTTTCTTGCTTAGTTTTCCGCTGGTTTGAAAAATCGTTCCGGGAGGCCAGAAGGGGGTAGACATTTCCGCCTGAGATTGGGCCTTCGACGGGGGAATCGAATAGGAGGGGTGGTAACCCTGCGTTGCCTTGTTGAGGATGGGCCCGATCTATTCGCGTTTTTCGCTTCGCGAATTCTTGCCCTAAAGCTATGTTCAGCGTACTGAATACAACTTGAGGGATAGCGACGGAACGGTGATTATTCTGTAGGGGTCTGAGTTGAAGGGTGGAAGCGTTTTGACAAAATTTCACTTCCAGTTGGAACCGAACGTGCTTAGACCTCTCAGAATCGAGCACAGAGCGCCTGCACTAAATTGAGGGAGTTTATAGACGAACATCGAATTGAAATATCAAACTTCGCGGGGCCAAGAGAATCAGGCGGACTCGGAGACTATGCTCGCTGTGTTATCGATGAAGGTACTTCCGCTCGAGTAACTCAATGACCCTCACGAACTTATTTTAAACATGGAATCGCAAATGAGTGAATCTGCCGCTGCTCAAACCCCGTCGCAGAAAGAGCAAATCAAGGAGGATATCCTCCGCATCCTTATCCGTAATCAGGCCCACAGTCCGGAGTCTGCAACTCCGGGTGACTGGTGGCGAGCTGTCAGTCTCGCTGTTCGGGGCCGGATGCTGGAAACGGCGACGAGCCAGCACCGGTCTCATCGCGAGAATAACGTGCGCCGAGTTTACTACCTCTCTCTCGAGTATCTCATGGGGCGCCTTCTGGAGAATAATCTCGTCAACCTAGGACTCTACGAAGACTGTCGCGACGCCGTCGCTGAGCTTGGGATCGACTTTAATGAATTGCTCGCAGAGGGGCCGGATATGGGACTCGGTAACGGTGGTCTCGGCCGCCTCGCTGCCTGTTTCCTTGATTCGCTTGCGACACTCGATCTCCCCTCAGTTGGCTATGGCATTAACTACGAGTTCGGCCTCTTCCGGCAGAAGTTCGTCGACGGCAAGCAGGTCGAGTCGCCAGATGAATGGCGGCGCTTTGGTAGCCCTTGGGAAATCTGTCGACCGGAATATACAGTAGAAATTCCGATTTATGGACATGTCGAGAATCAGTTCGACGAGCTCGGCCAAGGCAGGCCGGTTTGGACGGAAACACGCAGTATTCTGGGTGTGCCGTGGGATGTCCCCATCGTCGGTTACACTGGCTCATCAGTGAACTTCCTTCGCCTCTGGGAAAGTAAAGCGTCCCGCGACTTCGATCTGGATGTCTTCAATCGCGGTGGTTACGTCGAAGCAGTGCGTGAAAAGGCGGAGAATGAGTCGATCTCCAAGGTGCTTTATCCAAACGACTCCACTGCGGCCGGCAAAGAGCTTCGTCTGGTGCAGCAATATTTCTTCGTGGCTTGCTCCCTGAACGACATTATCAAGCGGCACCGTCGTTCCAACGACACCTGGGACAGCTTGCCAGAGAAAGCAGCGATCCAGCTCAACGACACCCACCCAGCTGTGGCCGTACCAGAATTAATGCGTATCCTCATCGACGGAGAACTGCTGCCATGGAATCAGGCGTGGGAGATCTGCACCAAGACTTTCTCTTACACCAACCACACCCTACTCCCTGAGGCGCTCGAGAAGTGGAGCGTACCTCTCTTTGAGAAGGTGCTACCTCGCCATCTCCAGATTATTTTCGAGATCAATCGTCGGTTCCTCTCTGAGGTCGTCGAAGCCAAGTGGCCGGGCGATAATAGCAAGAAGTGCGCCCTTTCGATCATTGAGGAGGGATCTCCTAAGATGATCCGCATGGCTTACCTCGCGATGGTCGGTTCCCATACCACAAACGGGGTGGCAGCTCTGCACACTCAGTTGCTTAGGAAGCATCTTTTCCATGATTTTGATGAGCTCTACCCGGGTAAAATCCAAAACAAGACTAATGGGATAACGCCGCGTCGGTGGCTCAAGGCCTGCAACCATGAGTTGTCTGCTTTGATTGATTCCAAGATTGGAACGGCATGGCCGGCCCAGCTTGATCAACTTCAGGACCTCGCTCAGTTCGCTGACGACCTGGCCTTTCAGGAGGCCTTCATGGAGGTAAAGTTTAACAATAAGGTGAAGCTCGCTGCGCTGATTAAGGATCGTTGTGGCATTGAGGTGAATCCTGATGCGCTCTTTGATGTGCAGATTAAGCGTCTTCACGAATACAAACGCCAGCATCTCAATCTGCTCAACATCCTCACCCAGTATCGTCGGCTAATTCAGAATCCTGATCTCGATATAGTCCCACGCGTTTTTATTTTTGGCGCCAAGGCGGCACCGGGATACGAGCTGGCCAAGGAAATAATTCACGCGATCAATGCGGTCGGTGAGAAGATTAATAACGACCCGCGCGTTGGTGATAAGCTCAAGGTGGTGTTCATTCCGAACTACGGAGTCAGTTCCGCCGAGGTCATTATTCCGGCCGCCGATATCTCCGAGCAAATTTCAACCGCTGGTAAAGAGGCTTCAGGAACCGGTAACATGAAGCTCGCCTTGAACGGGGCGCTTACACTTGGGACGCTCGACGGCGCTAACGTTGAGATTTGCGAGGAGGTCGGTAACGATAATATTTTCATATTTGGTCTGACTGTTGAGGAGGTTGAAGCGCTCTGGAAGGGAGGCTACTGCTCAATCGATTACTACTGGGCTGACGAAGAACTTCGTGATGTGATCGACTGGCTTACCTCGGATTACTTCGCAGAGAAGGATTCCTTCAAGGGTATTCGCCAAAGTCTGCTCGACGGGGGAGATCCTTACCTCGCTCTTGCCGACTACCGTGCTTACGTGGATGCCCAGGGCAAAGTTGACGAAGCCTATCTTGATAGGGCTCGCTGGGCAAAGATGGCCATTCTCAACACCGCTCGCGTCGGAAAATTTTCTAGCGACCGGACCATCCGGGAATACGCGGACGAGATTTGGAAACTGTCCTCGGTTAAGGTGTAATTACTGAATGGAAGAAGTCGCGGCGAAATATGTCCTTCTCGATATCGAGATCATCACCCTGCTCGCGCTGGCGATCGGGGTTGGGATTTTCGCTGCCGTTCGGAGAAAGATGGGCCATCTCATCCCGGCAACCTCGAATTGGGATATCTATGATCTTTTCCTGATGTTTCTCCCGGCTCTCATGTTTCTTATGGGGCCATTTATTCTTGTTGCTGCGGCGCAAACCGCTACCGATTCGAAAGGCGTGCAAATTGATGATGCGGCCCCTTCCTATGGGGCTCTCTTTTTTAATCTCGGTATCTATATTTTTGTCTTTATGATGGTGCATGCCATCGTTGAGTGGATCCGCCTTCGTAACATGAGCGAAGTCTTCGGGCTCAAAAAAGTGGGATTTCCGCGGGTTGTCATTTACACCATTGTTGGCGGGGTATTCTCAATTCTGCTCTGTGTCTGGCTAGTGGGAAGTATTTCCGAGCACTGGATTAGTGGTATGTTTGAGGGACTCCGGGAACAGGTGCCGGTGAGAAGCCTGCAGCAGGCTGAGTCGCGAGTCTTTCTCGTGATGGCCATTTTCAGCGCTGTTGTCGCCGCACCTATAGCGGAGGAGTTTCTCTTTCGAGGCTATATGTATGGAGCACTTAAAAATGCGACCGGCCGGCTCTTTGCCTCGGTCATGATCAGCCTGCTCTTCGCAGTGGTGCATGGAAACTTGCCAGCGTTGCTGCCACTCTTCGTATTTTCCGTTATTCTTTGCTTCGCCTACGATTTTACCGGTAGCCTCTGGGTTCCAGTGGGTCTGCATGCCTTCTTTAATGCCACGAATATTGTGTTGATGCTGACCCAGCAGCCGATTGAATAGAAAGATGGGCGAAGGTATAGAACGTCTCAGCGAATTAGGCGAGAATAAGCTCGTTGACCGAATAATCGCGTCGCTGCCCGACGATGCCAGTATAATCGTCGGGGCTGGTGATGACTGCGCCGTCGTCGAGATTGGGAATGGTCCTTGGCAATTACTCAAGACAGACTGCCTCATCGAAGGTGTTCACTTTCTACCGGGAACTGATCCCGAACTTGTCGGGCGCAAGGCGATCAACCGGGTGCTTAGTGACATCGCCGCGATGGGAGGGCTTCCACGACACGCTGTGATTACGTTGGTGTGCGACGCGGAGCGAGAGCTTGAGGAAGTTGATGGCTGGTACGCCGGTATCAATGCCGCCGCTGCCGCTGCAGGTTGTTTTGTCGTTGGTGGAGAAACCGCTCGTCTCAATGATTCCGGTGCAGTGCTTTCCGTTGCCATGACTGGTGAAGTGGATCGTGACGCTTGCGTGCTTCGTAGCGGTGCCAAAGCTGGCGATATCATTGCGGTGACCGGCCACCTCGGCGGTTCTTTTGAGAGCGAGCGGCATCTCAGCTTTGAACCCCGTCTTGAGGAGGCGCAATGGCTCGTGAAGCACTTTAAGCCGAATGCGATGATGGATTTGAGTGACGGGTTAGGATCCGATCTACCTCGAATGGCAGAAGCGAGTGGTGTGGGCTTTGATGTGAAGTTGGATGCCATTCCCAGTTATCGCGGTATAGCCGTTGAAAGCGCGGTGGGTGAGGGCGAGGACTATGAGTTGCTCATAACCGTTCCGGCTGACACTTGGCCGGCTCTGGATGAGACGTGGCAAAAGACATTCCACGAAGTCATGTTGACTCCAATCGGAACGATCACGGAAGGATTAAGTGGTGACTTACCCGCGGGGTGGGAGCATTTTACGAGCTAGTGACAATGGATAAATTGTTAGTCAGTGTTGAATCGGAAGCTGAGATGATCGCGGCAGGGAAGACAATCGCCGCTGATTTAAAAGAGGGTGATGTCGTGGCGTTGAATGGTCAGCTCGGAGCGGGCAAGACGCACCTCAGTAAAGGCATTGTCGCTGGACTTGGATCGGTCGATAAGGTCACGAGTCCCACCTTTTCCTTGGTGCAGGAATATCAGGGCGCCAGCCTGCGGATCTTCCATTTTGATTTTTATCGGCTCGACGATGTTAGTGAGCTCCTACGATTGGGCTGGGACGATTACCTTGACGAAGACGGAGTCATTCTTGTGGAATGGGCAGATAAGTTTCCCGACTTGATGCCCGAGGGGACATATTGTTTTGACCTTGCAATCAAAGCTGACGGGCGACACACCGTAACTGAACGATGATTCTGGGTATCGAAACCGCCACTCCCCGAGCTTCGCTTGCGCTTTATGATCCACGCGTGGATAACGTTGTCTGGAAGCGGGGTTTTACAACGGAGCGGGCTCACAATGCCGTCATCTTTGAGCCGGTCTTGGAAATGATGGAGACTTATCGCGATCAGCTCACAGGCATTGTCGTCGGAGTTGGGCCGGGTTCATATAGTGGTGTCCGCGTTGGTATCGCCGTAGCCAATGGGCTGAGTCTTTCCATGAAACTACCAACACTTGGGCGTTCCTCGCTGGAGGCTTGGGAAGTGAGCGAAGACTGTTATGCCGTAATCAGTGATGCACGGCGCCAATCGTTTGCTGTTTCCGAAGTGTTTAATCGCAAGCTGCGGGGCGAGCCAGACTTGATTGGAACCGACGCGGTCGAAGCGAAATTAGAAGAGCTCTCCGGAAGAGGTCTTCCAATTTACTCTGCCGAATCTGTTGTCGTGGAATCCTACGAAGTTGTCGCTCTTGCCTTCCCAGACGCGGAGCAACTGGTTAGAGAAGTGGGTAAAGAAGATCCTACCGGATGGCGCGAAACGCTGCTGGAACCGGCCTACCTTCGAGCCCCTTATATCACGACTCCCAAGAAAAAGTCGAAGTGAAATGACCAGCCACCGGAAAAAATTTAGCCGCGCGAATGCACCATCATTTCTATGGTACGATCGAGCGCGTGGCGGTAAAACCACGCTCGACGATTTACGTCGTAGTGTTTTCCGGCTTCGGTGACTTCGTCAAAGGCTCCACGAGTTTTTTCGTCGAATTGCAGCATCTTGGAAAGTGAATTGAGTGTCTTTTCGTACACCTCAGCGCACTCGGAAATTTTTCCACTGTTGTATAGCGGAACGCCCTTGTCGATTGCAGCCATGATCAACTCGGCGGCTTTTTCACTATTCGCACCGGTTGCCTTGGGGAAAGGACCAGTCTCGGTTGCAGTCGACTCCGGGAAAGATTCGCATTCGGACGCGCCACCTGCAAACCCGATAACAGAATCAATCACGTGGATAGTGCCATTGCCCCCATCGATCCCGACGGAGCGGATGGCCGAACCGTTCACTGTGAAGAGACCGTTGTCGATCATGAAGGAAAGTTCAGTGCCACTCAGTGATTTGGCTTTCCCAGCGTTGAGAGCATCACCAGCAGATACCTTTCCAGAAACGATGTGGGTGGTGAGTAACTCAATGAGCTGCTTTCTGTTTTCTTTATTGAGCAAATTTTCGACTGTTCCATCCGGGAGTGCGGTAAAGGCATCGTCGGTTGGAGCAAAAACGGTGAGTTCGTCTTTCCCAGTGAGGGCCGGAAGTAGGCCTGCGGCATCAGCCGCGGCCAGCAAAGTAGAAAAGCTGCCAGCGCCCTGGGCAGTCGTGAGCAAGTTCCTCTCTTTTGGCTCGGGTAGGAGGACAGTGTCGATCACGTGGACGATGCCATCGGAGCACTTGATGTCCGCCTCGGTGAGAGTGGCGTTGTTCACTTTCACTACACCTTCCTCGAAGGAGACCCTGATTGGAGTTTTCTCAACCGTATCTACGCTCGCTAGATTCAGGGCGGAGGGAAGGTCGAGCTTTCCTGGGTGAACGTGGTAGGAAAGAATTTGGACAAGACGATCTTTGTTTTCCGGCTTGAGCAGGTCTTCGACAGTACCTTTGGGTAATTTGGAAAAAGCTTCGTTAGTGGGTGCGAAAACAGTTTTTTCATTGTCCCACTGGAAGAAAGTGGTGAGCTTTGCGCCGTCTAGTGCTGCCTT
>PBSY01000096.1 GCA_002726915.1 Verrucomicrobiales bacterium | reverse complement strand
CGAGGACCATCCGTCGGATATGCGCGTTTTCACTTCTGTAGTCAAAAATTCTGCGGACGGCTGGCGTATCTCATCAACGCATTTGGTGCGTAACCCGAAGAATGTAATCCTACCGACCACAGAGTATCACGTCATTGATTCGTCATACATCGATTTCTCTGGTAACCTCAGAGAGTGTGTGGAGTATGCGAGTTCCTATAAGGGCCACCATGATTATATCGTTGTGCCACTGAAATAAAATTTTGCCGAGAGAGTCCGGCAATTAAGACTTCGCTGACGGGGCAGTTAAGCTCTCACCCCGAACCACTAACCAAAATAAAATATGAAAGGTATAGACAAAAAAATAAACGGAAGAAGAAAAAAAGAGTATACAGGGTTTGACCCATGTAGCTTTGCACCATACTTTGCTCCGGTCGGTATGTCACCTGCATCCAAGTATGCTAAGGGAAGACAAACTAATAAAACAAAACGTAGAAAAAAGTAACATTATGAGAAAACTAGACAAGAGAAGTAACGATGAAAAAAGAAACGATGAAACCACCCAAAAGGTCTGTTCTCAAATAGACAGAATCTTTTCTTTAGACAAAGCCTGCAAAGGTCTTACTAGAGCAATCGAAGAATTCGACAAAGAACACGATAGTTCGATTTCTCTTTTTAATTCCTATTGGGTAGTTAGATACTGGCTAATCCAAGTCGGTAAAGAGCGTTACCAGAAAGTATTTAAAGATTACATTGAGAGGGGGGATGATATTTGTTTCCCGTCTGAAGGTCTTGAATCTATTATTAATGATTCAACAGAAGAAACTGATCTCTTCGGTAAATATGAGTAACCAACCAGACCATCAAGACACACTTACCGTAGCACGTCGAGATCGACTAAACGAATGTCTACACACTCTTTCTGCGTGGGTAGACAAGCAGACGCTCGTTGAACACAACCCCGACACAACGCTTGAAATTCTTCAAAGAAAGGTTCAAGAAGTAGTCCACTCCGTCGAGAAGGCGGGGTGGAACGCGATACCAGAACACAAGAAGGATAAAACATAATTATGAATACACCAGACCATCAAAGCAGAGGTCACGCGGAGTTCTCTCCGTCGAGCCTGAAGTATGTAGCCGCCTGTGCTGGCTATCAAGGGCGTGACGGCACGTCACCCGCTGCTGAGATGGGGACTCGTATTCATGAGGCTCTTGAAGTCTTCGATCCTTCCGCGCTCCACACTGAACAGGAGCATGAGATCTACGAGCAGATTGTTAAGATGGAGCAGGACTTCATGAGTAACTTCGCTGAGATCGAGGAAGAGCTTAACGAGATCCAAGTAGAGGTCGCGCTCGACGGCACTGAGACGTGGGGAACCTGTGACCGATTCTTGATCCTTAAAGGCAGTGACCGAGCGGTTATGGCTGACTACAAAACCGGAATCAGCATCATTGACCCGCCGGAAAAGAACTGGCAAGCAAAAGCATACACGACCGGAGCGTTCCAGAAGTATCCCGACATTAAGGAGATTGTATTCGCGTTCTACGTTCCGCAGCACAGTGCGACGCTGCACCACACGTTCACGCGAGAAGACCTCCCTACTCTGGTCGAAGACCTTAGCCGAGTCATTAAGGCTGGCGAAGAAGTAAGACCGAAGTGGGAGTCTGGCACGCCAGAGTTAGAGGAATGCACCCCGACTCAGTATTGCCGATTCTGTAGGCATGAAGATACCTGCCCTGCGTTAGGCGGACTCGTTATTAGTGTTGCCAAGAAACTCGATACCACTCTACCGGACATCGACCCGACCGACGTTGACAATCCGGCCAGACTCTCTGAGCTATTTAACATCGCGAAGATCGTAGAGAACTGGTCGATGTCGATTAAACGCAAAACACTCGACGCTCTTAAAGACGGCGAGCAGCTTGACGGTCTTAAACTCCGCTCGATGGGCAGAACCAGAAAGATCTCCGATAATGCGACTTTTGTAAAAATCGCAAAAAAACATGGAATAGATCTGGACACGCTGCTGGATCAAGTTAATTTCCCCCTCGCCAAGGTTGCCAAAAAAGCGGGAGCCGACAGCAGACAATCTTTCCTCGACGAATGCACAGATGCAGGAATCGTAGAAACATCAGACGAGCGGCACTGTGTCGCGACTCAATAAACCAAACCAATAATTGATATTATGGCTAAAACCCAAAAGCAAGAAGTCGTTGCTGCTGAGACCAACACTGGTCTCTCTACCAACGTAAGCGGAATCGAAATCGACGTAGAGGACATCGAGATTCCACGCATTAACGTCTGTCAAAAGATGTCTCAATCCGACGCACCTGTCGGGTCGATTCTTTTCGACAAGACATACGAGATCGCCCCACCGGACACTCCGGTTAAGACGATCACCGTAGCTGCCCAGAAGGGCTGGCGGGAGAACATCCCTTTCGAGGAAGAGGATATCCCCCGCATCGCTTGGTCTAAAGAACAAGCCGACGCCATTGAATCGGAGTCGAATTGGGACATGACCGAGTTCGCAGAGATCACTCTCCTCATGCGTCAGCCTGAAGGTAGTGAAGAAGGCGATGCGTTCCAGTTGCCTATCGGCGACCACAACTACGCATTGGGCAAGATCAACGTAGGGAAGAACGCGTATCGTTCGACCTATAAGCGTCTTGCTACATTCGCGGCTCTCCAGTCTGGAGTTCCAATTCACAGCAAAGTTTGGAACTTCGTTTCTGAAGAACTCAGCAAGGGCAAGTATACTTGGTTCAACCCGTCTCTTAGCGTGACGAAGGAAGAAGCCGACGAAGATGTCACCGCCTTTGTTAAAAACTTTCTCGGAGCGTAGTTATGACTGACGAAGAGAAAGAACAAAAAACCCGCGATCTCCTGCTTGAAGAGATCACGATGCTCGACGGCATGATCGCTGAAGTCGAGGAGCAACTCTCGCAAGTCGGGAGCAACTTGAGAAAGTTGCGGGTAGTTCGGGAGGCACTCCAGCACGTTACTGGCGAGCAGACCGAATTGGAATTGGACTAGGAATACTAGTAACACATAAGCCCACCGCAGAGTTTTTAATTTTTTCCCTTTGCGGTGGGCTTTTTCTGCTCACAAATAAACCAATATGATTATATACGCACTAGATTTTGAAACCTACTACGACAAGCACTGCTCTATACGACAGCTTGGACCGTTAGGTTACTTCTCCCACTACGACTTCGACGCCTATATGGTGAGCGTCGTAGGAGATGACGGCTACGAGTTTGTCGGCCACCCTGAAGATTTCGACTGGAACCTGCTTAACGGCAATATCGTTCTGTCACATAACGCATCATTTGATGAAACACTTTACCTATATGGAATCAACTGCGGTTGGTGGCCGGAGGTAAAACCAGCAGAATGGCACTGCACCGCTGACATGGCCGCTGCGGTCGGCTTGCCGAGATCCCTGAAGAACTCAACCGCTGAAGCTTTCGATCTGGAGATCTCCAAATCCACCCGTGATAATATGTCTGGCAAGACATGGGCGGGTATGTCTAAAGAGTTCCAGAAGGAAGTAGAGGAGTATGCCATCAAGGACTCCGTCCTCTGCCTCCGTCTATGGAAGGCTTACGAGTCCAAATGGTCGCAGTTTGAGCGGGATATCAGCGTCACGAATAGACGCATCGTCCAGAGGGGAATCCCGATTGACGTGGACGCTCTACGAAAAGCTAAGGAGACAATAAACGAACTCATCTTTGAAACGGAGAAGGCGATACCTTGGGCAGACGAGAAGCCCTTACTTAGCCGTAAAGCATTCGATGAACACTGCATCAATCTCGGCATCGAGCCACCTGCCTCGCTCGCTAAAACTGATGTTGATGCCCAGCGGTGGATACTGGCACACGGTCACAAATACAAATGGATCGAGGCTGTGACGAACTGGCGTCGTATCAATACCATCAAGAAGAAGCTCGATAGCTTCGACTGCGCGACGATGCCAGACAACCGATACTATGGCGGCATCATGTATTTCGGCGGACACACCGGACGCTTCAGTGGTAGTGGGGGTAACCTTAATCTCCAGAACCTACCTAGAGAGGGCATGTTTGGAGTCAATATGCGTAACCTCATTACCGCACCTAAAGGTAAGAAGCTAGTCGTCGTAGACCTCTCTCAGATCGAAGTCCGCACTCTTTGCTGGCTATCGGGCGACCGAGAGACGATGGACGCAATCCAAGAGTCGGACGATATCTACGAAGCGTTCGCTATTCAGTTTGGACTGTGGTCTGAAGATAAAGGAGTCCTGAAGAAGAGAGACCCCAAGCTCAGACACAAAGTCAAGGCTCTCGTATTGGGCTGCGGATACGGCGCGGGGGCTAAAAGGTTTGCTGAGATGTATGATATGCCTCAACAAGAAGCTCAAGACGCTGTAGATCTTTACCGGACTAAGCTTGCGAAGGTTCCCCGATACTGGAGGAAACTCGGCAAACAAGTCGATAAAGCATATGACGTAGGCCACCTGTCTCTACCACTCCCGTCAGGGAGGTCTCTTAACTACGGCAATCTTCGCAAGACTTTAGCTCAAGGACGAATCCAGTTTGTCTCTAGTGTCAACCGGAACGGGCAAAAACGCATCATGAAACTATGGGGCGGAGTCCTCGCTGAGAATCTCTCACAGGCTCTGGCCAGAGATATTTTCAGTTTCATGATGTTAGAGATCGACAAGGCTGGCATAGACATTATCTTCCACGTCCATGATGAAGTGGTCTGCGAGTGTGATGAAGACGAAGCCGAAGAAACCCTACAAAAAATTACCCAAATTATGTCCACTCCTCCTGAGTGGATTAGCGATATTCCTCTGGATGCGGAGGGAGAAATTCTAACCCAATACCAAAAATAAATGACCTACAGATATTTGCGTAACTTACGCGACAGTAAAGCCCAGAGAACTAGTGAACTCGATAACCTTAAACTAAAGAAGCCATCATTTAAGAATAAAGCCGACTACCGAGAATGGTGCAGTAATAATAATACTGATCACGTATTCTATTCTTGTGGTGAGGGACGCGCCCCCTCCAAACGGATTAGTAACGACAACCCCATCCACAAGATCCACGGCGTAGTAGCCGACTACGACTCACCCCTCGATTGGAAATCTTTTAGGAATAAGTTGGCCAACGCCTGTGCGGGTATACCGCTCCCTACGTGGGCTAGCCGAACTCAAAGCGGTTATCTGCGATTAGTTTGGGAATTTGATTCGCCCATACCGATTGACCCCTCTATGTATGACTCGTTCATGGGCTACATAAACAAGTCGCTGAAGATGGACAAACTCTTCGCTGGTTTTGATAAGACTTCATTGAAACCTAATCAATATTTTGAGTTAGGTGAAGACTGGATTAAAACAGGGGACGCGATCCCGACAGACGTGTTCCATGCCTGCCTGTCTAAGGCGGTGTCATCTAAGCCGCCGGAATCTTCAGATACATCTGTTCCTTTAGACGTGGTTGCACCGGAAGTCGAATCCCGATTCCCGAATCGTTGGTTCGGTGAATTTGAAGTAGGGGCCAGAGGGCCATTGTTCTGGATCGATGACGGCATCGACCGAGACGGCTGTCAGGTTGTGGAGGACGGCGTTGTGTGCTACAGCGACCGCGCTGGCAAAGGGTTCATGAGTTGGGGCGATATCTTTGGCGGTTCATTCGTCAAAGACTACGAGACCAAGAAGCTGTCTACCCTACTCGACGAATACTGGTTCAATGGTAAGACCTTCTTCAAGCTTCTATACGGAAACGCCGTGTCGATACCGAAAGAGCAACTCCTACTAGAACTTCGGCAAGCGGGGTTCTCTGTCAGGGTCAGGAGAGGTAGGGCGATCAGCGAGGTCGAGGAAGCTCTCCTGACAGTTAGTAACAACAATCGGATCGACGAGATCGCACCTGTGGTGTTCTCAAGTGACCGCATTGTGTCCTATAATGCTACCCGTATTCTCAACTGCTCTAACCTAGTTCCAGTGGAGCCAGACTCGGATGGAGATCCAGCCAAGTGGCCGTTCCTGCACCAATGGCTGAATCAGCTATTCGCAAACAGCTCAAAGAACCCCGCCTTAGATTATTTTTACTCATGGTTGCAGCGTTTCTATACTGCGGTTTTGGATAGGGTTCCCTTACAGGGACAAGCTCTGCTGCTGGTCGGGCCGACAGGTCGCGGCAAGTCGCTATTGTCGAACAAAATTATCAGTGGCCTTGTAGGGGGTTTCTCTGATGCGTCTGACTACCTGTCAGGTCAGACGAAGTTCAACAAAGACTTAGGTCGCGTCGCCTCATGGGTTATTGACGATACGACCTCGGCAGCTAGCTTCCAAGACCAGAGACGTGCGACCGAACTTCTCAAGCGTGCGGTAGCCAATCCGAGAGTTGAATATATGGCCAAGTATGCGGACGCCATGTCGATTCCTTGGACAGGCCGAGTTACCCTGTCGCTGAACATGGACGCAAACTCACTGTCAGTGATCCCGTCTCTGGATACCAGTAACCGCGATAAGCTCATGGCTTTGTTGATTAGCAATAAGTCCACTAATAGTTTTCCGGCTAACTCCCAGCTAGAGGCTACCATCGAACAAGAGCTGCCCCACTTCGGTAAGTTCCTGCTCGACTGGAAAGTTCCTAAAGAAGTCGAGGACGTTGGTAGGTTTGGGGTTAAGTCATACATCGACCCCACCATCGCGGACGCCGCTTACGACAACAGCAGTCGTAGTTCCATCGCGGAGTTGGTCGAGTTCTTCGCCAAGCGTTGCCGTGAGATTTACCCTGACATGGGTAAATGGAGCGGGACTCTGACTGAGTTTCAGGTGATGGTGCATGAACTAAACAACGGTCGTGACGTTGGTTCTTCTCGTAATCTGGAGTTCTGCCGACGAGGTATGATCACTCTAGAAGAAGCTAGTCGGGTCAATAACAAGATCCGGCCCGTCATGTCCCAAGGACAAGGGGGAGGTAAATTATGGAGCATTGACCTAAGTGAGAAATACGATATAGGTTATACTTCGGATGACAAACGAGGACATGAGGAGGCAGGAGCTTTGCGGTGAATTTTGGCTGGATCTGCGTGAAGCCATAGAAGAAGTCGGGGGAGACCCATCAACTATAGACCTTTACGCAGACGCGCCACTTAGTGAGTTTATCGAACTCGTAGCACCAAACGGCATAAGACCCTTCTTTAAAAAGACGGGCCACATCCACCACAAAAAACTACCGCCGGAGGAAGAGTGACTCGAAAGCGTCGGGCCTACGAGTCTTCCTGATCTCGATGTTGTATCCGTCAGCCTTGAAACGGAACCCGTCTTTGTCTAGCGATCCTCTCTTATCGAATCGTTTTTTATGGATGATCGTCTTCTTAGGAGTCCACCCGCAGAGCCATACCTTACGTAGACCTTTGTGGACCCGCATGAAGAAGTATATGTCGGCCTCAAACTTACTAAATTTGGTTCTGACTACTGAAGCGTTGTAGTCCAGTTTAGGCGGGGTGTTGCAACCCTTAGCCTTAACGTCAACCTTGAGACCCTTGTATTCGTAGTCGTGGGTGAAGGACTTGTCTCCTACGTAGTCGAACTGCTTGAAGGTATTCTCGAAAGCGACCTCACCTAAGAAGCCAGTCATGTTTCCTTTGCCGTTAGTGAATGATGTCCTCAATTCACCTAACGCATCGGATCTTCGGCACGCTTCCGCGACATCTTCTGGCGTAGGTTTGTAGAGTATGAATCGACTCATGATTTGCGCTTACGCGCTTTCTTCAGGAGCCTCTTTTTGCTCCTGTATCTCGCGGTCTTCTCCGCGATCTTTTTTGGCTGCTTGACGTATTGTTTGCCCTTACGCATGCCTTTACGTTTTTTGCGACTGGTTCGGGCATATTCCTCGTCAGTCAAAGCTTCACGCGCAGCCTTCGGTAAATACCGCTCGCCCGTTTTGAGCGACGGCTTACCTGACTTGGTTCCCCACTTCTCCCGTGTCCAGTTGTCGAGGGATCTCTGTGAAGCTTTCTTGGGCATTAGTAACCGGATTGGGGTTTGGCGCGTTTACGGATTATCTTATTAGCCTTCTTTTTAGTAGACGGCTTAGTGTGTCCGTAGCCTCTCTTCTTCATGGCAAGGTGCTGCTCGTAGGTGTCAGCCTTGTATCCTTTGCCATTCTTGTCGTACATCATGTGTGGTTTGAAGTCTTTCTTCATCTGTTTCTCTAAGGTTGGGGTTTAGTTAATTTCGATAGCCTCCTCCGGCTTTTTTGTATCTTGCTGCTAGTAGTTGTGCTTTTCGTGCAGACCATTGACCAGCTTTACCGCCTTTAGTCCCTGCTTTGATTGAGTTGAATAGACGCTTCCTCATCGTAGGCTTCGTGTAGTTGCCTGCCTCATTTACTCTTGATTTACTTTTCTTCTTCATTCGGCCACCCTCTGTTCTACTCGTTCTGCGAACGATGCTTTCTTCTTCGCTTCCTCTTTCAGAAGGTTAGCGAGAAGATCCATTCTGGCGGCTACGCCTGAACCGGATTCTTTAGCCGCTTTATATTCGTCATTGTCGAGAAATTCTTTAGCGGCTTCAGTAAATTTACCTTCTCGGATGTTCTCCATCGTTTTAGGTGAGCCGGACAAGCCTCCTCTATAAACAGATGAAATCGCGGCGTCTTGAAGGTCTGGAGAAAGGTCGAAGAACTTGTCGCCAAGCATGTCCGATTTAATCGCACGCGACGCTTTATCGGTAATCGATTTCATCATCATGGCTCTAGCGGTTTCTTCCGTGACGGACTTACCAGAAAGATCGGCTTTGTCCGCGATGCCACTCTTCCCCATCGTAATCTTGCCAGTGTAGTAGGGTGACTTCTTATAAGCGGCGTCACTACCATCACCAATGAGGCTACCGTAACCGACAGTCCAATACCCTTTGGAATCTTTATAAGGCTTGGCGACGAACCCTTCTTTGCTCTTAACTTCTTCTGCTAGCTTTGAAAAACTGTAGGGCTTTTTGTTGGGTCTGACTAATACGGGATCTGGCATTACTTTAGGCGTTTAAGGATTCGTTCGTAGGCCGGAAAGAAGACTTCATCAATACAGCGGACACAGGCTTCTTCTTCAAAGTTTTCGCAGAACGAAATACCAGCGATGTGGAAAGCGGCGTGCAACATTTCATGTCGTAAAGTCGGGATGATTTCGTGTTCTGGTAGCTTATTATGTAACTGGATTATTCGTTTCTCATGAAGATACTGTCCGTAGCACCCCTCTAACTCAGTCTTATGGATCTTGATCCGCTGACCCGCGATCATGACTGATTTTAAGGATTTCACTTTCTTGATCTGTTACTTGATTTACTGAGTAGTCGTAAGTTTCCGCGTGAGTTGTTTCTAGGATTGCCGTCTTTGTGGTCAACGTCCTTGCCCTTGACCCGCTTCCCTAAGATCTTCTTCATCTTACGGCGTGCGCCATTACGGCTAGCCCGATTCTTTTTCTGTTTCGGCTTGCTATGGTAGTTGTCGTATTCTTTTTGGTAGTTCCTCATGCGTTTTTAAAGTAGCTGACGATTGCCTGTGCGTATGCGTCGGCTAGTAGTGCGTGTTTCACATCAAATAGAACCCATTCCTTTGGGCAGCTACCGAAGAAAGGCTCGCAGATCACGGCTGGTGGTGGCACGCTCCTCAAGAACCCGCCCCCGCGACCGTCTGATTCAATCGGCTTGATCCCTCTATCCGACTGCACTTTAAAGGTCTCAGCGTGGGCTTCTCGGAAACACTCAGCCAGACGGCGACCGTTGTTGCTGGTGTGGTAATACAGGTATTCGTAGCCCTCTGCTTTCGAGCTTGAGTAGCTGTTGAAGTGCAGCTCAATCGCGATGTCGCACTTCTCCTCCGCGATGCTCTGCCCCAACCAGTCCATCGCGCCGCTGTAGCTCTCCGACGGATAGTCATCGAACACAACGGATTGGACTCCTTGGTGGCGCAGGTGGTTCTTCAGCAGGTCTGCTACTTTCTTGTTGTAAGACCACTCGTCTACGCCGCCGACGGAAGTGGCCCCTTTATCTCCGATCCTGCTGTGACCCACGCAGATGGCTACTTTCTTGAGCTTCCTAACCTTCTTGCGCTTGACGGCTTTAGCCGCT
>PBSY01000095.1 GCA_002726915.1 Verrucomicrobiales bacterium | reverse complement strand
TTTGAAAGTGCCTGCGGAGACAACGACAGCTTGGTCAGAGGCGGTGCCCGTGCCGAAGGCGTGCATCATCATCATGCCTTTACCAAACTTGCGCGGCATGAAAAAGTCGCTCGAACCATGCACCCGACGCCCCGTCCAAATTCCTAAGGCCGTAATACCAAATAAGTAACAAACAATGACGGCGGCATCTAAGAGCGCTAGTCCAAACATGATTTATCTTTGCGGTAAGCTTCAATGATGGCGGCATTGTCGGCATTGCCAAAGCCACGTGATTCTGCAAGTGATAGTAACTCTTGGTGCAACTGTGTGAGCGGCACACTGACCGAGGCTTCTTGAGCCGCAGCGAGCATGAGGCGCACATCTTTGAGATGCTGGGTAAGGCGGGCCTGAGGTGGCTGGTAGTCGGCATTGATCATCTTCTGACCTTTTGCGACCATGGCGGTCGATGACGCCGGCGACTGTTGTAGGATATCTAAAGATTGAGAGAGGTCGAACCCTAACGCTTCAGCAAACTGCAAAGTCTCGGCCACGACAGCGCGGTTCAAGCCAATAGCCATGTTATGTATTAACTTAAACTTCGCGCCTGCTCCGAAATCACCGAGGTGAAAGCAACGCGAACTCAAGATGTCGAGAATTGGTTGTGCACGCGAAATCTGGACTTCATCTCCGCCAAGAAATAATAATGCTCCGCCGTCCCGCAGCATGTCGCTAGAACCGCCGATGGTGGCTTCGATCATCTGCGCGTGTGGCTTGTCTGCATCGCCCGTAGTGGTGTTGATGATTAGATGACGTTCTTGGATCGACGACCGCGCCTCATCTAGGATCGCCTCTACGACATTACCGTCCGGCAAACAAAGAATGACGACATCGCAGCTGGCAAAGACCTCTTTCGGATTAGAAGCAAAAACAACACCATTCAGTTGTGATACCACAGGATCAAAGCCAACGATTCTGTAGCCAGAGGAATTCAGTCTTGCCGCAACCGCAGAGCCAATCAAGCCGAGGCCGAGAATACCAATGGTATCGCTCATGGTCTCGCTAGGTAACGCTCGTAGGCGGCCTTGGGATCGTAGCTGGCACGGTCAGTCGTGTCATGCACTTGGATACCAAAGCGGAGTCGGAAGGTCTCGCCTGCATCTATTACTGTGGTCTTGTCGCGGTTCTCTTTCACGTCGACCGGGAAAGGGTTGGCCACGAGCAGCCCATAATCCCGGCTATGCGCCCATATCGGCGGGTTACCTTCTCCTGACATAATGTGCAGACCAACACTGCGCTCCTTCAGCGGGCCGTGATAGTCCCACCAATCATCGTTCTTGCCCCAAGTGCCTTTCTCATTCACGCCGCCACTGGCACTTGCAATGCTTCCGTCACCTTTCTTGACGCGAATTGGCGAGGCTATGCGCAAGGCCATGCCCATTTCTTCTTTTACCCCAAAGATAAGAGCTTCGTCTGAGGTGAAACTAGTCTCCATACTGATCAGGTAGCCATCAGAGTTTTTTGTGAGTTCGTAACTGGCGATTTCCAGACAGACCATCTTACCATCTTTCCCCAAATAGCGATTCTTCACACTGAAACTGGCAGAGGAATTCGTTATGAGAGGCTCACCCTCAAAGCCTTCGCTGACTACCAAGCCTCCACGATCGTTGTGCCAGAAATTTTCGCCGTTGATATTTGAGAAACCTAACGAAAGACCGGGATGCATGTAGCCGTGGTCTACAGGATCCGTTCCCTTAATCGGCGGAAAATTGCGCGTTACCTGAATGCCTGTCGGTGTCTTCACGTGGGCAAAGAATGGACGTTTCGTTTCCTCGTGTTTAAAAAAGTAGCTTAAGACTTCCAAGCCATCTAGACGAATAGCAAGGCGGTCCTCATTGGCTTCAAGATGCCAGCCAGTTTTGGGATCGCCCCAAGATTCACTCGACGATTTGGCGGAAATGAGATATTTGGTAAGATCTGCAATCTGCTGCGGAGCCATCAGAGCGCCTAGGGGGGGCATAGCAGAAATCTCCGCAGTTTCACGGCTTAAGATATCTGACTTCAAAACAGTCTCTTGACTGCCGCCAATCTGCCCGAAGGTCAAAGCACGGCCACTTTCCTCCAGCACAATACCACCAGTCGACCTACCGTCTTTGGTCTTCACGGTTTGCATAGCGAAGCCCTCGGTGATCTCGGCGCTGGGTTCTAAGACAGCACGAATGATGAAGTTGGCATCTGCACGTGTGCCAATATCGGACAGGTCAGGAGCAAAGGCATTGCCTATGCCTTCCATCAGGTGACAGGTGGCGCAGGCTGCTCCCTGAGCACTGAGGAAAAGCTCCCGGCCACGTTCGATCTTAGCTGTTGAAAGTAGAGGGATTACTTCTTCCACGGTTGGTATTTTGCCGCTTGGGGAAAGTAGTGAAGATGCGGTTGCCGCTCGATCGTTCTTTAGTGGTGCTCCCTTGATACGTGTCCTTGTCTTTCCGCCCAGCCATTGAGAAGCGAGGGAGGCAGTGATAGTATCTCGATCATTACTCACAACTTGGACCTCGGAATCGTCCAAAGCATCTTCTTCTAAAAGGCTCAGTAAGGCAGCGCGACGCACTCCAACACGCTCATCTTTTAATAAGCTTTTACGTGCTTTTCTGGCCATCAAGTCACCTAAGGCTCCCCATGTCGCATAATATGTGATGCGATCATTCTCTTTGGCAGCCAATCCTACTAGTGCGGCATTCTGACTACGGTCCTTTGCTTGCCGAAAAGCCAAAACTGCTTCCAATCGAACGCGAGGTTCTGCATCATCCAGCAAATTACCGATCTCATCTGGTAACTTGTGCTCTCCACGCAATCGAGCGCGATGTGCTAGAATCCTGATTGACTGTAAGCGTAAATTTAGAACTTCTTGGTGCAGGGCCGAAGTGAACCAGTCGTCGATTGCGGGCTCATCCGGGGCTATGCGACCCAGCGTCCATGCGGCCCACGTTTGCAAGGCTTTGCTCGAAGTGGGTTCAACTGCAAGTTCCTTTAGCCGCTCTGCGGCGGGTAGACCTTTCTTGATTAATGTTTCCTGCGCGTTGCTACGCCACGCCGGAAAGTGGCTACTCAGATCCTTCCAGGGATCCCGTTTGATGTCCGGTGCTTGCGGTGGCGCAGCTTTGGGCCAGAGTTTGTAAATGCGGCCTTCATTTTGCTGCTCACCATCCTTGACCACAGCACCATATTCACGGCCCCAACTTGAGATGTAAATTGCCCCATCTGGTCCGACTTCGATATCCACCGGGTCAAAGCTACGTCCATGGCTGGCACCCATGGAACGTCCTCGCTCAGCATGGGCAAAAAGTTTAAAATTCTCGGAAGCCGGCTTCATCCAAGCGCCATCCCAAGTGGGTCGATAGATATAGACCTGACGTTTCAACCAATCGTTGACCAAAAAGACGCCGCGATACTTGTCAGGATATTGTGAAAGCCCCAAGAAGACCACGCCAGTTCCAGAACCCTCAAACAACGGGCCAGCAGCAGGAGCAGATGGCCAATGCTGTTTGCCTTCCCAGGCGTAGCTCCATGGATGACCCCATCCAAAGTGCGCTCCATAGAATGGTGAAAAGAACTTGTCACCATGGGTCTGATCATTGTCCGTGCCTAACCAGTCGAAGCCATCGTCGAACGCGATATCAAACGGGTTACGGGAGCCTCGGGAGACGATCTCCAAATTACTACCATCTGGATCGCAACGCAGCACGCCCCCACAAAGCCCCCAATCATCGGAAGGTTGGTGATAGTTCTTCTGATAGTTGTTTTTCTTGAAAGTAACTGGTTTTGGGAACTCTGGCGAACCAGTCGGTGCTTCCATACCCCACAACTCCAAGAAGGGCTTCGGAGCCAAGCGATCGGGCGCGTTGTTAAGTCCCTTGGAGTTCCCTTTCGACATATAGAGCTTGCCATCTGGCCCCCAGTTGAGGCCGTGCAGACCATGCTCAAGGTTTCCTAAGTCGGTGTAGAGTCTGATGTATTCGTCGGCCTCATCGTCGCCATTCAAATCACGTACCACGGTGAGGTCTGGCGCATTGGCAACCCACAAGGCATCGTCCCGCCATGCCAAACTCTGAATGGCATTGAAGCCAGTAGCAAATTCCTTGCGTCCGTCGGCCACACCATCGCCGTCTTGATCCAATAGTATCCAGACAGCATCGCCCGGCGTGTCAGGACCAGGCTTGCGATACTGTGGGCCCATACCGACGCATAGACGCCCGTTTTTATCAAAGGCTATACCGCAAGGATTCCTGACGAGAGGCTCCTTAGCAAACAGCATGACCTCAACATCGTCAGGCACCAAGGGAAAGTCATCGGCTTTGGTGGCATGACTTAGCATGAAGGCTAAGAAGCAGAAAAAAGATCTCATCGTTTTTATTTCGAGGCAAACCAACGACCACCACAGGGCATTAAATTTTAAAGGGAAAACGTTGAAGTTGCACCCACGTAATCCCGTTACGATCGAAACGCCGGTAAGAACTCCTTGGAGAAGCAAATTCCTAGCAGCACCGCGATGAGCTGAGCTGGATGCGCCAGAACTACGCAGCACCTTGTTTGCGATATGCGGAGGGATTCACGAGGAAGCTTCGGATTCATCCACCGCAAATAAGTCGAATAAAATCGCTAGCTGATATTCGAGCCGTGTAATAATGCTGTTCGGTCTAAGAATGAAAATTCAGATGGAACTCGGATTGATCGCAGGATCACTCTGTCTTGCGATTCCCTTTCTTTCTCGTCTTCCTCGGGGTAGTGATTGGGTAGCTCAGTATTTGCCAGACGAAGGCCACTTTATATCCGGCACGCTACTCTTCGGAGCATTCGCGATAATTCCAGCCATCGTCGTGTTTACTGCCGCCCTAATCTCGAAATCTCCATTTTATCTTCCGGTAGTCATCAGCGCGCTTACTGCCATCGCTATGTTAGCATATTGGCACCATGACAACGATCTTGCGGCTGATGCCCAGGCGGCGATTTCGCTGATCTTCATACCCATCTTCGCAGCATGTTTCGCTATTGTCGGAGGTGCTGTTGGGGTCGGCCTACAAAGCGCAACTCAACTCCTACGAAAACGGACCGAACAAAACGCCGATCCTAACGCCTGACCCATAGCGAGTTAAAATTCAAATGGCCATTCAACCTCTAACCTTAAAATTGGAGCGCGCCCTCGGTCAGGCGTAGGATGGATCGGACGTGCGCAAGAATAACACGATGTTGGAGATGTCTACTAATCAAAAGCAGAGCTCGATCGAGGCCATAACTTGGTGGAAGCGCCACTATTGCCTGACGGCAGCGTTAGTAGCGCTGCTTTTTAGTGCGGTGATCGAACCGGCCATGGCTGCCAAGACCGAGGGCAGGGTGAAGGTGCTGGGCATCCGCGTCACGTTCGCCGATTACGACAACGCCCCCAGTCTGGAGACAATTTCCAACAAGCTCGCGATCGCGGAGAGAAACTTTGATAGGTTCTCCTACAATGTCCTGAGGATCAGCTATGACACGGTGAGTGTCACGCTACCAAACAATCGTGGAACATACACTGCCTCCGAACTCGCCAACGCTGCCGAGAACAAGGCCAAGAACCAAGGGTTTGATGAGGTCGGCTACCATGTTATCGCATTTTTCCACGGCGGGCATTCCTCTGGAAACAAGGCGATTGTGAATGGCAAGCGGATCTGGCTGTCGACTGGCGGTGCCATTATGCACGAAATGGGTCACGTCTTTAACTTTGGCCATCAGAACCGGTTTGCTCCGAATGGGCAGAACCCGCTTGTGGGCGAATTGAAAGACCCGGACCATTGGCACTTCATGAAAAACGGCGGGACCGACCCCGAGCCGTATGAAAAGTGGCAGCGAAATTGGATTACCGACATCTACCGCGTGCAGAGTGACGGCAGTCACACCAAGCGGCTCTATTCGTTCGACGATCCGGACATCGACCCCTCGCTGACGAAACGGGCATTGCGGGTCAGGCGAACGACGGACACGAGCACCGATCTTTGGATTGGGTTTCGTTCGCGCCTTCTGGATTATATTTCAAGCGCTGGAAAGAACCGCCACCTGCGCCAGGGTTTGGCTTTCTACTGGGACCGGGGAGACGTTGGCGGACAGAGCAGTGTTCTCCTCGACATGCATCCGGGTACGGGAGGATTCGAAGACCACGCCCTGCAACCGGGTGAAACCTTCGCGAACAGCGGCGGAGGGGTTTTCATCACCAATCTAGGCCGGGGAGGATCGAAGCCCAATGAGTATATCGATGTGAGGGTCAATC
Source organism: Verrucomicrobiales bacterium (assembly GCA_002726915.1). GTDB lineage: Bacteria > Verrucomicrobiota > Verrucomicrobiia > Verrucomicrobiales > DEV007 > Arctic95D-9. The sequence goes on along the minus strand of PBSY01000095.1, from coordinate 3,203 downwards.
GAGGCGAATTTGCCGACAACCAGCAACCGGTGCCGAGCTGGAATGCCCCCACCACGTGGGTAGCCGGCGAGCCCCTTACGATCACCGTCACGCCAAACGATCCGGATGGTGACGAGGTGGCCTGCATGTGGACTAGCAGCGACGAGGACATTCCATACAATACCAGCGCAATTACGCTGACGAAAAATTGGAACACGCCCGGGAGCTACTGGGTAGATGTTGTTGTCTCGGACATGAAGGGGCAGACGGCAAGCATGCGCCAAACCGTTGAAGTGACGGACGATCCAAGCCCCGGAATATGGGCGAAGGAGATTTCCGGACTGGACGGAGCGAGCGCCGCTTTTGAGGCCGACCCGAATGGCGACGGGATAGCTAATGGCGTGGCTTTTCTTTTCGGGGCTCCAAACGCGATGGCGGACGCCACCAGCCTGATGCCAACTCACCACTACACCCCACCCTCGACGACCGGAGGGGACGAGGTTTCGGGTAAAATTGTTACGGTCTACCGACGTAGGGACGCAGCAGCCATCACCGTCCAATCAGGGGTAGAGTTTTCATCAGACCTCGTGGTCTGGAATCCCGTGACGCCCGACTTGGGTGGGACGACGATCGAGGTCGACGATGACTTTTTTGGATCCGGAATCGACCGTGTTCGCGTATGTGTTCCGGCCACTATCTTGCCCGGTGATACTCTCTTTGCCCGCCTGCGGGTCTGGCAGTAGGGTCCACAGCCAGATCTAAAGTGGATCGCGTCACATTGTAGCCAACATCACTCTTGATGCACGATGAAGCTTTGCACTAACAATGATGCGAGCAAGGCGTTGCTACCAAGAGGCCGCCCGATGCAATTCGAACGGTTCTTAATAATCTGCCCACCAACATCGAACTCGGAGCCCCCTGTCGCAGACCTCTAACGTTCGCTCAATAAAATGAAGCAGCACACTCAGACGATTATCGCTATCAGTAGTCACTTCAATTCGAACGGTGGCGAGCTACTGGACAACTGCACCCTCCTTGAAAAAGCAAATTCCAATCAGTTATTCGAGTGACGGCCATCAAAAATATTTTGCTTGTTCGCAACTTTTTGCATTCTAATTAGCTCGTTTCAAAAGAAGGTCCCCTTGGTTTTAATATAGACCACAGGTATATGTTCCCTTCCAAATAAAATTAATGAAACATAGCTTGCTCCTTTTGATAATTTACTTAGGCGCGCCTTCGCTTTCTGGCGCTTCCGAAGCAAGTCCGCCCAATATCGTAATGATTATGGCCGACGACATGGGTTGGAATGCTCTTGGCTGTTATGGTTCCAACCTCGTTAAGACCCCTCGCATTGATCAACTCGCAGCAGATGGAATGCGGTTCACGGATGCCTATGCCTTGTCGCAATGCCTCCCCACACGGGCCGCTATTTTCTCCGGTCAGTATGGAGCCCGGACTGGATTGACATCGGTCGAAACTCGCTCGCCTGATTACGCCCCAATGATCTCCCCAGGCCGCCCAGAGGCTCTTAATCCTGCGTTTTACACTCTGTTTGAAATGCTTCGGGATGCCGGTTACAAAACCGGCATGAGCGGGAAGTTACACCTTGGAGGACCTCTGACTACGGGGTCTGCACTGAGGAACCGTGGAGAAGATTACCTTCACAGCTATGGCGTGCAATGGGCTGGGACGGCGGCCCCAAATCGAAATGACAAATACGTCAGCGCCATCACGGACGACATGATTCAGTTTATCGAAGAGAACCATGAAGGTCCATTCGTTGCTTACGCTGCTCATTTATCCCCCCACACGCCCTTTGATGTTCCACCATCGAGCGTTCAGCGGGCAGTCGATCGAGGCTTCCTGCGTAGCAGCAATTCCCGAGGCGTATTCTCAGAGCGGGTGGCCGCCGACTATATTGCGATGATCGAATATCTCGACAGTTCAGTCGGGCGGATTATGGACAAGTTGGATCAATTGGAAATCACTGAAAATACGCTCGTGCTTTTTTTATCGGATAATGGAGGGCTTACTCGCGTGTGGCGGAATGACCCCCTTCGCGGCGGTAAAGGGCAACTCTACGAGGGAGGTGTCAGGGTGCCATTCATCGTTCGATGGCCGAGTCAGGTGAAGGCTGGAAGCGTTTGCACTGCGCCAATCCACGTTGTCGACCTGTTCCCTACCTTCATGGAACTCGCCGGAGGCAAAATACAAGAGAAGCAGATCTTGGATGGGGTAAGCATAATGCCGCTCCTTAAGCAATCTGTGCCCAACCCACGTAATGCCATTTTCTCCCATCATCCGGAGTATGTAGTTGCCTACGCCAAGACGCCTTGCTCCATGATCCGCAAGGGAAACTATAAGCTCATTCACTATTTCGGGGACTACCTTGAACCTACGGGTCCTGCGCCCCGGTCGGGCTCCCTGTCCGGAAAATTCATCCTTGGCAGTCGAACCGAGCTATACAATCTCAAGCAAGACCCAAGCGAAGCCCGAAATCTCATAAACGACATGCCAGAGAAGGCAAATGAACTAATGACCGATCTCAAAACATGGTGGTCGCAAACCGGAGCACGAATGCCGAAGCCGAATCCAAACATGGATCGCAGTAAATGGATCTGGAATAAAGCCGACGAGAAAGGTTAAACAAGTGGAGCACTTTGGAATCCAGTCCGAATGTTTGCACCCGCTCAATCCCAGCCGGACCGCCGCCCCGAAAAAATCCTTGAAAAATTCCTGACACTACAAAGGGTGAGTATGAGTTTCATGACCCGGAAAAATAACACACCGAACACAACCGAACTGATCCGCTACGCCTCGCATTGCAGAAAACCCACGGTTACGTCTCTGTTTCTCGTAGGCACTGCCCTGTCATTTTTCTCGCTCAGCCTACAGGCCAATGATGGGGCTTTTTACATGTCAGGCAATCAGTTGATACCCATTCAGGAGACCCAAATCAAGGTAGCAAAGGAGGTATTGGCCATCAAGAAAACCAAAAGCGGACACTTGCGGGTAACCGTTGACTACATTTTTGATAACCCGGCAGACAGCAAAGAGCTCCTCGTTGGCTTCGAGGCCATGTCTCCCTCAGGCGATGTGAACGGAGCACCCAAAAACGGCCAGCATCCCTACATGAATGACTTTCAAGTCCTCATGAACGGGGTGCCCCTACAACACCAAGTCGCGATCGTAGATTCCGAGAACTACTACGCCGGGCAAAAAAT
>PBSY01000094.1 GCA_002726915.1 Verrucomicrobiales bacterium | reverse complement strand
GCTTTATCGCCGATCGCTACTTGGGCGGAGCCAGCGGTGGACTGCGCTTAGGTTTGTTTGGGGTAGCCATCCTCGCCGCTATAACTACAGCGCTGACCCTAGGCGGCGGTGGCGCATGGGCCGCGATGACCCTAATGATCTTGCTCTCGGTATTATTCTTTTTCATGCGCGCCTTGTATTTTGCGCCTTTTGGCGAAATGGGCCTGCCCCAGCGATTTTCCGGATCGGCAATCGCGGTTGCCGCATTCATGATTTATCTGCCGTCTTCCTTCGCTTATCTATTGTGGGGCTCCATTCTTGACAATTTCCCCGGTGCGGCCGGCTATGCCTTAATGTTTGCCACCTTGGGCGCCGTGGCTCTAGTGGGCGCTTGGGTGGCACACCGATTGCGCGCACGAATTGTTGGCGGCACCGCTGAGCGAATAAGCGCGCGCCTCAAAGCCCTTGATGCCCAGTTGGGCCTCACCGGCGAAGAGAAAACTCTGAGCGCCCTGGTAGATCGGCAAAATTCGTAAAGTCGGCCCCGCTGCGCGACAGGGAAGAACCGATGACCGCAGTTGTCTCAACACAATAGGTCGTTGCACCAAATGATCGTTAAGAGATCTATTGGCAGCTACCACAGGACAATCAGCGCCGAGCTAAGACTAGCTTGATGGGGCAAATCTCCATATCTGTTTAACGTCAATCTCGTGCCGCTGCAATTTTAGGGTGAAGTAGTCACCCGCTAACCAGACGGGATAGTGATTGGTGGCAAACTCTGAACCCGCACGCCCACCATTACCCCCGGCGATGACAAAACGTGCCTGGCTGGTATCGCCCAAGTCCACTACCAACCGGTAAGCAGGTCCATGAAACACACGACACGCGATTTCACCGTCATCAATATTCGCAACACCGGGCCCAGCCCCCATATGCATCGCCATCGCAAGCGTCGTCGCGCTGCCGCCGATCTCGTCAGGACCAACGCGCATCGCCTCCCAAGGATTATGCTTGTGTAACCGGTGCGCAAAGGTAATTTTATGCAGGTCCCCCCAACGCCACTGCTGAGGATCCGCTCCAAGGCTTTTCTTCACCCGCTTCACAACTTCGCTCATTTCTGCGCAAATAGTTTTGCTCAATAACTCGCCATGAGCTAGCCAAGGAGATCCCTCCTGCGTAAAACTCGCAATATCAAATCGGTTAAGCCCGGGAGCCGCTGCGGGTAACAACCGAACAAGATCGTCCTGCAACGCGTCCCGCAAGAATTTGCCCGGCCAAAATCGGTCTAAAAACGGGTAGTACAGGCATGCCGCGCCAGACTCGACTGTGGCACGCTGATCCCAAGCTTGGAGCACCTGTACGGCGAGCTGCACATCGGGTTCATGGCTTGTGCGTAAGACATCTAATAACTCAGGGAGCAATTGCGCCGCGCGTAGATCAGTGAGGTCGAGCTGCATCTGACAAAAATCCGTCACGCTGAATTTCGCCTTTTGCTCTAACGATTCGCGGATGCGGTCTGCGCGTGCACTGTGGGTCGGAAAATTATGGATATAAAAATCTCCAGCGTCGCCCATGGTGTCATTGTTTGCGGTCAGACTGACGCCATCCTGCGGATTTCGCTCTACAACAAGCTCAGCCGCAGTGGAAAGGCTAAAGTCATGTGCCTGCTGCCAGCCTGCCAATGGCACGGAACCGGTAACACCACGCCGCGCCGGAGTAGTGGTGGCGATGTAACGCTGCAGGTTACTGGCCTTGTCAACGCAAATGATGTTATTCACAAGTGGACAAACATCGTTCTCAAACAACAACGCGCCAAATTCTTCTGCCGAACGCGCTGTGGGTAACAGGGCGAGTGCTCCTGCAGACGTAGGCACATCGCGCAAAGACCAATACAAACTTGTCTGAAAATCTGTGGGCGCCGTATCTATTCGGCCCAGTTCCTGCATCAGCGGTTCAAGCAATACCCCGTGCTGAGTAGTACGAATTCGTACTTCACGCGCCGCAGCATCTTTCACCGCTATCGACTCGCTTCTTTGCTCGATCGATCGCCAGCCGCTTTCTGTGCGGTATTGATTGTGTTCAACCTGTTCGACAAAAACGTCATAACAGTCAATGAAACCGGTGGTCAGGCCCCAAGCCAACTCATTGGTAAAACCCATCATGAAATACGGTACGCCAGGAAAAGCCGCACCAAAAGCATCCCAATCTCCAGCATGCAAATGCACATAAAAAAAAGTGTTAGGAATAGTATGGGGCTGATGCGGATCCGTCGCCAACATTGGATAGCCGCTAGCAGATCGCGCGCCTGTCACGGCCCAGTTATTGCTGCCAGAAATAGTTGGGACCCTGACTTCGGGATAAGCCAACTCAACTATTTTCGGATCGATTCTTCGCAGCGGCTCTTCGAGTAACTGAATCTGCGCGATATCTTCTGCGGACAAATGCAATACATGATCACGAAAGTAATCCACTCCATGAGTCGCCATGAGGCGCCCTATCAGTATTTTTTCGGTCCAACTTTTATGCTGAAACCAAGATGTAAAGCGGTACCGAGCGGCAATATCATCCAGCGTAAACAGCCGTGGCCGGGCGCCCGCATGGGCAAACTCTGGTGGTATTTCATCCAGCGAACCGACGTAAGCGTTGAGGCCTTCCAGATAAGCACTGGCCACCCAATCCCCCGGACTTGCCGGTCTGGGGGTCAAACTTCCATGCACATTGAACGCTCTCTGCAACGCGTCTTGAGCGACAAAACGTTCGCCCAGCAACGCCGCAGCCTCGCCATTGGCATAGGCGCAACTCAGGTGGATTTGCCACAACCTCTCGTATCCGGCGGCATAGCCCATACCGCGATAGGCGTCGGCAACCGTCTCGGCCCAGACATGCGCAACCCCCAACTTGTCCCAAGAGATTTCAAACGGTGCATCAGCGCCTGAAATTAGTCCTTGCATCGTGCTACTCCCCCGCGAATGAATAATGCAGTGCTCTATTGCCGCAATAACAGCGTGCGTAATCGCGGATCAGCACTGATCTCGGCCTCGGTAAAGGGCAAATCAACCTCATACTGCAGATCCGTGCCGTCGGCATCGCCCTCACCACCGGGGTCCGCACAACCCAGCAACACTGCCGCCAACGTCAGCAAACCAAAATATCTTAAAAACACGTTCCGTCTCCCCCAACAAACTCAAGACCGAAAATCCTCGGTCGATTACGCCGCGCAGTACCCTGCGCACCACTAAAATAGCCTTGCTCAGCACGGCGCGATACCGCGGCAACGTTGCTCCTACGCGACGACGCCCTGCTCCTTCATTGCCGAAATTCGCTCTTCAGTAACAGCAAACTCGCGCAGCACCTCCGCGGTGTGCTCTCCATGATCCGGACTCGGACGCGAGGGCTCAAGGCGCTCACCGGCGAACCGAGCCGGCGATTTAACCACCCGCATACTGCCCATAATCGGGTGGTCAAATACCGCGATTGAATCGTTCGCCACTAACTGTTCCTGAGCTAATACCTCATCATGATCAAGACAGCGCGCACAAGGCACATCAGCAGCCTTGAGTTTTTCAATGATTTCGTCAGTGGTAAATTCTAAATAAGCCGCAGCCACTAATGCCTTAAAATCTTCTAGATTAGCAACCAACTTCTCAAAGGAATTAAACCGCTCGTCGGCGAGCAGATGCTCCATGCCTATGGCAATGAGCGAACGCATTTGCATCTCATCCGTGCCCGCAGAAATTGTGACTGCGCCATCCTTAGTGACGGTTAACTCATACAATAGATCAATTAACAATGGACCGGGCTCATGGTCGGCATCCAGCAAAGTATGGTTCTGGAACCCATCAGGGAAAACAAAAAACAGCCCCGCATCGAGCATAGACAGATCGATATGCTGACCAACGCCGGTTTTTTCACGTACATACAATGCACACGTCACCGCCTGACATGCAGTATAAGCGGTGATCTTGTCGCAAATCAAAGTTCTAAAAAACGCAGGCTCACCGCCTTTACCCTGAGTTGCCGTTAATCCCGCGTGAGCCTGAATAATCGGATCGTACGCGGGGGCGCGCCCCAAAGGCCCCGCTTTACCAAATCCCGAGATCGCCGCGTAAATTAACCGAGGATTCAATTCGCGCAGCGCTTCACTGCCAAGATTCAATTTGTCCATGACGCCGGGTCGAAAGTTATGAATAAAGATATCCACCCCGGCCACTAACTCGCGAATAAGTTCTTGGCCAGCCTGCTCTTTCAGATTGACGCGAATAGACTGCTTACCGCGATTACAGTTGGCAAATAGCGACGATATGCCGCCTTTGTTCGCGCCGATATAACGCATGGGATCGCCGACATTCATCGGCTCTACCTTGATTACCCGTGCGCCCTGCTCCGCCATCATCATGGCCGCAAACGATGCCGTGATCATGGTGGAAAATTCTAAAACAGTGATTCCCTCTAATGGCTTCATAACGCTCCTCCTGCGCAGTGATTGCTGAACTATGCTCTGTTAACGTCTCCTAGCCTGTAGGGCTATAGCTCGATGGCCCTCTAACCATCGCCTTACGAACTGTAACGCGATATCGCCCTAAAACCAGTCGCAATCGATCTGAACACGTTTGGCGTTCAAACAAAACAATCCGGAGTACCAAAGTCGAAGGCCACCACCAATCGGCGTTCTGAACCAGAGAATGGTCGAGTTCCAGGCCAAAAGTAGCTCGGGAACAAAACTAACTTGCCCACTGCTGGCAACACTTGAGCTTCCGCCGACAATTTATCCTTAGTCTCAAACGGCGGCTCACCAAAAATTAACTGGCCATCGGCGCTGGTGCTCGTGAGCTGTGACGGAACATCCACATAGCAGGTGCCGCTGTACCAGCCTTTTGAGTGCACATGAGACTCATGATATGTGGCCGCTGCAGCCTGAATGGACCAACTGGCGTGCGGCATCGGTTGTCGCGGACGGAACATCCACAACGGGTGCTCTTGAGGCTGATTAAACTCACCTACTTGGGCAAAACTCGGCGCGCCTGTTGCTCAATCGATGTGGCCAACTGCGCAATCCTGCCTTGCCGGTTTGCGGTGAACAAATTACCCGAGGATTGAGTGCCGGATCGAACCGATTGCAGCATAGGAGAATCCTGCATCGTGTGCAGCGCCGCGACATCCGTAGCCAGCGCAGCCCAATCGATGGCCACACCGCCATCATTTTCCAACGCTCTAAAGTCAATCTCATAGAGCATGGCATCGTAGTTCACCAACTGTTGGTAACGAGGATCGTCAAGGCAACGCAACGCCGTCAATAACATGGCAATAAAGTACTGATTACCGGGGAACTGATTATTCAGAGCCAATGCGTCGCTCAAAGCGTCATCGTAGTTCCCCAACGCAAAGTGGGCTAGACAAGACGACTCATGGTGTGACTCCGGCACCTTCGATGCAGACACAAGATCTAAGACGGATTGGTGGTCTGCGGTTAACCGTAGGCAATTCATCTGCCCCCACTCCCACAGGCCATCATGACAATAAGCACTAGCGTATTCGTCCAATAATGCGCGAACGCCGTCGATATCTGCGCGAGCCAGCAACCGAGCCATATAAGCTCGATACACGGCAGGGTCATGGCGACGCGCCCATGCACGTTGCCAAAATTCGTATACATCAGCCAAGCCCATTTCGCGTAGGTAGTCGCCAGCTATCGCAAGAGTCTCACCATCATTCGCGCGCTCAGGCAACTGTTTAATCACAGTTTGTGCCTGCGTCCTATGGCCAGCGTAGATGTGACCTAATAATCTGGCCTGTTGCGCAGCCTCAGAATTAGGCTCCTTGCGTAAAAACGCTGCGAGCAGTTTTTCCGCTTTCGTTTAATCAACACGATGCAAGGCCAGCCGGGCCAGCCGATACTGGGCGACGTCTTTCGGTTCGCCATTTTTTTGCGATTTTTTCAAGCTGTGATTGAGCCTGATCAAGACGCCCAAGTGCCGCCTCAAAGCGCGCCTTTAAAAGTTTGGCTTGAGTCCTTGTCCGCGCAGCCGCGGCCCGCAGAGCAGGCTCCAAGGCCGCATAAGCAGGTTCAACCGCGCCTGCGCCAAACAGCGCTTGGGCGAGTTTGTAGTGTAAAGCGTCGTCTGACTGGCCGCGTCGCAACAACTCACTGTAAATTGCTGCAGCATCGCGGTTACGGCCCATTTGCCCACAAATATCGGCGCGTAAATTCAATGATTCGACCTCCGGTTGTTGGCCGCCATCGAATCGCTGCAACATACCCAGAGCCTCCGCAAAGCGCGATGCAGACGCAAAAGCAGCCGCAGCCGCAAACAAACATTTTCGCGCCCGCAGCGATGGCGCGATGCTGGCAAACAACTGACAGGCTTCGGCGATACGCCCTTGCTGCAGCGCCAGCAATGCACGCTACTCCGCGGGATTACTCATAACGACCGCCAGCCAGAATAAAAGAACCAATTTTTAAAGAAAATTTGCTGTCAGAACCACTAATGTTCCCGAAATCCCTGGGGGATGAAATGATTTTACTACTGCTGATCTTGATCGCTTGGGAGGCGTACTGGACCTATGAAGCATGCTGGGAAGCCGCCCGATCGAACGCAAAAGACTGGTTTATCTTTTTTTGCGAATCAATTGGCTGGGCATCCCAGAGAGCGTATACCTAGCTTGGAAACGGCACCAATCGGCTATGCCATAATCCCAGAGCACGCTGAATAGGCCCCTTTATTATCAAGACGAATTGGCCTTAAATAACTGCGTTTTAACAAGGGGAGATCATCATGCCACCGATTCCGAAGGGCAGCACCGTGGCGGTTACCGGCAGCGCGGGTTTCATTGGCGGCTGGGTAGTACGCGGGTTACTCGATAAAGGCTACCGGGTGCGCGCCTGTGTGCGTGACACCAACGACGCTGACAAAACAGATTTTTTAAAAACTATGCCGGGGTTCGCTTCCGGACGCCTCACCTTACATTCTGCCGACCTAGACCAAGCCGGCTGTTTCGATGAGGTATTCGCTGGCTGCCAAGGGGTTTGCCATGTATCTCATGTCTCTGGCTACGACGATGAGGACTATATGCGCGGCGTATGCGCGCACGTTATCGACAGTATTAATCGATCTAATTCGGTCAATCGCGTCATCGTCACCTCGAGCATTGCGGCAATCATCTCTGAGGCAGATCTACAAGAATTAGTCCGTCG
>PBSY01000093.1 GCA_002726915.1 Verrucomicrobiales bacterium | reverse complement strand
GGAACCCGGGGCTTTTTTAGTTATGAACTCACCGCTCGTCTCAGTCGTCATGCCGCTGAGAAACGCCCAATTCACTATTGAGAAGGCGATAGCCAGCTTACGGCGGCAATCCTATGAAAACCTCGAAATCATCCTCGTGGATCACGCCTCTGAAGATAACTCGCCCGCCCTTATCAAAAAAGCTGCCAGCGGAGATAAAAGAATCCGCTGTTTTCGACAAGAAGGCTCATTTGTCGAGGCGGCCAACTTCGCTTGGCAATCTTCCAAAGGCGAACTTATCGCTCGAATGGACAGCGATGATATCGCTCATTCCACTCGGATAGAAAATCAGGTTGGCCTTCTTGCAGCGCAGCCGCAGCTTTCTGCCTGTGGGACGCTGGTCAATATCCTTAAACGAGGAGAAGACGGCCAGCCCATCCCTCCCGAGGACGGCTATAAGCGTTATGAAGCTTGGATAAACTCTGTTGTTACCCACGACCAGATACTCACCGAACGATTCGTCGACAGCCCCATCCCAAATCCGTCAGCAATGATCCGAAGGTCCGTCATGGAATCACTTGGGGGTTATCAAGACCCATTGTGGGCGGAGGACTACGACTTCTGGCTTCGACTGCTTGAAGCCGGCCATAAAATTGCCAAAGTGAATCAAAGGCTTCTCGATTGGTACGACGGTGAGACGCGAGCAACGAGAACCCTCGGCCGATACGATCTCTCCCGTTTTCAAGTAGCGAAGTCTCACTTCCTCAAGCGAATTCCCGATATCCTTCAACTGGGAGTGGTTATTTGTGGGGCGGGTCCCGTCGGCAAAGAAATGGGTCACCTCCTCAGCACGGCTGGAGTAAAGGTTCAGGCATTTCTCGAGGTGAACGAACGTAAGATCGGCAACCAAATTGACGGTATTCCCATACTAGACTCAGGCGAGTTATCACACTTTTTTGGTCGAGCTGTTGTGCTTGGCGCCGTTGGCCAAAAAGGAGGTCGAGAACGGATTCGAATGCTGGCGGATGGTTGCGGATTCTTGGAAGGAAAAGACTTTTTCTGCGTCGCATAATTACGACATTGGGGTAATTTTTGTTCGTCTCCCTATGCGCCGAAGAACACATTTTCGCCCCTGCATCGATCTTCATGATGGAAAAGTGAAACAGATCGTCGGTGGATCCTTGGGTTCTTCCTCCAAAGAATTAAAGACTAATTTCACAACTGATTTGGACCCTTCATGGTTTGCTGAAAAGTATGCTGAAGACGAGCTCTCCGGCGGACACGTTATAAAGCTCGGCCCAGGGAATGACGAGGCGGCCAGATCAGCTTTACAAGCTTACCCAAACGGAATGCAACTAGGCGGAGGTATTACTGCCGAAAATGCGTCATCATGGCTAAGCGCTGGAGCTTCCCATGTTATTGCGACTTCTTTTCTTTTCGACAGCGAGGCGCATTTTCGGGAAGAACGCCTCGCCGCACTCATAGCAGAAACCGGCCGTGAGCGACTCGTCATAGATCTGAGCTGCCGCCAAGAGGAAAATGACTGGGTTGTCGCAATGAATCGATGGCAAACGATTACCGACCTGCACCTAACCCATGAAACCTTGGATCAGCTTGCTTCCTCTTGCGACGAGTTCCTCATTCATGCTGCTGATGTCGAAGGCAAGTGCGAGGGCATCGATGAAGCGCTCGTTGAGCTACTCAGCCAATGGGGAAAACTTCCCGTCACCTACGCAGGTGGTGCCTCATGTCTTGAAGACTTAAAGCGAGTCGATGATATCAGCGGAGGGTTGGTAGACCTGACGATCGGTAGCGCTCTCGACATTTTTGGTGGCGACGGCGTAAGCTACTCTGATTGCGTAGTCTTCAATCGGTTGTCTGACAGCCCCTAATTCTCTTCCTTCCCCCAATAACAAACCTTATCTACCCAATCCCTTTTCCCTTATGATGGCCCGAACCTCACTCTGTCTTTTAGCTACTCTTGCGAACCTACTCTATCTACCCGTCTCGGCTCAGAATGAGTCCATTCCGCTGCCTCAAAAAGATAGCGACATCAATCCTGATCCAGCTGTGACTTGGGGCGTTCTCGATAACGGCCTACGTTTTGCCATTCTACCCAACGCTGAGCCACCGGACCGAGTCAGTATGAGGCTCTATGTTGACGCCGGTTCCCTGATGGAAGACGAGGACCAGCAGGGGCTTGCCCACTTTCTCGAGCATATGGCGTTCAACGGAACCACTAATTATCCTCCCGGGGAAATGGTCGAATATTTTCAACGTCTCGGGATGGGCTTTGGCAACCACACCAACGCCCATACCTCTTTTAATGAAACAGTTTACAAGCTGGAACTTCCGAATTCAGAGGCCGAAATGATCGACGAAGGAATGGGATTGCTTCGCGACTATGCCGACGGAATGCTTCTTCTGCGAGACGAGATTGAAGACGAAAGAGGGATCATTCTTAGTGAAAAACGAACCCGTGACTCCGTAGACTGGCGCACATTTGTCGAACAGATCAAGTTTGCTTTTCCTAAGCAACGCATCAGCACCCGATTGCCGATCGGAACAGAAGAGGTCATCAAAAATGCTTCCCGCGAGCGTTTCGTCGAATTTTATGAACGCTGGTATACCGCCAATCGCATGGCAATCGTTGTAGTTGGTGATATCAGTGTGGCTGGGATCGAAACCGTGATCCGCGAGCATTTCGATTCTATGGAAGCCCGTGAGAAGCGCGCAGATCCAGAGATGGGCAGCCTCGCCAATCGTGACTTTGACGTTCACTATCACTACGAGGACGAAGCCGGAGAAACATCCGTCTCAATTGAAGCACTTAAAACGAGGCGTTCACCCCCAGACAACAGCGCTCGAAGACTGGATGATCTGCAGCGAATGATGGCTGCGCGCATCATGAATCGTCGCCTCGAACGGCTGACCAAAGCCGAGAACTCCCCTATCAGCTCTGCGACGATGCATGCCGGTGACTTCTTCGATCTGGGATTTGCTATCTATTCCTCAATCGATGCTGACTGCAAACCTGAAGACTGGAAGGAAGCCCTCACCCTGATCGAGCAAGAATTACGTCGCGCACTTGAGCACGGCTTTACCGAGTCAGAGCTCAACGAAACCAAGGCCGTTATCGGTCGCCTCTACGAGGACGCGGCGAAGCAAATGGGCACTCGAAAATCAAGAGATCTTGCTGACGAAATCGCACGCCGCATCGGTTCAAGACGAATCTTTACCAGTCCAGCGGAAGACCTTCAACGGGTCATGCAATCACTTGATTCGGTAACCACGGAGACAGCTCGTCATTCTCTGCACGACCTCTGGGAATCCGCTGAAGACACCTTACTCATGCTTTCCGGCAACGCCAAACTTGACGATGCCATTTCTTCAATCGAAAACGTTTACGATGAAAGTGCCAAGTTCGCAGTAACAGCGCCAAAAGAAAAAGAAATGGTGGCCTTTGCTTACGGAGGTCTGCCCCAAGCCGGTGAAATCGCCAAGCGAAATACAATTGAAGATATTGAAGTTACTCAGATCACCTTTGCAAATAACGTAAGAGCTAATTTCAAGACAACAAAATTCGAGGACGAAACCGTTTATGTAAAGGCACGCATCGGATCCGGCCGGCTTACCGAGCCAACTGCAGGCCTCAGCTTATTCGCCTCGAGCGTCTTCAATAAGGGCGGGCTTGAAGCCCACAGCCATGACGATTTGAAACAGATCTTTGCAGCGGAGTCAGTCAGTTCTTCCTTTGGAATCGATGATGATGCCTTCACTCTATCTGGGCAGACCAACCCTCAAGATCTCGCCTCCCAGTTGACTCTGATGCGCGCCTACTTAACAAATCCCGGTTACCGGGAAGAGGCCGCTCTCGAGTTCCGCAAGGCACTCGACTACATCTACCAACAGCTTGAACGAACCCCCGGGGGTTTTGCTCAGAATGAAGTCGCTAGATACCTTCATTCAGGAGATGAACGCTTTGGATTCCCTCAGCGCTCTGCTCTCGATGCTCTAACAACATCTCAGGCACGCGAGTGGCTAACCCCGGAGTTGGAATCAGCCTACCTAGAAATTTCCGTGGTGGGAAGTTTCGATCTTGAAGAAGCCATCAAGCTGGTAGCGTCCACTTTTGGAAACCTACCCGATCGTCAAACCAAGAAGCCACAATATAACAAAAAGCGCTCTGTGTCGTTCCCAGAAGCAAGCGCCAAGGAGTTTACTTTCACATCAGAAATCCCGAAAGCCATGACTATAGTTCACTGGCCTACTACCGACATTTACGATATAGAAAAAAGCCGACGTCTTAGCATGCTGTCAGCAATTCTCGACGATCGCCTCCGAGTCAAGGTTCGTGAAGAATTAGGCGACGCCTACAGCCCCTTTGCACACAACCTGCCCAGCGATACTTGGACCGATTACGGCTACCTATTCGCATCCGTTACCGTAGCGCCAGATCAGGCTAAAGCAGTGACTCAAGTCATTGCTAAGATTGCGAATGACCTTGCCACCGGCGAAAGCATTACCGAAGACGAACTCGACCGTGCCAAAAAACCTCAGGTCACTTCGATCGAAGAGATGCGTCGAACAAATCGCTACTGGATGGGAAGCGTTCTTGAATCATCCCAGGAATATCCTGAACGTCTCGACTGGTCTCGCTCCTTTGTTGACGATTATAAAAATATCACGGTGGAAGAGGTCAATTCACTCGCCAAAGAATATCTTTCTTCAGATACCATGGTCGCGATCGTGATCACTCCGGAAGCGTAGCCTCGTCCAGCCCTGAATTTTCAAAGGATTCACCGGAAATTGCGATTTGGGAAAATAGATATATAAAAGGAATGCAATTAAGCACCTCCGAATCATAGAAGGTATTCTCAAAAAATCCGGAGATGATAAAAGCGACGATCAAAGGTCCAAAGATAATGCTGTAACGGCGGCACCAAACCTCTCTGCACCAGGAAATACAGAAAACGATTAAGCTGGGTGCCTCCGAACACGCCCGTTGAGGCAAAAGCTTCAAGGTAGCTATCCCTCTCTACTTCTAAATCAACTCTCCCCTGATTTTGGTCAAGTGCAGGTAATAGCCATATCGACACCGGAACTCTGACCGCAAGTATGAACAGTTACTGACGCCATTGGGTCAATTTTCAGTGTTCACTCACGCCAAAACAAACGTCCTCGTGCGAAAGAACCCTTCTAGGAGATGTTTCGCGAAAAAAACTGCTTTCCACGATGGATCAGTTTGCCTGGAAAAAATCCAATCGGGACCCGTTTGCCATGCTTTTTAAAGGCAGCGATTGCCTCCATATTGCTCTTGAAAATATTTGCAAAAGAACTGTTTGATATTCCGCCGGTCCTCATTCGGACAAGGTATAGATCTAGAAATTCAGCCTGATGTTCCGACATCTCGATCGTGCGGTACAGCCACTCCCAATCCGCGCAGATCGAAAAAGCCTGATCGAAGCCTCCCTGTTTTTCGAAAACATGTTTCCGAGCATAGACGGTCGGGTGAGGAGGCATCCATCCTCCGCAGAACATTCCCTGATGATAGGGCTCTGAGATCCAATCGCGGATCACCTTGTTAGTATCGTTGAAATCAACGTATCGAAGATTTCCATATACTAGGTCAACATTCGGATCCGAAAAGGCTGCAGCAACTTGAGTGAGAACGTCAGGGGTTTCATAAACATCATCACTGTTTAAAAAACCGATAACATCACCGGAAGCAGTAGTAATACCTTTATTCATAGCATCGTAGATGCCTGTATCTTTTTCGCTGATTACGTGCCGGTATGATTTTGAGCATTCAGCTAAAACGCTTAGCGTTTTGTCGCTAGACTCTCCGTCTATGACGCAATGCTCAATAGATTCGTATGTTTGAGAGTCCAGTGAGCAGAGTGTGTCACCTATTGTTGCTTCGGAATTATAGGTTGCCGTCACGACTGAGATTTTGACTGCCATATACCAAATTAAGTTCAGGTATCAGGATGAAACTTAAGAATGATCGTCGAGATGCTCAACATAACAAGTGACTGGTTCCTCTAGGCCCAGCAATCGACATCATGGGATGGTGAGGCTTATGGCCTCAGCCAAGTCCGTTTCAGTTTAACTCTAAAGTTTACGCTGAGCCCGCGTCTGTTTTCTTCCGATCGCGTCACTTCTATTTTAGGATCCTACTGACCTGACTGGGAGAAGTATTTTTTCGATGGCACTGGCACACGGATTAAAGAATTAATCTCGCAAAGGTTATTCCTACGAAGGCCGCGAACTTCAAAGTCTTCCAACACTGAGTGATCAGAACTATATTCGCCGCATCCTCAAAAGCGTACTACGCTCCTATCACCAATCACGTCGCGCCTTGCAAAAACATCCTTGTCTGTGGTTTGGCAGCATCTTGAGCAGCGCTCTGATTTTCCTTTTCACTTTTCACTCTTCGCGAGTTCCCAGTCAGAAGATGCCATGATCGTTACCAATTCCTTGAAAGTCACTTCAGGCTTCCAGCCCAGCTCTTCGGCTGCCTTTGAGGGGTTGCCTAGCAATTGTTCGACTTCTGCTGGGCGAAAGTAGTTTGGCGAAACTTCAATCAACACATCACCTGTTTTCTGACAAACTCCCTTTTCGTAAAGCTCTTCGCCTTCAAATCTTACAGGGATGCCAACGGCTTCAAAAGCGTGCTCACAGAAACTCCTCACTGTGTGCATCTCTCCAGTAGCACAAACATAATCGTCAGGCTCATCCTGTTGGAGAATTCGCCACATCATATCGGTGTACTCTGGCGCAAAGCCCCAGTCTCTCTGTGCACTAAGATTACCCAGCAGTAATTTTTTCTGAAGCCCTTCACGAATACGCCCAGCCGCCCTGGTAATCTTTCTAGTGACGAAGGTCTCTCCTCGCCGAGGAGACTCGTGGTTGAATAGAATACCGTTTGATGCGTGCAAACCGTACGATTCACGATAGTTGACGACAATCCAATAACCGTAAAGCTTGGCCACCGCATAGGGAGATCTGGGGTAAAATGGCGTGGTTTCGCTTTGAGGTACTTCTTGCACCTGACCATAGAGTTCGCTAGTCGAGGCCTGATAAAAACGCGCTTGCCGTTCCAGTCCGACCTCTTTGATAGCATCGAGAAATCTCAAGGTGCCCATCGCATCAACATCCGCAGTATATTCCGGAACCTCAAAAGAAACCTTTACGTGACTCTGAGCTCCTAGATTGTAGATTTCATCTGGCCCAATCTTCTCGAGTAAGCGATTAAGATTTGATGAGTCGGTCAAATCACCGTGGTGGAGCTTAAACCGACTTTCGTCAGCTAATTTTTCATCATTATGCAAGTGATCAATCCGCTCAGTGTTAAACGAGCTACTGCGCCGAATCATACCGTGCACAGCGTAGCCCTTTTCAAGCAATTGCTCCGCAAGGTAAGATCCATCTTGGCCTGTGATCCCGGTGATAAATGCAACTTTCATAGGTAAATTAATTAGCGTTGGATCAAACTACCACTCTGAAGAAAATCCCTGTAGGCTAGGCGAAGCCCCTCCTCCAAATGGACAGACGGTCTCCACCCTAACGAATAAATAAGGGAAGAATCCATTAATTTTTTTAATGTTCCGTCGGGCTTGGAAAGATCATTTATAATTTTTCCTTTATACCCCACCACTTCTCCAACTAGAACAGAAAGCTCTTGAATCGTAATATCAGAACCAGCACCGATATTCACCAGAGAAGGTGGGTCATCGATTCCTAGGAGATGAATACAGGCTTCGGCAAGGTCATCGGCATAGAGAAACTCCCGGCGAGGTCTCCCTGTCCCCCAGATCTCAACTTGGTGTAAACCTAATTCCTTAGCCTCATGAAAACGGTGGATCATGCCGGGAATGACGTGAGAATTTTCTCGATGATAGTTATCTCCCACTCCGTAGAGGTTACAAGGCATCGCGGAATGATACATTCGTCCGAACTGTTTTCGATAGAACTCACATAACTTAAGGCCAGCAATCTTCGCAATTGCGTAGGCTTCATTGGTAGTTTCAAGAGCACTACTGAGAAGGGCCCCTTCCTTGATCGGTTGCTCAGTAAATTTTGGATAGATACAGGAACTACCTAAAAAGAGTAACCGATTGACCCCGGCATCGTGCGCCGCCTTGATCAGGTTGGACGCAATCATTAGGTTGTCGTAAAGGAACTGGGCCGGATAGGTATTATTGGCGTGGATACCCCCCACCCTAGCAGCAGCGACAACAACAACATCCGGCTTCTTCTCGGCGACAAAGTCAGAAGTAGTCGTTTGATCTCTCAAGTCAAGTTCGTCACTGCCAGCGACAACAATATCTTCACAGCCCTTCTTACTAAGAGACCTTACAATAGCACTCCCTACCATACCGCGATGCCCCGCAACATAGTAGCGTTCGTTGGAATCAATCATCGATGGAAAAACCTACCATTTTGAACAGTTAACAATCATGAGGGCCAGATTCAACCCACGTTTCTGATACTTCTGGAAGAGCTCCCCGAGTGTTTCAGCATTGGAGTCACCTCGCGTCGGCTTACGTTCCGGTATTAATTGGCTCGGCGACCTAGGCAAAATAGACAGACAGTCTATCCCATTCTCCAAATACGGTTGCAATCGACTATCAAAAGGGATCGGAGATTTGGTGAGAATTTAAACGACGAGTTCACGCTCTCGCTGTTTGCCTTAAGTTGATTCGCTCTTTACAGCCCCACTTCTCGAAACGAGGAAAGTTTTTGAGTTTGTTCAATTAAAAAGAAACAAACGAATCGGTCTTATTTTATAGCTCTTAGCTAAGACTTGATCGCATAACTTCACCGATCACAGACTGTTGCTCGCCAGTCACATAGGGGCTCATTGGTAAACTCAACCCCAGGGAAGCAACCTTTTCAGTAACTGGAAAATCACCAACGCTGTGCCCTAGAGAAGCGAAGACCGGTTGGAGATGTAGCGGAACCGAATAGTAGCTTACCGAGGGTATTTCAGCAGCTCCCAAAGCCTTTCGAAGCTGCTCCCTCTCTTCACTTAGAATTGTATATTGGGCGAAAACTGAAGAATTTTTCTCGTCAACAGCAGGGAGCACCAGCTCCAATCCTTGCAACTCTGACTCATACCGATCCGCCACCTGCTGACGCAGCGTTATCTCCTCATCGAAAAGGACCATCTTGGCAATCACCACCGCAGCCTGAATTGAATCGAGCCTCCCGTTAATTCCAAGAACCGGGTGGTGATTTTTCTTCTCTTCACCGTGGAGGCGGATCCACCTCATTCGTTCTGCTAATTCGTCGTCATCAGTGAAAATAGCCCCGCCATCACCGTAGCCTCCCAGCGGTTTAGAGGGAAAAAATGAAGTGCTACCAACCGTGCCAAGTCCTCCGGACCTGCGACCATCGTGAGTGGCTCCAAAACTCTGAGCGGCATCTTCTATGACAGGAAGGTTTCCAGCCTCGAGTGCTATCTGATTGATCGCTGTCATATCGCTGGTTTGCCCGTAGATCCCAACCGGCATGATGGCTTTGGTTTTTTCGGTAATGGCTGACTTCACCATTTTGGGATCCATGTTCCAAGACTTCTCATCGATATCAACAAAGACAGGAGTGGCACCAACCAGACCGATCACCTCAGCAGTCGATATCCAAGTGTAGGGAACCGTAATCACCTCATCTCCGGGACCAATCTCCAGAGCCATTAAGGCCATTAATAGTGAATCAGTTCCGGACGAAACTCCAATAGCGTGCCGGCATCCCACGTATTGGCACATCGACTGTTCCAACTCGGCCACTTCTGGGCCCATAATATAGCGGCCGTGATCTAACACTGCACCGATTCGGCGATCAATATCGTCTCGAATTCTTACCTGCTGGGATTTCAAATCGATGAAGTCCATAGTACAATTGTCTTTCGCAAGGAAAGAGGGGGCGAAAATACGCGCAACCCGCCGGACGCGCCAGTGAAATCCGGAAAGTAGTCTTTCTAGCGCCCCTCAAAGCGCACAACCTTGTCGATGGGAGGGTTCGGCTCCCTCCACTTTTATCCAGTCCGGCGAAAGGGTTCGCCAGCAACTCATCCAAGCCTAAAGGTTGGGCTTTTTCTTCGAACGAGCGGCCAAAATATTCTGGCTGCATCAGCGCATTCAGCCGCACTAGGAAAGTCTCCGCTTCTCTGTCCGTATCGCGATCGCCCCATGGAAGTCAAAAACAGCAATCATTCTCACAAAGAAATAAAAATCCCGAAATCTTAAGAAGCTGTGAGAGAGATGAGAACTCGGCCCTCCCACAAGACAACGCTGAACCTCGTGAAGCCGATGCCCTGCAATGAAGGGACAGCAAAGCCGGGCTCAAAGCCCTCTCTCGAAATGCCAAAAACCTTGAACGC
>PBSY01000092.1 GCA_002726915.1 Verrucomicrobiales bacterium | reverse complement strand
TCTCCAGCCCCAGGATGCGACGAGCCGACATCGAGGTGCCAAACCGCGCCGTCGATATGAACTCTTGGGCGCGATCAGCCTGTTATCCCTAGAGTACCTTTTATCCGTTGAGCGATAGCAATTCCACATTCAACTACCGGATCACTTAGGCCGACTTTCGTCTCTGCTCGACTTGTCAGTCTCACAGTTAGTCTGGCTTATGCCTATACACTCGAAACGTGATTGCCAACCACGCTGAGCCAAACTTCGCGCTCCTCCGTTACTTTTTAGGAGGATACCGCCCCAGTAAAACTGACCGGCTGCCATTGTCCTTCCGCCTGATTCAAGGCAGGATGTTAGATTTTCCAAATCCAAAGGGTGGTGTCTCATTGACGACTCCACAATGCCCTAAGGCATCGCTTCAAAGTCTCCCACTTACACTGAGCATCGAAATCGAAAAACCAGTGACAGCTTACAGTTAAGGTTCATAGGGTCTTTCCGTCCTTCTGCGGGTAGCCGGCATCTTCACCGGCACTACAATTTCACTGAGCTCCTGGTTGAGACAGCGGACAACTCGTTGCACGATTCGTGCAGGTCGGAACTTACCCGACAAGGAATTTCGCTACCTTAGGACCGTTATAGTTACGGCCGACATTCACCGGGACTTGGGTTCGAAGCTTCGCCGAAGCTAACATCTCACCTTAATCTTTCGGCATTGGTCACGTGTCACATCCTATACTTCGACTTGCGTCTTCGCAGAATGCTGTGTTTTTGCTAAACAGTCGGTTGTCCCCTTTCACTGCGGCCCTCAAAAGAGGGCACCCCTTATTCCGAAGTTACGGGGCTATTTTGCCGAGTTCCTTAACCAGGTTTCACTCTTACGCCTTGGTATACTCTACCCACCCACCTGTGTCGGTTTACGGTACGGGCTCCTTTAGCACAACACATCAGCTTTTCTTGACAGTCTTTCCAGATATACGGATTGGCCGTGGCCGCACCTCGGAATTCAATTACCTAGTATCTTTTCAGCCTGTGTCCCTGATGCTTTGGGGCCAGGAGGTGCAGGAATATTAACCTGCTAACCATCGCCTACGCCTATCGGCCTCGACTTAGGTCCCGACTAACCCTGGGATGACCAGCATTGCCCAGGAAACCTCGGGTTTACGGCGGCCGGGGATCTCACCCGGCTTATCGTTACTCATGTCTGCATTCTCACTTCTCAGCACTCCACCTTCAATCACCATCCGGCTTCAAGGCACTGAGAACGCTCCTCTACCACGCACATAAATGTGCATCCAGAGCTTCGGTATGACGCTTATCGCCAATCATTTTAGGCGCAGGACCACTCGATGAGTAAGCTATTACGCACTTTTTAAATGGTGGCTGCTTCTAAGCCAACATCCTCACTGTCTAAGTAGTCCCACCTCCTTTCCACTTAGCGCCATTTTGGCACCTTAGCTGCTGGGCTGGGCTGTTTCCCTTTCGAGTATGAAGTTTATCCCCCATATTCTCACTGCCGCACTTCACCTGAGGGTATTCGGAGTTTGATTGAAGTCGGTACCCGGGTATGGGCCCTAGTTCATTCAGTGCTCTACCCCCCTCAGTCAGCATGCGACGCTGTACCTAAATACATTTCGAGGAGAACCAGCTATCACGGGGTTTGAATAGCCTTTCACTCCTACCCACAGCTCATCCGAGAATTTTTCAACATTCACCGGTTCGGTCCTCCACGAGATATTACTCACGCTTCAACCTGGCCATAGGTAGGTCACCTCCGCTTCGGGTCTAGCACCTGCAACTGAACGCCCTATTCGGACTCGCTTTCGCTACGCCTGCGTCCCAGAAGGACTTAAGCTTGCTACAAACACTAACTCGCAGACTCATTAAGCAAAAGGCACGCCATCACCTCCGAAGAGGCTTTGACACCTTGTAAGCATATGGTTTCAGGTTCTATTTCACTCCGCTCACAGCGGTACTTTTCACCTTTCCCTCACGGTACTGGTTCACTATCGGTCGCTAACGAGTATTTAGCCTTACGCCGTGGTCGGCGCAGATTCATGCAACGTTTCACGTGTGCCGCACTACTCAGGGACATCCTAGGGCTATCTCAATTTTCGGTAACAGGCCTTTCACCTTCTATGGAGTGCTTTTCCACACACTTAACCTAATATTGATAGTCCCACATTGGAGCCCTACAACCCCGAGAGCAAGCTCTCGGTTTGGGCTATTCCGCTTTCGCTCGCCACTACTTACGGAATCGATTCTCTTTCTTTTCCTCCGGTTACTGAGATGTTTCACTTCACCGGGTATCGCGTGCTCACTCCTATGTATTCAGAGTGAGACGACTGAGTATTACCCCAGTCAGGTTACCCCATTCGGAAATCTCCGGGTTAAAGCGTATTTGCCGCTATCCGAAGCTTATCGCAGCTTATCACGTCCTTCATCGCCTGTTAGCACCAAGGCATCCACCATATGCTCTTAACAGCTTGTTCCAGCTCTTTCTTAAATTGAAAAAAGCTTTCGGAGAGGGCTGCTTAATAAAAACCCTCTCACTGTTTCTAAGATCTAATTTGCTCTTTCTGTTCGAATTGAATCGAGGACAGAAGAGCTGCTCTGAGAACTGATCCGTAGACCAGTCTCAATTGTAGTTAATCATTTTTCTTTATGCAGTTGTCAAAGATCTTACGATCGCAGAATTGTTGGCCCAGCGGCCAAAATGGTGGGTCTGACAGGATTTGAACCTGTGACCCCACGCTTATCAAGCGTGTGCTCTAACCAACTGAGCTACAGACCCTTCTGCGCTCATTAGTGCGCTAATACTTGTCTCCAAGCTTTCGGTAAAAAGTGGAGGCAAGGAGATTCGAACTCCTGACATCCTGCTTGCAAAGCAGGCGCTCTACCAACTGAGCTATGCCCCCTAAATTCTCATCCCACGCTCTCTTTTAAATTTCGAGAGAGGCAAAGGCTAAATTGTGCACTGCAGCGTTAACTACGTGCGATAACTTTTGGTAGTGGCGATTTCTCGCACACCTGACCTTCTTTCACTTAATGCAAAAGGGAGGTCATCGACCTATCTGCCTTATTAATTTGGACACACGCGAGAGTGTGTCCCAGCAGAATTACTCCATAGAAAGGAGGTGATCCAGCCGCAGGTTCCCCTACGGCTACCTTGTTACGACTTCATCCCAGTTACCACCTACACCTTCGGACCTTCTTAATGAAGATACTTCGGGTGCGAGCGGCTTCCATGATGTGACGGGCGGTGTGTACAAGACCCGGGAACGTATTCACGGCACCGTAGCTGATGTACCATTACTAGCGATTCCAACTTCATGTAGGCGAGTTGCAGCCTACAATCCGAACTGAGCCCAGTTTTTGAGATTTCCTCCACCTTGCGGTCTCGGATCATATTGTACTGGACATTGTAGCACGTGTGCAGCCCTGGGCGTAAGGGCCATACTGACTTGACGTCATCCCCTCCTTCCTCCCAGTTAATCTGGGCAGTCTGAACAGAGTCCCCGACATTACTCGCTGGCAACAGTTCATAGGGGTTGCGCTCGTTATAGGACTTAACCTGACATCTCACGACACGAGCTGACGACAGCCATGCAGCACCTGTGATAGTCCACCCGAAGTGACGACAAACTTTCATAAGTCTACGACTAACATGTCAAGCCCAGGTAAGGTTCTTCGCGTTGCATCGAATTAAGCCACATGCTCCACCGCTTGTGCGGGTCCCCGTCAATTTCTTTGAGTTTTAATCTTGCGACCGTACTCCCCAGGCGGCACGCTTAACGCGTTAGCTCCGGCGCGGAAAGGGTCGAACCTTCCCACACCAAGCGTGCACCGTTTACTGCCAGGACTACAAGGGTATCTAATCCTTTTCGCTACCCTGGCCTTCGTCTCTCAGCGTCAGGTGTCGTCCAGAGTCTCGCCTTCGCCACTAGTGTTCCTCTCGATATCTACGCATTTCACTGCTACACCGAGAATTCCAGACTCCCCTCCGACCCTCTAGGGTGGCAGTATCGGATGCAGTTCCGGGGTTGAGCCCCGGGATTTCACATCTGACTTACCACTCCGCCTACAGACGCTTTACGCCCAGTAAATCCGAACAACGCTTGAGACCTTCGTATTACCGCGGCTGCTGGCACGAAGTTTGCCGTCCCTTCCTCTTCAGGTACTATCACTACCCACGTCAGTTACTACGTGAGTCATTACTCCCTGATGACAGGAGTTTACGACCCTAGGGCCTTCATCCTCCACGCGGCGTCGCACCGTCAGGCTTTCGCCCATTGCGAATGATTCTCGACTGCTGCCACCCGTAGGTGTCTGGACCGTGTCTCAGTTCCAGTGTGACTGGTCGTCCTCTCAGACCAGCTACCCGTCATCGCCTTGGTAAGCAGTTACCTCACCAACTAGCTGATAGGCCGCGAGCCCATCCTGAAGCGACAGCCGAAGCCGCCTTTAATCTTACGATCACATGGGGTATTAATCCGAGTTTCCTCGGGCTATCCCCCGCTTCAGGGCAGGTAACTCACGTGTTACTCACCCGTTCGCCACTAGAAACTTACAAAGCAAGCTAAGTAAGTTTCCCGTTCGACTTGCATGTCTTATCCACGCCGCCAGCGTTCGTTCTGAGCCAGAATCAAACTCTCCGAATAGAAAATTGATTCCCGCATTATTCAGAAACGCATGGCATTCACATCCTTGCGGATGGAATTCATTGTTCTTAATAAACGGAAAAATTGACAAGTTGGGGCCCTCATAAAGAAGACCCCTTGTGTGCACGTTTTGTCGTCAACGTGCAGCACACAATTTAGCCTTTACCAAATACCAACTATTGCTAATTTTCAATTAACTGAGGCTGCAAAAATGCGGCTTCAGCACCCTGAAAATGGGATGCAAAAATTGGTTCGAAAAAATTTCAAAAGATCTATAATTCCCGAGCTTTTTCAAGCGTTTCGGACCCTCCCTCTTCCGGGCGGGCGGTGAATCTAACCGGTATAGCCAGAAGGTCAACCACTTTTACTTTACTTTTTTCAAAAAGTTAAAAAACTGGCAATTACCTCAAAAAGCAAGCCCTAACATAGCAATAAACTTTTCCGTCTCTGGCTTGTGCAATTCCCCAAAGAAAAGCGGGACTTAACCAAAATTTAGGCCATTTTAGGCACATATTGGCATTTTATTACGTCTTCCCTTAAGTTATCTAAGCGATGCGCGTTCCTAACCGCCAAAAACATCAGTTATTTACGATCTCAACAGGACTCTTGGGGATCGCTCTTTTTAGCCCTTTACTGATTGCCCAAACAACTCCGAGCGCTAACGCTGGGTCGCCAATTACAGACGCCAAAGCCGAAGAGATCGTTCCCGCGACAGACTCAGCTATTCTTCACGATGTCATTCTGCAGCTTCTCCCAGAAGATCGCCATTATCGGGAACAACTGGCCGGGGCGCTCGCTTCAGTTTACAACGGGCGTGGATTCCGCCCACTCTGGCCCGACATAGTCCTCCTCGATTCTCTGCATCGTGAGATTTGCACCGCCCTCAATTCTCACGCGTTGCCGGAACTCATGGCCCTTGATCCCACGCGCCTTCTAGTGGGCATCGAAACCGACATCGTCGATAAAAGCGATCTTGCCGCCAGCGTTGCTATCCTCGATGCCGCCCTCATGATTCGCCTTGGCTATGTTCCGACAGAAAGCATCTGGGAGCAATGGAATGCGGGGGACACCCCGGGAGACGATGCCAGGGACGTCGAATCTATCGCCAAAGATCTCATCGTTGCGGCTTCGCTCACCCCCTTTAAAATCAAGAGAGTAACGGACGAACTCGGACCGAAAAACTGGATTTACAGAGAACTTCGCAAAGCATACCCCGAGGCTAAAAAATCTATTCTAACTTACGGCAGCCTTCCCGCCATTCCGGATCCTGCGACCGCAGGTATCGGTAAACTGGGTGCTGCTTACCCCTCCGCCCCAGCTGTTGGAGCTCACCTCGCAGACCGAGGCTACCTTCACCTGCCAGAGGAGCAAGTGGCTGCCCTTTCGCGGATCACCCCAGAACTCGAACTCGCCCTACGGACATTCCAAGAAGACCATGGGCTTGATCCTGACGGTGTCTTTGGTCCAGCTTCCTGGCTTTACCTGAACACTAACGCTGCCAGCCGCTTCCGATCCATCGTCATCAACCTGCACCGCGCAAGGTTGCTGCCCGAAGACTTGGGAGACCGCTACCTTCTCGTCAACCTGCCAACGGCTGAGCTTTACGGCTTTGAAGACAATGATTTCCACACCACCACCATGCGCGTCGTGCACGGCAAAGCAGAGAAAGAAGCACAGCGAACCCCCATATTTCGAGACGTGATGAAGGAGGTGGTTTTCGGTCCCTATTGGAATGTGCCCCCGAGTATTGCCAAAAATGAGATTCTCCCGAAAGCGCTGGGAGACTGGGACTTTCTCAGTCGCTATCGCTACGAGATTGTGAGCGACTTCAACCCCTACAACACAAGCACTCACGGTCCCTCACCCCGGAACCTTGAATTGGTCGCAGAGGGGCGGCTCTATTTCCGCCAGCTTCCCGGACCCTCCAATGCTCTCGGTCGGGTTAAGTTCTTATTCCCTAACGTCAACAATATTTACATGCATGATACTCCTGCAAAGAATTTCTTCGCTCGCTCAAAGCGAGACCACAGCCACGGCTGTATTCGGGTGGCGAGCCCTGACGAGCTTGGAGCCTGGATTCTCGGAACTCAGGGTTGGTCTCGCGAAGAAGTGAAAGAAGCCATGTTCGCCGGATCCCGACGGAGCGAGATGGTGCAGAACAACATCAACGTCTTTATCGTTTACTTCACAACATTTCCGCGCCCCGTCTCTGGCGGAAAAATAGTGTTGGCTCCTGGGCGTGACGTCTATGAACTCGATCCCAAAGACGCAAAAACCCTCACTGGCATAATTCCATGGGTCGAACCGGTCAGCTCTACAGGCCCGTTGGGTGATCAATAAAACGCCAAGTCAATCCCTCGTTGGATTTGCACCAGCGCTCTGCCAGTGCCTTCACTCCAAATGTCTCAGTTGCGTAGTGACCTCCGTAAATCAAGTTGACCCCTAGTTCCTCTGCTGAAGTGAAGCTCCAATGCGGCCCCTCCCCAGTAATGAAGGTGTCAATGCCTGTCGCCGCCATTTCGTAGATCTGGGAACCGGCCCCTCCAGTCACCACTCCAATCTGTGAAACCCGATCAGGTCCGCCCGCGCAGACGTGCGCCGGAGCCCCCGTGGCAGCCTCCACCGCAGCCACCAATTCGTCGCGAGAGAGAGAAACCTCGGCCCTCAGGCCCAATTCAATTCCCTCCCAGCGAGCAAACGGCAGCACCTTTTCGCCAAGTCCAAGGGCCGACATGAGACAGGCGTTATTTCCAAGTTCTGGATGAACATCAAGGGGGATATGGGCGCTGTAGATGGCAAGATCGTGATCCATCGCCAACTTTAGCTTATCATAGATGGCCCCTTCAATTCGCTGAGTCCCCTGCCAGAAAAGGCCATGATGGACGACCAGCAAGTTTACTCCGGATTGGCAAGCTTCGCGAATCACGGGCAGACAGGCGTCTACGGCAGCCGCAATGGCTGAGACCTTGCCTGAGTTTTCCAACTGAAGCCCGTTTAGAGCCTTGGGATAATCGGGTATTTCAGAAATGCGAAGCCACCCGTTCGCCTGCTCAACTAATTCCTTCAAATTCGCCATATTTATTAATAAGCCGAGGGCACAGAGTTTGAAATAGAAAACCGTTTGAACCGTGACCTAAATCTCCTTAAAACGCCTGCGGCGGCCGCGGGTCGGAAACCTTATGATTCGCCTCATTATCGCGGTTGAAGAATTTCTTGGTCAAATTAGCGTTAAGCTTAAAGAAACCAGAGGCAATCGACACCGAGGCATTACCATTAGCCAGAAAGCCATTGGAAATGGCGTGAGCAGGACCCATCTGTTGAAAGGATAACAGTGACTCACCCATTCGCCCCGTCATTGAAATTAATCAAATTGGGATGGCTTGGAACTCACCTGCCTCGATCGCTGGCTTCCTGAAGAAGCCCGCCGAGGTATTCCCAAAGTGCGATATGTAAATTCCGGAATGAAGCTCCTTGGGGGAGAAGGCGGTAGGTCGAAAATTTAACCGAATTCCGGTCGATGGGACCCGAGCGAAAATCACTTGGTACTGGGATCGGATCTAAGCCCTGCTTGCGCGCCTCCTTCAAACTGCGCTTCAAATGAAAAGCAGAAGTACAGAGGCCTATGCTCTTCCAATCAGGATAATCGCTCCGCAATGCTGCAACTGCTGCCATTTCCTCAGCGGTGTTGGTTGGTTCCGACAACACCACAATGTCTTTGGTAGGAATTCCCAGTTCCTGCCAAATGGTTGACGTGTCCGAAGCCAGTGACCTTTCCGAATCAGTATCGAGCACACTCTTTCCTGTCGCAATTAAGGTTCCAACTTTCCCCCCATGGTAGAGCCTCGCTGCACGAACTAGGCGATCCCCATGCGAACCAACGGCGGGGAGCTCATAATGTGGCGTTCTGACCGACCCCCCCCCGAGGACAACTAGAGCATCCAGCTTTTGGTCGATCACCTCATATTGATGGTAAGGCTTCTCCAGGGAGCGCAGAAGCCAATCCGATACTTCGCTTGTCCCCGCAAGAGAGTAGGCCATCCAGGCCACACCCACGAAAATCCGGGTGCGCTTTCCCAATCCTGGCCAGACCAACGCCACCAGCCCCATCAGCCAGAGGAGCCCGATGGGAAGCAGCAGACAAGCCACGATCTTCCTCGCCAACAGCAAGTTTCCGCTACCGAGAAGCAGCAGGATCACGATCACAGGAAGGATCAGTAAAGATCGGTATTTTTTAAAACAGCCCATAGTCACAGTCGCTCCCAACACGACAGTCATTACGCCAATTTTCCATGTATTTTCAATTCCCCAAGGCATAAAAAAAATACGTGCGAACTGACAAGCTATCCTCTAACGTCCGCGCATGTTACAGGCAGGCATTGTTGGACTCCCGAACGTGGGAAAATCAACGCTCTTCAACGCAGTCACCCGAACTCGCAACGCAGAAGCGGCAAACTACCCTTTCTGTACAATCGACCCCAATCAGGGAGTCGTCACCGTTCCCGACGAACGGCTCAATGTCCTCAGCGAAATGTCCGGATCCCAGAAGGTGATTCCGGCTGCTATCGAATTCGTCGATATCGCCGGACTCGTCGAAGGAGCCTCCGCCGGAGCAGGCCTCGGCAACAAATTCCTTGCTAACATCCGAGAAGTCGACGCGGTGGTTCAGGTGGTGCGCTGTTTCGAAAACGACGACATTATTCACGAATTGGGATCTGTGGATCCCATGCGCGATATTGAGATCATTAACTCCGAACTCATACTTGCTGACATGGCAGCTCTCGAAAAGCGCCTCACCACACGTGAAAAGAAGGCGAAAACCGGCGACAAGGAAGCCAAGCGAGAGATCGATCTCATCCAAAAGCTCATTCCACACCTTGACGCCGGCAAACCGGCACTCACTCTGGAGCTTAGTGACGAGGAAAAGAATGTCCTCCGCGAATTTTTTCTGCTCACGGCCAAACGAACCATCTTCGCGTGCAACGTTTCTGAAGACGAACTCGCAAAAGCGATCGACAACCCAGACGATCACTCTCTCGTTAGAAAGGTTCGCGACTACGCCTCAGGCACACATGGTGCTGAAGCGATCGTTATTTCCGCGAGAATCGAAGAGGAGATGGTTGACCTGGAACCTGAGGAGGCCGCCGAATTTCTCTCCGACATGGGCGTTAAGGATTCCGGTGTTTCTGCCCTGATTAAATCAGTTTACCATCTACTTGGACTCCGCACCTATCTCACCACAGGCGAAAAAGAAACCCGTGCTTGGACAATCACTGAAGGCACCAAAGCGCCGGGAGCCGCCGGAGTCATCCATGGCGACTTTGAGCGCGGATTCATCGCCGCCGAGGTAGTTCACTACAACAACCTCGTCGAACTTGGCAGCACCGCAAAAGCCCGCGAAGCCGGCAAACTTCGCATCGAGGGCAAGGATTATGTGATGACGGATGGAGACGTGGTGGAATTCCGCTTCAACGTTTAATTGAGGGGCCCGTGCTCACGGATCGCAGGAAAACTCCAGCGTTACTTTACTGCCACCAACCGGATAGCTGAATTCAAGTCGATCCCGAAGGCGGCGCGACCTTATCGCAGCCATTGTGCTGAAAATCCCTAGAGAGGATTGTTCAAAAAGGACCGCTCCTTCTCCACTCCCTCTCGGTCCCGCTGACAAGTGTTCATTTAATGCCTTACACAAACCACTTCGGATACAGCCTAGATCTCGGAGCCTTGTTCGCCCACGCGACGTAACGACCTAGTGCTGTATTGCGAAATAAAATTACATCAATCAACCTTTTCAACCCCACTACACAAACCCCGCAATAAGCATTCCTTAGGTCATTTCAATCACCTGAATCGGCAACCCGGCGACATTGACTTTCCTACTCCGACACCTAAGCTTTCCACTCTGTCTGAAAGCTGGCCATGCCCGAGCTCGTATCAGTCGGAATCTGCCTTTCTGATGAAAATCCTGAAACTCCTCTTTTCCCCGAGCCCCCGACTGGTTTGGCTCCTTTGTGCCGCCTTTACAATCCCAGTTACTGCCCAGCAGAACGCCCCCTTAGGGCCCCGGCTTGGGGCTCTCCCAGCGCTCTCAACCACCACACCTCCGATCGAGTCGACCCAGTCTGAAGACGTTCAGGCAGACATCTCTGAGGTCGCTCTTGATGCTATTGTCAGGGTCGAAGTTGACACCAAGCAACCCAACTACCGCGTCCCCTACAATATCGGCGGCATGAGCAGCGGAAACGGCACTGGCTTCCTCGTCGGTCCGAATAAATTCCTCACAAATGCCCACGTCGTGAGCAATGGACGCCTTATCTACATCAAAAAAGTAAGCGATCCCAAGCCCTACAAAGCCCGTGTTGTTCACGTGGCTCACGATTGCGATCTTGCGATGATTGAGGTCGAGTCTGAAGACGAGTTTGCGGGGGCCTTCAGTGGCATTGAGCCACTCTTCATTGGTGGAATTCCGAAACTCAACACAACGGTTGTGGCGGTCGGCTATCCCATCGGCGGCGAACGTATTTCAGTCACTCGCGGAGTCGTGTCCCGAGTCGACTTCAGATCTTACAGCCACTCCGGCATTGATAATCATCTTACCATCCAGGTCGATGCGGCGATTAACCCGGGAAACTCCGGCGGGCCTATTCTCCAAAATAACCAGGTAGTCGGGGTCGCTTTTCAAGGCTACTCCGGTTCTGTCGCCCAGAATACCGGCTACATGATCCCCGTGCCCGTCATCGAACGCTTCCTCAAGGACGTGGAAGACGGCTCCTACGATCATTATGTCGACCTCGCTACCAGTGTCCTGAACATTCTCAACCCAGCACAGCGTCGCGCTCTTGGTCTTCCCAACGACGGCATCGGCGTGATGGTTTCCGAAGCCGATGCTGCAGGCTCAGCTGGCGGCATCCTAAAGACAAAAGACGTTCTCCTGTCGATCGATGGCTATTCGATCGCGTCAGACGGATTTATCGAAATCGAGGGGGAGAGAGTAGATCTAAACGAAATCATTGAGCGAAAATATGCCGCCGATACTGTTGACTTAGAAGTCTGGCGCGATGGCCAACAGGAAGAAATCAATATCGAACTGAAGCGATTCATTCCCTATCTGATAAAGGCTAATCAATACGACAAGCAACCCAACTTTGTCCTCTTCGCCGGGCTCCAATTTCAGCCGATGGATCGGAGTGTGATGAGCTCGCACTCGATTACCAATCTGCGCAGCCGGTATCATTTTAACTACTTCAGTCAAGATGAGATTTACCGCGAACGCCCCCAAGTGGTTATACTGACAGAAGTTCTCCCGGATTCCTCAAACACCCATCTGCAACCTTTCGTTCAGCAAATCGTCGATTCAATTAACGGCAAAAAGATTCGCCTCCTCCAGGACGTCTATGATGCCCTTAACGGTGACAGTGCCGAAGAAGGGCGCGAAGACTATCATGTCGTCCGCCTGCTGGGAGAGGGGCGTCCTTTAGTTCTCAAACGAGATACCGCAGAGGAGGCCCACGAGCGCATCATGTCCAAATACAACGTGAGCGTTGACCACTTTATTGAGGAACCCGAGATCTTGGAACTGGAGGGCGTTGGAATCTTCGAAGAGTCCGATGAAGCAGCGGAATCGGATGACGTAGAAACCGATGACGCAAACGAGGCCGCCTGAAGAAGACCGTATCAATCCCTGAGTCAAAACATTTAAGACTATGCCAGCTTTCAAATTCCTCTTACTCCCCTTCCTTCTCGCATTAGCACTGAACCTTCCCACCGATTCAAAAGGAGCGTCACCTGACAAGTCGATTGTCCGGGTTAACGCGACCCTGCAAAGCTACAACTTTCTTCGACCGTGGGAAAAGGGGGCTCCTACTTCGCGGCGTGGTCTCGGCGCTGTCCTCAGTGATAACCGCGTTCTGGTGACTGCAGAGATGTGTGTCAACTCCACCTATCTTGAACTCGAGCATCCCTCAAGCGGAGCGCGCGTGCCTGCGAAAATTGCAGCTTTAGATTACGAGGCCAATCTGGCGATTCTTGAACCGGCTCGTGATCCAAACAAAATTTTCGATGGGCTGGAACCACTGGAACTCGACTCGTCTACCAAAGCTGGCGACACCCTTGAAGTCTGGCAAATCGAAGATAATGGCGACGGAGTCTCCACTGATGTCGAAGTTCTCCGCGTCAACGTCGGGCGCTACTTCATCCCAGGATCAGTCTTTCTCCTTTATGAGGTCAAAGGATCCCTCCAAGCCCGCGTCAACAGTTTCACCCTACCGGTCGTGAGAGACGGCAAGCTTGCCGGAATGTTACTCAGCTACTCCTCAAAGGAGCAGACATCAAGCGTCCTTCCCACACCTATTATTAAGGCATTCCTTGCTGATAGTGAAGACGGTGAATACGAGGGATTTCCCAACCTGGGCATTAGCTACGCCCAGACTCTCGATGAAACTCTTCGCGAATTTGTCGGGCTGACTGGCCCAGGTGGCATCTTCGTTCGCCAGATCGCCAAGGGAAGTTCTGCCGACATGGCTGGTCTTGAGAAAGGCGACGTCATCGTTTCCATTGATGGCCACCCCATTGATGCACGTGGCAACTACGAACATGCCGACTACGGAAAACTGAGTTTCTCACAGCTAGTTCGTGGAGGAGCAAAAGTCGGCGCCACCGTCAGCGTCGACCTCATCCGTGATTCCGAGCCACTGACCGTTGCGGTCAAGCTCACTCGAAAGCCAGCGGAAGATTACCTCATCGCCCCTTACATGTTCGATCGCGGTCCCAAATATGTAATTTTCGGCGGGCTGATCTTCCAGGAACTGACCCTCCCCTATCTTGAAAGCTGGGGAGAGGAATGGCCGAACCGCGCTCCTTTTAAGCTCGTCTACGCCAATTCTAATCCAGAGTCCTATGAAGAGGAAGGTCGAGAAAAACTGGTTTTTCTCAGCAATGTGCTGAAAACTCCGAGCACGCTCGGTTATGAAAGTCTCAATTCCGCGATTATTACCAAGGTCAATGGTAAAACTATCAAGGACATTCAAGACCTCGCCAACGCCCTCAACGAAACCCAGAAAGACGGCATCCATGCGATCGAATTCAGCGATTTCCCGAAAATTATCTATGTTGACGATCGAGCCTCCCGGTTTGTAAATGAACAGCTGATCGAATACGGCATCAACAAGCTCGAGCGCCTTGAATAGCTCGATCCGCGACATTCCGCGAAGTGCAACAAGAGCCGTTGACAATTCGCTTCGAGCCCTTAGAGTTGCGGCCCTCCACGCATAAAAGCAGGAGATTCCTCATTTTACAAAGTTGAAGGGCCGTCCGCAGGTGATGCCAGCATACCCCGGACAACCGCGAATTCAGCTGAAACGATAAATTTTTAACGGAAGAGATGAAACGGACATATCAACCATCCAAGCGTTCCCGTAAGAACCAACACGGGTTCCGTGCCCGCATGTCGACCAAAGCCGGCCGCGACTTACTCAAACGACGCCGCCAGAAAGGGCGTAAGCGCCTTATCCCCAAAGGGGCTGAGCTGAAGTATAAACGTCACACTGTCCAGCACGGCAAGTAACCCTTGCCGCAAAAGGTCGGCTGTCTAGACTCGGTCGAAGGCGGCACCTCAGGGACCATGAAGCTTCCCCGCAGCAGGCGAATCACTCGCCGAGGGGATTTTCAGCGAGTAAGGAAATTAGGCCAATCCATTCGAGGGAAACACCTTGTCTTGGGCTATCTCGCTGACGAAAATTTGCCAGAACCGTTTAAGTTAGGTCTTATCACCACGCGCAAACTCGGGAATGCAGTGACTCGAAATCGATTCCGACGCCTTATGCGGGGAGTCATTCACCGGACCGGAGAAAAAATCACCCACGGAAACTGGCTGGTTATTATTGCCCGCCACAGCGCAGCAGAAGCCGAATCAGAGCAATTAGAAAAAGAGTGGAAATGGCTGCTGCACAAAGCCGGTCTCATGAGGCCGAAGGAGGAGGTGTGACTGATAAAAAAAATCCTCTTCGTCTTAGGCAGGTTTTGTCAGGTTGTCTTTTCCCGACGGGCCCACTTTCTTTTTGGGTCCGCTTGCGGGTGCCGTTTCGAGTCTACCTCCTCCCAATATTCAATCGATCCTGTAACCATCAACGGTCCCTTTCGTGGCTCCAAGCAAGGCACCTTCCGTATCTGCCGCTGCCATTTCTGAAGTCGCCTAGGTTACGATCGACCTCCCCAGTAGGAAGAATTTGTAGAAAAACACCCAGATGCCGCTTAAGTAGGCCGTCGGCGCCGCTCGAAGGAGTCGGATCACCAGTGCAAACACAAACAACCATAGGAGTTTTATTGTCGTGAAGAACATGGATCGTACATCGTGGATCGGGGTCTTAGCATGCCTTGGTCTGCTGTTTGCATGGGGATTCTGGAATGCCAAAGAAACCGCCAAGCGTGCCGATGAAGAAAGGACTCGCGCCGCGGAAGCCGGTGAGACTGCTGCTGCCGAAGAGGCTAATAAACCCAAGGTTGCACAAACGTTTGCTCCGGAAACATCCGAAGAACCAACAGCGACTGAATTGTCACCGACTAGGAGCGTGGCCGCCACGACTCACGTCATAGAAAACAATTTAGTTCGTTTCATCTTCACCAACCAAGGTGCAGGAATCTCTACGGCAGAATTGAAGGAGTATCCTAAAAACGTGGGTGTTGATGATCTCGTTTCTATCAACGCGGTCGGAAAAGCTGCCGTGGGAGCCCTCTCAACCGGTCATGATGCCTTTGATACCACCAACTGGGAGGTAAAGAGCACGACTGAAACCGCCGTCACCTACGAGACAGTCACGCCTGAAGGATTCGCCATAAACAAGACTTTCACCCTCGCGGATGAAGAAACTGATCCACACAAGGTCAAGCTGTCGATGACGATCAAAAATGCAGCCGAGACACCTTTGGTATTGGAAGGTAAATATTTCTACCTTGGTTCAGCTTCCCCCCTCCACCTCAATGAATGGTCCATGCAGATTGGCATGTTCTGGATGGAGAGTGATGGCGACTTTGAATACGAGACGGTCGACCACTACGGCGGACGCAAAGTGCTTGGAATCTTCGGAAAGAATGAAATTCCTTCCGACAGCTTCGCTCTGGATTCCCTGAAATGGGCTGGCGTGAACGACCAGTTTTTCACAACCATCGCGATCCCCGAAGCCTCCTACCCCGCCGAGTTGTGGGGAAGTCGAATTCCCGTCATAGTCGAGGATGATGCCGAGGCTTCTGCTAAGAAGCGAATGGCAGCTGCAGAAGGCGCCATCGGGCTTCCCAAGCTGACGATGAATCCCGGCGACCAACAGACGCTGAATTACGACATCTATCTTGGTCCGAAGGAATACTCGCGCATCACGGGACTCGGCGATGACTACGTCGACGTGATGCACTATGACGAAGTTCCGATCTTCGGCTGGCTGTTTGGATGGGCGATAAAGCCACTCGCATCTTGGCTCATTCAGGGGCTCGTTTTCCTAGAAGGCTACGTCCAAAGCTACGGTATCGCGATCATACTCATCACTATTCTTATTCGACTTCTCATCTGGCCTGTTTATGCCAAATCGGCACGCTCCATGAAGCGCATGTCCAAGTTGACGCCGATGATGAAAGAGCTTCGCGCAAAGCACGAAGATGACCCTCAGAAACTCAACGAGGAAACGATGAAGTTGTATCGCAACTACAACATCAATCCCCTCGGTGGCTGTCTACCAATGTTCATACAACTGCCGGTCTTCCTCGCTTTCTATCGAATGCTCTGGAGTGCCGTTGAACTTCGTGGTGAATCTTTTCTCTGGGTGGATGACCTTGCTCTGCCTGACACTCTCTTTGAGATTCCAGGTATCGGCATCCCGTTCAACCTGTTGCCCATTCTCATGGGTATCACGAGCTTTATCCAGATTGCCATCACACCCAAGACCGGCGACAAGACTCAGCAGATGATCTTCATGCTGATGCCAGTCATTTTTCTTGTCATCTGCTACAATTTCGCGGCTGCACTCGCCCTTTACTGGACAGTCTCCAACGCATTCTCCATCCTTCAGACCTGGCTTATGAACAAGCTCCCTGAGCCGGAGCTCAAAAAGCGTGAGGGTGGAGGGAAAAAGTCGTTCATGCAGCGCATGCAGGAGCAGGCTGAAGCCGCTCAGAAAGCAAAAGCCGGTGGCGGCAGCGCTCCCGGAAAGAGCCGCACCGCCATGCCGGGAGAAAAAGGAGCCCGTCACACCAGAGGTAAGAAAAAGCGCCGGTAGTTCGAATCGGGTTCTCATCAGCCTTTCTCTGCTATGGATCACCTTGAAGCTGCCCAGGAGGTTCTCGATTCCATTCTCGGTTATCTCGGATTCCCCGTTGCCGTTGAAATCGATCGAAAAGCCGAAACACTGAACATCGCTTCGAGCGATCCCAAGCTTCTCATTGGACACCACGGCGACCGCCTTGAAGAAATTCAATACCTGGTCAATCGGATCATTCAGGATCGCATTCCTGACGCCCCCCGATTTAAGGTTGATATCGATAGCTACCGGGCGGCGCAGGAATACCGAATGATCGAGGAAGCGGACACTGCGGCCGCTCGCGCAGTTGCAACTGGCGAATCAGTTAAGCTACAGCCGATGAACTCCTACCAGCGGCGCCTTATCCACAGCCACTTCAAGGATCATCCTGAAATTACAACCGGGAGCCCCAGCGACTCCGCGAGACTTAAGCAGGTATCCGTTATCCCAAAAAACGAAGGGAATTTGAAGTCGGAAAGCGATTCTTAAGCCTGTTTTCGTGCAAAAAGGTTGTTTTTTTTAATTTTTGCGCTATGCGCATATGCCTGTAGATTCCCGCCCGCCATCGAGTCCAAACCATTTAACGTGAAACACCTGCGGCTTGCCAAACCATCCCATGTCCGAAGAAGCTCCCAATATCATCGCGTTTCCGGAGCCGGATAATAAGAGCAGTTCCACCCACGTAGGAAAAAGACCCAGCATTATGAGAAGTGACCTAGTTCAAGAGGCAGCAAAAACCATTCCCGAGCCACCGGTTCTGATCAACCTCGTCTCCGCACGAGTGAAACAGCTTAATCTTGGCCGCGCCCCGCTCGTGCAGACTGATCACCGCATGGGGGCCGCTGATATCGCGCTTACCGAAATCATTGAAGGCAAGATTGCTGTCGATGAAGACGAAGATTGATCCGTGAGATCGTAGCTCAAGTCACCGTCTCCAAGAATTTCCCCCTCCCCCTTGCAGAGTCGCATCGGGAGACTTAATTTGTCGAAACCCCGGGTCACTCCGGTAAGGGTTTCTTGTTGGTGTAAACGATGGCTCTTTTCCAGATCAGCTCTGAGTTAAAACCCCAGGGGGATCAAGAGCAGGCGATTGCCAAACTGATAAAATCGCTGCTTGCGGGCAATCAGCACCAGACCCTGATGGGGGTAACTGGCTCCGGTAAAACTTTCACTGTCGCCAATGTTATTACCGCGCTGGATAAACCAACGCTGGTGATGTCACACAACAAGACACTTGCAGCTCAACTCTACAGTGAACTCAAAAGCTTTTTTCCGGACAATGCAGTAGAATATTTCGTTTCCTACTTCGATTACTATCAACCTGAGGCTTATATCCCTCGCACTGATACCTACATTGAAAAGGACTCATCGATTAATGATGAAATCGAGCGCCTTCGCCTTTCGGCAATGAGTTCACTGCTCACCCGAAAAGACGTGATCGTCATTGCCAGCGTTTCCTGCATCTATGGCTTAGGATCTCCCGAAGACTACCAAAACATGATGGTGCCCGTGAGAGTAGGGCAGGAACTTGACCGGGATGAACTTCTCAAGAATCTTGTCTCGATCCTCTACGAGCGAAACGATATCGAATTTTCCCGAGGTAAATTCCGGGTCCGTGGTGATGTTGTTGAGGTCTACCCTGCCTACCTCGATGAGACGGCGATTCGCGTGGAGTTCTTCGGGGATGAAATTGATCGTATCACCGAATTTGACCCTCTGACCGGAACCGCTCGTTCCCAACTCAACAAGACAACTTTCTATCCCGCCAAGCAGTTCGTCACACCCAAGGACAAGATGAACAAAGCGATTAAGGCCATTCGGGAAGAGCTGAAAGAACGCATTGAGCATTTTGAGAAGAATCAGCAATATCTGGAAGCTCAGCGCATCAAGCAGCGCACCGAATATGATATCGAAATGATGCAGGAAATGGGTTTCTGCCAAGGCATTGAGAATTACTCGCGCCATCTCACTGGCCGCTCCCCGGGCGCTACTCCGGGGACGCTGCTCGACTTCTTCCCCGACGATTTCTTCACCGTTGTCGACGAGTCCCACGTCAGCATCCCGCAAATCGGTGGAATGTATGAGGGCGACCGCTCACGAAAGCAAACCTTGGTCAACTTTGGTTTCCGCCTCCCAAGCGCCCTCGACAACCGGCCCCTGCGATTTGACGAATACATGGGCGCTACTAACCAGCGCCTTTACGTCAGTGCTACTCCTGCGAAGTTTGAAATTCAGAACTCGATTTCTGGAAATCAGGATTACATCCCTCATAAGAGGAAAAAGATCGGGGAGGAAGAATTGGCCCCAGAACGGCTTCCCCGTATCTCCGGGAGTAAGCAACCCGTGGATTCATTCGATGCCAACACGAAAGGCAAGGACCTTATTGTCGAACTTATCATCCGCCCGACGGGATTGCTTGACCCGATCCTTACATTGCGTCCCCTTAAAGAGCAGATCGATGAAACTATCGAACTCTGCCGTCAGCGTATCGAGAAAAATGAGCGGGTCCTCGTCACTACCCTGACCAAGCGCACCGCCGAAGACCTCACCGACTACCTCAGAAATGTCGGCCTAAAAGTTCGATACATCCACGCCGATGTGGATGCCATCGAGAGAGTCGAAATTCTCCGAAGCCTTCGCGCTGCCGAGATCGACATCCTTGTCGGTATAAATCTGCTTAGAGAAGGCTTGGACCTGCCAGAGGTGAGTCTTGTCTGTATTCTCGATGCCGATAAAGAGGGGTTTCTCAGAAGCGAAACCAGCCTGATCCAGACAGTGGGTCGCGCCGCGCGTCATATTAACGGCGAGGCCGTTCTCTTTGCCGACACGATCACTGACTCTATCCAGTCATTGATAAATATCACCGAATACCGGCGTCGCGTTCAGCAAGAGCACAACGAAAAAAACGGTATCACCCCAAAAAGTGTGAAGCGCGGGATCCAAGAGACACTCAAGCTTCACTCGGGGGGTGAGGACGTCGAAAAATCCCTCGTCGCCGATTCTGGCGGAGACATAGACACCCTCGCCGTAATCAGCGAACTCGAGGAGGAGATGCAGGAAGCCGCTACGAAGCTGGAGTTTGAGCGCGCCGCTCTCATACGCGACCAGATCAATAAGCTGAAAAAGGGCTCAGGAGAAAAGCCCCTTCTGGTCAAGGGGAAGCGGGTGCGCTCCTAAGCTTTATTAGAGGCTTGCCAGCTTAAGAACCTCCCAACCAACCCACATAATCGCGAGGTCGATGATCATGTGGCTTAACCAGACTCCCGCCATACTGTTGGTCCGGTGATATATCCAGCTCCACACAGCACCGCCGAGACCTACACAGGCACCTAAAGTGCACGCCCATCCAATGGGAAAAAATTGACTCAGCACCACCACGTGATGGGAAGCAAATCCAAGGGCAGCTACGAACACAGCCATACCCACCGGCATTAGTTTTCTCGCATTTCCAAAAACAAACCAACGCCAGTAAAATTCTTCCAAGGCAGCGTGAAAGAGGGAAATAAACAGCGCGAATAGAAGGTAGTGATTCGCTACTCCAAGTCCGACGATTCGTTCCGAAATCCTGAAGACGTTCTCTCCCACAATCGCTCCAAGCGGTGAGAATTTGAATAAATAAACTAGTAGTGCAGTCACCGCGATTCCAAACACGGTTCCCTCAACCATCGAAGCTTTGTGACGCCGTTTCAGTGATCGATCGACTATCGGTTCCCTTAAAATCAAAAAAGTCGCTAGGATCGGCCAACCCAGAAGAAAGATCTTCGCGGAAATGTAGAATCCATTGCCAAAAGCAGTACCTGGAAAGAAAACAAAGTAGAAAAAAGAAGAGGCCAGCGGAACCACCAGCGCTGGCAGCAGAACGCCCCAACGACGGCCTTGGCCAGCTTGAATTTCGAGATTGGAATCACTCATCGGAACACCTTGCCCTGCTGATTTGGGCTCTCAAATCATTATTTCCGATCTTGTGATCGACAGAAACGATGGCAATATTCCACTCCACTCTTAAAGTTAATATATCTTAATCATTTAACTCGACCCCCTCAAAACCATGGCAGCTACCGTTGCAACGAACCTCAAACGCGGACAGTGCATCTCCTACAAGGGAGAGGCGGGCAAAGTTCTTAATCTCGAGCACCGCACCCCTGGCAAGGGTAACGCCCTGATCATGGCAACGATTCGTTCTTTCCAAACTGGTAAAACCAAAGACATCCGTTTCGCCTCGAGCGATAAAGTGGAAATTGTGCCTGCCGACACAGCAAAAGTAGAGTTCAGCTATTCCGACCAGACTGGTTACCACTTCATGGACACTACCACTTACGATACTATCACTTTTCAAGAAGACTTTGTAGAAGACTGCAAGGATCTCCTCACCGACGGTCTCGCCGTCGACATCCAGTATGTGGCTGATAAGCCCGTTTCAATCGACCTGCCTTCCAACATTGAGATGGAGGTGAAGGAATCCGCCCCCGGCGTTAAGGGCGATACTGCGACTTCT
The DNA here is from genome assembly GCA_002726915.1 of Verrucomicrobiales bacterium. Taxonomy (GTDB): domain Bacteria; phylum Verrucomicrobiota; class Verrucomicrobiia; order Verrucomicrobiales; family DEV007; genus Arctic95D-9. The sequence continues at coordinate 8,907 of PBSY01000092.1, read as the reverse complement.
GCGACCAAGGAAGCAACACTCGAAACCGGCCTCCTCATCCAGGTGCCTCTCTTTGTCGGCCCCGGCGACCGTATCAAGGTCAGCAGCGAAGATAAAAAATACGTCGGTCGGGCCTAGTTCTCGCCTCTCTCTCCCGTGCCCCGAAAAAGATCGAAGAACAAGCGTAGTAGGAGTCGGAGACCGGCTCCAACCCACGGCTTGTCCGCTTTCGCCGCGGATTCCGCCAGGGGGCTCGCCCTGCTCGGTACTATCGCTGGTTCAAAGGCCGTAAAGTTCATCACAGGACTTCTGCTGCTGCCGGTCTGCTGGATTCTTCTTGAGACGTTTCTCGTTCTTCTTCAGGCGGACACTCTGATCGGACAATACTGGAAGTCGAAAGAGTTTCTCGCCTTCGGTCTCGCCAGCCTTCTCTCGATCATGCTTTTTTTTGTGTGGCGGAACCGGGTTATGATGTGGCTTTACGTCGCTGGCCATGAGCTTACCCATGCTCTCTTCGTTCTGCTTTGCCGCGGCAAGGTATCAAAAGTTCACATCTCCTCCGACGGGGGGCACATCTTGACCAACCGAAACAACTTTGTCATTTCGCTCTCCCCGTATTTTTTCCCTTTCTACTCAGCAGTCGCGATTCTTGGATGGGCGATTACAGAATGGATTATCAAAGACGCTGGCACTCTCGATCCCCTTTGGCTCTATGCTTTGATCGGATTCACTTGGATGTTCCACCTCACCTTCACTCTCTGGATGATTATCCGAGAACAGCCCGATGTGGATCAGAACGGAAAGCTCTTTTCGTTTACCCTGATCTTTTCGGTCAACGTGGTGCTGATTTGCACGATGCTTATCGTGGCTTCGCCCACCGCCACCTTTAAGTCCTTTGGACTCTCTCTATGGGCCAATGGAGGGAGCTTCTTCACTCGTTTGTCTGAATCCGCCCTGGAGATGTACGAGCTTCTTCCTTTCGGCTAGGTTCGGAATCAGCTCCCTCTTCAATCTCTGGAGCATTTAGCTCGCGAAGCAACGCGTAAGCATCGCGATAACGAGGCGAATCCGCCAACGCATCCATAACATGCCGCTTGGAACGGTGGGCGTCGTCAGGCTGAAGCACTCTCGCAAGACGGTAATTGACCTCGGAAGGATTCTTTGGCGCTAGCTTGAGTGACCTCTCAAACGCTCCTACTGCCGCTTCGCGATTATCGAGCGCAGCATGTGCACACGCGCTGCAATAGTGAGTTCGCTCTAGGAATGGATTAATCGCAGTGCTGCGACCGGCATTGGCGATAATACTTTCCCAACTCTCCGTCTCAAAACCAACGTCAATGAGTCGATTAAAAGAATCAAAAGCCTCAGCTGAGTGAGAGGCGAATTCTTCGAGTGCGGCCAACTCTCCTTCCTTATCGTCCATCTTACGATACGCTGTCGCCTTTACACCATAGCCGTTGCCTGGCCCCGTGTAGCGGGGAAGCAAGCCGATGAGCCGTTCAGCCTGCTTCACCACCGTCGTCCATTGCTCCTTCTCGATGAGGTGCTGCAGATGACTTTGTAAAGCCCAGAAGTTTCTCGGATTCTTCTTCAGAAATGCAGCGACCGCGAGTGAGCTGACCGGATTGACTTCCTCAGGATCAGGAACTGTCCAATCGACATCCTTACCAAAATCCGTCGCAAGCTGCAGGGCTTCTCCGCGAAAAGCGATCTCCATCTCTTCCATCGGGATCGTGTGCGCCGCAATGGCCTCATTAATGAGAGCCCCTTCCCCCAAATCAGCTAGAATCCCCCGGAGGGCTTCCATGCCGAAATTATCGACGATAAATTTCACAACCAACATTGATTGGTAATAGGCGAACATAATGTGCTGACCACTCTTCGCTTGGAAAAAAGCCTGGCTCATTTCACTGATCGGGGTGAGCGCCTCTTCCTCGAGTATCATCTTGCGATAAGACGGCGTCATGGTCTGTCCCCAGAGATCGTTGCGCTGAATTTCCTCATAGACCGAAATCCCCTCACTTAGCCAGCGTGGCATCTTGTTTTTAGTCGCGGTGAGTGTGACCACGTGACAATACTCATGCCAGAGAGTGGCCTCCCAGTTGTTTTTGCCGGCCGTCACGCTGCCTGGGCTGTTCATGGTCACCACTGAGCCAAAACAAACCCCGAGCAACCCCTGACCTCCCAGTGATCCAAAAGAGCGAATCGCGAAGTCCTGCTGATTTGGATAAAACTCGACTAAAGTTGGATCTTCAATAGTGAGTCCGTATTTCTCACCAAGGACTTCCTTTGCTTCTGTCAGGAGGTCGACAACGCGATCACCATATATCTCGGCCTCCTCAACAGGTAACCGGATGATGAAATCATCTGTCTCAACAGAAGCGAAACTTTCTATCTCCTTTTTAAGGATTTCCAGATTGTAGGCAAGGACATTGTACTCATCAACTTCACCCACTTCCGCAGCAAGCGGCCATGCTCTATCGACCTCGCCAAGTCGCAAGTAATCCAGCGCCAGTTGCAACTTGGAGGGTAAGAAATCTGGATTCATCTCGAGGGCTCGCAATTGGCTCTCAACTCCCTCACGATAGCGGTATTTGCGAGACAAAACCCTCCCGATGAGATAGTCGATTTCGGGATTACCAGACCAGACCTCGAGTGCCTGTCCTCGAGCCCTATCAAACCCAGCTTTGTCGTTAAATTCCAATTCCGCAAGAACCGCTCGGTAGGCCGCCGATCGGGGCTCCAGAGGATTCACCTTCTCGACCAGATCAAGAATCCCTCTTGCCTCGTCATAAAGTTCAAAATTGATTGCCGCCTCAGCCTGCAGCAGCATAGCTTCAGTGTGAAGGGGAGCTGCTTCAATCACCTTACTGAGATACCGTTCTCCAGTCTCGCGGTCATTGGGAAGGAAAGCCCTCGCGAGACCAAATAACAGATCAGGGTTATCCGGCTCTAATTTCAGACCTTCCTGAAACTCTGATGCCGCCCTCGCATAGTCATCTTTCTTAAGTGCCAGTTCCCCAGCCGCAATGAAGGCATCGACCAGGCCGTCCGGAATGCTCTTGCCTTTTGGCTTAACTGCTTTGGCTTGACCAAAATATTTTTCCAGCACAACTCCAGGATCCGCTCCAAGAACAAGCGCTGCTTGCCCAAGCTCAACGTAGTCGCGCGGGGTGCGCTCTCGCGTGGGAACAGAGGACGCGGCCCGATTGATGCCAGCCAGCATCTTGGCTACCTCGTCATCGCTCCCCGTTCGTGCGAAAAGTTCATAAGCCCTTAACAGGGCCCCAAGCGCATCAGGGAAGAGGTTGGTCGTTGCGATTGCCTCGTCGACAGCTTCGTCGTAGCGCCCGATTTTTTCGAGAGCCTGGAAGCGAAGGGTACGCCACTCCCACGAAGGTTGTCCTCGACTGAGGGAATAATCGCAGATCTGGACAACAAAATCATAGCCTCCTTGTTGGAAGATTTGTCGAACCCTCGGAAGATTGTCTTCGTCATAGAAGCGTTTGTAGTCTGCCTGCCCCATGACAGCCCCCGCAATACCGCAAACACTGAGCGCGAAAAAAGCTCGTAAGATCATCGACGGGAAGTTGCGGAATGAACTCATGAGAAACAATGAAACCGAAAATCCCTCCTTGGTAAAGCACGCGAACCAGTCCAATCATCCGGGCAGGTCGCAGAAAACTCGTAGGCCCATGGAAATTATCTTTGCAGTGAATCGCGCTCTCATCTTGCAAACACGGCTGCCAGACGCTTTCATGAGGATCAACAGTTCACTTTGACCGATCCTGAAACAGAACCCGCTGGGGAGCCCCCGGCGCCCGCTCCAGTAGCCGAAGCCGAAGCTCAAATCGCTTCGGAAGACTCTTCTGCGCCCATATCCGAAAACGCCTCTAAATCTTCCGGGAACACAGAGCCATCCATAGCATCAGGAGTGGATGAAGCAGGTGAAGACGATTCGATTCCAAGTGCCGATGTTGCTGACTTCCTTTACAAAGTGGAGCTCGACATTTTCGAGGGTCCGATGGACCTCCTGCTTTACCTAATCAAACGCGACGAGGTCGATATATACGACATTCCGATCGAAAACATCACGAAGCAGTACATGGCCTATCTTGAGACCTTCAAGATGCTTAACATCGGCCTCGCTGGGGAGTTCCTCGTTATGGCGGCCAATCTCTGCTACATCAAAAGCCGCATGATGCTACCCAAGCACGTGCAGCCACCCGAAGAGGACGCGGATGAAGAAGATCCACGATGGGATCTAATCCGCCAGCTAATTGAATACAAGAAATTCAAGGATGCTGCGAACTTTCTCGGTAATCGCGAATCCGAGGAACAGGAACGCTTCAAGCGCAAGCCTGACAGAATCGAAACCAACAAAGAAGAGTCCCGTCCACTCTCCGAAGACGTCGGCATCTTTGATCTCATCCGGGCTTTTCAGAACATTGTCGACCGCTTTCAAGACGAAGGACTTGGTGAGATCGTAGACGACACCTACACCGTCAGCGACAAGATTGATCATCTTCTCGAAACGGTCGAACCCGGTATGTCCATGTCGTTCGTTGAGCTTTTCAAAGACGCTACGAGCAAGAACGAAATGATTGTCACTTTCTTGGCCCTGCTCGAACTGATGAAGCTTAATTTTTTCTGCGTCCGACAAGAGTCCATTCTAGGAAAAATCGAGCTACAAAGAAACGATCAGTAGGATGGGAGAATCCGCTTTAAATTTGCTAATTTCGAAGCAGCTTATCCCCCTTCCCGAGATGCTGTTTTAAACCGTGTTAACTATGGAGCTCATTCACATCGTTGAAGCCCTGATTTTTGCTGCCCCTGAACCGATCTCATCCGCCGAGATTGCCAAGGCAGTACGTCGCGCAGCGGGGGATCTCGATGATTCGTTTGCTCACCAACTTGAGAATACTTCGCCAAAAGAAATCGAGCGTGCCATTACCGAACTGAGCGAGCGACTCGGACAAAGCGGCAGCCCCCTTGAATTACGGGAAGGTAGTAGCGGCTGGCGATTTTTTACTCACAGCGATTACGCTGACTGGATCAGAGCGCTACTTCCCGAGATGCGTCCAGAAAGGCTGAGCCCAGCGGCGCTTGAGACACTTGCTCTCGTAGCCTATCGCCAACCAATCACCAAGGCTGATATCGAAGCGGTTCGCGGTGTCTCAGTCGATGGCACTATCCAGAAGTTGATGGATCGTGGTCTCGTCCATATTGGTGGCCGCGCCGAATTACCGGGTCGACCCATGCTCTACGAAACGACGGAAGATTTTATGGAGCATTTCGGCGTGAAGGACCTCGAGGATCTTCCTAATGCGGATGAACTTCGAAAGGTCGAACTTCCCACTGCTCAATCGGAGGAGGAAGAGGCTGACGAGGGCGCGCCCGTCGAAGGCAGCGAAGATTCCCCCTCCGAAGTTGTCACGAGCGGAGCGCCCGCAGAAGAAGGCGTGTCAGCTGAACCTAAACCAGAGATCACTCTCGACATCGAAATTGCTCCCGAAAACGGGGAACCTGAAAACGAGACTCCCGAAGAGGCAAGCCAAGAAGCAGCCAACGAGGAGTCAACCTGATTTTTCCTACCATGAGCCTCGACGACCTGCGCCAGAAAATCGACACCATTGATACCGAAGTCATTCGGTTACTCAATGAACGTGCCGACATCGTTCACGAGGTCGGGATCGTGAAAAAACGCGATGGTCTCGAAATTTATGCCCCCGAACGCGAAGAAAAGCTGCTGCGAAAGCTTTGTGAAAAAGGTAAGGGAGGCCGTCTGCCCGATACTGCCATTCGTGCCATCTATCGCGAAATCATGTCGGCTGCGCTAGCACTCGAAGAGGATCTCAAAATCGCCTACCTCGGGCCCGTCGGCACGTGGACTCACCAGGCTGCGCTTGGTAAATTCGGGCACAGCGTTGAACTCATTCCGCAGCCGAGCTTCGCTGATGTCTTCAATCATGTCGAGCGACGCGTCGCCGACTACGGAGTGGTTCCTATTGAGAACTCAACTGAAGGGGCCGTAACCCACACACTAGACCTCTTCGCGGATTCCCCGCTCAAGATTTACGGCCAGCTCATGATGCCGATTGAGAACAATCTCATGGCCAACTGCCCTCGCGAGGAGATCAAGAACATCTACAGCCATTCGCAAGTTATTGCCCAATGCCGCAACTGGCTCGGGAAGAACTTTGGCGACATTCAGGCCATCGAAATGTCGAGTTCAGCAGCAGCAGCTGAAGTGGCGGCTGAGGAAAAAGGCGCGGCCGTGCTAGGTGGCACCCTGCTCGCAGAGCTCTATGGCCTAGACGTTTTGGAAACCTCAGTTCAGGACATCGCCTCAAATACGACCCGCTTCCTCGTCATCAGTCACAAGACCTGTCCACCAACGGGTAAGGATCGCACTTCAGTCATGTTCTCTGTGCACGACGAACCCGGCTCGCTCCATCGCGCCCTCGAACCGTTTGAAGAGTTCGAGATTAACATGTCAAAGATTGAAAGCCGTCCATCCAAGCGACGCGCCTGGGAATACTATTTCTTCGTTGACGTGGCCGGCCATTGCGAAAATGAAGCGCTTGCGGATGTAATAAAGCAGCTCGAAAAGCACTGCTCATTCGTTAAAGTTCTGGGAAGCTATCCGGCATAAATGATAGCTTTCCAACCTTGAGAGGCTGACCCCAATTTCTCAAAGATCTCAGGAACCCAAAAAGTCGGAGAGTAACCCCTTCGCTCAATCCCCCAGCTCGCGATCGATCCGGATGATGTATTCCCCTTCGCGCTGAAGAGAGAGGCGATCACGGGCGACATTTTCGAGGTATTCGTGATCGGTTTTCAGGAGGCGATATTCCTGACGAAGGTTCGCCGCGTGCCTGTCCTTGTCGCCGCGGATCTGAGTGAGACGGTTAATTTCCGAATCCAGTTCAGCACGGCGATCGAGCTCGGGCCCAAATAACTTGAAGACCGCAAACGCAAGCATCAAATATATGACAATCTCCATGATCCGTGACGACTTTCGCCAAAAGTGGGGGAGCGGAGGCCCTCCCTCTCCTTTAATCTGGAGAGGAAGGTCAATTTTATCCTGAAATTCCGGGTCACGCATATTTTAAATGCTATCCCGGCGGCTTGGCTTAAACGCGCATTTTGCCGCCGTAGATGGCGTCATCACCCAGTTCTTCCTCTATACGGAGAAGCTGGTTGTATTTTGCGATACGATCAGAGCGGCTTAGAGAACCAGTCTTAATTTGACCGGCGTTCGTTGCCACAGCAATGTCCGCGATGGTGCTGTCTTCAGTCTCACCGGAACGGTGGCTGATGACTGAGGTGTAACTATTTTCCTTAGCCAGCTCAACCGCATCGAGTGTCTCGGTGAGAGAACCGATCTGGTTTACCTTGACGAGAATGGAGTTAGCCACCCCGAGGTCGATACCTTTCTGGAGGAAAGAAGAGTTGGTCACAAACAGATCGTCGCCCACCAACTGGGTATTTTCGCCGAGCTTATCGGTCAGAATTTTCCAGCCGTCCCAGTCGTTCTCATCACAACCATCCTCGATTGAGATGATCGGGAACTCTCTCTGAAGCTTGAGGTAGTAGTCGACCAGTTCTTCTGCTGTCTTTTCGGAATTGTCCGACTTATGGAAAACATATTTGCCCTTCTTTTTATCGAAAAACTCGGAAGAAGCTACATCGAGGGCTATAAAAATTTCTTCGCCAAACTTGTAGCCGGCCTTCTCAACTGCCTGGCCGATAACGCCGAGAGCGTCTTCAGCAGACTCCAGTTTCGGAGCGAAACCACCTTCGTCACCGACAGCAGTAGAAAGTCCCCGATCATGAAGGACGCTCTTGAGGGCGTGGAAAATTTCGGCACCTTGGCGAAGCGCTTCACGAAACGTCGGAGCACCCTTGGGCACAATCATAAACTCCTGAAAATCAATCGGAGCATCCGAGTGAGAACCACCGTTGATGATGTTCATCATCGGGACAGGGAGCACCTTTGCGTTTGGTCCGCCGAGATACTTGTAAAGGGGCAGGCCAAGCTGGTTTGCAGCAGCGTGAGCCGCCGCCAGAGACACCCCAAGGACGGCGTTGGCACCGAGTTCTTTTTTGTTGGCGGTGGCATCGAGCTCAAACATCACTTTGTCAACGACGGTCTGCTCTGTCGCGTCAATACCAAGCAGCTCCTCGCTGATCTTCTCGTTAACAGCGGCGACCGCTTTGAGAACGCCTTTGCCGAGGTAACGATCTTTATCACCATCGCGAAGCTCCCAGGCTTCGTGTTCACCGGTGCTGGCGCCGCTCGGCACTGCTGCGCGACCAATGGCACCGCCTTCCAGTTCCACATCCACTTCAACTGTCGGGTTTCCTCGGGAATCAACGATTTCGCGTCCGCGAACGTTAATGATTGTCGTTTCTAGCATGGCTGTATCTCGTTAAGTTTCCTATTATTTAACAAATATTCAATATTAAAAAAGCTGGAATTATGACAATTCCAACCCAAAACTCCGCGCAGCAGTAAGCGAAACCACTGGAATTGCAAGCAGCAACAAAGAAACGGGCTATTCCGCCGGCTCTTCACCGGCAATCATGCCACGAATAAAACCGTCCGGAATAACTTCCGTTTCGCGGAGGACGACGAGAACGATCAGCCCGAGGATGGTGAAAACGAGATTCACATAACCAATCATCATGCCCACGGCTCCAAGAGTCTGGCCAGGGGCCGGCTGAACTGGACTTTGTTTCGCCCTGGCTCCGGCCATATGACCAAAAATAATTGCGACAGGGGCGAATAGCGGCCCACCGACGCAGGTCATTATCCCCAGAACGGCGGATACCATCGAAATTGCGCCGAACATGGGCGAAGGCACTTCTCCCACTTCATCCTCCTCCGACTCTAATTCCAAAGCCTCCGACCTAGGCTCCGCT
>PBSY01000091.1 GCA_002726915.1 Verrucomicrobiales bacterium | reverse complement strand
GACTATGAATTCTCTCGCCGGATTGCCAACCGAATCATAGAGAAATGGCGATAGCCTACCTCGGTTTCCAACAATTTTTTGACCTCAAAATGTGACTCACCAAAATGAAACTTCCTACTCTGCTTATTGCTCTCACCCTCCCTTTTCTCGCCCTCGCCGAGGATCCCGCTCTCAAGCCCGTCTTCAACGGCAGGGACTTCGCCGGCTGGACCATGAGCGAAGAAGGTAAATTCCTGATTGAAGACGGCCTTATAAAGGCCACCAACGACGGTGGCAAGGGCGATAACCTGCTCACCGAGAAAGTGGACTACAAAAACTTCATCGTCGAACTCGAATTCAAACTCGGCGAAGGCAACGTCGACTCCGGCGTCTTTCTTCGCGACACCAAAGAGCAGATTCAGATTGGTGTTTCCGGAAGTCTCAAGAAAGACATGACCGCACAGGCCTACATCCCCGGCAAGGGTTACCCCGTCCAAGTCGACGCCGAGCAGTTCATCAAGAAAGACGGCTGGAACTCCCTTCGCATCAAAGTGATCGACAACACCTACAGCACTTGGCTCAACGGCGAGCCGATCATGAGGGACTACGAGTCCGATACCATCATCAGCCAGCCCGGCACCATCGGCCTTCAGGTGCACGGCAAGCGCGAGATGTCGATCTACTTTCGGGATATTCGGGTTGCGGAGCTTTAATGGTGGAGGCGTCCGATCCTCGACTCGGATTTTTTGCTTTTTTATGTAACCCTTGGCATTCCAAACGGGAGAAACCCTCTGGAACCAAGGTTTCATGAATTTATCTACTCCAGACAACAACCCAGACGCCTCCTTCGTGTCGGCACTCACCCGTCTGCAGTCACGCCTGCGCGGCTACTGTCAGGCGGCTCTCGGACATGGTGACGAAGCCGCTGAAGCACTTCAACGCACCAACATCACGCTCTGGAAGAAATCGGAGGACTGGGATCCAAAGCAGGATTTCTCGCGCTGGGCCATCAGCATCGCCCGCTTCGAGGTGCTCGGCGTGGTTCGCGACCGCCAACGCACCCACCAGCGCTTCATTTTCGACCCGGACGTGGCTGAACAGATGGTCGATGAAGCCAGCGAACTCGTCACTCCTTCTTCGGACCGACAGGAAGCCCTCGAATTCTGCCTCGCCAAAGTGAGTCAAAAAAACCGGGACCTGCTCACCGCCTATTTTGTCCGCGGGGAAACCTTTCAGGAAATTGCTACAACAACTGGACGCGGACTTAGCGCCCTCAAGGTCGCCATGATGCGCCTGCGCGGCAGTCTACGCAGTTGCATCGAATCCCAAATCGGAAAGGAGGCCTCCGCATGAGTGAATCAATCCATCACGATAAGACCGACGGCTTTAAGGAGCTGGAATCCATGCTCCTTAATTCAGTGAATGCCGATTTTTCCGGAGCGGATCGCGATCTATTGAATTCTTTGCTCCGAGAAAGTGCCGATGCTCGGGCCTTCGCATCAGAGCTACTTTTCGACGACGCTCTACTCGCCGACAGCCTTTCCACCGAGGCCGCCGAAGCCTCTTTCAGGGACAAAGCCTCTTCCCGCCAGAACAGCACCGTCTGGATCCGTATCGCCGCCGTTGTGGTGATCTGCCTAATCCCGCTTGGCTGGATGGTGAGTCATCAGGGTTCGACTCAGACCATTGAAACGACGGTCGCCTCCATACAGGGGACGAACCGGATCACCGGCTTGAAACATGGCCAAACCTTCCAGATTGGAGAGCGCGTTGAAATTGAAAGAGGTCGTGCGGTGCTTCGCTTTGCGTCGGGAGCCAAATTTGCCATCGAAGCCCCGGCATCCTTCGTCATCACCGGCCCAAATGGAGCCGACCTTGATGTCGGACGCGCTACGATTCGAGTGCCGGGCGAGATTAAAGGATTCACCCTCGTAACCCCCACCGAAAAAATCGTCGACCTTGGAACTGCTTTCGGGATCGAAGTCGCCGAGAATGGGACCACCTCAGTGGCCGTGTTTGAGGGGGAAGTCGAACTCCTCGGGGCTTCTCGGGCTCGACGTATTTTCGCAGGGCAATCCACTCAAAGCACCCAATCTAAGTTGCCCGCCCAATCCATTCCCCATCTCGTGGACGCCTTCCTCAATACCTGGGAAACTTCATTCGGAGTAGAGAGTGTTAGGGGCGACCTGCGAGTTTCTCGACCCGGCGAACGCCTCGCTCCCGGGCTTGTGATTGATTCATCGTCTCTACTTCTGTTTCCGGAGCGAGAGAACGTCACCCTACCGGAAGGCTACGCACTAAATTCGACTCGCACCGGTTTGCACCAATACCCTTTTCGCTCGCAGATCGAATATCTCACCGAAAGCCTGACGGTCGATTCCTACCTCCTGCAATATCACCCCGGAGTTAAAACCTCCTCTTCAAAAGATCGCGTCTTTACCGCCGAACTTCACTTCGATCGTCCTGTTGTTGGACTCATTCTAAGACCCGATCAACTTGACGCATCTGATGCCGTGCTTGCCATGCCGGGAGCTCAGCTCAAAAATATCAGCCGAAGAGGCATCAATAAAGATGACCAAGTCGAACTCAGCGATGATCGCCGCACCCTTTACATCCGCATGAGCATTCAAGACAGTGTGGATCAAATTCGGGTGCTCGTGGAAGCCGGCGCCTGAATAGATTCGTAACTCTTTTTAAGCTTTAAGGAGACTGCCTGTGAACAGCCTTACCAACCCCATGAAAAATCTGAAAACACGACAAGTTGATCGCCGCCATTTCCTAAAGGGAATGGGCGTTAGCCTGGCTCTACCTGCCTTTGAAAGCTTTCATAGCGGCTATGCTGCGGCCACAGACGCGACAGCACCTAAGCGCCTCATCAGCATCGGTAGTCACTTAGGATTTCATCCACAAAAGTTTTTCCCAACCGAGGAGGGACTGGACTACACGATAAGCCACACGCTGAAAAGTATCGAAGAGCATCGCAATGATTTTACCGTTTTCTCCAATCTACATCACGGGGTAGGCGGCGGGCACGGGGCAGTACACAGTTTCCTCAGCGGGGTGAAGAAATCTGAAGCGGCGGGCTTCAAAGCCAAAAACATGACACTGGACCAAGCCGCAGCAGAGCATGTGGGCAGTGCCTCGCGCTACCCTTCCATCGTTGCCGGTCTGCACAACGGCACTGATCTCAGCTGGACGCGCTCGGGCGTTCGCATTCCACCGGTTAACAATCCAGCAAAATTGTTCCAAGCTCTTTTTGTTGAATCTGATGCCGCTACAAAACAGTCCGAACGCGTCCGCCTAATGCACCGCTCCAGCGTGCTGGATGCACTTCGCGAATCTGCCGGCCAAATGGAGCGCAAACTAAACGCGGCTGATCGCGATAAGCTCGATCAGTATCTCACCTCTGTTCGTGAGGTGGAGAAGCAGCTCCAAATGTCAAATGAATGGCTTGAACGCCCCAAGCCTCAATCTCCCATTTCGAAGGTGGAGGACATCGAGCGTCTTCACGTCGAAGAGATGCCTCTTTTTTATGAGTTGCTGACCTTGGCTCTTCAGACCGACTCAACCCGGGTGGCTACTTTTGAAATCCCGATGGGCTTTAATACCTCCGAACTGGAGCTAGGCAGCTACCACGGCCTTTCTCACCACGGCAAAGAAGAGGGACGCCTCGAGCAACTAGAAGTGGTCGAAGGTTACTTCATGAAGCAGTTCAACTTCCTCCTAAATCAACTAAAGGAAGCGCAACTATTCGACAGCACCATGGTGGTAATGGGTAGCGGCATGGGTGATGCCTACAAACACAGCAACCGGTGCTTGCCAGTCGTCCTCGCGGGTGGTGGCATTCGTCATCGTGGTCACATCGCTTGCCCAGAGGAAACCCATCGCGTGGAACTCAGTAACCTTTGGCTTTCAACCTTGCAGTGGTTTGGGGTCGAAATGGAGAGCTTCGGAAGAAGCACGGGAACATTCTCGCCCATGGAACTTACTTAAATTGTGAGGGATTAGCAGCGTATTCGAGATGAAAACAGTTGATCTTCGATTCGACCTAACCATAGCGCTGGTGCTCTTGGTTTCGCACGCATCAGCCTCGCCAAAAATGACCGAGTTTGTCGGTCAGTATTGCGTGGCCTGCCATGGGCCTGATAAGCAGAAGGCGGATCGACGCTTTGACGATCTTACCATCGAGATCACGACGCTTGATGAAATCGAGCACTGGCAGGAAGTGGTGGATCAACTCAATCTCGAGGAGATGCCCCCAGAAGATGAGCCGCAGCCGGGGGAAGCGGAACGGATGGCAATGATTGACACGATGACTGAATTTATTTCGGTCGCAGCCTCTCGTCTTGCCGACACAGGCGGGCACAGTGTCTTGCGCCGAATCAACAAGTGGGAGTACAAGCACACCATTGGGGACTTGCTCTCGATCGATGTATCCGACTGGAATCCTTCGGCTGATTTTCCCGCGGAAGTGGTCGTCGATGGCTTCGACAACAATGGTGATGGTCTCGTCACCTCGGGCATGTTGCTCGATCACTACTTACTGGCTGCAGAAGATGGGATTCAGCGCGCCACCTATTTTGGCGAGAGGCCCAAATCAAAAAGCTATAAGCAGGCTTCCCCGTTCTATTTCACCGGAAAGGACAAGAAGGATCTGCCTAAGTTGTTTGAGGTTGACCGGTTTCGCTTTATTCCTGAAACGCCCTACACGGACCTTTACGGTCGCCATTATCGCGGCGGCCACATCGGTTTTGAGCCCCTCGCCATGAAAGGTGTGCCTCATAGCGGTATTTACACGGTGCGAGTTAAGGCGGCTGCCGTGGATCGTGATCATCCCTATGGGAACGCACTAGACGACTTTCGTAATGGCGATCCACTCGTGTTGGAGTTGGCGGCCGTCAATCGCGAAGGCAGCGTTACAAGCTCAGGAAGTGTCTCTGAATACCGATCCGCTGCGCTGGAAGAACTCACCAGTGATGAGCCGCAGTGGTTTGAGTGGGATGTGTATCTGGAGAAAGGATTTGAACCGGAGATTCGTTTTCGCAATGGAACCATGGCCACCAAGCGGCTTGTCCGAATCATAAGTAGCAACGCTGCCGAACATCCAGAAGTCGCACCCTTTGCAGAAATGAAAGCGGGGAACGAAAAATCACACGGACTACTTAAAGTCTACCGTGGACCCAAACTGCGAGTCTGGGAAATCCAAGTCGACGGACCACATATCGAAGAATGGCCGCCCAGGGGACATCAAAGACTCTACGGCGACTTGCAGCCGGAAGACTTAAACCCAGGAACGATCACTCAGCGTCTCCGCGCCTTTGCTCAGATCGCCTACCGACGCCCGCTCAGGGACGGAGAACTGGCTCCAATTGAGAGGATGGTTCTAGCCAAGCTTCAGGGAGGTCTAAAGCCTCTCGGAGCCCTTCAGCTTGGTTTCCAGACTATTCTTGCTTCTCCCGGATTCATTTATCTGGCCGAAGGCGAAGGCGAATTGGACGCCTATTCACTAGCTTCCCGCCTCGCCTATTTTCTCTGGTCATCTACCCCGGACATTGAACTCTTGAAGGTAGCCCATTCCGGTAAGCTCTCGGATCCTGAAGAGTTGAGTCGCCAGATTGATCGCATGTTAGCGGATTCAAAGTCGGAGCGATTCGTCTCAAACTTTATCCGCTGCTGGCTCGGCCTTGATAGCATCGGGGAAATGCCAGTTTCTGGCGATTTTCGCGAATACTATCGGAACAACCTTGAGACAGCGATGCGGGTGGAGACAGAGTCGTTCTTCCAACATATTCTCGACGAAAACCTGCCACCGTCTGAATTCCTGACCGCAGATTACTCTTTTCTCAATCGCGAGTTGGGGGCGCACTACAAAATCGAAGGCCTCGAAGGCAGTCACATGCGCCAAGTTTCCCTAAAAGGTTCCGGCCGTCGTGGCTTGACGGGTCAAGGGCTTTTCCTGACCGCCTCGGCCAACGGAGTCGACACCTCTCCAGTGGTTCGCGGAATTTATGTCCTTGAGAAAGTGTTAGGCTACACGCCACCCCCGCCTCCGCCAGATGTGCCGGAATTGGATCCTGACATCACCGGAGCAACTTCCCTTCGCGAAGAACTGGCGAAGCATCGCGAAGCAACCAGTTGTGCCGAGTGCCATCGCAAGATCGACCCGCTCGGATTTGCCCTTGAGAACTACGACGCGATCGGCTCTTGGCGCGACGAATACAACCGTGGAAACCCAGTCGACGCTTCAGGTAAGTTGCCCAGCGGAGACGAATTTCAGAACCCCTCTGAATTCCGTGACCTGATGATCGAGCGAAGCGATGATTTCACCAAGTGCCTTGCTGAGAAACTACTCACCTACTCGCTCGGACGCGAACTCGATTTTGGTGATCGCGAGGTCGTCGAGCACATGTTGGCCAAATTGAAAGCGGAAGACGGGGGTCTCAAAGACCTCGTCAAAGCCATCGTAAAGAGCGAGTCATTCGGAAAAAACTGATGACTTAGTTCAGCACAGGCATTAGCGGATCGACACGGACCAACCAATTGCCCTAATTTCTTGGTATGGATTTTCGCACTTCGATCGCCACGATTGGGCTGTCCCTGGCAACAGTAATTTTCGCCGCGCCCAGACCAAGCGTGCTTATCATCCTAGCGGATGACATGGGGTATTCAGATCTAGGCTGCATGGGCTCAGAGATCCAAACGCCTCACCTCGACCGCCTCGCTGAAAACGGTCTCCTATTCACTCAGGCCTACAATACTTCGAAATGCTTCCCGACTCGAGCCTGCCTGCTAACCGGTGTCTGGTTTCAGGAAACAGATCGAGAGTTCAACAAGACCACGACGCTTGGCGAGGCCCTTCGGTCGGCAGGCTACCGCACCCTATGGTCCGGCAAGCATCACGCCAGCTTCGATCCGCGGACCCGCGGCTTCGATCACTTTTATGGATTTCTCGGCGGAGCTATCAACTGCTGGAACCCTGGTAACGCATCTGCTGCCGGTGCCCCGGAACCGGCACGAATCGAGCATTATCAATGGATTCTCGACGAGGACAAAATCACTGAACCATTCATTCCAAATCGAGCCGACTGGTATGCCACTGACGTCTTCACCGATAAAAGTATCGAGTGGCTCGAGGGAATTCCAGAAGACGATCAACCCTTCCTGCTTTACCTCGCCTACAACGCTCCCCACTGGCCCCTGCATGCACCGAAGGAAAGTATCGAGAAATGCCGGGGGCGCTACAATGGCGGCTACGACGTGATTCGTGAAGCACGCTACCAGCGGCAGATCGAGTCCGGCTTGTTCGATGCGCAAATCACCCCACTCTCACCGACTGACTACGGCCAGGCTTGGGATTCTCTCTCTCCGGAATTAAAGCAGCGGCGCATCACCCAGATGGAAGTTTACGCGGCCATGGTGGAGCGCATGGATGACAACATCGGGCGAATCATCAAACTTCTCGATCGACAGGGACGCCTCGAAAACACAATCATCTTCTTTCTCTCGGATAACGGTGCCTGCACCACCGACCCGAGTCACCGTGTTGATAACTATCGAGACGATGTTCCAATCGGCGGAGTCGACAGCTACGAACCCTACCACCAGGGTTGGGCAAACGTTGGCAATACACCGCTTCGGAATTTTAAAACAAAGAGCCACGAAGGCGGTATCAGCACCCCAATGATCGTGCACTGGCCCAAAGGAATCGAAGAGCCTGGCCGAATTTGTCGCGAACCAGTTCACCTCGTCGATATTGCTCCAACAGTTGCCTCTCTCGCCGGTGCAGAAAATCCAGCTAAGGGACAGGGCATTAACATCACCAAAGCATTTCAAAATACTCCCCTGCAACGTGGCGGATACCTTTACTGGGAATGGGGTAGCGGAAATGCCATACGACAGGGTGACCTAAAGCTTGTGCGCCATAACAAGGGTGAATGGGAACTCTACGACCTGGCTAACGACCGCAGTGAGTTAAACAATCTGGCCAACCAGATGCCAGAGAAAGTTAAAGAGCTTAGTAGAGCCTGGAATGCGTGGTGGAAAGCTTGCACCGGTAACGACTATCAATAGAACGGGCAAGAGCGGATAAAGTCAGTCAGCTAGCCGTTCTTTACCGGTTCGTGAACACCTCACTGATCGCCACATCGACAATCAAGTTGCGGAAACCATGCCCTTCTAGAAGCGCTCGGTTCGCCATCCGCTCCAACTCCCCGTGATCACGATACGTCATGGTGCGACCGGCAGCATAAGTGAGTAACTTTTCCGTCAATCCCCGGGCGAAAACGTCCTTGCGATCAAGTAACACGGCTTTCAACTCGTTGGGATTGGAAAAGATTTCACCCGACCGCAACTCAGCCAAGCCATCGACAGGGCGCCCGGGGAAAGCGACGGTTCGGCGCTCCACTCGATCCCAGCGGCGACTGCGAAAGTAGGTTTCACGGTAGCCTCCGACAGGATCAAAGTATTCCAGCGGAAAGCCAAAAGGATCGATCTTGGCGTGGCAATCCGCGCAGGATTCAATCTCGCTGTGCTTAGCAAGACGCTGCTTGATCGTGATCGCGCCACGCACGTCGGGATCAAGTGGTTCCACGTCCGGTGGCGGAGGTGGCGGAGGTGTGCCCATCAAATTCTCAAGTACCCAGACGCCTCGAACTACCGGTGAGGTATCAATTCCGTTTGCACTCAAGGTTAGAATGCTTGCTTGCCCTAGTAATCCACCCCGAGGACTCTCTGCTGGCAACGCAACCCGCCGTAAGTGCATTCCTTTCACATCCCCCACCTTATAGTGGCGGGCGAGATCCTCGTTCATGAAGGTGTAGTCCGAATCAAGGAAATCCGTCAGTGGTGCATTGGCCTCCATCGCATGCTGCACAAAGGCAAGTGTCTCAGCCTTCATCGAGTCTTCGAGCCCATACTGGTAATATTCCTGGAACTTGAGGGAGTCCGCCGGCATCTCTCCCAGCTTATCTAGACGCAGCCAACTCGTGGCAAAACCTTCTACAAAGTCCCTACTCTTTGGGTCCTCTAGCATCCGCTCGACCTGCTGCTGAATTACTTCGGGCTTCAATAAGCCACCCGACCGAGCCATTGAGTAAAGCTCAGGATCGGGCATCGAACTCCACAAGAAATAAGAAAGTCGACTCGCCATCTCCCAGGAAGTCAGCTTACCATTCTCGTCACCTCTCTCCTTCAGGTAAAGGAAGTCCGGAGACACGAGTACTGCCTTGAGGGCTATGTAGAAAGCTTCTTCGCGAGAACGCTTCAAGTCCTTCATGGCATGCTTCGCCAGTCTAACAAAGGGTTCGTAATCTGTCGGGGCGACGGGCCGACGAAAGGCCTTGCGCGTAAAACGCTTCAGGGCCAGTTCGAGATCCAGCTCTCTAATATCGGTCACCCCGTCGGCGAATTCAAACTGAGCGCGTGAACGGAATGTCTTATGAATGGGTCCCTGCATTACAAAGTCGTGCACTCTGACCAGAGGCCCCTTCCAAACATCTGAGACAATACGCCCGGGAACCGCCGTATCCGGCTTTATGTGCCAAGCGTGGGCCCCTTGTTTGCCACGAAACTCCACATCGGTGTGATACTTTATTAAAATATCGCGCATCCAGTAATCGGAAGGACCGGGACCGTTGTCCCAGTTGAGCATCGGAACCGCACCCTTGTCGAGCCAGACAGTCACTTCAAAGTCTTGCGCTTCGTGATCCTTAAGATCCCACCATCCAACCTTAGAACGGGATTTCACGCCCGCGGCTGCAGCGCCTTTCCTGCCGTCTGAAATATAGAGTCCTAACTGCATCGGAGGCGTCAGATCTGTCGGGATCATTGAGGGGTCATAGGGATGGGTGAGGCGACGAATCGCTTCCGCATTGATCGTGATGCGATAGTAGCCCGCCTCCTCGATGCCCCGATTCACAAAAGGACGAGGGTAGGTTGCGAGGTCGAACTTCTCGCTGAGCTGCTTCGCACCCGCCCCGATGTCGAGATACCTCCCAGGTGTCGCGAGGCGATACATCCACGGAGTCACCGCCATTCGCGATTCGTAGCCCCAAGACTCCGGCTCAAACTCGATGTGTCTTGGATTTGGTATCTCGCCAAAGTGAAACGCCATTCGCAGATACTTGTCGGCCGCCTCTAAGTATGCCTCAAGATGAGCATCACTCAGATTGAGTGCTTCACCAATATTGGTAAAGCCGTGGTATTCGTCGTCCGCCGGAAAGCTAGAGGTAAGATCTTTCGTTAGCCCATCCAAACCGAGTAGATCATGCATCGTATTGCGATACTCTGTTCGGTTGAGACGTCGCAGAACAGTCACGTTGGACCGCTTTCCCTCTTCAAGGGACAGCAAGGTATCGGTGAGCCAAGCTGTTGTTGCTTTGACCTCTTCGTATTTGGGCTGCTTCACACCCTTCTTCTCCGGCGGCATCTCTCCGAGATTGAGCTGGTCAAGCACATCCCGCAAAACGTAGAGGTTTTCATTATCGGCCACATTGACTTTCCACTGTTCTCCATCGCGCTTGAAAAAATCATGGAGCACATAATCACCTTTATTGTCATTGGCACCGTGACACTTCACGCAGTAGCTCTGGAGGAAAGCATGGACATCGTTGTTGAGGGTGATCCAGTTCACCTCCGATCGAAGCCAACCCCCGGTTGCAAGAAACGCTCCGATAAATACAAAAACTTTCCGAAAAGCAGTCACCATCACGTCAGCTCAAGCCCAGTCAGCGTTCCAGTTGAATTGTTGAACTGATCGATCTCCAATCCAAAATTCTGCAACATAGTGAGGTAAAGATTGCAGAGCGAGAGTGAGGTCTTTCCCTCTTTGGCGTAATGCTTATGCTCTCCATGCTTGAACCCACCACCGGCCAACACGACCGGCAGATCGCGCAAACTGTGCGAGTTTCCGTTGCTCATGCCGCTGCCGAACAAGGCCATCGTATTGTCGAGCAGACTCTGGCCATTAGGCTCTTTTACCTCCTTGAGCTTATCGAGAAAGCGGGAAAACTGCGCCGTGTGAAATCGCTCCACCCGCGCAAGTTCATCCATCACCGACTGCACCTGTCCGTGATGTGAAAGGGAGTGATATCCACTACTGACACCCGGAATACCTCCACCCTCTTTACCAAGTTCGGTGAAACTCAGGCTAATCACCCGTGTCGAATCAGTTTGCAGAGCAAGCACCATGAGATCATAGAAAAACGGTGTCTTATCATGCAGAGTGAGCTCATCGATCCCGCCGGGCAACGAATAGTTAGTCGTTGGCTTTTCACGATTGAGCCAGCGCCCGCTCTGTTCAATACGCTCCTCCAATGACCTGACCGACGTGTAATATTGATCGAGCTTCTCTTTATCAGAAGCCCCTAATCCTCTTTCGAAAGATTTCGACTGGTCCCTCACAAGGTCAAGAATGGACTGCTTATTTTCAAATTCCTTCTCAATGCGAGTGAGAGAGTAGGAGTTTTCCCTACGAAAAAGCAGTCCGTAAAGTCGCTCCGCTTCTTCGATCATTGGTATCGCATTGCCGTTGCGGGTCCACGAAAGCGTATGTTCCTGGCCTGTATCACACCCCAACACAAGGGAGGTATAGCGAGTATCGCCACCCACAAACTGAGCGGCTTTCTGATCGACGGAGATGTTTGCCTCAGCAAATCCTCGCGCCTCAGTCACGGGGATGCCTGAGAGAAAATACTTCGTGCTATTGTGCCCTCCACCTAAATTGTGATCGAGACCGGAGAAAACTGTGAAATCATTGCGATGTGACGCCAGCGGTTCGAGTAGGCGGGTCATTTTATAATCGCGCCCAACCTTTTTGGGGTGGAAATAGTGAGGCATTAATCCATAAAAGATGCCCGTCGCAGCGAGGCGTTTCGGTGAAGTTGTGCCCGAATTGGCCGCATTACTTTCCAGCAATGGCAGTGCCAGTAACGAACCGCCAACTCCTTGGAGGAAACGGCGTCGCCCCACTGTTTTAGATGATCCATTCATCATGAGTCTAGTCAGCTATGAAAAAGGTAACACAATGATTGCATTAGGCGAAAATGTTGCCCTAAGAGTCCTCTTAGGCGAGTTCTTGTATGGCTTTCAAGCAATTAGTTCCGGGATGATTTTCCCACCAAACTGCGACAACTGCTTGTAACGACCACCGTGAAAGTAGGTCAACTTGTTATCGTCTAACCCGAGCAGATGTAGAATCGTGCAATGCACGTCGCGGATCGGATGAACAACGTCCACTGCCTCAGCACCGAGCTCATCGGTCGCACCAACAATTGACCCTTTGTTCACCCCGCCCCCAGCGAAGAGCATGGTCATCGCGTCTACATTGTGACCGCGACCAAGAGAGTATACCCCGCCACGCTTATTGTTGTCTGGCGTGCGACCAAACTCACCGCACCAGATCACTAGCGTATCATCGAGCATGCCCCGACGTTTAAGGTCCCTAATAAGGCCAGCCATACCTTTGTCGACACTGCGGATCCGTGAGGAGTGCCCCTTCTCAAGATAGTCGTGGCTGTCCCATCCACCTGAAAATATCTGCACAAAGCGAACGCCCTTCTCAACAAGGCGGCGTGCCATTAGGCACTGCCTACCGAAGGTTTCGGTGTCCTTACGATCGAGACCGTAGAGTTCTTTGATATGCTCGGGCTCGCTCTCGATATCGATCACACCAGGCACTTCCATCTGCATGCGGTAAGCAAGCTCGTAGTTCTCCATGCGAGAAGCCAGCGCGTCGTGCTGAGGATGCAGACCGGCGTGCTTTTGATTGAGTAAGTTGAGTTCGTCGAGCGCCTTTCGCTGGTGCTCGCGGGACTTAAAGTCCTGCGAATTCAGATCAAGAATAGGAGAACCTTCAGAACGCAGCCGTGTGCCCTGAAAGTGAGCGGGCAGGAATCCACTACTCCAGTTGCGGGAACCGCCCTGCGGCATAGCCAACTCAGTCATAACAACATAGCCCGGCAGATTCTGGTTGATGGAACCAAGTCCATAGTTAACCCAAGAACCAACCGCTGGATCACCACCAAGACGGCTGCCGGTGTTCATATGAAACAGAGCTTCTGGATGGTTAAGTGATTCCGCTTGGCAACCACGGTAGTTACAGAGCTCATCAGCCACTTCGGGGTCGGCCATATGAACCCACTGGTCGCTCATCTCAATGCCGGACTCCCCTACTTTACGGGAATCAAAGGGACTGCCGACGAAGAATTTAAATCCAGTCGCTAGCCCAGCCGCTAGATTAGACTCCTGCTTATGCATTTCCTGGAGCTTTGGCTTGGGATCGAAAGTGTCCATGTGACCGGGTCCCCCTTCCATAAAAAGCATGATCACGTTCTTCGCTTTCGGGGTGTGCATCGGTTTCTTCGGCATCAATGGGCCTGCGGACACTCCAGTTCCTATACCTTCAGCAGCTAACATGTCAGTCATAGCAACGCCGCCAAGCGTGGCACCAAGACCGTAGAGAAATTCACGACGCGAACCAGCAGTCGATATGGGCCGTGAACAAATATTGAGATTCATAACGAACGGGGATTCGATTTACCTGATTAATAAATGTAGGAGAATTCGTTGGTGTTAAAAAGCAAGAGGCATACATCCGCAAGCGCTCTTGTCTCGGCATCGACATCCGAGGCCTTGAGATCGGGCTGGTAATCTTCGAAATTCGGGAGGATCTCCTCATATTTGAAGATCTGACCGGACAACTCCTCCACCAGAGAACGGATGATCTTAGTTGGATATTCCGGAACTTCGGGAGTCACCTGCTGATGATACTCCACCATGTCCGAAAGATATCCAGAGAGCTGCTTTATTTCTATAGGATCGGCGGAGCGGCCAAATGCTCTCACGAAGGCTCTATTAATCTGCTCCTTCGGATTACTCGCCTGCTCCTTAAGGCTCCTGGCAAAGGCAATGGAGCGATCTGTGATGATGTCGCTGTTAAGCAACGTAAAAGCTTGTGGAGAAACCGCCGCATCATCGCGCATTTCACAGGCGTCATTCGGATTAGGTTGGTTAAATAATTCAAGGAATGGATCCGCCATCCCACGCGAGCGGTAAGCGTAGATGGTGCGGCGGTTACGCTGTTCAGGATTTGGGTCCGGTTGGTAAGCCGGCGCGAGGGAGAACTGGATCATGCGCGGTTGGAGTGCTACCTCCATATTAATTTCAGGATTAATAGGCAGACCTCCGCGAGCATCCTCCAACTCACCAGTAACGGAAAGGAACGAATCACGCATTTCTTCAGCCGTAAGACGACGGATCGGGAAGTAGGCTAACAGTTTATTGTTAGGATCCTCCGCAGCGATGTATTCGCGTTCTGGATGGTGACTAGCCTGAAGGTAGGTGCCCGATGTCATAATAAGGCGATGGAGTCGCTTCAAGGTCCAACCGTTCTCTATAAAATCAGCAGCGAGCCAGTCGAGCAGTTCGGGATGAGTCGGCTTTTTGCCGCTTGCACCGAAGTTGTTAGGATTACCTGCGATGGCCTGACCGAAGTGGTGCTGCCAGATTCGGTTCACAAACGCGCGAGCAGTGAGCGGATTACGCTCGTTAGCAACCCACTTGGCAAAAGCAAGGCGACGACCTTCAATCTCCTCGGTGATTGCCCATGGATCGTCGTTGCCTACTCCTTCCACCGACAAACCAAGCGCGCTAAGGACACCGGGAGTGACCGGTTCACCGGGCGCTTCCAGTGCTCCTCCTGTGTAGATAAAGTTCTCCGGACGCCACTTGACGTCCTGCTGCTGGTCCATGGTTAGGCCCCGGCCATTGTTATTCTTCTTTGCACCACTGTAGACACTGTTCGCCATCGGCTCAGAGCGCTGAAGACGACGATTCCAGATCCACTCATCCTGTTCGCGCACTTTGAGCTGGCCTTGCTCGGCAATATTCAGACCAACATGCCGCGGAGGCTTTACATCGTCGTCCATGCTCCTACGTTTGGCGTGATTGACATAGGGAAGATTGTTTTCATCATACCAATTCTTGGCCGCCGCCTCACGCTTGTTGGTAAGCTTATTCTTCTCCTTCACCGCGTAATTATGCATGTGCTCGGTATAGGCTTTCATTTCGGGAAGGCCTTCACTGCTTTCGTCTTCAAGGAATGGGACGTTGCGCTCCGCCATTTGGGTAGAAGCGAATACCGAATACATGCGGTAGTAATCCTTTGTCGGAATCGGATCAAACTTGTGGTCGTGACATTTAACACAGCGCATCGTCGTGGCGAGAAAGGTTTGACCGACAGAGTTGACGACATCATCTAGATAAATCTGGCGGGCCTCGGGCTGCTTCACCATCGCGTTGTCCCACGCTCCCATACGAAGAAAGCTCGCGGCGACAATCCACTCAGCTTCTTGCTGATTGTAGTCTCCCTTCAGACGAGTCGCGTGCACCTTGTCCGCACCCTTTCGCCCAGCCACAGAGATGTCTGCCAACTCATCACCAGCGAGCTGCTCGATGATAAACTTGTTGTAGGGTTTGTCTTCGTTGAAGGCGCGGATGACATAATCACGATAGCGCCACGCGTTAGAACGTTCATAGTCGTTGGACATGCCGCCGGTGTCTGCATAACGAGCCACGTCGAGCCAATGCTGAGCCCAACGCTCTCCGTAGTTGGGGCTTTCGAGCAGCCGGTCTATGAGATTACGCCACGCCTGCTCAGAATCGGTTTTCCATTCTTTGTCAAACTGCGCCGTCTCGTCCGGGGTCGGCGGTAAACCCGTGAGGTCGTATGTGGCGCGTCGCAAAAGTATCATACCATTCGCTCTTGGAGCCGGCTTCACCTCAGCTTCCTTAAGTTTGAGATGGATGAAAGAATCAACCGGATTAGCTCCTTCTCTCAAACCGGTTTGTTCACTGTGAGGAACCTCTGGCTTTTCCAGCGGCATAAAAGCCCAGACATCTTCAGGTTGGTAACGACGATAGGTCCAGTCGTCCCCGAGACCTCCACTGTTCTCAACAATTATCCCGTCCTCATTGACAGCTTCTCTGGCACTTTCCTTCCGGATCGCGAGCATTGTTTCATCAGAAGGCCAAACCGCACCGGCGTTGATCCACTGTTTCACAAAGGCGATTTCCTCCTCAGTGAGTCGGTCATT
>PBSY01000090.1 GCA_002726915.1 Verrucomicrobiales bacterium | reverse complement strand
TAGGCGGTGGATTCCCAAAAGGACCGATGCGAACCCCGGGAGATCCATCCGCCAGAGTGGCGCTAGTGATGGCCAGAGACGCTCCAAATGTTCCTCCATTCAAAAAGTCTTTATTTGTGGCCTGCCCTAGTCCTCCCCATCCCTCTCCTGAGGCATTTACTCCGATACTCCCAGTTAAATAGAGATTCCCAAAACTCGACCCCATCGGAGTTGAATCATATGTGGAGTTCGAATCAGGGGTATCGTCCTGAATTCCGGAATTATTATTTCCAGCCCTACTATTTTCAAAAGTCTGCCACCCGATGATATGCTGCTGCGCGACCGAATCTTGAACACTCAATAAACCAATGAGGCCAAGGATATAGATTTTATAGATGTGCCTCTTTTGACGAATGGAAAACATGGGATTGTTAGCGTGTGATTTTTAAAATTCCTTTTAGCTAAAAGAATCTACGGGAGAATTAAGGAATAAAGATGAATCCCAAATGAACCGCTTGGCGAAACTACAAGTAAGACTGGCACCGAATAAGTCAAAAAGAACTCAGTGGTCGAATTCCTACTTTTTGGACGGATCCCTTGTTTTCTAGTCAAAGAAGACGCTCATCCCGCCCTATTACCGGCTCTTCGGTCAGGCAATCAGATCATGGACCACGTGGCCATGAACGTCGGTGAGACGATAGTCACGCCCAGAATAGCGGTAGGTGAGCTTCTCGTGATCGAGGCCCATGAGGTGGAGAATCGTCGCATTCATATCGTGGACGTGGACGCGGTCCTCGACGGCTGATAATCCAAACTCATCGGTGGCACCGTAGCTGAAGCCTTTCTTGACTCCCCCGCCTGCCATCCAGGTCGTATAGCCGTAATGGTCGTGGTCGCGGCCTTTCTTTCCTTCGGAAGTGGGCGCACGCCCAAACTCACCACCCCAAACGACAAGCGTCTCATCGAGCAAACCACGTCCCTCAAGATCTTTAAGCAAAGCCGCAATTCCCTGATCACAAGCTTTCGCAAGCTTCGCATGACCGCCCACGATATCGCCGTGGCCGGTGTCCCAAGCAATATCGTATCCGTCGATAGAATGTGAGAGCTGAACGACGCGCACGCCCTCCTCGACTAGGCGTCGGGCAATAAGACAGCCTTTGGCAAATTCGCTTTCCCCATAAAGTTTCCGGGTTTCCTCACTCTCCTTTGCAATGTCGAAGACTTCCGGCACCGAGAACTGCATCCGGAAAGCCATCTCCATAGCCTGGATCCCAGCTTCGAGATTTTGGTCCTGCTCGAGACGCTCAAGGTGCAGCTTGTTGATCTTCGTCAAGAGATCAGCCTGCTTTCGCTGCTCCTCTCGTGAAAGATTCGAGTTTTTCAAATCACGAATCACGGCATCCGGCTTCATGTTCTGAATGTTGACGTATGAACCTGCGTAAGCCCCTGGCAAGAAGGCATTCCCCCAATTGGCCAGCTTCCCCCGCGGCTGGGCCCGCGGAGACATCGCCACAAATCCCGGAAGATTTTCGGTTTCCGCACCAAGTCCATAGGTCAGCCAAGATCCCATACTAGGGCGGTTAGGTTGCAGGGCCCCAAGGTTGGTCATAAGAATGCCACCAGCATGCTCGGGGATATCGGTATGCATCGAGTGGACGAAAGTGATGTCGTCAACACACTTTGCGACCTCCGGAAAAATATCGCTGACCCACTTGCCACATTCACCGTATTGTTTGAATCCAAACGGCGAGGGCATGAGCCCCATTTTGGTATTACGAAGAGATTTCCGATCGACACTTTCGGGACGTTCCCCAGCATGTTTCGCAAGTAACGGCTTGTAGTCAAAGGTATCGACCTGCGACGGTCCTCCGGGCATGAAAAGCTGGATGAGCCGCTTTGCCTTTGGCGCGAAATGAGGTTTCTTTGGAGCGAGGGGATTCGCGGAATTTTCAGCGCCAAAAGCATTGTTTCCAAACATGCTCGCCAATCCGATACTACCAATTCCCGCCCCCATTTTTGCGAGCGCCTCCCGGCGGGTGATTTGAGATTGCATCGCCCGGCGATACGCCAGTTCGTGTTCGAGGAATTTCATAATACTACTGGATCTGGATGAGTTCGTGGGCACTTAACAAAACTTGTGCATATTGATGCCAACTTTTGGAACTTAGATTATCGCCAAGCCATTGCTTCCCAAGCTCAATTTCGGCAGGATCCGGGAAACGAGAATAAAGTTGTTGGTAGGCTATTTTAATTCGCTCGGAAATTGGCTCCTTAAAGCCGTTAAGATGATCGCCCAAGGTTCTTGCTCGCTCGTTCATAAAAGGACTATTCATCATAAAGAGATATTGCTGAGGCACGGTGCTGGTTGGGCGGGACGCACTTGTGGAAACCGCCGCCGGAAAATCGAAAAGGCGCAGGAAGGCATCGGACTCAAAACGGTCGCCAGTGCGGCTGATGGTCGCGTAGAGAGTACGGCGCTTACTCCGTAGAATCTCCCCATCGGGTTTCCCCCCAACTCTTTGATCAAGTTCGCCAGTGACAGCGAGCAAGGAATCACGCCAAGATTCAACCTCGAGCCGGCGAGGGTTCATTCGCCACAGAAAATTATTATCTCCATCCACCGTGAATTTTTCTTTGTCAAATCGGCTGCTCATTTGCCATGTCGACGAAAGCATGATCTGGCGATGAAGCCGTTTCAGCGACCACCCATGTTCGACAAAATCGTGGGCGAGCCAGTCGAGTAGTTGGGGATGGGTCGGTTTCTCACCGAGAACCCCAAAGTTACTGGGAGTTCTCACAAGAGCTTTGCCAAAATGCCATTGCCAGACCCGGTTGACGATGACCCGAGCGGTGAGGGGATTGTCTGGAGCGGTGACAGATTGGGCCAGTTCGCGGCGCCCGCTGCCCTCAGTATAGGGTGATGGCGATTCTCCAGCGAGGATTTGGATGAATCGGCGAGGAACCAATTCTCCCTTCTTTCGTAAATCACCCCTCAAGGCAACGTGCATGTTGTTCTTGCCAGCCTCTTGAAGAACATGAGCCGTCTCATATTTTTTGGGAGCTACTTTCTTCAAACGATCCAACTCGGCACGCATCGTAGCGACCTTCTTCTTAGCTTCTTCCCCCATCGATTTCTCGATGTCTTTCCGCTCGATCTTCAGTCGTTTACTCTCGTCGTTAAGGAACTGATTGACCGCATTATTCTGGTTTTTGATTGCGTCCTGACCTTGCCTGTATGCGTCAACGACACCTTGGGGCGCGAGAGGGTGCTCACCAATTCGGGTGTTTCTAAAAATACCAGCAATTGCGTAGTAGTCCTGCGTCGTAATAGGATCAAATTTATGATCATGACATCGTGCACAAGCGGTAGTTAAGCCAAGGAAGGCCCGAGAAAAGGTATCAACGCGGTCTGAAAGCGTCTCGGCTTGGGCCTGTGCTTTGGCCTCCGGGTCACCCCCATCAGAGGTGTAATTTGGGCCAACCACAAAGAAGCCAGTCGCAACTGGGTCCGGATGATCATCGATGACATCCCCCGAAATTTGACGGGAAACAAAATCGTTATACGGCATGTCAGAATTCAGGGCATTGACAACCCAGTCACGGTATCGCCAGGCATCTGGCAGCGCCCTATTATCACCAAATCCACCCAGACCATCGCTGTAACGCGCAACGTCGAGCCAATGTCTTGCCCAACGTTCGCCGTAATGATCCGAGGCTAAAAGTCGGTCGACAACTTTCTCGAAAGCATTTGCCGCTACGTCCTCGAGAAACTCCTCGACTTGTTCCGGTGTCGGCGGCAGCCCCGTCAAATCAAGATAGGCCCGGCGTATGAGAATCCGCTTTTCAGCAGACGCATTTGGCTCGAGGTTCTTTGCTTCAAGTTTTGAAAGTGTATAGTAATCAATCGGCGACCGAGGCCAGGAGCGATTTTCGACTGGCGGCAAGTCGGATTTTGTAACTGGTTTGAATGACCAATGCTCCCGACGAAAACGATCCCAATCGTAGGCTTCCTTAGGTTGAGCTTGGGCGATTTCGGAGGTCGACTCCACCCGAGGCCAGGGAGCACCCATTTTCACCCAGTCGGTCAAGATTTTGATTTGTTCATCCTTTAATTTTCCCTTCGGGGGCATCTCCATGTCTTCGTTGCGGTAATTCACCGCTTCGACGAGAAAGCTTTTTGAAGGATCTCCCGGTGTAAGAGCAGATCCTGAATCTCCTCCCTTCAGGAGCCCAGCCCGTGAATCGAGAAAAAGCCCTGCTTTCAATTTTCCTTTTTCCTCTGCCTTGGTCGAGTGACACCGATAGCATTTGTCGGCAAGAAGCGGCCGCACTTTATTCTCGAAGAATTCAAGCTGTTCGGCGTTTGGAGTTGCCGTGTCGACCGCAACTGCCGAAAAAACCCCAAAAAAGTTGGCGATTAAAACGATCGAACCCACTTTCATTAGGAAATTTTACGCTTAAAGAGCGTCAATCTTTCTGAAAGGAATATTTTTTAGAGCTAATTTCCCTATTTGGAGGGGCTCAGAGCCCGAAATTCGGGGAGAACGATATTTCCAACAGCAACAAACTATCCTGCCCGCAAGGGAGTATGGTTGAGGAAAGTTTTTTAAAATGCATCTTGTCAAATTTTATTTGAAGTGTTTTTCTAACAGAACGCCTGTAGGCAAATCGTCTCTGGGCAACCCAATTAACAAAGAACCCCTCATTAGTAATGATTAATAAAAAATCCGCTTTTTTTGCCCTTAGCGCCCTCGGACTTTTGACCAACGCCAACGCCGCTACAATAGGATTTGGCACTGATTTACCTAATCCAGCTCAGGATACAGCGTCAAATGGCACCAACAACCAGATGCGCCAAAATATCAATACCACTGACACCGTGGTCCTCGGCGCGGGAACCTATCAAGCAGTATCTTGGTCCTACAATGCTGCTGCCGATGCGACAAATGGAGCGACTCAGCCCGTTTTTCCATTTCTCACAATCGTCAATGGGGTCGCAAATCACACTGTTGTGGCATATGGTCTCACAATCGACACCGAACCTGGTGTTAACACTGATGTTCCCTTCGGTGGAGCCAACAATACCTTCACTATCGGAGAAGGTGGTGCAACGATCGCCGCTGGGGTGCAAAACCCGAGTGCAAACGGCCACCAGAATAGCATCCTGACCGATACCTCCTTTGGAATTACAGATCATGCGAATTCGGGGAATTTCGATGACGCTGGCAGCGTTGGAGCGACACTTGACAGCTTTGGGTTCGCAAATCTTCCCCGAACCTACGGGTTCTCGATTGAGGTCGTGGCTGTGCCCGAGCCATCAACTTCCCTTCTCTCATTAATCGCGGTCGCTGGATTCTGCGGAATGCGACGCCGCCGCTAGATCCCAATCTTATACTTTCAAGCAGAGCGCAGGTTCGGTTAATCCCAATCCTGCGTTTTTTTCACCCGCTAAAACGGTATAAAAAGATTCAAATAGATTCATTAATATGAACATACAGACCAGCACCAGAAATTTACTGGCCGCCTCCATCAGTTTCGCTCTGATGGCAGGAGCAAGTGCCGCTACCATCGGCTTTGGGCCGGACCTATTGGGCGTTCAAGACACCCAATCCAATGGCACGAACAACCAGATGCGCCAGAACATCAACATCACCGATACCGTATTCCTCGCTGCCGGAATCTACCGGGCGACGACCTGGGACTATCAAGCCGGAGAAGATGCTTCAAACGGCGCTACCCAGCCAGTATTCCCTTTCGTAACCCTTGTGAACGGTCCTGGAAACCATACCGTTCTCGCCTTCGGGGCCACTATCGACACTGAACCAGGAATCCAGAACCTAGTTCCCTTCGGTGGAACCGACGACACTTTCGTTGTTCCCGAAGGAGGTGCTACCATCGCAGCGGGCATTCAAAATACGAATGCCGATGCGGTCCAGAACAGCATCCTGACCGATACAAGCTTCGGCACAACCGACCACGCGAACGGATTAAATTTTGACGAAGCGGGCAGCGTTGGAGCCTCACTCACCTCGTTCGGACATGCAAACCTTCCTCGCACCTATGCCTTTTCGGTCGAAGTGGAACCGGTCGAACTCTCTAACCCAACACCCCCGGTCGTCACCGGTATAAAACCTAGCCTCAACTCAACCGAAGTCGCGATTAGCAGTGACCTGGTAGCGACATTCGACGAAATGATCGTGGCCGGTAACGGCAACATTACAATCAAGAACCTGACCGACTCGACTCAGATCGCGATTCCGGTTAGCGACGCCCAAGTCACCATCAAGGGTGTTTTCTTGACCATCAAACCAACTGAATCTCTCGAAGGAGGCAAAGCATACGCCATCCAGATCGATGCTACCGCGATCGATGACACAACAGGAGATAACTTTACTGGAATCGAAGATGACGTGACATGGGCCTTCACTACGGCTGCGCCCGACTTTGACGCCCCGAAGATAGAAACCATCTATCCCGCCATTGGCGGAATAGATGTCCCCCTTGTAAGTGATCTCGAAGCGACTTTTGACGAACGAATCGCGATCGGCAGTGGTGATATCGTTTTAAAGAATCTCACCGACGGAACAGAGGTTGCAATCCCGGTGGGCGATGCCCAGGTTTCAATCTCAGGTAGCGTCATGACAATCGACCCGATAGACGATCTCGAGCTTGGTAAAAACTATGCTGTCCAGATTGCTCCTACCGCAATCGATGACTTGGCAGGGAATAGCTTTGTGGGAATTAGCGATAACACAACTTGGAATTTTGCGACCCGGATTCCGGTGATTGGCGGTAGTATTATCGGTCCAGGTTCCGATATCACAGAAGCGATCCAATATGACACCGCCAATCAAGAGCGCCTCAACATTGATCGAACAGCCTTTACCACCCTTAATGCGGGCACCTACAACGTGACCGACTGGAAACTCAACGTCGTTAGGAGCAATGACGGCACCGGAGAAGTTACCCCAATGCTCCTGACCGGAACACCGCCATCCTATTCTATCTTGTGGCTCGGATCAGCATTCGATCCGGATCTCGATGGCATTCAAACCGTACCAGAGACAGGGAGCTTCACTCTCGAAGCTCCGACAGATATTTACGCTGGATTCTTCACAACCAACTTAGGTTCCGAAATCATTGGGACAGACATCGATAATTCAGGCTCCGGATTCAGTTCAACTGATCACACCAACAATTTTATCGAGCCCACCGAGGTTGGCGAAACGATCGACAATTTCAGCCACTCCGGACTCGGTAGAACCTACGCTTTTGAGATTAACGTGGTAGAAGGCTCACAAAAGGGTCTTCAGATTACTAACATCAAATACCTCGATGAAGAAACCCCAAGAGTAGAATTCACCTTTAATTCCACTCCTGGACGTATCTATTTGATTGAGGCTTCCACCTCCCTGAAGCCCAATGGAGAACCCGGAGGATGGATCGAACTCGATGACGGTTTTGAAGCCGAAGGGGACGAGAGCACATACGTAGATTTTCTTTCATTCGTCACTGGTCCACGCGTCTTCTACCGTGTTAAATTGATGCCGCGTTAATCTGGCCAGACAAAGTATGGCATTTAGTGGGACTCCCCTTGCTTTCACGCTAGTCCTTGGCTTCCTCGGATTGGTATGTCACCCCGTGTCGGCATCTTCCGATGGAGTTGTCGTATTTAATGAGGTGCAATACAACCCGGCGGGGTCCGATGAAAGTGGCGAATGGATCGAATTGTTTAACCAAATGGGAATCATCACCGACATCTCAGGATGGCGGATCGATGGCATTGGGTATACTTTTCCAAAAGGCACCCTCGTAGACCCTGGCAGTTACATCGTGATCGCAAAGACGCCGAGTGCTGGCGAGTTTGGCCCGTTCACCGGGAATATCGATAATGGTGGTGAGCGCTTGAGACTTTATAACCAAAGCGACCGCCTCATGGACCAGCTCGACTTTGGAGATGATGGTCGATGGCCGGCCGCTGCAGACGGATCAGGAGCGACACTCGCCAAGCTTAAGGAGTATACCGCCAGTGGCAGATCAGACCTGTGGACTTATTCGGAGCAACTCGGAGGGACACGCCTAGCGGCCAACTTCCCTGATGCCGGAGGCTCTCCTCCCACGACGACCGTAGAGTTGATCTCTCTTGCTGACGTTTGGAGATATAAGGACACTTCGGCTGATCCAGGCGCAGGCTGGGCTGCGATCGCGCATCCAATTGGGGGTGATTGGAAGTCAGGGGCAGGCGGAATCGGCTTCGAAAGCGGCAATACCATTTCTCTGGGGACAGTGCTGAGCCACCCGAATGCCAACCCAAGCTATGTGTCGACTTATTACTATGAACGCGAGTTCGACTTAAGTGCCGCGCAGTTGTCGGGATTGCAGTCTCTCAAATTGCGGCACGGCTTTGATGACGGCGCGGTGGTCTATCTCAATGGAACGGAAGTTCTACGGGTGAATATGCCTGCCGGAGTCATCGACGCTAGCACCTCAGCTCTCAGTGGTGTAGAAATCGACAACCTTTCAGCCGATATGACACTCGCGACCAGCTCACTGGTTTCGGGAAGTAACCGGATTTCGGTTGAAGTCCATCAGGAAAGAATCGGCAGCAGTGACACCGTGTTCGGAGTCGAGCTGGATGTGGAATTTGCCGACGTGATTCCGAGTTCCGTTCCGATGCTTTCATTTAATGAAGTGCCGCCCGCGACTGAGGCCAGCTTTTGGGTAGAATTAATCAATCCCGGTCCAGCTAATATCGATCTCACGGGAATCGTCATCTCGGCTGGTAATGATCCATTGCGCCGGTATCAGCTCGAGGCCGGGCAGCTCGCCCCGGGAGCCCTACTTTTGATTGATGAAGCTACTCTCGGCTTCAAGCCTGCTGATGGAGAGAAACTTTTTCTTTTTGATGCCAACGACACAGTGGTTCTCGACGCCCGCGAGGCGACTGGGAGGCTCCGCGGCCGTGCCGAAGAAAGGAAGGGAGCTTGGTGCTATCCGAACATTGCCACGCCAGGTTTGCCGAATGTTTTTGTGTTCAATCAAGACATCGTGATTAGTGAAATCGCCTACAACCCGCCAGGTCTTGGCGGCAGTCCTGGGGTGCCTCCAACATTCGAGGTCATTCCACTCGTAGCGATGGAAGACAGCTGGAGGTATAATAGTAACGACGTCGATTTGACGTCTAGTTGGGCGACAGAGGAGCATCCGTCTGTCGGCGATTGGACCACTGCGAGAGGGCCAATTGGTTTTGAAAGTGGTGCTTTGCCGGTGCCGCTTTCGACGGTGCTTAGCAATTATACATCGTCGACCGTGACTTACTACTACGAGACGGACTTTGTTGTCTCAGCGGAGGTTTTCAACACCGCTGAATCGCTGGTAATGACCCATCAGATCGATGACGGGGCCGCGTTCTACATCAACGGGGTGCGCGTTGGCGAATTTAACTTATCATCGGGTACACTTAACCCAGAAACGCTTGCGAGTTCGAGCGTTGGCAACGCGGCTATTGAGACCTTGGAGATCCCAGTGTCTAGTCTCATCCTCGGCGTAAACCGACTCTCGGTGGAGGTGCATCAGAGTAGCACGGGTAGTAGCGACACGGTATTCGGAGTTGGGCTTGATGCGCGTGTGCAAACGTCTCCCGGTATAGCGGCGTTGCCGTTTCGCAACTCCGACAACCAGTGGATCGAGATTGCCAACCGTGGAGCAAGCGCGGTCGACCTTGGCGGCTGGGACTTCGGCCGTGGGATCGCCTTCAATTTCCCTGCAGGCACGATGCTTGCATCGGGGGAGCATGCTTGCGTTGCGCGTGATTCGGCTCTTTTTGCCGCCGCGTTTCCCGAAGCTCGACTTCTCGGTGAGTTCTCTGGCTCTCTGTCACGAACCAGCGAAAATATCCTGCTTCGTGATTCTTACCGCAACCCGGTGGACGAACTCAGATACTTCGATGGAGGACGCTGGCCTAAGGCGACTGATGGCGGTGGTTCGACCTTGGAGTTACGCGATTTGAACGCGGATAATGGCGATGCGGTGGCGTGGGCGGCGAGCGATGAGTCCAACCGAACGGAATGGAAGACTTACACTTATCGAGAGAGGGCAGCGAGTAGTCGTGGGCCGGACAATCAATGGCGCGAGTTCAACATGGGACTACTTTCCGATGGCGAAATACTGATTGATGATATCAGCGTGATCGAAAACCCCGGCGGCGGTGCGGTGCAGAAGCTGAGCGATACAACCTTCAATAATCCCGCCGCTTGGAAACTTGTTGGCAATCACCGACATGGAGAAATCATCGATGATCCGGATACTC
This sequence comes from Verrucomicrobiales bacterium, assembly GCA_002726915.1. Taxonomy (GTDB): domain Bacteria; phylum Verrucomicrobiota; class Verrucomicrobiia; order Verrucomicrobiales; family DEV007; genus Arctic95D-9. The sequence continues at coordinate 755 of PBSY01000090.1, read as the reverse complement.
CGGGAAATAAGGTTTTGCGGATCGTTGCCACGGGTGCGACCGAGCACATGCATAACCAAATTTTCACGAAACTCTCCTCGCCCATCTCAAATGGCACCGAGTATGAGATTTCGTTTCGTGCTCGCTGGGTTTCAGGGTCTCGACAGCTGCACACGCGGCTCTATTTTAACCGCTGTGCCAATGTGAACCTGATCGATCGTCCCCAAGATGTCGGCACCCCATCCGCTCCCAACTCGCGTGCTGAGGTAAACATCGGGCCAACCTACTCAGGGATGAAGCACTCTCCGGCAGTACCCTCGGCCGGCGAACCCACCACCGTTTCGGTCGTGGCAAACGATCCGGACGGTATTTCGAGCCTCACTTTATTTTACTCGGTCAACGGCGGGGTATTCCAGACTGTCGGAATGGGTGGCGGCGCGGATGGAATATACAGCGGACAGGTTCCCGGGCAATCAGCCGGGGCACGCGTTCAGTTTTACCTGACTGGTGCCGACTCAGCCGGAACCATACAGACATTTCCGCAAGCGGGTCCGGATTCGCGTGCCATGTTTCAAGTGAGCGACGGGTCGGCGGCCACCAACGGTTGGCGAAATTTTCGCATCATTATGACTGCGGCGGACTCCACTTTCCAGCACCGGTCGATCGAAGTGATGAGTAATGACCGTCTCGGTGCCACCATCATCGATCGTGAGGGAGACATCTACTATGGCTGCGGCGTGCGATTGAAAAGCAGCCAGCGTGGACGTGCCAATCTT
>PBSY01000089.1 GCA_002726915.1 Verrucomicrobiales bacterium | reverse complement strand
AGACGTCAGCGCAAATGGCGCAAGCTGACCAGTGCCTTTGAATACCTGTGATACAAACCCTTCAAACGTGGGTTCGTCGATGAACTCGCTGAACTGTTCGAGGGACTGAATACTATCGGCTGCAATCCCTTCTCGTGCTCTTGCTGATTCAAGACGTTTAGCAACGCCTTCGTCATCGCCAATCAGACTGTTACCCAGCGCGGCGAAGTAGTCTAAGTCCGCGCCAAGACCTTCAGCCCCCGCCTGCATACCCTTCTGAAAAGTTTCAGCAAGCGACGAGGGTTCTTCGATGGGCGTAAACGTAGTCGTGCGACTACCGAAAAGAAAATCCTGAACGGGATCAGCCACTTTCTGCCCCAGACTTGGCGTTGTTATCAGCTATCTGGACGATCATGTCTGCAAGGTCTGGATCGACTTTGCGCAGAGCATTTACCGATACTCCACCACCTCTTGGGGAGAGATCCCCTTGCGCGTCCTTTTCGCGGTAGTAAATCAAGTCGCCAGCACGTACTAGACCACTAACGTCGTAAGACGTGGTGCCGCTCACATTCTTTCTAAAGAGCGATTGAAACTTATCAACAATACCGCCGGACTTCCCTTCATCGGCTAGAACTTGAACGGTCAAAGACACCGCCGTGTTCAGCGCGTCCTTTGCAAGTTGTTGCGCCTGCGGTGTGTCGTACCCAATGGAGTCGGAGTAAATCTGTTTTACATACTGGTTTGCCAGCCGCTTCACGGCCCCAGGATCACCAGTTAGCTCGCCGTCCTCGTCAAAGTTGTCTTCGTATATCTCTTTATAAAATCTACTTACGTCCTTGCCTGCTTGATCATTGTTCTGATCAATATATTTTCTGACTTGGAGACCAAATGTTTTGGCAGCTTGAATCGCATTCATCCGCCCAGTGTCAGCCTTAAAGTCGTCCGTAGCTGACTTACCCCGATCCGACACTCCGGTCTCAAGTATGTTAATCAGCTGATCACGGACAGCGCGTCGGTTACCGTCATTGGGTGTTGAGGCAATAATCATTGCGTAAGCAAAAGCCTGACGGCGTGGGTCTAGCTTGGCTAAATCCGCAGCGGTCTCCACGCCTTGTTCCTGTAGATCTTGCGCAGCAGCTGCAGCTGTCTCTTGATCTATTTGTAGGTCGCCGTTATCCACAGCCTCGTCAATCTCGGCAATAGTTTTGTCCTCGACAACCGGAGCTATCACTTGCTCAACTTTGGCTGGTATCGGTGGGCCACCGAAAGTACGATTTTGAGCAGCCAGCACCTTGCTCATTATTCCTTCGCCTTCTGGCTCCGGCTCCGACTCATCTTTCAAGCGATTTAGTTCACGCTGCTTTTGTGCTTTAGCACGCTGATTTGCTGGTCTTCCCGCTGTCTTGCGTCCGTCTATCTCCGCTATTTCCTGCTCCAGCTTTGCTATCTGCGCGGAGTTATCCGTCGGCGCAGGTTTAGCCGCTGGCGTAGAAGCTGCTTCAGGCTCAGGCTCAGGGTCAGATTCGGGAGGGATTTCAACAGCCGGTAACCCCACATCTTGGCGCAGCTGGTTAGTAAGCTCCGCTTCTTCTTCGGGGGTCTCAGCGGTGGCAATAGTAGCTGATGCCTGCCGCTGCGCTGCTGGATTACTTTGCAAAGCCTCAAAAAGTTCGCCTTGCCCGTTGGCAATTATAAGGTCTCTGCTGTTAGCAAAAGAATTTAGGTCGACTGCACGCTGCCCATACAGCACACCGTTGCGATCTTGGAAGGCAAACTGTACTTGTTTGAAAAGCTCGTCACCTCCAAATTGCTTAGCGAGGGCATTATCGTCAGAGGTGCCCTCTTCAGTCAGCACACCTCGGCTCCCATCCGCGTTTACACCACCCACTATAAAAGTGGCGTTCCCGTCTGCATCTGTCGCCGTGTCGATACGATCTATCGTAAATCCTTCGGGCACTTTGCCCTGAAGCCCTCGGTTCGATATATCTATCGCAGCTTGCTGAGCTATAGCATCACCAGAGGCCAAACGGGTATTAAAGTCTTTGGATAGTCTGAGCCGAGGGTTATCGGCATCGGTATCCACCGTAACGAAGCCCTGATCACGCAACCGCGTAAATACATTCGTGTAGTCTTGAGCACGTTCTGTTTGTTCAAACTTTGACTGCTCACGCGCACCCTGTTCTGCAGCCAAACGCCTAGACGTCTGGCGATCAAAGTAGCTGCGAGACCTGTTTGCGCCTCTCTGTAAGCCGTCTAATATAGTCGCCATATAATTACCTAGATAAACGCCGCTATTAGCGCAGCACTCGCCAGTGACCCAACTGTCTGATACGTCTGCGCCTTGGATTGAGCCTTCGCGTTTTTGTATGCCTGCTCTCGTGCGTTGGCATCGGCTGCTGCGCTACCTAACTGGCTCTGAGATGCGCGATTTCCGCCTTGGCCGATGTTGATAAGATCCGAGAGCAATGTTTGATTTGCTTCACGCTGTGCAATACGTGCGTCACTTAGCGCCTGAATAGACCCCAAAGTTGTATTACGATTTAGCGTTCTTGACTGTGCCCGCTGTTGTGCAGGCGTCAGCTGACCGCCATAACGTGACAAGTTACGTTGCGCTACTTGACCCGCTACTTGACCTGCCATTGCCGAATCTTCGCGTGCCGAGTCAATCAGCGATGTGTCTGTTTGCGCACGCTCGATCTGTTCTAGCTCAAAATCACGGAAGTCCCGCACATAGTCGTTGTACTCACCCCGAGTGATGTCCGCGTAGGTCTGCTCTGGGTCTGTGACCGTAGGCAAACCACTCACATAATCACCCTGCATAGCAGCTGCCTGAGGATTGTTATAGCTGCGTGTCGACATGCGGCCCATTTAGCCCCCCTGCAATGCGTCAAAGAAGCGAGTACCAAAATTGTTTTTGCCCTCACCCGCTTTTTTCTGCGAATAAACGTCAAAACCTGTAGCAGCGACATCTGCTATCGCTGCATTGCGAGCGCCTCTTACTTGCTGGTTAGCCCGCGCTCGGTTCAATGCTTCGCTAGTGGCAAGGCGAGAGGCTTGTGCCATACCGCTTTGAGCATCCGCTGCTTGACCGCGTGCGATACCCAACACATTACTGCTGGCTTTGTTCTGAATATTTTTTGCCGCCGCATCGGCAACACCAAGCTGCCCACCGAGCGCCTGAGATAACTCACCGGCACCAGATACATTCTGCGTCTGTCGAAACGTAGGCTGGGAAGTCAGCGCTTGCATGGTGTCTGCATTTGCCCGACCACGAAGCGCCCGTCGATTATCGTCGGACTGGGACTGGTCGCGCATTTCACGCAAAAGCGGTGCATAGTTCTGCTTAAAAAAATCGTAGTTTGCTTTTGCTACCGATGCAGACGCCTTCTCTGCCGCAGTCGCTTGGTACTCTTGCTTTTTAGGTTTGCTACCCATCTTCTAACCTATACCGATAAACAACGTCTTCTATGTGCCAGCCCGTCGTGGTCAGCAATGCCTTCATATCAGGCACCGTAGTTCTCACCTCTAACGCAACTGCTCCAACCTCGTGCGCAATGCGCTTAAAAAAGTCCTGATACTTGAGGACATTCTTCTGCCCTCTACGTTCTGACCACGCCAGCCAGATATAGAAGGTCTTCTCGGATGTGAATCCATCCACCTCAATGCTCGTAACCACAAAGCCTTCAGGCGCTTTCCAATAGATCGCATGTCCGGCAACCACTTCGGCATAGACATCCTCAGGTCGGAAAGACAGCTTCGGATGAGCCTGTATAATTGCCTCGACACCAACACGGACGCGATCCCAGTCTTGACGAATATCACCAATAACTGGTTCATCCTCGCGAGTACTTCGTTCTGGTAAGTCGATAATTTTTTCCGAGTCCGCCATAGGCAACCTTCCTAGTTACTCTGGTTTCTGTTTGTCTGCCTCGCTTCTCTGCTTCGACAAGTCCTTCGTTGAACAGTGCGGAATAAACTCCCGCCCCGGCATAGTCTGTCCACTCCCGCCCAGGGAGCCGCAACAGACGGAGCAAAGCGCCGTTGATAATCGTATCTCGGTAGTCATCCATGACGTCGTTACTGCACGACGTAGATGTATGTGTGGGCTTCAAAATCGCCCGTATAAGCACCGCTGATGCCTTGGTTTCGTTTGGTACTGGGGCTAGGTAAAACACGCCCTGAGACTGTTTTACGAAGTACTCGGGGGTGCTTTGATTACCAGCTTGCCGCCACTGTGGGAGCCGCTGTTCCAATAACGCTGACGTGATGGGTTCTAGGTCTTTGCCGTCGTAAGTCGCCCATAAAATCTCATGCACCACCGTGCTTGAGGGCGGCTCTAAGTCGTACTCGAATAAGTTTGCTATCGCCGTGATCGGGTCTAGTTCGACTTGATAGACCTTTGCCTTTTCACACAACTCAATAGTCGCTGACCGGATGCTGTTTTCAATCAGCGTATCAGGACAGCTTGATACCATCGGTATGATCTCTGGCAGTAATGACTCATAAGACGCCATGCCCTACCCCTGCGCTTGCGAAGGCAGCGTTACGTTCCGCTGAATATCGCTATTCGGATTCGTGATTGCATCTATCTGGGCTTTGCCCGTGACAGAGTTAATGAACAACGTGTAATGCGTGCTAGCGCGCTGATTATTACCGGCATATTCCGCGTCCTTGGTATACGCACGGAACAGCACGTAGTCCGCTATCGCGTTGGCGAATATGTCCGGTATGGACAAGTTATCTGACAACGTCACCGTTGAAGGGTTTGTGGAATAAACGATCTCTAGATACGCGCTCCCTGCAACTCCGGGGTATACGTAGTAGTTGCGCGGATTCTGATCATCGTAGACATAGTGCTTAACGACATTAGTATGAGCCGCACCGCCGCTTACTGACGGGTCATGCCAACTGGGGGTCTGAGAATCCAGAATGTCTCTGGAGACCAACCGCACCGAGCGCTTACCGGTGCCGCCTGAAGCAGCAGACATATTACGTACTACCCGCAACAGACGATTGCCCGCCGCAGGTATGTCCTGCTTTGTGCCAGTAGCAAGCGTAACTGTCTCATTGACTGCAGTAGCATCGGGCTTGAGTAATGCAACTTCGCGCTGGGCGTCGTTCACGAACAACACTAGCTCACCGACTACGGGCCAACGGATACCCGTGGTGTCCTGCAGGATCGCTTGGACGCGATCAACAACGCTTTGAACAGTTACTGCCATAACGCGCCTCTAGGAGTTCAGCGCCTCTTGCCAAGCAGCTTCGCGTTCCGAAGTAGAAACTGTTCGGCCAGCGGCCTTGTTAACAACATTCACTTTCGGACTACCATCTGCTTTGAAGCTCTTCGGGTCGCCGTCTGCAATTAGTTGCTCCATGATTGCGACCAAGTCGTCAGCAGTATCGACTTCTTCTTCCGCTTCCGCTTCCGCTTCTACTGCAGCTGGCTCTTCAGCAACTGATGCTTTAGAGCCTTTGGATTCTTTCGCGCCCATCTGCAAAGCAATAAGGCCGACCTCGTCGGCCACCTCGCGCTCTACACCAGCCGCAAACAACACGACTGCGCCACTCGTTAACGCAACTCGTATGTCTTCACTCGAAATAACCTTCATGGTTAGTAACCTCCTCGCATTGGTCTACGTGGCTTCGCCTTGTTGCTCGGTGCCTTCTTCTTCTTCTTTTTCTTTGGAATGCCGTAAGTCATTACTTTGTCTCCGTCGTGTAACGCTTGCCGTTCCAAGTGAACGTCTTCTTGCCAGCTTTACGGGCCGTAGCGAATGCAGATCTAAAACTGCCCGCTGCAGCAGACTTCTTCTTGAACGTGTTGTACGTACCGGCCTTGGTCTTTACGCCGCCCGTTTTATCGCGTTGCATACTCAGAGCACGTTCGCGCGGGTTGCGGTTCGTGTTCCGTGGCGATGCATCAAAATCCATATTTGTTTTAGAATCGACAGATCCGCTGCTGCGGCCTGTTCGAGGGTTTTTAGGTGCAACCGGTCTTTTGGCTGCGGCTGTTTTACGCGCGGCCTGATTCTTAGCTTTCTTCTTTGCATCAGCTGTTTTTTTCGCCGCCGCTTTCTTGGCTTTTTCTTCTTTGGCCGCTTTCATTTTTGCGTCCATCCGAGCCATCGTTGCCTTGAGTCTGTCCTGTCGGCTTGTCGTGGCTGCTGCACGCTTCCTTGCGTAGGGTCTTCTCATCGCCATTTCTTAATCCTCACGAAAAACCCCCTCCGAAGAGGGGGTTAGAAGCTCTACTGAGCGGTGTCTAAGCAAATGACGCCAAAGTCTTCAACGCCACCGTTGTAGTCGCTGTTGTACTTAGGCTTGCGAAGACCAAAGATCTTGCCAATGGAGATACCGGCTTGGTTTGAGTAGTCGAAGGTATCTTCAACAACCTCAGGGTTGCCAATGTCAGCCATTGCCAGAGCTTGAGCGCCACAGAACAGAGCACGAGCACCAACTACGTTGGCGTTAGCGCCCCACTTGTAGCCTGCGGCACCAGCGTTGCCAGAGTTACCCGTCGTTGCACCAGAGGTGTCGAAGACGTGGCGGAACTCGCGGATCATCACGCCGTCAACCATCAAGCTGCTGGTTCCTGCGAACAAGCCGTTAGCTGGCCCACGTACACCCGCGTTGCGGACGTTAGCCAAGAAGTCGGAATCGAGCTTCAGGTCTGCCATCTGCTGGGGGGTGACGAACATGTGAAAGACTTCGTCGTTGCCTGCGCCACGCAGACCACGGATGAAGCTGTCCTTGGCAAATGCCTTGAGGTTCACAATGTCGCGGTACGCGATCTTGTCATCAGCGGTAACAGCGGTGGTGTCACCAGCTGCAAGCGTTGATGTACCGCCAGCCACATCCACACGAAGGTGGCGGTTGGTAGTAGGCGCAGATACATCTGACGCAAACTCAAGGTCAACCAGTTCCAGACCAGTGGTGCCGGACGTAGTACGCAGGCCACCGTTAGTCTTGTGCGTGTACGCAATACCAGACAGCGTCAAGAACGCCAGCTGATCCATACGATCCGCCATTGCATAGGCAAGTGCGTCACGAGACTGCTCACGGAAGTTGACCACAGTTTTCTGATCAGTCAGTCGACCAGCGATGCGGTTTGCGAAACGTAGCTGATCTAACTCAATGGTCAGATCGTATGCACGCAAGGCTTCTTCATTACCTTCTAGCGTGTTATCGCCGGTCACACCGTCTCCGGTCATGTCCGCCAGCAACGTGATGATCGCCTTGGTACCTTTTTCATTCTTGGTGAGTTCGGTAATCCGTTGGATCATTGCGTTTTGTCCAGATCCTGCGAACTGGTTTACGAATGACAGGTTGCGTGCGACCTGCCAAAAATCACGGCTCCATGCCGTCAACTGCCCTGCTGAGAGGGTTCCAAAGTTCGTTAAAGCCATTATTAGCTCCTGTAATCGAATACACTAAAATTCGTACAACTTGTACGATATGTAGCCGTCTTTTGGAGCGGCTAATCCGTTTCCTCGTATCGTGAGGCGACGAACTAGCGTTGCTTTAACGAGGTACGACCTCGGAAGGTTTAACGCCTTTACAGGCGGTGT
>PBSY01000088.1 GCA_002726915.1 Verrucomicrobiales bacterium | reverse complement strand
CTTTCGGTGTGGGTGTGGACCTCACGCTGGTTCACGTGACAACTTTCAGAGTCGATAACGTATTCGATCGGATCTTCAAGAGTGATGATGTGATCGGTGCGTTGCTTATTAATCTCGTCGATTAAGGCAGCCAGAGTGGTGGACTTCCCGGAACCCACAGCTCCGGTGACAAGAACGAGTCCGTTATGATATTCCAAAAGAGGCTTGATGGCTTCGGGGAGCCCCAGCTCATCCATTGTGCGGAGATTGGTGCTGATAACCCTAAAGACCATTTCCCATCCGAGGCGGGTCTTCACTACTGAAGCACGGAAGCGACCAATATCTGGGGCATAAGCGAAATCAACATCGCCCATTTCTTCGAGACGCCGCAGTTCCGGTTCTGGCAGATAAGCGCGGGCGAGTCTTTCAGTGTCCTCAGGAGTCAGCATCTCTGCATTTCCCCAAACGGGTTGAAGCAGGCCGAACCGCCGCCATTTAGGCTGCGTGTTTGGTGCTAAGTGGACATCGGAAACATCGTATTGCTGAGCGAGCTTCAGATATTCGTCGACGTGATCTAAGACGGCGATGGTTTCAGACATAACAAGGAACTCTTAGGAGGAAGAGATAAGGCATTGGTAACGATCCGGAAACTGTGAGTCATTTCACCGACTTGAGGCCAGAGGAAGCCTCAGTCACCGGGAGTAGGGAGTATTCTAATGAGTGCCGCTGCAAGCAAGTCAAAAAACGACTTTTGAAGCAGTCTTTTGGATTGATTGCGTGACCTAAATCTCTTGCAGATGAGAGATGAATCTGTGAATGCTCAAGTGTGAAACTTATTAGCGGAGTTATCGTTTTTGTGGGTGTCTTTGTAGCGGTGGGAATGGCGTCGCATTTTGGCGTCCACCAAAAGCTCGGAATCCTTGTCTGGCCTTTCGAAAAGGAGGGTGAAAACAGCAAGCCTACCACAGGCCGTGTCGCGGTCGAATTGCGCTCCGTCGAAAGTGAAGCGGAAACTGCGGTAGCTCAGGTCTCGAAGCTCGAGCTGGCCGGTAAGAAAGAACAGGCTCTGTCAACGGAGTCCGAAGTAGAGTTGGGCGCCGAGGAGCAGACTGGTGATCCTCCTTTGATCACCCTTTTCAACGGTAAAGACCTCGGTGATTGGGAATCGACTCGATATGGCGGAGAAGGGGAAGTCATGGTTAATGAGGAGGGCAATCTCGAATTCGACTTTGGAGCGGTTATGACCGGTGTTAACTGGAACGGCGAACCACCGGCAACGAGCAATTATGAAATCTCGCTCGATGCCATGAAGTTGGATGGCTACGACTTTTTCGTCGCCCTTACTTTTCCAGTACAAGACAGCCATGCCACCTTCGTAGTAGGCGGATGGGGAGGTGGAGTTGTGGGTATTTCTAGCGTCGATGATCTCAATGCCTCAGAGAATGAAACAATGAACATCGAAGGCTTTCTAAAAGATCAGTGGTATCGAATCCGGGTGAGAGTCACTGATGATCATCTTTCGGCCTGGATCGATGAACAGCAGATGGTGAATCTCCCTCTCGAAGGGAAAAAGATTAGCCTGCTGCCCGGCGATATTGAACTTTCTGTTCCTATTGGTATTGCCAGCTTCCAGACTCGCGCCCAGTATAGGAACATCCAGTGGCGCCACTTAACCGAAAATTAATGGTGCTTGAGCTTTCCAGTTTGAGTCCGACGAATCGGCCAGCTTAAATTTTGAAAATTATAAAATTGTGAAAATTAAAATTATGGGGGGCTTAATTATCAACTTTTTAAACGAAACACTTGACCCTTCGTTGAGATGCTGTCTGGATATTTAAAAATTGTGATAGATTTTAAATCGAAGCTGCAATTTTTAATCACTACTCAACTTTGTCTCAAACCACCCACATGAACCTACGCGACCAGCTCAAAGAGATCCTCCCCGACATACTTCCCCGAAATCCGGCCCAGGCAATTAAGGGGACCGAGCTTATTGAGATGGTGAAGCACCGCCTCAAACAAGACTATTCTGACGCGACACTTCGCTACCACTTTTCTATCATGTCCTGTGATCCTTCTTCGCCGATTGCGAAGGTCGAGCAGGGACAGGGCTACTACCTGAGGACTTCTACTATTCATACGGTAAACAGTGCCCGTAATCTCTTCTATCAGCGAGAGGGTGAGGGTTCTGCTATGGCCGCTGGAGATGTCGATGTTGCGATTTCCCGCGCCGCTAAGTTTCGGTCCGTGGTGAAGCGGTATCTGGAGTCAGTGCAGCAATTTCCGTTTTCCTTTGAACAATCCTTCACGATCGATGCTGAGGGTAACCGTTGGCGGGTGCCGGATCTCGCCGTTGTTGACTGGCTTGTTGGTAAAGAGGCGGAAGATGGAGTCATTCTCGACAAAGAGAAGTTGGAAGTTGCCCGTCGTCTTGGTGAGTCCCCACTCAAAATTTCTGCGGTTAAGCTTCGCCTCGAAATCAATCATGGAAACCTTTTCGAAGATCTCTTTCAGTGCCTCGCCACTTCTGAATGGTCAAATGCGGGAGAGCTACTTGTAGCAGCCCCAATCGAAGATCCTCAACTGGTGGAAGAGGTCCGTCGCTTCGCTGCCCGCTATGGTATTGGGGTGATCAGCTTTGGTCTCGATGCTGATGTGCTCGATGATATGCCAGAGCCGGCTGCAATCGAAAATCTCTCCTTCCGAGAGTTCGATTCGATCAGGGGGCTGCTTCATATTCGTCGCTACGCGACACCTAAGACTGGTCAGTCTTATGACTGGCAACACGTTACGGTGTCCGCCACGGAGAACCCCGATTTTGCTCGCCTCGAAAACTGGATCTCACGCTGTCTTCTTGAGGAGCGAGCGGTGACTTCTGATGAATTCGACGAGTTTGATCGTAGTGCTGCTACTGCCGTGAAGCAGGAATACGTGGCCTGATTTTTTAGGATTCCCTCCTTGGTAAAAGAGAATCTGGAAAGGCGTCCCGGGAGCGGGGCGCCTTTTTACATTTTCCTGACAGTCATTTTACAGTCCCATGACAATCTTTCCTTGAAGTAGGTAAAGTTCATTAATGGACTTAAAACAAAGCATTATCACAATGGCTCTTGGAGCCATGATTCTCAACGGCGCAGAGTGTGCCCACACCAGCGAAAACTTCGGAGCACCTGTTAATTTTAGGACGGCGCTCGATCAACGAATCTTGGTAAAGGGGAGAGGCGATCGAAAGGTTATCGTTAAGATTGAAGTCGAAGGCGGTAAATCTTTACGCCTCGATCGAATACCACTGAACCTTGCCATCGTTCTAGATCGCAGTGGTTCCATGAGCGGTGAGAAGCTGGAGCAGGCAAAGCAGGCGGCAATGATGCTAGTTGACCAGCTGGATAAAAGGGATGTTCTCTCGCTGATCGTCTACGAATCTGAAGTTGAGGTGGTATTGCCGGCTGGTCCTCTCAAAGATCGAAGCAGGGAGATTAAGCGAATAATTCAGCGAATCGAGACCGGCGGAAGCACTGCGCTCTATGGGGGAGTTAAAGAAGGTGGCCGCCAGTTGGATGAGTTTCTCTCACAGCAGCGAATCAATCGGGTGATACTACTTTCTGACGGTATTGCCAACGTAGGCCCTTCTTCCAACCGCGAGATTGCTGGGCTCGGGTCACGTCTTGCCAAGAACGGTGTGTCGGTGACCACCATTGGACTTGGGGATGACTACAACGAGACCCTAATGACCGCTTTAGCTGAAGCCAGCGATGCAAACTACTACTATGTTGCCGATGTTGAAGATTTACCTAGTGTCTTTGAAGTTGAACTTGGCGAACTGAAAACCGTGGTGGCCCGTGAGGTCGTAGTTGAAATTCGCTGTCCAGATGGCGTGCGGCCATTACGCTTCCTCGGTCGTCCAGGTGAGCTGAAATCACGCAGTGAGTCTATCACTTTCAACACACTCTCTAGCGAGCAGTCGCGAGAGCTCTATCTCGAAGTTGAACTGGAGCAGTCTTTCATCGGCGCGCTTGATAAAATCGCTGATGTGGAGGTTCGTTATTTGGATCCTGCCAAAAATGAGGAAATCGTCGCCGGAGAAATCTCGGTTGCAGTCGGCTATACAGACGATGCTGAATTGGCCAAAGCTTCCAAAAATCTGGCCGTCGCTGCTGAGGCTACGATTTACCTCAATGCTGAGGAAACCGAGAAATCGATTGCTTACGCTGATAGTGGAAATATTGAGGCTTGCCGTGCCAACCTCGAATCTCAGAAAGTGACGCTCATCGATGCATTCGCTTTTGCGCCAGCAGAACAAAAAGAGATGTTGAAAGACGAGATTGCTGCGGTGGAAGAAGCGCAGCGGGATCTTGAAAACGATACCCTTTCAAAGGTTCAGCGTAAGAAACTTTCCGTGGGCTCTTATATGAAAAGAAACTCAAAACGTTGACTCCTTTTTTAAGCGAGTCAAATTGGTGGGCTTCCATCTTTTTGGCTGCGACACTCCCGATATTGGGCGACACTCTGCGACCCCTGAAATGAAGCGTATCGCTCTGGTTTTTATTATTGCCATTATGCTTCCGTCAATTCTCTTGGCGGTTCTCGCGGTTCGCACGCTTCGTGTTCAAGAAATAGCTGCGAGTAGTCAAAGGGTCGCGCTGCATCAGTCGACCTGTGAGGCTATGATTGGGAATATCAGCCTTTTTATGGATGATGTCAGAATCTTCTTCAGCCAGGAGGTGGACCGGTTGGTCGAGCGGGAGGGGGCGGATCTGATCGATACCTTCGACGAACAGATTACCGATCAATGGTCACAAGTTTCTGTGGGATCGGTGGTCAGTGATGCCGGAGTAATCTGCAGTCCCGTCTCACTTTCAAACAATGTCCTCGCTCAACCTTTTCTTGAGAATCACTCCGATTTTCTATCGAATCGGCGAGTGGTTGAGGTTTATGAAGCACCGCGACTGCTGGCTGATCAGGTCGAGGTAAAGGAAGAGCCGCTCATCCCTGGAAAGACAAGTATTTGGGGATCGTTGAGGAAGCGGCCTCAGGATCCCGTGGAAGAAAAGCCGGCGAAGACTCCAACTCAGCCCGGTTCGGAAAGACTGAATTATACACTAAGGAACGAAGCGGCTCCGATCGCTGAAGTTAACTTATCCGCTGATCCCCCTGATAATCAGCAAGCGGCTCCGGCTTCCAAGATGGAAAAAAAGGAGGGTATAACGGTGGTGGTTACGGCCGTTGCTCGGGATTCGGCAATAGATGGCAAGGAATCAGCGACTCGTAAAAAGGTAGCGGCTTCAAATTCCAAACTCAATGCTTCCCGATTTGACTCTTCGCAAGTGAATGATCTTTTTAAACCGGTCGACGATACTTTGGAGGGGCTCTATCAGTCAACCAAACAGCAAGTTCGAAACGTTGATCCGGCCCAGCAGCTTTCCAAAGGCTCGGAGCGCGACATGCCCAAGCCTCTGATGCCGATGGCTTATGACCGAGGGAATAATTACTCACAGCTCAACCGGGTTGCCGTTACTCAAAATGATCTCACGGAGGGTGGCGATAAAGGAGCAGTCAGCCGGATTATTGACGGGAGGCTCCACACTCTCCTATGGAAGCGGCATCCATCACTTCCCGGATATACATTCTGGGTGGAATTGAATCTTGATGAAATCAAAGCGGAGTTGTCCGTTTTGTTCCGTGCGTTCTCGGAGAAAGAGACAAACCCCAAAATTTCCTTCGCCTTACTGGATTTTAATGGCGAACCAGTTACGCAGACAGTTCCCGGTTTCGAAACGGACTGGGCAACGCCTTTTGTGGCAGCGGAAGTGGGGCAAATCCTGCCACGATGGGAGGTCGCTGCCTATATTCTTGATCCGGAGGCTCTTAATGTGGCGGCGAGAACAGTGTTGGTGACGCTGTCTCTTATCATTGTCATCCTCGTTGCTGCCGTAGCGGTCGGGAGTTTCTTGATCATGCGATCAGTAAATTATGAAATTCAGATCGCGTCGCGGAAAACGGATTTTGTCAGCAACGTCAGCCATGAGTTGAAGACACCATTAACCTCGATTCGTATGTTCTCCGAGCTTTTGGAGAAAAGTGAAAATTACGATGCGGAAATAACTCGTAAATATTCAAGCGTGATTAGCAAAGAGTCCGCGCGTTTGTCGAGACTGATCAATCGACTTCTCGATTTTTCACGCCTCGACCGGGGTGAAATGAGGTTAATGTTTGCAAGTGTTGACTTAGGTGGGCTTGTCAGAGAAACGGTAAATGATTATCGGCACCAGATAGAGTCTGAGGGTCTCGCGGTTGAGATGGAAATCCTACCGGAATCACTCGTAAACGTTTCCGCCGATCGCGATGCTCTTTCTCAGGTATTGGTTAACTTGCTCACCAATGCCGAAAAGTACGCTTCTTGCGGTGGCGTGGTGAATGTTCGACTGGAGGCTCCTGATGGTGGAAAGGTAATCCTCCGTGTGCAGGATCGAGGCCCAGGGATTTCCAAGCTCCATCAGCGGCGTATCTTTGAAAAATTTTACCGTGCCGACGAGTCGATTTCCTCGGGAATCGAGGGATCCGGTATTGGACTGGCACTTTCTCAACAGATTATCGAAAAGCACGAAGGCCGGATATGGTATGTCCGCCGCGAAAGTGGCGGTAGTTGCTTTGCGATCGAACTACCCATTTCTGAAGACTAATGAATAGCAGTGAAGTCACCATTTTTGTTGTCGAGGACGATGCTAGTATTCGTTTCGGTCTTGAGGAAGTTCTGCGTAGCGAAGGATTCCAAGTTGTTTCTTGCGACGACGGCGGCAAGGCAATTCAAGGCATCAGCGAAGCATTGCCTGATCTCGTTGTCCTCGACGTTATGTTGCCGAATCGGAGTGGCTATGAAGTTGCGTCTGAACTGCGCAAGGGTGGCTGCCGAGTTCCTATTTTAATGCTCACTGCCAAGGGTGAAGAAATGGATAAAATTGTTGGGCTCAACGCCGGAGCAGATGATTATGTGACAAAGCCATTCGCGGTGAATGAGCTGTTAGCAAGAATTCGGGCGCTACTCCGCCGGACATGCGATTGGGCTGATGAAACCAACGGGCAACCCTTGGCGGATTCACCTTCTGAACTTGAAATCGGCAACGCCAGCGTGGATTTGCGGAACTATGAGATCAAAGTCGGCGAAGAAGTCACGTCGCTTACTCCAAAAGAACTCGAACTAATTCGTTTTTTAGTTGAGCATCGTGGAGTGGTCTTGAGTCGGGATGAAATCCTAGAAAAGGTGTGGGGCGTGAAGTATTTCGGAACGACGAGAACCCTGGATCAGTGCGTGGCCCAGATCAGGAAAAAGATCGGAGATCACGGGCGAACGCCCGAGTTTCTCCTGACGGTTCACGGGGTCGGATACAAACTTGTTTGATCAGATATCGTCAAAGCCGGGGAGTTGATCCTCGCGCTGCGGGCCATTCTGACTCCCTCTTTTGGAGAGCGGATTCTTGCAGCGATAGATCTTAAGACCATCGTTCACTGGATTGAGTAGGCATCGCGGGTTCTCCGCGTTAAGGAAGGTTTCGAAGTCTTCCGATTGGAGGAGAGCAGGCATCCGATCGTGGATTGTGGAAACGGTCTCCGACGCGGCGGTTGTCAGCATCGAGTAGGCGGGGTGCTCGTCACCAGGTTCCCAAATTCCGGCAGCCCAGAGGGGGGATTCAGAGTTGGCGGACGTAAAGGCAAAAGCCTGCTTTTTACCGGGAGTCCCGGTCCATTCGTAGAAGGTTTGGATAGGTATGAGACAACGCCGGCATTGTTGCCATGACTCCGACCACATCCCATCTAGCTTGTCCGACCTAGCATTATTGATCGCCCGATTGAATGAGCGCTTGAAGCCCCATCGCATGATCTGCGCTTGAGGCCCTTCATCGTTGAGAGTGAGAACAAGGCCCGGATCCGTTTTACGAATGCCATGAGCTTTTTGGATTTCACCGATGGCTACCGATATAGTAGTCTCCCATTGCCCATTATTGCGACGGGAGTTGGTGCCGATATCGTAGAGATTGCACATGGCTCAAGCGGTCGATCATTGACTCTAGGAAAATGAAGATCACCCACTTTTCTTTATGTATAAAAAAACAGGGTTAGGTGGAGAACCTAACCCTGTTGAAAAGTTTTGTTATCGTTTCCTGAACTGTCTTACATCAGGTTGAGAGCTCGGGCGCGCTTGATTTCGCGAGTGATTTTGCGATGAGTCTTAGCAGAAACACCCGTCGTGCGGCGAGGGTAGATCTTACCAGAATCGGTCGTAAATTTGCTGAGATAATCTGGATTAAGGTAATTGAGCTTCTCGACGGCGATGTCGAGACGACGACGCGGCATCTTGCGATTTGCGCGGCGGAAGTTCATTGCTCTTTCTTCGGTTTTCGGGCCCATGGATATAAAAATGTGGAGTGTTCAGGTGATAGAAATTATCTTTTTTCGCGGTGGAGAGTCCGACGCTTGAGGAAAGGGTTAAATTTAACCTTCTCCAGACGCCCAGGAGTACGGAGGCTCTTTTTATTACGTGTCGACACGTAGATAGAAGGACGAGCACCTTCTTCTTTGGCCTCGGTGCATTCAAGGATAATGACTTCTCTGGGCATGGTTCTGAGTTTCAGTATTTCGCGAGGGCGGGTATTCTAGCTCACCACGTTAACTTCTCAACCGATAAATTTTATTCGTCTTCGTCGGCGGTTTTAGCGACATCCTTTTCATCGAGACCGAAGAGTGATGTGACTGGAGAGCGATACAAGCCGGAGGCGCTTTCGCTGTCGAGTTTCTCTTGGTATTCTACAGTGCACCGGGCAAAGGGCATTGCCTCTAGTCGGGCTTGGGGAATCGACTCTCCAGAACCTTGGCAGACGCCGTATTCGCCAGAATCGATGCGGATAAGCGCTTCCTCAATTTCGTGAAGAGCATCCTGCTCTTGGGATAGAATGTTCAGAGCGAAATCGCGGTCGTATGCGTCACTGCCGGCATCGGCTTGGTGCATGCCGAAGGCGGAGGCTTCGTTGTTTTCGTCACCGCGCCCGAGGGAATCGCGTGCCACACCGTTCATCTGGTCAACGAGGGTGTCGCGGAGGTCTAAAAGCTTCTGCTTCTGCTTCTTAAGGAATGTGGCAGAAAGTTTCGCTGGTTTGGCACCATTTTTCTTGGCGCCAGGAGCAGGGGTCGGAGGCGCTAGGCGTTGAGCAAGTGTAGGGATTACTGGGCGTTTTTTAACGGCCACGCGCTTTTTTACGGGAGGCTTTTTTTCGATAGCCTTGGAGATAGATTTTTTTGGTGCCACCTTTTTGGTTGTTGCCTTCTTCTTAGCTACTTTTTTGGCTGGAACCTTTTTCTTAGCTGCTTTCTTGGCTGGAACCTTTTTCTTAGCTGCTTTCTTGGCTGGAACCTTTTTCTTAGCTGCTTTCTTGGCTGGAACCTTTTTCTTAGCTG
>PBSY01000087.1 GCA_002726915.1 Verrucomicrobiales bacterium | reverse complement strand
CGATCCGGTAGGCCGCTGTGCTGATCCCAGCTATGCTCGTTGGAGTTGGCGACCTTGGGCCAAATGACCTCTACTACCTTGGTCCCGGCCTCAACGAGGCGGCGGGCAAGCAGGCAGCTTTGGCCGAACGTATTGCGCCCGTAGCGATCGCGCATGTCCTCGGTTTCCGCTTCAATGTTGAACGCGTCGCGGGCACGGCCTGAGATGATGAGGTTGAGCGCTTTATCGTAGTACTCGTCGAGATTATAGTTTTCCACCGCTTTGTCGATGGTTGGCATCTGTTGGTTGAGCGCGTTGCGGAGTTTAGCGCGACGCTGAAGGCGCAGTGAAAAGACGTCCGGTCGAAGTTGAAGATCATCGATTTTGATGCGGTTCATCTTCGTCATGTCCATGTCGTCACCTTCAGGGAAGAGATAGTAAGGATCGTAGGCTTTGCCAAGAAAGCCGGCGGTGCCGCCCTTGTTGATGACGTTTGACTCCTGAAGTGGGCGCGGCATGACCACGAACGGAAGCATGGGTTCATCGCTTGGTTTCATGCGAATGATTTGCGAACCGAAGTTGGGGAAATCCTTGGGAGAGGGGGGTTCGAGCTGACCGGAGGGGCTGACCTTATCAGTGGTATAGCCAGTCATGATCTGGTAGATCGCGGCCGTGTGGTTGAAGAGCCCGTTGGGTGTGTAGCTCATCGAGTTAATCGTCGTGAACTTGTCGTTCACCTGGGCCAATTTGGGTAGGAGTTCGGTGTATTGCAGGCCGTCAACTTTCGTGTTAATCGGCTTGAAGATCGAACGGACATTTTCGGGTGAATCAGGCTTGGGATCCCAAAGATCAATATGGCTGGGACCACCTTGAAGGTAGACCATAATGACAGACTTGGCTTTACCCCACCCCGGTCGATTGGCCATCGCTGAGGCCGCGCTGGCGTTCTGGACCGCAAAGATGTTGTTGAGTGTCATTCCGATCATTCCCGCGCCACCAACACGAAGGAAGTCGCGTCGACCAGGTTTTAGATGGGAGTCACACAGATCTTTGGCAATTTCGCCGGGTAAACGGATCATGGCTTTGTCAGGGTTGGGATTCGATCAGCGGTTAAAGAGAAAGGATGGATTGTTAATCAGGGCCCAGGCAAGGTCTTGGGCCGAAGTGAGGCGACGGTTCGCGGCTTGCTCAGTAGAATAGGAAATATCTTGGCGGAGTTGGAGTAACCCAGGGTCCTCCTTGATGGGTAGTTCAGCCTGTGTCAACGCAGCCTTGAGGCTTTCCATTGTCTGGTCAGCGGGAAGAGGGCGTTTCTCTTTGAGATGAGCAAACTTCTTCTTAAGAAGGTCTTCATCATTCGCAAGAATATAGGTGGCGAGTGACTCCTGCTGGGCATCGTTGCGCGCCGATGGTGACGTCTGAGCCGCGTCTGCGATAGTAGCAGGAAGCCCAAAGTTTAGAGGATCAGCGTCTGTCGTATACCAGACGCGAAAACGACCGATGGGGTAGTCTCCCTGGGAGAAACGGCAGATCACCCCCACGACGATCTCAGCTCCTTTGGAGTCACCTGCTGCGGGTTCTTTAAACCGGTAAAGGGCACGATGAGGCATCTGATAGTTGGAGCCAGCGAGTGCCCAGCCTTTCACGCTGCTATCGAGCTTACCGTTGATCGTGTTTTTTACGTCAAAGCCATTTTGATTAAAATCGGCAACCGCGTCTGCAAAGGCGATCGGCTGATGCTTGGCCGGTTCGGCTGTGGTATGCCAGCGGGACTGAACTTCGGAGATCACGAAGTTGCCATTTGGATTGAGTCCGGGGCCAAAGCCTCCAAAGTTCTCATCTGGAATCGCTTCGATCATGATGCCGGTGACGTTTTGAGCTTTCATGTCGCCGGTGAGAAGGTAATCAATATTTCCCTTCTTGAAGCCACCGGAATAGCGAACCGACCCATCCGGCAAGAGGTCGATCTTCACCTTATTGGATGCAGTGGCGGTCTTGACAGGCAGGACTTGCCACTTAGTCCAGAACTGGCTGGCACTGAGGCCCGCCGCGAAATCGTTGGCGAGCCTTGGCACCTCTGCAAGGCGTGTGTCATAGGCCTTCTTGGCAGTGGCGATGCGCGACTTTTGATTTGCCTCGGCCGCGGTCTTTTGTTGCCGGTATTCAGGGGTGTAGGATGTAATGTCAGAGTTGGCTTTGTGGATTCCTCTCAATCGGGTGACTTCTCTTTTGCTCTTTACCGGGACCCAATCTGCTTCCGCTTGAGCGAGCTCACCCAGAAGAGTGGTATGATCTGTCTCTACTTCGCCGAAGCTTTGCAGTGCAGCGCCGACCTCAGTTTCGCTTGGTGCCCTAGACAATACGCGATAGTAGACTTCTTCGATTAATTTTCGGTCGTCTGGTTCTGTATCAACGAGCTGGGTGAGGTCGTTTTTTTCTGCACCGATAGCGTCTGCTACTGTAGGCCCTGACAAAAATGCCATGACCGCGCTCATTTGCATTTCGGCACTGCGCTCGCACTCGCAGGCACTCTCACGAACGGGACGCCCCAAGTTTGCGAGAAAGCCAGATTTGGCGTCGAGTTTTGCATCGGGGAGCTGGCTCGCTCTCATTCCCACCTTGGCACCCGGAATGTTCGGGGTGGCGCCAGTAACGAAGTATACCGAGTCGAAAAGAACTTCGGCAGGCAGGCGCCGGGCGACGGCGCGGGAGAAGTTAGTCTCGTCGGTCTCGTTCCACCGGTTTGAAGCGATCGAGAGCTGGTAAGTGCGCGACTTACAGATTTCAGCCATGAGAGCACGCACATTGAAGTCAGACGTGATGAACTGGCTGGTAAGGTAATTGAGAAGTTGAGGGTTGGTAGGTGGGTTGCCTGCTCGGATGTCATCGAGAGGTTCGATAATGCCGGTGCCCAGCAGGTATCCCCATATCCGATTAGCGTAGCTGGAGGCGAAATACTCGTTGTCGGGGCTAGTGATCCAAGTGGCGAGTTCTTCGCGCCGTGTGAGTTTGGCAGGGTTAGTAAAAGCGGCTTTCTCAAGATTTGCCTCGTAGGGGAACGCGGGAGGCTGAATGTCCCCGGTTCGCTCGTGGCTGATTTCTCCTTCGGTCTTATCGCCCACGATCTCATAGAGTGGTTTGGCACCTTCAACGGCAGTTCCGCCAAGATTTTGTTTGGGCGCATTCTTAGTGTCTCGTTTTAGGTCAATGCGGGCAAAGTAGGCTGCGGTTTCGAAATACTGATCTTGGGTCCAGCGTTCGAAGGGGTGATCGTGACACTTGTTGCAGTTGAAGCGGGTTGCGAGGAAGAGATGTGTTGTGTTCTCCATGATCATATCTGGTTCACGGAGTACTTTGAAGTAAGATGCGGCGGGGTTTTCCTTGTTAGAACCCGTCGCGGTAAGTATTTTGTAAGTGAATTCGTCGTAAGGCGTATTGGCGTCTATTTCTTTGCGGATCCAGTCGCGGAAAAGCTGTGCGCCTTCAGGGCCGAGGAACTTGGAATTAACCTGGAGCATGTCGCTCCATTTGTTGGTCCAGTGATCAACAAATTCCGGGGATCCGATGAGTTCATCAACTAGCGAGTTACGCTTCTGACGAGCAGGCCGCTTATCGGCGAGAAACGATTTCGTCCTATCGGAGCTGGGAGGCAGTCCTGTTAGATCGAGGTGCACGCGTCGAACGAATTCAGCGTCGCTGCAAAGGCCGCTTGGTTGAAGCTTCATTCGCTTCCACTTTGCTGAGACAAGATTATCAATCTCCCCCCAGTGAGTTGGTTCTTTCCAAGTGAAGCCGGAACGGTCACCCATCACGGTGAGAGTGGTCGCGGCATAAGCTCCCTCAAAACGGGCGAGGATGGGAGCTTCTCCGCGTCGCAGCGCCATCATCATTCCATAGTCGTCATGGCTCGCGATCTCGATGTCACCCGATTCGATGAAGGCCTCGCGAGTTACGTCGCGGCTTTGGCCGTCGGCCCAGTGGGCTACGACCCTAAATTGTTGGGCGCCTTTGACGTTTTGAACAACTGGGTTCTTAGGAAACAGCTCGATCCGGGAAACCTTTGGAGTGTCGAGGCTCAGCTTGGCACCATTTGCGATCCATTGGCGCACGGTTTCATAATAATCCGAACCGATGTCGGTCAACTTGCCGCCTTCGTGCGGAACGGCGCCGGTCGCTTTGAGTAACATCAGGGAATCGTCAGGCGAAGCGTAATTCACCCGTCGGGCTGTGTGATCGTCGCCGAATGCACGGACATCGAAAAGGGGATCATACCCTCGTAAGCTGAGTTTGAATCCGTTCCTGCCGTCTTTGGCGCCGTGACACGTGCCCATATTACAGCCCATGCGTGATATCACAGGATTCACATGACGGACGAAATCTGGGACCATTTCAGAACTTACTTGAGAAGCCTGCAGGGATATTTCGGATGAGAGTCCCTCGAACTTAGCCAAGATCGTAGCGCCAGTATCGCTCGTGGCGGAGACGATCCCCCGCTGATCGATCGAGAGGTTCTCGTTGTCAGAAAATAAAGTCGCCCTGCGGGTGAGGTCGACGGTCTCGCCATTTTTGTAATGGCCTGTCACGAGGAGCTGCGCATATGACCCCGGCCCGTTGAGAACGACTTTAGTAGGTAAAAGGCTGATCGATTTGACCTGGCGACCTGATTGAACTTCTTCTTCCTTAAGATTGTGATGTTGACCTTTGGCGTAATTAATCGGGCTGGGCTTTGATTCCGGCTTCGTGAGTTCACCCTCGATATTTATCGGAGTGATCACTTTTTTTTCCTCCAAGTTGGAGGAGTTGAGGAGGCGAACTTTACCGTCATCGGTTCCAGCGGCAATGGTTTGTCCGTCCGGCGAGTAGGCAACGGAGAATGCTGCGGCATCGACCTCCAACTGGGCAAGGCGTTTAGCGTTGCGGGTGTGGAATTCTTCGATCTTGCCGTCTTTGTTTTCATCCGCACTCGTCGAGCGGCGGACGGTTTCAAAAAGCTTCTTTAGTTCAGGGGTTATTGTGGCGTCATACTCGGCATGGAAGAGACTGATCTCGCCCTCTCCATTGAGGCTGGAGGCAGCTGCAAACTGTTTCCCATCGGGTCGAAAAGCAACGTCCCAGATGCGGCCTTTCATGGCCGGGTATTTCCTGATCAGATTTGCGTTGTCACCAATCTTGCGAACGGTTTCGCGCTTCATTCGATAGATTTGAGGAACGCCGTCGGAGCCACCGATGAGGATATGGTTCTGACCGGGGTGGCGCTCTACTGCATTCATTCCTCCTTTGAGTGCGCCCGGAGTGATTGAAGTTAGGTTGTCGACGAAGCGTTCGGTCTCGACTTCGGTTAGTTTAGCGGTCATGTCGCGACCGACAGAAACGAGGTGCTTGCCTTCAATTCCCCAGTCGGTATCAAGGACCCAGTCGTTGTGACTTCCCATGAAGAGAATTTGATCGCCGCTCCCCGCATCAATAGCGCGGGTCGTGTTATCGGGCAAACCGAAGGCGATCAACTTCCCGTCTGGAGACCAGCTAGCTCCGTAAGCAGTATCAAATCCAACGATCTTAGAGAGATTGAGCTCCTTCTTTTCCAGATCCCAAACTTGGATTTCACCCATACGGCCGGGAAGACCTCCGGCGACGGCTAGTTGCTTCCCGTCAGGAGAAAAAGCAACGGTTTCAATTCGTTCTGACAGGCCTACCAACCTGGAGACCAACCCGGTTCCATCCGCGTGGTGGATTAACACTTCATGGAACCCCGCCATCGCAAGATGCCTGCCGTCAGGTGAGTAATCGAGCGAAGTGATCACCGGAGGAACCGAGTATTTTGGCGGGTTTTCCTGGGTGAAGCGTTTTTTCGCATTTTCGGGTGTGTCGTCGAGAGCACCTTGATCTATCCACTTCCTAACCAGTCTGACCTCTTCTTCGGTAAGTGGAACGTCTTTTGGAGGCATCTCCGGTCGCTCATCGCCATCCTGTGTGGCAATCAATTCCATTAGATAACTCTCCGTCGATTTGCCAGGAAGAACCGCAGTATCGCTTTCTCCTCCAGCGAGCAGGGAAGCGACATCAGTCATATTGTAGCCAGATTTCGCCTTGGCTGGTTGGTGGCATCCATGGCACTTAGCCTGAAAGACAGGAAGCACGTCTTCGTAGTAGCTTACGCTACTTAATTCCTCTGCGAGAAGCGGGCAGGTCAGAAGCAAACAGGCGGCGAGAAGGCGTTTCATCGGACAGCGGGGTAAAAAACCGTCTTGATACATTCACGAAACATCATCTTACGCACCGCACCAGCCGGTTCAAGCACGCGTTTAGGGCCTTTAGGGGCTAGGAGGGGAAGGGGAGAACGTGAAAAACGATGACCTATTTCGATCCCTGCTGGTCCTCGGGCATTATCCTCATGACGAGAGGACGATGGTCGCTGGCCTTATCCCAGTCATCCCAGTGATGAATGTGTGAATCGGGACGGTTGATCTCAGGGCTAAGGCCCTTGCTGTAAAGAGCATAGTCGAATCGAGAGTAGGAATCTGCGTATGACCAGTGGTAGGTCCAGCGGAACCCATAATGGTCATCAAGGGTGAGGGAAGTGAGGTAACCCGGTCGGCTCCAGCTACCTTGGAGGGCTTTTACAGGTGGCTCGATTCGTAAGTCGTTGAAATCGCCCATGACAACGAGGTTCATGCCAGGCTGCTTTTCAAAGATTTGATCGAGATGCTGGCGGGCGAGGCGGGCTTCATTAAGCCTCATGAGGGCCTGGTCGGCCTCAGGGACATCGCGCTTGGATTTAAGGTGCAGCGCGACATACCGCAGATGATAGCTGGGATTGATGGCGATAGTAACATCGAGAACTCCGCGTTGAAAGGGCAGCTTCGTATCTCCAATATTATAGGTGTAGTCGTCTCGTGAATTGACATCGACGATTGGATATCGGGAGAGCAAGGCGAGATTTCGATTATGTCCGCTGGCAGCAGTCACTAACTCGGTGTAGGGCAGATCGATTCCAGCGTTTTTGAGGCGGCTTTTGAAATCAGCCATGTAAGAGGCGTCTCCCAGTTCGCATACCCCAAGAATATCAGGTTGAATGGCAACTATCCCGTCGATGAGATGCTTGATTTCATTCTCTGGCTTGGGGGCGTCCTTGACGACCTCTTTGTCGACGCGACGTTCCATCGCCAGGTAGTTTTTTAGATTGTAAAAAACTACGCTTACTTCCTGATTTTCTGCGGTTTCGCTAAAGGCTGAGATAGGCGAAAGGCATGCGGATACGGCGACTGCCCAAATCCACACTTCAGTCGCCCGTCGAATCATTTGCCTGCCGTCGAGGGGTTAGTCCTCTGAAGTGGAAGACTGGGTCTCTGAAGCTTGGTCAGGTTTTTCCCATTCTTTTTCGCCTTCCCGCTCTCCCTCTTTGATTTCACGTTCAAAGTCAGTTTTCGCCTTTTTGAATTCTCCCATTCCTTTCCCGACGCCGCGCGCAAGCTCAGGAATCTTTTTAGCACCAAAGAGTAGAAGCACGATGAGGAAGATCACAATCATTTCCTGCATGCCTGGAGCGCCGAAAGCTAGTAAAGTCGTTTTCACAATTCAAAAGTATCCTTAGGATCCCATGGATGCAATGGGAATCTGCGCCCATGTTCGTGTGGCCTAAAGACGTTATCTTTTTGAAGTAGCAATCGACATGAAATAATTTGGTAAACCGCTGCAAGTGGCCCTGTATCCTGCCAATCTCCAACGAAAACAAGAGAGACGGCCGGGATGTTCGAAATTCCTCTGTGATCAGCCGCAGGAATTCCGATTGATGATTAGCCCAGCTCGAACAGCGCAAGATAGCGCGTGCAGAAATGAACAGGGAGTGGATACTCCTCGCCGAATTGGAATGGTGGTTTCGACCGTTATTGCACACCTCAAAGAGGTTCCAGTCGTATCAATTTTGGAAAAAGATTTATGTATTCATCCACTCATTAGGCAAATTTCCGACCAATGACTTCCTATACCCAAACGCTAAACCCATCTTTAGAAGAGGAACTCTCCCCATTCTCGTTCTTGCGCCCAGAACTGGATCGCGTGGAAACCCTCATTCGTGAGCAGGCGACAAAGTTTGATCCTGCTGTGGAACCCTATATCAGCTATATTCTGAACACATCAGGGAAACGAATACGTCCTGCACTTACCTTCCTTTCTGGCGGCGCGACGGGTGAGCTTTCGGACGATCACCACAAACTCGCTGTCATTCTCGAGTTGATTCACGTCGCTACTCTCGTCCACGACGATATTATTGATGGTGCGGAGATTCGACGTCAGGCCCCGACAGCTAATGCGAAGTGGGGGGATGGCTTGAGCGTCCTTCTGGGGGATTGCTTGTTCGCGCATGCCCTCATGCTTTCTTCACAACTTGGAGACAAAGTTATTAGCGAAAAGGTGGCTTCAGCCGCCAATGATGTTTGCAGTGGGGAGATTATACAGACTCAGCGACGATTTGATCTCCAACTTTCAAAAAGCGACTATTTTGATATCATCCAGAAAAAGACAGCTGCTCTCTTCGCGGCGGCGATGGAATTGGGCGCTCGCCTTAACCAGCAGCCTGCGGGAATCTGCGAAGCTTTACACCAATTCGGTCTGCACATTGGAACGGCCTATCAAATCTACGACGACTGCATTGATCTGGTAGGGGACGAGAAGGAATTTGGTAAAACGCTGCGGACAGATTTGAATAAAGGGAAGCTGACGCTCCCGATTCTCAATCTTCTTGGAAGCGCCAGCGAAAGACAGCGCGAAAAGCTGCATCGCCTACTCATTCAAAAAGAGCCTCTTGATGTCTCCACCCTCGCAAGCATCGCTGATTATGCAGGTTCGATTGAAGCTGCGATCGACACGGGTCAGGAACTAGTGACAGAAGCGAGGGAGTGCTTGACCGTACTCGATGAAAGTGACCACAAGGAAGCACTTTTGGGCATTGCTGATTTCCTAGACGTTTTGCTTGGGGGCTGTCGCCAATAGTTTTTTGAGAAATTTTCCCTTCATAACTCGCGAAAATAGAGCAAATAAACGCGTTTTTTGGGGACTGTCGTTGACAAGTGGCACGCTCCTTGCTTCTCTCAGTGCGCGGTTACTCAACCCGAAGCTCGTAGCGCATAATCAGCGCTTCTGGGATATTTAGGGCTTCGCAATCCAAATAAAATAAGACAACTAGTTAACATGGCTAAACTGAAACTTGAATACCTCTGGCTTGACGGTTACGAGCCCGTAGCAAACCTGCGTGGCAAGACCAAGATCATTGACGGAGACCCTGATAGTCTCTCTCTCGCTGACCTCCCGGAGTGGGGATTCGACGGGAGTTCCACTCTTCAGGCTGACGGAAGTGATTCTGACTGTATCCTGAAACCGGTGGCTCTCTACCCCGACTCCACCCGCCTCAACGGCTTCCTTGTGATGTGTGAGGTGATGATGCCAAGCGGTGATCCTCACCCCTCAAATACTCGCGCGACTATTCCCGACGATCCAGGTCTGTGGATCGGCTTAGAGCAGGAATATTTTCTTATGCAAGACGGTCAACCTCTTGGGTGGCCTGATGCAGGCTACCCCGATCCTCAAGGAGAATACTACTGTGGTGTTGGAAACAAGAACGTGGGCGACCTTGCCCGTGCCATTGTTGAAGAGCATCTCGATGTCTGTCTTGATGCAGGCATAAACCACGAGGGTATTAATGCTGAGGTGGCTAAAGGCCAGTGGGAATTCCAAGTTTTCGGCAAGGGTTCTGCTACTGCCTGCGACCAAATTTGGGTCGCTCGTTATATTCTTCAGCGTGTATGCGAAAAATATGGTGTGGACGTCGAATATCATTGCAAGCCTTTCGAGGGGGACTGGAACGGCTCCGGTATGCACTGTAACTTCTCTACCGATCACCTTCGTGAAACCGGTGGTAAGGAATACTTTGAGAAACTCATGGCGCAGTTCGAGAAGAACATGGAGGAGCACATCGCTGCCTACGGTCCTGACAACCACCTCCGTCTTACCGGTCTCCACGAGACTCAATCGATTGATACGTTCTCATACGGTGTTGCTGATCGTGGTGCTTCGATCCGTGTGCCTCACTCGTTCGTGAACGACGATTACAAGGGTTACCTTGAGGATCGTCGCCCTAACTCTCAGGGTGATCCCTACAAAATTGTTTCCCGCGTATCAAAAACGATTGCGGAAGTTTCCTGATACCCTCACGACAACGATTTACTATTGTCGGAAACGCTGTGGTCTTAGGGCCACGGCGTTTTTGCTGTCGGGGTAAGGCGATTATAGAAATCGCCGCGAACTTTAGACCCCGATTTGTCGAAGCATTATCTCTTTTTTATCCTAATGGCTTCGACCCGATCTTTACGAGGCTTCGCGACTGCTCACTAAGGGAGATGTTTCTTTTTTTCGCTCTGTTGAACAACTTCATTGCTTCTTCTGAATCTTCAAAAATTTCGACGTGCAACCAGATGGCTTTTTCGTAGGCTCCGGTTTCGTCGGGGTAGTACTTAATTATCTTCATGTATTCAATGAGAGCTTCGTCATAGCGCCCCTCATCGATGTAGTAGGCTGGTAGTTTGAGATTGAGGAGCGGCTTGTTGAATTTGGTAACTGGAAAGACAATTGATTCTATGAGGGCCATGAAGGGGCGGGTAGCTGCGGCAAAAAGCGACTCCCATACGGCGATTAGTCCAATCACGAAGCAGATGACTCCGATCACGAGGTAAGTCGGATCCATTATGTCGTAGCCCTTTTTCGCCGACCATACGGCGATTCCGAACAGAGCAATTCCGAAGATCAACCGCATCAATGTCCTTTGGAGTTCAGGAACCATCGCTATCGCTAAGTTAGTCTTTATCGGCGAAGAAGGTAGTGTGTATCTCTGTCGTCGGCACTGCGAGGGTTCTTCACTTTACTTTGAGGAATGAGAAGGCTTTGGTGGTGGCATGATTCAATTTCGAAGCCGCATCCTCTTAGTCTTCTATCTGTGTTCCATCGTCTGGTTCGGTTTTTGTGCAGATATTTTACCGGTAGTCACTTACGCCGGCTCAGAAAAGGCTGCTGAGCGCCCCGAATCTCGATCCAAGATAAATGCGCCGGCAACGATGCGGTAGCCCGGTGGCTATTCGCGTTGTCTGTTTGGTTGAAAAAGTGATCTTTAATGACTGGATAAGCAACCTTCTATGATGCCCGAAGACGAAATCTACGATTTGATTGTGATTGGAGGAGGAGCTGCCGGCTATTTCGGAGCTATTTCTGCGGCGGAGGGGGCACCATGGTCCCGGGTTTTGATTCTCGAAAAGACCGGTGAAGTGCTTACAAAAGTGAAGATCTCCGGTGGTGGAAGATGTAATGTAACTCATGCTTGCTTTGAACCGGGTGAGCTGGTTCGCTACTATCCTCGAGGTGGGAAAAGCCTCATCGGCCCCTTTCATCGCTGGGATGCTGCCGATACCGCCGAGTGGTTCACTGATCGAGGGGTGAAATTGAAAACCGAGTCTGACGGACGAATGTTCCCAGTCACGGATGATTCGAGGACAATTATCAATTGCCTTGAGAGAGCGGCAGAAACAAGCGGAGTAGAGACACGCTTGAAAGCGGAAGTGGAAGGGTTGGAATATGTTGAGGGGAATTGGAAGATTGAACTGAAAAGTGGGAAGCAGTTTCAAAGTCGAGCTGTTTTGTTGGCTACTGGGGGGACCAGAAATAACGCGGGCGTGAAGCTCGCTGGTGATCTCGGACATACATTGGTTGCAGCAGCTCCTTCTCTGTTCACTTTCAAAATCAACGATTCCCGTCTCGAAGATCTGTCTGGAATCTCAGTTCCCCACGCTTCCGCTTCGATACCTGCCATCAAAATAAAAACCGAGGGGGCATGCCTCATCACTCACTGGGGCCTCAGTGGTCCGACTGTTCTCAAGCTCTCAGCACAAGGAGCCCGTGAACTGGCGGAACTCGACTACCAGTTTGAGGTGATCATTAACTGGTGCGCAATGAATGAGCCTCAATTACTTGAGGTTCTTGCCAACTCAAGAGATGAGTCGCCTAAGAAGAGGGTGCGATCTGGTGTGAGCGACCTGCCTATACCTGGACGGCTCTGGCAGAGGCTTGTTGATCATGCCGAAATCGGTGAAGAAACTATTTGGGCCAATCTTTCGAAGGCGGGGCGCCATGCTCTAGTTCGGAACCTTTTGGCGTGCCGTTTTAAGGTCGACGGTAAAAGCATGAATAAGGAGGAGTTTGTAACGGCCGGGGGAGTAGACCTCAAGGAGGTGAATTTCAAGACGATGGAAAGTCGGATTCATCCTGGCCTCTTCTTTGCTGGTGAAGTAATCGATGTCGATGGGGTGACAGGCGGGTTTAACTTTCAGGCGGCATGGACCACTGCTCGCATTGCGGGAGAGTCAGCCGTGGGCGTAAGTTAAGCAGGTTTTAGGTATCCTTTCGCCGCGATAGCAAAGTAATTATGTTGATCTTGTGACTTCGTAGACTGCCCTCGATACCGACGTCTCCAACTCAGCGGACAATACTGCTGATACCCTGACCCAGGCTAAGCGGTAATTGAAACAGCTAAGCAAGTTGCAAAATTCGGGCAAAGCTCAGGTGGACTCACTTCCTTTGATCCAGGGTCGGATCGTGGAAGATCCGAATGTCAGCTTCTGTGCTACCGAGTAACTCTTGTGCCCTCTTAAGGGCGTTTCGGGTTGAAAGATTGGGGTTCTGAGGGTTGTTCAGCTTTACGTTCTCTTTCCCGATTACCTCAAGACTACCAGAGTTTTTCAGGACGCGGTAGACCTCCTTGGATGCCCCGCTTATAATGACATGGCGTTCGTGGGCTCTGAGAAACTGAACGAGTTCTTCAAGTGCAACGACGCTGGTGGCATCGAGGTGACGTGCATTCTTGAGGCGCAGAATGATGACCCGGAGATCGGGGTCCAACGAAGTTTTTTGGATTTGGTTACGGAAAAGTTCGGACGCGCCAAAAAACAAGTCGCCTTCTACGTGGACGATAGATATGGCAGGCGTGGGGCGAGCCCGCTTTTCCCCAGCTTCACGCAATTCCCCTTTTTCAGAAAACTCGTATTCGATGAGGTTGGGGTGGCTGGCTGCATGAAGGTAGAGCATCACCGAGATGCCAACGCCGAGAAAGATGGCGATGTTGAGAGGAAGAATAAGTGCTGCGACAAACGTGGTGATCAATACTGCAGCATCGGAGGGGGTGGCGTAGAGCGAAATTCTGAGATGAGGAAGATTGATTACCGAAGCAGCAATTCCGATAACCAATGCAGCGAGACAGCTTTTCGGGACAAGGTGCATATAGTCACCGAGTAAGAGCAGACCAACCACGCAGAGGAGGCCGCTGAATATACTTGAGAGACGGGAGATCGCGCCGCTCGCAAAATTTAAGGCAGAACGTGTCAGGGAACCAGAGGCAGGCATGCCGCCTGTAAAAGCTGCTACCAGATTGGCAATGCCAACGCTGAGCATGTCCTGATTCACGTCAGGACGATCACCCGCTCGGCTCGCTAGAGTTTTCGACATCACGGAATTCTCAAGTGATGCAAGAAAAGCAATGGAAAACGCGAGTCCAGTCAATCGGCTGAGGTCGGAGAAAAAGCCCCGAGAGCTGATCTCTGGCAGGTTTGGGGCGAGGTCTGAAATAGTGAACGAATCGAAGGTAGACACTTGCCATCCCGCGAATTTCTCGAGAAGAAAGTAGGCTCCCGACATCACAAGCAAGGTGATAGCGAACACAGGCAGCTTTTTGAATTTTCGGGACAAAAAGAACCAGAAGATGAAAGTAGCCACACCCAGGGCAAGTGTTTGCCATTGGGTATGTCCTGCCTCGGCAATGGTTCCTTGGAGAATTGTGAAAAAGGTTTTCGGGCCTGTGGAATCCAAAGGAGTTAATTCAACCCCCATGACGTGCCGAAGTTGGTTGGCGATGATTAGGATGGCGGCTCCGGTGATATAGCCTACCACGACGGAGCGACTCACATACTGGACGAGCTCCGCAACGCGGAAGAGGGCCCCCACGACTAGAAGAATACCCACCATGAGTACTAGCATGGGGAGATAGAAGATTTGGTCCTTGGCAGAGAAGGCAGCGAAACTGGAGAACAGCATAAAGGCTGTGGCGTTAGTCGGCCCGAGGATGGTGTGTCTTGAACCAGCGAAGAGAGGAGCAATGATGGCGGCAACGGCACCAGATACGATACCGTATTGAATCGGAAGATCGGCGATAACGGCGTAAGCCATACCCTGCGGGAAGGCGAGTAGTGCCACATTCAGGCCCGCTGTCGCGTCGTAACGGAGCTTCGATAGATTGTAACCAACGAAACCCTGCCGTATGGGGAGCGGATCGATGGAGTTCTTGGAAATGAACCCTCTAACCTGTTGCCCGAGTCTTCGAAATAGCCAGCGAACGCGTCTCGTCATGGGGTATGCTTAACTCAATAGACAACCGGTCGAGTAAGATGACAACGTCTAATGTGATGCTTCCACAACTGAGGAGATCGCTTTATTTTTTCGGGAAGCTTTTCTTTGCTGGTGGCGTTTGCGTGCAATTCTGGCATCCTCAAGCGTGAGGTAAACTGCGGGAACGAGAATCAGCGTGATCAACGTGGCAAACAGGATTCCGAAGCTCAGAGAAACCGCCATTGGAACGAGAAACAGGGCCTGAACGTCGGTTTCGAGGAGCATTGGAGTCAGTCCGGCGAAGGTAGTGAGAGAAGTGAGAAGAATCGGGCGGAATCGCGCTGCGCCGGCTTCCCATGCTGCATCGTGCAGGGATAGGCCCGCAGTTCGCTTCCGATTTACGTAGTCGACCAGAACAAGGGAGTCATTTACCACGACGCCGGCTAGAGCGACGATACCGCACATGCTCATGATGGAGAAGTTGAAGCCGAGCAAAAGGTGTCCCACGACCGCTCCGACGAGGCCAAAAGGAATCACGCACATAACAATCATAGGCTGAATGTAGGAGCGTAGCGGGATTGCCATGAGCACATACATCCCGAGGAGTGCAAGGACTGCTTTACTACCCATTTCGCTGATGGATTGGGCTTGGTCTTTCTGTTCGCCTTCAAAGCTGTAATTGACCCCCGCGAAGTTTTCTTCAAGCAGCGTCAGGGCGCCTTTTTTTATTTCCGGGAGTGCTACTTGCTCCATGCCGCGACGTTCACGAAACCAGTTTCTGATATTGTTACCCCAAACCTTCATGTAAGAGTGCGCTTCATTGCCGGAGGTTAATTCGCGCACGATTTCAGTAGCGTTTGCTCCCTGCGCCTTATCGACGTCGGCGGTGATGCGTATTGCGCGCCGCTGGTCTGTACGCTGAATAGTGGCATCGGCCCTGCCGAAGCGGGCCCTGGCGACCTCTGTGAACGGAACTTCTGATCCATCACCGAGACGAATTTTTATGTTCTCGAGGTCCGCTATTGAGGTGCGCTCCGTTCTTGGGTAGCGAACAAAAACTTTCACTTCGTCTTTGCCTCGCTGGAGGCGTTGAATTTGGTCTCCATAAAATCCCTGCCTTACTTGTCGGGCGATATCTTCAAGGCGGAGACCGATTATCCTACCCGTCGGGAGCAGTTCGAGCTGTAATTCGCGTTTGCCTTCAACGTCAGAGTCCGCGAGGTCGATCACTCCGTCATAGCTGGCGAGGGCTTTTTTGGCTAGATGAGTGGCTTCTCGCAGCTCATCAATATTGTCACCGATAATCTCGAGGTCGATTGCATTGCCGCCAGCTGCTGATTCTGTAGCGAAAATCAGTTCAGTAGCTCCGGAGATATCACCAACCAGCTCACGCCAGCGAGAGACGATATCAACCCCCTCAATGCCTTTGCGTTCTACAGCTCCAATAAGCTCGATTGTAACTTCCCCGATATTCGTTCCATTAGGCGATGAATTCACGTTGCCCATCCCCTCGACGAGAGGCTGGCTCCCTGTGCTAGCCAGCATGTGTTTAACAATTGGCTGACCTGATTGCACCGGGAACTCTTTATTGAGTTGGAGCCCTTTTTCTTCGATTAGGCTAATGGCATCGGCGGTCTTCTGAAAGGAAACTCCCTCAGCCATCTTGAGCTTTGCGTTGATTACATCGGTCTCGACTTCGGGGAAAAAGATGAATTTGATGTGACCAGACCTGATGGTGCCAACAGTGACAACGAAAAGGGAGATGAATGTTGCCAGAACGAGGTAACGATTCTTGAGGCAGACGGCAAGGACCGGCCTGTAATAACGGTCAACGAAGTTTTCGAGACCACGAGAGAAGATTTGCTGAAATCGAAGGATAGGTCCCGGGGCTTTCTGTTCGCTTGCAGGCTTGAGGCAGGCGAGGTGGGAGGGAAGAATAAGTTTTGACTGGAACAGTGAGAAAAGGAGAGTGGGTATAACAATAAGCGGAATGTTAGGCCAGATTTTGCCGCTAACGCCGCTCAGTCCGAGCATGGGGGTAAAAGCCATTGCTGTCGTTAGGATGCCGAAAACCACGACGATTCCAACTTCACGGGTTCCACGGGGAGCGGCTTCCCTCGGGTGTTCACCTTTCCGCATTCGACTGTAAACATTTTCACCGACGATAATCGCATCATCCACCACGATGCCGAGGACGAGAATAAAGGCGAACAGTGATATCATGTTGATCGAAATCCCGGTCCAAGGCATCAGGGCGATAGCTCCGGCAAATGAGACCGGAATGCCGATAGCAACAAGAAGGGCGAGACTGGGACGCAAAAACAGGGCCAACACGAGGATAACAAGCAGAAGTCCGACTAATCCATTTTTGGCGAGTAGCCTAAGTCGACCATCTAGGTAGCTGGAATCATCTTTCCAGATTTCTAATCCGACACCGGCAGGGAGTTTTGTCTTGGAGTAGCTATCGATGAATGATCTCACTGTTTCAGCGATTTTGAGTGTGTCTTCGTCACCCACGCGATAGACGTTGATCAATACAGCAGGTGCGTTGTCAAACCGCGTATTGATCGGATCTTCTTCAAAGCCGTCGCGTATGGTAGCAATTTCGCCAAGAGTCACAGTGGAGCCGTCTGCGCGTGTGATGACAGGAATTGGGGCGAATTCGGAGGCCGTATATTTGCGGGCATTTGCGCGCAGCAGAACTTCACCACCGTCTGTGCGTAGAGATCCTCCTGGAAGGTCGAGGGAGGCTTTCCTCACGGCCATGGCGATAACGTCCATGCTGATGCCATATTCGCGCAGCCTTTGCTCGGGAATCTCAATTGAGATTTCGTAGTCCCGAACCCCGGTAAGGGATGCCTGAGTGACTTGTTGTTTGGCACCACGATAATTGAGCAGGTCGGTACGAACCCTTTCGGCGATAGTGCGAAGGGTGGCCTCATCGGTTTCGGCCGATACGGCAATACTCATCACCTGTGCTTTGATTAGAATTTCATGGAGCACTGGTTCTTCGGCTTCTTCTGCCATGTTCTGGATGGCATCGATCCGTGTTTTGATGTCATCCATTATGCTGCGCACATTGTAGCCAGTCGCTACTTCGGCAGTGACGTTGCCGTAACCTTGGCTCGCTACCGAACGGATCACATCAATGCCATCGACATCCTGGATCGTTTCCTCGATCGGAACGATAATGCCCTTTTCGACCTCGTCGGGGGTCGCGTTGGGATAGGGCACCGAAATCGATACAGCATCAATCGAAACTTCGGGAAAGATTTCTTTTTTGATTTCTGGCCAGGTTCCGACTCCGATCACCACAATTAATGCCATGAGAAAGTTCGCTGCAACATGGTTGCGGCTGAACCAGTGGATGACACCTGAATCTTTATGAAGTTCGTTCACGGTTGATTGGTGGCTGCGGTATTGTCAGTTAATTCCTCTGAAGTCTTCTCAGCAGAAAGGGGGGTGACCTTGACGGGGAGACCGGAGACGAGGTCCGGGACCTCAGTGACGCAGACGCGGTCCCCATGGTTGAGGCCGCCTTCGACAAAAACGGTGTTTCCCTTTCGATAGAGTATATCGACGTCACGTGGGTAGAGCTTGTCTTGGCCGTCCTCTTTTTTAATCACAACTATCTGATTTAAGTTGGTAAAGGCCTGGAAGGGGATGGCGGCAACATCCTCGTAGGGTTTTCCGGAGACCGATGCGTTCACGAACAGACCCGGGCGGGCTCTGGCACCCCGGGTATTTTCGACTGGGACAACGAGGTAAAGCGAACGAGTCTGCCGATCAATTTCTCCCTCATTACGAATTATTTCAGCCTCCCAGTTCAACTCCTTGGAACCCACGGTTGCATTAAGTCTGACGATCCCTGTTGGATCTCCATCCTCGCTCAATTTTAAGTGATTCAGTTCATCGATGGATATGGGTAGACGTACCTCGTAGGGACCACTTTCGAAGACTTCCGTCACCCTAGAGCCCGGCACTACATAGCTGCCGAGTTCGGTATCTTTTGAAGCAATAATGCAATTGAAGGGAACCGTGATGTTCGTGCGAGCCTTGTCCTGTTGTGCTTTTTCTAGCGCTTTGGTAGCCGACTTGACACGTGCCATGGCACTTTTCAGCTGCGGGAGTCGTTGGACAAGTGGTGGTGCTTTTTTAAAATCTTTATTCGGGACAGGATCACGTTCCCAGTCTCGTCGAGCCTGTTCTTGCCGAGCTTCCTCGCTATGAAGCGCTGATTCAGTCTCGGCTAAGGTCGCTTCAGCTTGGGCAATTGCGGCTTCGAAATCTGTATCGTCGAGTCGAATTAAGGTGTGGTTTGCTGGGACGATCTGACCGACTTCAAACAGGGGGTCAACGTAGACAACCTTCCCGGGAACTTCAGCAGCTAGTTGGCTTCGTCGATGGGCTTCAATGATGCCTTGCGATGGGATCTCGAAGGAAACTGTCTTGAGATCTGCTCTAATGTAATCGACCGCCATCAAGGCCTTGGTCTGTTCCACTTTATCAGGAACGGGTCGGGTGATCCACAGGAGACCCGAGATTGCGAACCCACCGGCGAGCACTCCAATTCCGATCAGTATCTTGAAAAGCTTCTTCATCTTCAGTTGTCTTTGTTTCAATCTGAGTTTGGGTGAGGTTGAAAACTGCCTCCGAGGGCCAGATGGAGTTCGACACGGTTATCAAGGGCCAAGCGTCGCAGGCTTAGAAGTTGTGAGTTGGTAGCGAAAGCCTGTTGTTGAGCACTGAGGACAGTCAGGACATTACCGGTTCCATTTTCAAACTCTTCGAGAGCACGATTGTAAGCCTGAGTCGCCATACGGCTGGATTCGGCAAGAAAGTCAGTCCGGTTCTTTAAATGCTTTTCCGTTGAGAGGGCGTTCTCCACCTCAGAAAAGGCAACAAGCGCGGCCTGTTCAAAGTTTGAAACAGCGAGATCAACCTCGGCCGCGCGCCTAGCAATGTTGGCGCGAAGTCGGCCGCCTTGGAGGATAGGCTGGGCAGCACCGGCAGCGATGCTCCAGGCGCCGAAGTTACTGCTGAGAATGTCGGTGATATCATCGCTGGCGCTGCCATAGCTGCCCGTCAGACTGATGGTGGGCAGCAGCGCGCGTTTGGCTTCAAGTAAGCGCTC
This sequence comes from Verrucomicrobiales bacterium, assembly GCA_002726915.1. Lineage (GTDB taxonomy): Bacteria > Verrucomicrobiota > Verrucomicrobiia > Verrucomicrobiales > DEV007 > Arctic95D-9. The sequence continues at coordinate 55,434 of PBSY01000087.1, read as the reverse complement.
GTCGGCAGCTGCGATTTGGCGCTCCGCGACAGCCAGGTCAGGACGTCGATCAAGAAGCGAGGCTGGTAGGCCGGTGGGGATGCTTCCCGGGAAATCCGGCAGCTTTGCCGCAGCACCAGCTTGTCCTGCCGGATATCGCCCTGCCAATAATTCGAGTTGGCGCGCTGTTCTCTCAGCTCGTTCCAGTCCAACACTCAGATTTTCTCTCGCTCTCGCCACGTCGGCTTGGGCTAAGAGGAGTTCGGATGCGAAGCTGCGGCCATTTTCTTCAAGGCCGCGTTCAAAGCGCCCCCTCAATAGGTCTTCTGTTTCTGAAAATTTACGGATCGTGAGCTGGGTCAGGGCGACCTGTTCGTGCGCTTCCGCGAGAGCTAACCAGGCTTTGACTGCTTGCCCGGTTAATGAAAGTTCAGCGGTAGCTCGGTCGAACTCAGAGGCTTCAAATTCAGCAATAGCTGCCTGCTGGGCTGCCTTGATGCGGCCCCAGAGATCCACTTCCCAGGAAAGATTGAGACCGGCGCCAAATTGATTGAAGTAGCTAAAGACAGGATTCGTTCCAGCGCCAGATATGGGGAAGCCAATAAAAGTTTGTTTGTTTCGTCGGCTGTTAAAGGTGCTGCTTAGCTGAGGATGGCGCTGAGCTCCAACAAGGCGAGCACTCGCTGCTGCGATTTCGATGCGTGACTGGGCCGTTTTCAGGTCCTTGTTGTTTTCCAAAACCGAGCCGACGAAGGATCGAAGGCTGGGATCGCTAAAATGACTAATCCAGTATTGGTCGGCCATTTTTGGTGAGTGACTGCTTTTGTCGGCGACCCAGTGAGCGGGAGCCTGGACTGTGGCTAAAGATGCCGCATTCGGAGGTGATGTTGCGTTGCAGCTGCTGAGCCCTGTAGCTATAATAAGTGACGTTAATGCAGCTCCAATTTTTGCGGCTTTTGGCTGGTGCTTTTCGGTATGGGAATCGGCACGGAGCCCGGCGGCGGTGAAATCGATGAGGCGTTGCAGCGTCTCTTCGGGATCAGGGGATTGAATGCGTCCTTGGGAAAAGACGGCGACACGTTCCGAGTCTGTCAAGGCAGTCACAAGGGCGCCGAAAGAAAAGTGCATGCGCCAGAAGATGTCCTCCTCGTCAAGGTGGGGCAGAGACTTGCACGTGGCCGACATGAAGCGGTTTAGCATTTCTTCGAATAATTTGGCAAGTTTGTCGGAGAAAGTAGCGCCCGATTCTGCCAAGCAGCGTCCTGCCAGTTTTAGGTAAACGGATTCGTTGAGGCCGGACTGCTTCAATTGGTTTACCACGGGGCGGTGTAACGCCTCTAGGATTTCTTCCAAAGGAACTGGAGAAGAACCGTGTGTCGATTCGGACTGGCCCAAAAGTGTAAGACGCTCGCGGTTGATGGGCGCGACGACTCGGGTGAAAACCTCGGAAATGAGCGCATCTTTTGAGCCGAAGTGGTAGTTCACCGAAGCGATGTTAACTTCTGCTTCTTGGGTAATGCGACGGAGCGAAACAACACGAAACCCATGATCTGAGAAGAGCGACTCAGCGGTGTCGAGAATTCGGTTTTTTGTTTCCTTTGAGTCTTTTCTCATCAATGAAAAGAGAGCGAGCTTGGCAGGTCGAAACAAATGTTTTAAACGTTTGTTTTAATTCTTCAACCAGTCATTACGGCTAGAAACAAAAAAAGGCCACCGAAGTGGCCTCTTTTTAGACAGTTCATGGGATGTAATCCCTTCTTTAGCTTTGTGTATTTGATTTATTAGGGCCGAACTTCCTCAATTTTTGGAGGCTCGATGTTCATAATCTTCTCATGAATTTGAAGGATCTCTCGGGACTTGTCGAAGAAAGAAGTTAATTCTGACGCACTCTTTTGGTTGGATTGAATCACTGAGTCGAGTTCAGTTAGATACTCATTAATGTTCAGCGAGATGCTGCTCATCTTGTATTGGGCGCTCGAATAAGCTGTGGTGTAAACCTCCTGTACCTCTACCAAGGCAATGCGGCGCCCCTGACTTTCAAAGAATTGTTGTCGTTCATTTTGGAACTCGCGGTTCTTAAAAAGACGTTTGCCCAGCGATGTTGTGTCCTTAGGGTCGAGTGCGCCTTCCGGAAGCGCAGCGAGTTGCTGCCCAAAGTAACGGCTCAGTTCGCGAAATTCGTTCAGCGGCTTTTTGTACTGCTCGTGGAGAACAAGAAGTCCATTCACGACGCTCTGCAATTTAGCTGCTTCAACTTCGTCCAGTTCCTGGCCCGATTTAAGTCGATCTTCAATATCTCCAATGTAGGTGAGCGTCTTCCGACTGTCGTAAACGATATCGTTCATTTGAGCGTAGGTACTCTGGAGTTGATCTTTGTGCTGTTGTTTCAGGGTTCCTACCTGCGTGGACCACTCGTCCTTGAGTCGGTCATTTTCGGCCTGCTTATCTGCTAGGAGACCCGATAACTCGGCGTTTCTGCCTTCAACCTCGCTCATGCGATTGGTGACGGATTCCATCTGCTGTTGCAGCGATAGTGTTTTGGCTTGCTCGCTACTCCATCGCTTACCCATGGATACCGCTGCTACGGCGGCGGCAACGAGGAGGACTGCCAGCAGGATCAGTAAAACTGTTTTCCCGTTTCCGGCGCGCCCGTAATCGTAGTCTTCTGCGGTGTCTTCTGTCTGGTATTCTCCGCTCATGATGCACTTACAATAATTGTGTTTTGTTAAATTTCTACCTAGTAAACTAATTTCGTACCTTGCTCTACGCCGATTTTCGCGGAGTTCTTTCATCAATATGCGCAGCGGAGTTGAACTGAGAAAAGAGTTTTTAGAGCGAGTCCTTCCAGATCAGGCCTTCCAGCTCCTCTTTAATCATCTCCCTGGCGTTCTGTTTTTTGCCAAAGATCAAGAGGGTCGTTTGCTCGCCGCTAACCGGGCCCTGCTTGACCTATATGGTTATGAGGATGAAAATAAGTTTTGGGGAGCGACCGATTTTGACCTTTTGCCCCACAGTCTCGCGGAGAAGTTTCGTGCCGATGACATTAAGATTGCTGAGACGGGCGAACCGCTGCTGGAAATTGTAGAAATATTCATCAGTCGACATGGTATCCCTGCCTGGTTCCTAACCAATAAGATTCCTGTATTTGCCCGAGATGGTGAAGTGATTGGTGTGATGGGGACTATTCAGAACCTCGATAAGCAGCGTGATTTGCTGCCCGCGGATTCTGATATTTCGGCTGCTTTGAATCACATTGGGGCTAATTTCAACCGCGAGATCCCAATTCCCAGTCTTGCTGAAATGTGTGAGCTATCAGTACGACAGTTCGAAAGAAAATTTAAGGAGCATCTCAAGATGCCGCCCCAGCAATACATTATCAAAATGCGGGTGCATGCGGCCTGCGATGACCTACGTCGGAGCCGGAAATCAATTTCGGACATCGCGACTAATCTGGGATTTTACGATCAGGCGGCATTTTCACGCCAGTTCCGCAAGCATATGGGAATGACGCCTCTGTATTACCGTAAAGAGTATCGTTAACTGAGCGTTGCAGGCCTGGCAGATAAACGGATAAACTGTCACCTTCCTACGAGTAGCGCTTTGGCTTCGCCTCCAAAGTGTTCACAGATCAACTGACTCAATTGACTAGCGTCCGGAGCAGGCCCCGCGTAGATCAGGGAACTGGGAGGATTCCCTGCATGCGCGATGAGGAGAGGCTTGGACCTTTCTCCAATAATCGTGCCTTGCGAAGGACGATCTCAGTATCAGCAGTCAGCTCTCTTCGTCTCTTCTTCGGCGACAGGAGGCGCAGCCACACAAATTACCCACATGCGTGATAATCAGTGCGACGCCGCCGAGAGTAGTGACGATACTGGATGCCGGGAACTTCAATTTCGTATTTCCATCAGCATCGGTTGTAAAAGAGGGGCAGCAAGCATCGGTAGCGCAGGATTCGTCGTGTCCGGATTCAGCAGGCATGGAGTTATCTTCTGCTGAAACAAGGCTAGATTCGCCTTCCGAAGTTAGAAGTGATGCTTCGCTCTCCAAAGAGGCAGGAGTTGGGGTGACCGCTGCCGCCATTATTGTCTCAGAACTCTGAAGGTAGGGCAGAGCGGCTCCAATCAAAACGAGTGATACCCCCAATGATCCGACGGCGACGATCCACTTGCGGCGGTGCTGGCGATAGCCTGAGATTATCATCGCGATAGCAATAGGGACGACTAAGAGGGCCATCCCCCAGTGGGTGGCTGGGTGAGCCCAGACTTCTCCAAAGGCAGGAAGGAGAAGGAGGAGTGGAGGGGTGACGGCACAGTGAATGGCACAAAGAGTGGAGGCCACCACACCAATGCGGTCGGCATTGATTTTTTTTAGCTTTGGTTGAGTATCAATGATTGAGGACGCTACCATAAATGCATGGTACTTGCGTTAAACTATATTTCAAGTCTTGCGCGCAAATAAACGCTTGGCCTTTTGCGGTTAGACTCTGTGAGACCTTAGAGCTTTCGTAGGTCAGCCAACGGATTCCGGGCAATCAATTTTGGATGAGGAATAAGTTTGAAAGTTGAATCAAATTTAACGATTCCACTGTCTGCGCTAATCGCGGCTTCCATCTCATAGAGATTCTTAGAGCCGTAGCCATAAAGGGTGATGAAAATTGGGGTATTGGGCGCGAGGCGAGATGATTTCGAGGCGGGTTGTCACGCAGTTGTAAGTTCTGCTGAGGAAATGGTACCTTCGTCCTTGCAGGATGAGGAATCTTCAAATACTGTTTAAATGAACAGTATTTGAATGCGGATGCAAAATAGTAAAAAAGTTGCGGTGGACAAGATCGTTGCGCTTCAGTCTCTCCGTCAACAACTGGGAGAGGAACTGGGGCAGAAAATTACATCAGGTGCCGAATTATTGGACGAACAGCAAAGACGCGAAAGCCGCTGGTCGTCCGGCCGAGAGGACTGGGACGCTTTACTCGGTGGCGGTTGGGCGCAAGGACAACTCACCGAGTTAATCGCGCCCGAGGTATCGACGGGTAGTGGCCTTGTCATGGCGCAACTCTTGGCCCAGGCGAGGCAGGAACGACGTTACGTCATGTTTCTGGACGTAGGGCAGGGGTTTTCCATGGAAGGGTTTTCTGCCGATGATCTGGAGACCTTGCTCTGGGTAGGCTGTGGATCGGCTAAGGAAGCGATTGAAGCTTTGGATGTGGTTTCGCGGGATGAGAACTTCTTTCTTTTTCTGATCGATCTTCGTGACAGTGAGCCGTCGGATTGGCGTTCGGTCAAGACGAACCAGTGGTATCGCGTTCTTGGACAGTTAAGACAGCGTGAATCGGTGGCGCTACTTTTTGCGCGTCAGGCGGTGACGGCAGTGGCAAAGCAGCGTCTGGAATTAAAACAACGTCTTTCGTGGGAAAGTCTCGAAGAGGAGCGTGAGGTGTTGAAGGCTTCGGTGCGTTTTCAGCGATCGCAGGTGGTTGCGCCGGAACGTGAGCGCCGTCATCGGGAGGATTATCGCGGCGAAATCTTGGCGGTTAGCTAGGGTTAGAGGTTGGAAACGACAAGCGTAGATGCATCGAATAGACGAAGCAGTTGATGGTAATGTGTCGGGTTATGCCGTGATCTGGTGTCCGGATTTTCGGCTTCAGTCCGTGGTTAGACGGGTAAATTGGAGTGAGGAACCGGTGGCCCTCGTCGATGAGCGGCAGCGACAGTCGATCGTTCTGGCTCGCAATGTCGCCGCAGCACGTGAGGGCGTCGACGTGGCGATGAAGACAGTGCAAGCTCTGGCTCGCTGTTCAGCTTTGCGAGTGGAGCGGCCGTCGGCTTCCGGCGAGTTGGCTGCCGGAAGTCGTCTACTGGAAACGGCCCTTGGCTGGGTGCCGGGGATTGAAGAGACCGAACCGGGTCTGCTGACACTCGACTTGTCGACCCAGGTGGAAGAAGCTTGGCTGGAAAGTGGCCGCCGCATTCGGGGGCGGCTTTACGATCTTGGATTTGAAGTGGCGGTTGGCGTCGGGGAAACTCCATCATTGGCGAGGATTGCAGCTTTGGCTGCCTGGCAACAGGGCGGTTCGCTCTGGCATCTCCATCGAGACAATCACATGGAATTGCTGGATGGACTGCCTCTAATGGTGGCCGAGACGGGAGAGGATTTGAATGAGCGGCTTCGGCTCTGGGGTATTGAAACTCTCGGGGCTTTCGCGAGACTGCAACGAGAGGCAGTGGCTTCACGTCTTGGCGAAGAGGGAATCAAGTTGTGGCTGCGATTAACGGGACGGTTGCGACGACCGTTGAAGCTGGCCAGGCTGGAGCAGCTCTTTGAAGAGCATCATGACTTTGATTATGAGGTTTGTGACCGTGAATCCCTGCTTTTTGTGTTAAATCGGTTCATTAAAGGGCTCTCAGTCCGGGTTGAGCAGACCGGGCGCGCGGTGATCGCAGTGCACCTACTTATTTCCTATGTCGATGGGGGACGTTACGCGAAGCGCCTGTCGCTACCAGAACCTTTGCTCGATAAAATGGTGCTATTTCGACTCGTCAGCAGTCACCTCGAGACGCTGGAGATGAAAGCGCCAGTCGAAGCGGTTTGCCTGCGGTTTGAGCCATCGGATCCCGTGGCATCACAGCGGCAACTGTTTGGTGCTGGGCTGCGGAATCGATTCCAGTTCGAGGACACTATGAAACGTCTGCGTCGTCTTGTTGGGACGGATCGTGTGGGGGCAATCCGGCCTGTCGATTCTCATCTTCCGGGTGCATTTCAGCTGGTACCGTTACCAAACGAGATCGATGAAGTTAGAGAGCCTAGCGGGCCGCCAGCGATCGGGCTAGTTCTGCGTCGCTATGCAGCTATGACTCAGGCGCGAGTCATGCTACAGGGAGAGAGGCCGTTGCAGATTCATTCTCCCAAGGTTTCCGGTATTATTGTTAACGCTTCAGGACCTTGGCGCAGTGAAGGGGATTGGTGGCATCGTGACCGTGAATGGATGCGGTCGGAATGGGATGTGGAGATCATGAAGCAGGGGCTATTTCGTTTGGTGGAGTGTCGGGGAGAGTGGGAAGTTGAGGGTTATTATGAGTGATTACATTGAGCTTCATGCTCGCAGTGCTTTCAGCTTTTTGCGTGGGGCTTCGCAGCCGGAAGTCATGGCGGATCGTGCCGGACAACTGGAACTTCCGGGGGTAGCTCTCTGCGATCGGGATGGATTTTATGGATCCGTTAGGTTTCATCAACGCTCACTGGAGAACGGATTTCGTGCCGTTGTAGGAACTGAATTGAGCATGACTAACGGCGCTGTCTTACCCTTATTGATTCGGAATCGGCGCGGCTATCGGGGCGTCTCTCGTCTTATTAGCCGCGCACAGCTGCGCTCTCCCAAAGGGGAGTGTTTACTGGCGTGGTCGGAACTGGAGGAAGTGGTCGATGATGTGGCGGTGTTGACCGGAGACGATGAAGGCCCACTGGACGTAGCCTGGAAGCGGGGTGGGCCCGGTGAGATGGAGCGGGCTCTGAAGCAGTTGAAGCGTTATGTGCCTGAGCAGCGACTCTGGGTTGAGGTGCAGCGACATGCCATTCGTGGAGAAGAGGCAAAGGTGAGAGCAAAGCGTGATCTAGCCGCAGCGTATGGGCTACCTTTGCTAGCGACCAATGGACCCTGTTACGCTATGCCGAAAAACCGTCAGGTTCAAGATGTGTTCACCTGCCTGAGGCTTCACTCGACACTCGATACAGCCGGCCGCGAACTGGCCGTGAATTCGGAGCGCCATATCAAGGCTGGTGCGATGATGACACAGCTTTTTCATGACCTTCCTGAAGCGGTGACTAATTCGAAACGACTGTTTGAGCAATTGGACTTTTCGCTCGAGAAATTGGGCTACGAATTCCCTCAATATTCGGTGCCCCCTGGACATTCGATGGACACTTACTTATCAGAACTAGCGTGGCGTGGGGTTCGGGAGCGCTACGGCAAGCCAACGCGTCAGATCAAGAAGCAGATTCAGCGGGAGCTAAATCTTATCGTTAAACTAGGCTTCAGTGGTTATTTTTTGATTGTCTGGAGCCTGATCCAGTATTGCCGGGAGAATGGTATCATGGTGCAGGGGCGGGGAAGTGCTGCCAACAGCGCGGTGTGTTACAGTCTCGGAATCACGCCGGTGGATCCGATTGGCAGTCGGCTCTTGTTTGAGCGGTTTCTCAGTGAAGGACGCAAATCCTGGCCTGATATTGATCTGGATCTCCCCAGTGGGAATCAGCGTGAGAAGGTTATCCAAGAGGTATACCGGCGCTACGGACGTTGTGGAGCCGCGATGACGGCTAACGTTATTACCTATCGGGGTCGCAGCGCGGTGCGGGAGATTGGCAAAGTCCTGGAGTTTCCTGAGGAGATGCTGAGTCGTTTTTCGGACCTTTATGCCAGCGGAGATTACAAGCAGACCCTGAGTTTTGAAAATCAAGTCGAGCAGTCCGGCATTGGAGCCGATCATCCAAGGTCGCGTGCTTTGGCCGAACTCTATGCCCAGATTTACGGACTGCCCCGACATCTGGGGCAGCACTCGGGCGGAATGATCATCAGTCAGGGCGAACTGGATGCGGTGATGCCGTTGGAGAATGCCAGCATGCCTGATCGCACTGTGGCGCAGTGGGATAAAAATGACTGCGAAGACATGGGGATTATTAAGGTGGACCTGTTAGGGCTCGGAATGATGGCCGTGTTGCAGGAGACCCTGACACTGTCTGAGAGGCGGGGGCGCTCGGTGGATCTGGCGCAGTTGCCGACAGATGACGAAGCCACTTATGACTTGATGTGTTCGGCCGATACGATCGGGGTCTTCCAGATTGAAAGTCGGGCTCAGATGAACACGCTCAGGCGAATGAAGCCGCGCTGCTTTTACGACGTGGTGGTTGAGGTGGCAATTGTCCGCCCCGGACCGATCGCCGGTGGCCTGGCCCATCCTTACCTGGAGCGACGTGACGGGCGGCAGCCCATCGATTACATCCACGAAAAACTGAAGCCAACCCTGGAGCGCACTCTGGGAATTCCCATGTTCCAAGAGCAGGTCTTGAAGATGGCGATGGTGATGGCTGATTTCTCGGGCAGCGAAGCCGAGGAGTTGCGCCGGGCGATGGGGTTTCATCGTTCTCATGAGCGCATGCAGCGGGTTGAAAACAAGCTGCGGGCCGCGCTGGAGCAGCGTGGAGTCGCGGAGAGAACGACCGAACAGATTGTCCAAGCGATTGGTTCCTTCGCCCTTTATGGATTTCCGGAGTCACACGCGATCAGCTTTGGAATCCTCGCCTATGCGAGCAGTTACCTGAAGGTGCACCGTGCGGCTGAATTCTACACGGGATTGCTCAATAACCAGCCGATGGGATTTTATTCCCCGGCGACACTGGTGCAGGAAGGAAAGCGGCGGGGGCTGAAGTTCGAACCGCCCTGTGTGATGCGATCAGGCTGGTGTTGTGAAATCCTGGATGATACGACGATTCGGCTAGGCTTGTTGACCGTTAAGGGACTCAAGGAGGCAGTGACGGAGCGAATGCTGCAGGCTCGTGAGCGGTTGCCTTTTCGGTCGCTGGAGGATTTCCGTCAGCGGACAGGGTTTGATCGTCGGCAGTTAAGTCAGCTGGCGTCGGTGGGAGCCTTGAATGCACTGGCAAAGACACGGCGCCAGGCGATCTGGCGGGTAGAGGAAGCAAAGTTGGAGCAGGGTGACCTGTTTGCCAGTGCAGGCTTTGGGAGCGTAGGCGCGTGCCAGGAGTCTGCCAAGGTAGCAGAATCCCCTTTGCCGGAAATGTCCTATAACGAAAGGGTCCAGGCGGATTATTCAGGGATGGGATTAACGTCAGGGCGTCATCCCATGGCTCTGATTCGCGCTTCGTTGCCCAAGTCGATTCTGCCGGCAATGTTGATGAATCAGCAGCCTGACGGAGCGCGAGCTTCGACGGCAGGGGCGGTGATTTGTCGGCAGCGCCCGGGAACGGCGAAAGGCGTGGTATTTATCACGCTTGAGGACGAAACAGGGCTGTCGAACAATATTGTCTACGCGGACCGTTTCGAAGAGTTTCGCCTCACCATTACTACGGAGGCGTTTCTGCTGATCTCGGGAACGATTCAGCAGGGCGAAGGTGTGACGCACCTGATGGCGGAGCGGATCGAACCGCTCTCGACGACCCGGTCGCTGCCGGCCGGGGCGTCACACGATTTTCACTGATTAGTGAGCGTGGCCGTGATGACCCGTGCCAAGGTAAACCATGAACTGCAGCCAAGCAACGTGCTCGCTGGTGAGGTCGTCGCTTTGGTTGTAGTCATACTGCACACGAGCCCGCAACATATCATTCGGACCGAAGTGGGTCGTCGCTGCAGTTGAGAAACGGTGACGGCTGGCAATTTCAGCGATCTCAACATCAGAAACCCAATCGTAGCGCATGGCCAGCGTTAGGTCGTCCGAAAGGCCGTAGTGAGCGGAAGCAGAAATTCCTTGCTCGGTAAAGTCAGCGAGTGCTCCACTTTCTTCAAAATTACCGTTCACCTGACGGCCGATAAATTCCCCACTCAGCAGAAGAACTCCGCTACCGAGGCGGTGGCTGTCGCAATGTCCGTCTTCGAAGCAGCCGTTGAATATTTTGCGTGCGCCAACCCCGTAGATTACAGAATTGCGGCCGAAACCGTTTTCGCCGATAGCGAAAGAACCTGAGACGATGAAGTCATTGTCAGCCGAGACAGGAATGTCAAGGTCAAGGGATATCAGGTTACCTTCGATGCCGCCTTCATCGGCATGGAAATGATCCTTGTCTCCATCACCGTCTTCCTCCTCTTCTTCTTCGTGAACATGAGTCTTGGCTTGGCCGGCCCCGAAAGTGAACAACATACCCGTGTTGCCATTTGGCCTGAAGCCCAGTTCAGCGCCTTGCGTAATGAGTTCCGCCTCGTTTATCATGCGACTAGCGGCAAGGTTGCTGTTTACGAAATCCCATGTATGCAGATGTTTCGGGTTTTGATCGCCGAGAGTGGCGAAAAACTGGCCTGCCGTGAGGGTGAGGTTGTCGTTTAGAATGACTTCGAGTTTGGCGACTTCCAAGTTTGCCTCCCATTCGCTTTCCCCCTGATGTCCAAAACCGGAGACTTCGGCATTGACGGCTTCATTGAAATGTAATCCAACGTGCATGTCGAAGCCTTGAAAGACGGCATCATCTTGTGGGTCATGCTCAGAGGTGGCAAATTCTCCGGCGCTACTGCCTGATTCGAAAGCTCCTGCAGTACCGAGCACAAAGAGATTGGCACTAACAAAGCCGGGAGCGGCATCATTCAAGACAAGAGCGTCAGAATTGTCGTGTCCATGTCCGGCATGATCGTCGGGGGTAATCTCCACCGGACTGTGAGAATCATGGTCGTGTCCGGTATGGTCGTGACCTTCGTGCGAATCCTCTGCCTGAGTAAAACTAGGGCAGTAAAGTGAGAAGATGGCCACGAGGGGTGGAAGCAATAGTGTGCGTTTCATGTAGGGTTTTGTTGTCGTAAATAAAAGAGCACTCAATACTGTTGCGTTTCTAGCGATGGCGCAAGCGCTTAATGCAAGTTTTTTGCAACTAAAGCTGGAGGTTCAGCTCACATGGCTGCTAGAATAGCCCCGTCGACGTTATTGCGTGTTCTCCGAACGGTTTTATTTGTCGCATAATTACAAGATTGTAACGAAAGCTGCCAATACAAGCTCAGAAGTTTAGGTAGCCTTTGATGCGTCGGGATGAATCGGGACTTCCCACTGTTACGCGCTCGACCATTTATGCTATTGCCATTTGCGCTCCGATAATAAAACTGAAAAAAAATGGCTAATCTTGTGGCGGCAAAAACTTATGAGATAACCCATGCATGCCCCTGTAATGTGAAAATGGCCGTCTTGAGATCAATTTTTACAATTATCACCACGCTGTTAAGCAAGTTTGCATCGTAATCTTTATTTGTATGTGTTCGAAAATTTTGGCAACCTGACATCAGTTGCGATGAACCCCACGTTCCCCAATAACACACTCCGAACCTATTGGACCCTCGCGTTTGGCGCGACCCTGCTTTTCTTTTCTTCTGCTCACGGAGAGGAAGGGGAGAAGTTCTATGCCGAGAAAGTCTTTTCGATTCTGGAGGAACATTGCTTCAGCTGCCATGGCGGGGAAGATCGCATTAAGGGGCATTTCCGGATAACCAACCGGGAAGGGCTTCTAAGGGGAGGAGACTATGGCCCCGGATACAATGCCGAAAGCCCATTGGAGAGTCTGGTGCTTGAGATGCTCAGTTATAAAGATGCTGAGCACGAAATGCCGCCGAAGGCAAAGTTGCCGGACGAGGAGATTGCTGTGCTGAGGCAGTGGGTTGAGATGGGGGTGCCCTATGACCCCTCTCTGGAAATTGACGGCAAAGAAAGCGAGGTGAAACGTGGCTTTACACTTTCGGATGAAAATCGCGAGTGGTGGGCATATCGCCCGCTGCTGAGGGGGGGCATCCCTGAGGTGAGTGACCCCGAATGGAGTGGCAATGGAGTCGACGCTTTTATCAGGGCCCAGTTGGATGAAGACGGATTGAGTCCGAACGCTTTAGCTGGCCCCGGCGTGCTTGTTCGGCGTTTGTTCTACGATTTGCTTGGTCTTCCACCGAAGCCTGAGGAAGTCAGTGCATTCATCCTTGCTTCCCGTTTGGATCCGGACCGCGCTTACCGGGAACTCGTGGATGATTTACTTTCCCGTCCGCAGTATGGAGAAAGATGGGCGCGACACTGGCTCGACGTAGTTCGTTACGCAGAGTCCAACGGTTTTGAGCGCGACAATCCAAAGCCTCACATTTGGCGATATCGCGATTATGTGATTGATGCATTCAATCAGAATAAGCCCTACGACGTTTTTTTGACAGAGCAGCTTGCCGGTGATGAAATCGAAAATCCGACAATGGAGTCGATGGCCGCGACAGGATATCACCGCTTGATGCAGTGGGACGATGAGCCTGCTGATCGGCGTCAGCATGTCTATGATGTTCTCGCAGACAATGTGTTAGTGACGAGCGAAGCGTTCATGGCGATGACTTTGAATTGCGCCCGTTGTCACGATCATAAGGCCGACCCGATTTCCCAGAAGGATTTCTACTCCTTTATGGCCAATTTCTCCGGGGTAACCCATTACCAAACGCCCGGAACAATCGTGCACTGGGCGCCACCAGAGGAGAAGGCTGCTTTCGAAAAACAACGGAGCGAAAAGTTAAAAGAGCTCAACGCTGAACGCGAAAGTCTGAAGGAGAATATTGTAACAGTTCTCAGCGACAAGGGTGTTGTGAGAGTCCAAGAGGGGGAAAAGGTGACGACATTTATCGACGATGCTAGAGGGAAGTCGGCCCAGTGGTTTTATACGACTTCTACACCCACTGATGATTGGAAAGAGGTAGGCTTTCTCAATAAATCTTGGTTTAAAGGTTACGGAGGTTTCGGTGCGGGTAGCTCGCCTAATTCCCACATTAAATCAAAGTGGGATACCCCGGATATCTGGATGCGCGCCAACTTTGGTTTGAAGAATCTGCCTGAGTCCCTCGTGCTTGAAATTTATCACGACGAAGATGCCGAGGTTTACCTGAATGGAGCGCTTGTCTACGAGGCGAAAGGACAAGCGATAATGAATGATTACCAGATCATCTCTCTCTCAAAGACGGCACTCGATCTGCTTCAAACTGGGAAAAACGTGATCGCCGTGCACTGCCGCCAAACCGGCGGTAACCAGTATGTCGACCTTGCCCTGCGTTCCAAGGCTTCTTTTTCATCGATCGAAAGTCTCTTAAGCGGCGGAGCAGGAAAGAAAATGAAGGCGACAGTAGCTGACGCAGGAGGTCGAGATCTTGTCGGCGAGTATGAAAAAACGGTCGCTGCGATCAACGGTCTTAGGCAGCAGAAATCAGGAGTTCCTCTCAACGTTGTGACCGAAAAAGCCACGCCCGGGGCGATGCATGTCCACCTGCGCGGCAGCGCTCATGCTCTGGGCGATGAAGTCGCGCCCGGGGTTCCTGCTGTCCTTGGAAGTGAGAATTCTGATCCGGGTCCACTCCTGTCCAAACGCGTCAATTATCGCGATTACCAATCTTCGGGCCGGCGCCTAGCCCTAGCTCGGTGGATGACCAGCGAAGGCAAAGCGTTAACCTCGCGGGTAATGGTCAACCGCATCTGGCAGCATCACTTCGGTCGGGGGATTGTTACGAGTAGTTCTGATTTTGGAACTTTGGGAGAAAAGCCCACCCATCCGGAATTGTTAGACTGGCTCGCGGCGGAATTCATTGCGGGTGAATGGAGTATCAAAGATCTTCATCGTCTCATTCTAAATAGTCGCACTTACCGCCTCTCCTCCGAACCGGACAGTGCCAATCTTGCCGCTGACCCTCAGAACCACAATCACTGGAGATTTTCTATGAGACGCCTTACGGCAGAGGAATTGCGTGATTCGATATTGGCGATGTCAGGCAAACTAAACCTCAAGGCTCACGGCCATTGGGTGACACCACCTCTTCCAGCGGAAGTCTTGGCAACCGCTTCGAGACCGGGAAAGGGATGGCCGGTATCAGCCGATGAGAATGATAATTATCGTCGGTCCATTTATGTCCACGTGAAGCGAAGTCTACGACACCAGATGTTGGCTGACTTCGATCAGGCAGACACGGATGCGCCGTGTGCGGTGCGCTTCGCCACGACAGTGCCTACTCAGGCCCTGACCATGTTAAACTCTGAGTTCGTGAATGAGAATGCGGTGCGTTTTGCTGATCGTCTTCGCGAGCGAGGAGGAAGCCTGGATGATCAGATTGCCTACGGGCTCTCGCTAGTGCTTCAGCGGAATGCTGAAGCTGGAGAGATCGAGGAGTTGATTGGGCTTTATAACGATTTGAAAACCGACGCTAATCTTTCTGATAGAGATGCTCTTGATCGCGTCGCCCTACTCGCGCTGAACTTGAATGAATTTGTTTATCTGGACTGAGATATGAAAAAGAGATCCAAGGGAAATTTTTGTGGAAACGTTAACCGACGAGAATTTCTTCATAACGTTGGTGCTGGTTTTCCCGCGCTGGCACTGACCGGGCTTCTCGGTCAGGAGGGTTTTTTTAATTCGGCACAGGGGGCCATGGCTTCCCAAAATCCTCTTGCTCCCCAAGCGCCAATGATGCTGGGCAAGGCAAAAAGCGTGATTTTCCTTTTTATGTATGGAGGGCCGAGCCACATCGATACCTTCGATTACAAGCCGTCCATGGTGGGTATGGACGGTAAGACGATTGCTGTAAAAACGTTCGGCCGAGGGGGGAAGAAAAATGAGGGCCGGATCGTTGAGCCTAAATGGAAATTTAAGCAATATGGTGAGTGCGGGAAACATGTTTCCGATCTCTTTCCTCACGTTGGAAGCTGCGTTGATGACATCGCATTTATCCACTCGATGACGGCTGACTCGCCGATTCATGGATCGGCACTTCTCATGATGAACAGTGGATCCCTCATCAGCGGACGCCCCTCGCTTGGATCCTGGGTGAATTATGGTCTCGGCTCGGTCAATGAGAACTTGCCCGGTTATGTCGTCATGCTGGACGAGAGTGGAGGCCCTATTTCCGGCGCCAAGAACTGGACGTCTGGCTTCATGCCTGCAAGCTATCAGGGAACAGTCTTTCGGTCGCATGGCGACCCGATTCTTAACTTAAAGCACTCCGGGGGAATGGGAGAGGGTGAGCAGCGTCGCATTATCGACTCGCTCAATCAGTTAAACTCTGAGCACTACTCCTCGCGCTACGATAATTCCAATCTGTCAGCTCGCATCTCGAGTTACGAGTTGGCCTATCGCATGCAATCGACTGCTCCAGAGGCGATTGACTTGGAAGAGGAATCTGAAGAGACTCAGTCGCTTTATGGCATGGATAACCCTCAGACGGCTGGCTTTGGTAAGAAATGCCTTCTCTCTCGACGCCTCGTCGAGCGAGGAGTTCGTTTCATCCAGCTCTATTCGGGAGGAGCTCACAATGATAACAACTGGGATGCTCACGGCGATCTTGAGAAGAACCATAATCATCATGCCGGAGCAACGGACAAACCGATTGCCGGCCTCCTGAAAGATCTTAAGCGGCGCGGCATGCTGGAAGATACTCTCGTTGTATGGGGAGGTGAATTTGGTCGCCAGCCTACGGCAGAGTATGCGAAGGGAACCGGCCGTGACCACAACAGTTATGGTTTCACTATGTGGATGGCGGGAGGAGGTATCAAAGGAGGTGTCTCGGTCGGACAAACCGACGAGTTAGGCTCTATGGCCGCAGAAAATCGTTATGAGGTGAAGCATCTCCATTCGACAATCTTGACCCTGATGGGACTCGACCCTAATGGCTTGAGTTACTTCTTTGGTGGACTCGACAACAAGTTAGTTGGCGTCGAAGGAGCTGGGCCCATTCGCGAGATTATCGCGTAGGGTTTTAATTCCCCCATTCAAAAACTACGTTCTTCTCCACTTCAGGGTGCAGGCTCAAGTGCACTGGGCAGGTTATGCCTGCTTTTTCGATAGCGCCACGTTTTGGGTGATTCTCTGCTAGAGGCACCTTCACATAGGTCGTCAGACTTGCGATGCGTCTAGGAGGTTGCGGAGTCATCTGTTTTTCCACACGGACTTCGGTGCCAGTGAGATCGAGTTCATGGCGCTGCGCATAGATTCCCATGATCGTCATCATGCAGGTGCCAAGCGCCGTTGCAACCAGATCGGTGGGGGAATAGCGTTCGCCTAGTCCGTGGTTATCGACTGGAGCATCGGTTTCGATCACGCTGCCGGAGGGAGCATGAGTGGCGGAACAGCGCAGCGTTCCTTCGTAGATAGCATTAATTTCGACCATAACTAAATTCTTAGGATTTAAGGTTCAATGACGCGACCGGTGAGTTCACCTCTCAGAGTAATGCCCTCATCAGTAAATCGATTGGCGAAGACTTCCAGATCGCGATTAAAGCGGGCAGTGGATTTGCCGTTAACCTGTTTAGCGGTGAGGCTAACGTCCTGATAAAATTCCCCGCCTATCGTAATTTCGGCTGCTGAGATGGCGACAGGAAACCTCGTTTCGGGCACCGAGTAAATAATATCCTGTCCAATGTACCAGATAGCTTCTTCGGGGGGCACCGTAATGGTGCTCTCTGCTTTCCCTAAAATCACCACTTTGTAGCCTGCAACTGCATATTTTCCCGGACCGAAGCAACTGATGACCACAAGGAGAGTGATTAAAACAGCACCGAGAATTATGCCTAATCCAGCGAGGCAACCGCAAAAGCCTCCGCAGCCGGTCTTTTTTTTAATCGGATCGTAGGGATCGGTGGGATGATTTCGCCCTGTTCCAGACCGCTTGCCGTCTTGGTTCTTTGAATAGGTGGGGCCAAGCGTCGAAGTATCAAGGAGATCCGGATCGGGAGGTGGTGGAGATTTGGCTCCTTCTGGTATCTGGCTGTCCTTCTTCTCTTCGGGAGAATTAGAGGAATCGTTGCTGGAATCGCTCATGAACTCGGGCAATATCAGATAAGGGAAAAAGGGGAGGATGCAAAGTGAATCCCTCATTGATTCTTCTATGGATTTCGACGTGATCATTCCGGCGCACAATCGGATCGACTTGCTGAGGAGGGCAATCCAGTCCGTCTTAGAACAGGAGCTGCCTGCTCAACGGCTTGTTGTCGTCGATGATGCGTCGACGAAAGACCTAAGTTCGGTTCGGAGCTGGGCGGAGAGACATGGCTGCGTTTGGGAGCGTCTGGAAGTGAATCAGGGGCCGGCGGCTGCGCGGAACCTTGGCGTTTCTCTTGGCGTGAGTCAGTGGGTAACTTTTCTTGATTCGGATGATATTTGGCATCCAAGGAAACTGATAGACCAAGCTGAGTGGCATGCAGATAATCCAGAATTTCGTATTTCCCAAGTGAGAGAAAGCTGGGTTCGAGGTGGAAGGGAGCTTAGGAAACCCCGTCACTGGGAACCCAGCGGAGGAGATTTATTTGCGGATTCCTGTGAGCGATGCTCCATAGGTCCCTCATGTGTTGCTATGAGCCGGGGCCTTTGGGAAGAGGCGGGCGGTTTTGATTCCCGCTACCGAGTCTGCGAAGACTATCAGTTGTGGCTTAGGGTCACCAAGTCGGAAATGGTGGGCCTCGTTCCAGGGAGACCAAGGGTTGAAAAGCATGCTGGTCATGGAGACCAGCTTTCCTCGCTCGTTCTGGCGATGGATCGGTATCGAGTGATAGCCCTCTTGGAATTACTGATAGGTGGCCATTTGACCAAAGGGCAGAGGGCATTGGTCATCAAAAAGGTGAGGCAGAAGGCAAGGATTCTTATGCAGGGTGCAGCCAAGCGGGGGATGGATCATCGCTCCGATATCTACAGGTGTGTTCTGGCATTGAAGCTTGAAGAAGCTGACAGCGCTATCGATTCTGTCGTGGCAACCTTGTGGCGCGAAGTGTCGAGCGGGTAACAACCGTAGCTGGTGCGAGATACGTATCTCCTCATCATGCCTGAGTTCAAAAGGGTAATACATTGGTTCCGGCGCGATTTACGCCTGACAGACAATACTGCACTGTTGGCTGCCTCGGCTGATTCTGAAGAGATAATTCCGCTCTATGTCGTGAGTGACTGGAGTGGTGGTCATAGCTGGACAGGCCCAAAGCGGCAGGCTTTCCTAGCAGGATGTCTCAATTCGCTGGCTGGCAACGTGAAGCACGTCGGTGGGAAGCTCATTTTCCGCCGTGGAGATGCTCTCAAAGTTATTGCCGGCTTGATTGAAGAAAGCGGTGCCGAAGCGATTTTTCTAAATCTTGATCCTGATCCGCACGGTCGTCAGGTCGAGAGGCAGCTGGAGAGTCTGTGTCGGGAGTTGAATGTTACGTTTCGCCCTTACCAGGATGTAGTCATGCATAGCGGGGATGAGGTTCTTACTGGGAGCGGGACTCCCTACCGGGTTTTTACCCCGTACTTCCGGCGTTGGGACGAAGTTGCTAAACCGATTGTAGGAGGAAGCGTGAAACAGTTGGTCGCGAAGATCGATTTGCCGTCTGACCCGTGCCCGACCGTTGAGACTTGGGGCCTTAAACAGGTAGGTCCTCTCGCCCTGATTCCGGGCGAGAAAGCCGGGAGGGATCGAATGAAGAATGCTGTTTCGGAACCTCTTGGCGCCTATCTCGAGCATCGTAACTTTCCGGCAGAAGATGCCTCTTCACGTCTCGGTGCCGACTTGAGGTGGGGTACTATTTCCGTCAGAGAACTCTATCATCGAGTTGGAAAAGCTAGATCGGAAACAAAAGAGCGCTCCGAGCGAGAGTCTTTTGGTGAGTTTCAGCGACAGTTGGCTTGGCGTGAGTTTTTTATGTCGATTCTGCATCACTATCCTGAGGTTCTTGATCTTGAACTAAATCCTAGCTGGCGGGGGCTCGAGTGGAGCGACCCTGATGAGGATGACAGACTTGCCAAGTGGCAAGAGGGGCGTACTGGTTTTCCCATCGTCGACGCAGGTATGCGGCAGTTGGTGGAAACTGGTTTTATGCACAATCGAGTGAGGATGATTACAGCTATGTTTCTAACGAAGGATTTGCATCTCGATTGGAGACTAGGCGAGGCGTTCTTTCTGCAACATCTTCTCGATGGAGAAATTGCCTCAAATAACGGTGGTTGGCAGTGGTCCGCCGGAACGGGAGCTGATGCGGCGCCCTACTTTCGGATTCAAAATCCCTGGACCCAGACGAGCCGATATGATCCAAAGGGAGTCTATGTGAAGAAGTGGGTTCCCGAGCTAGCTGCGGAGGACCCCAAGGCTCTCGCGAAAGCACCTGCACCCGGTTGTTCCGTCGCGCCCGATTATCCGCCGCCAATGGTGGATCATGGACGCGAACGAGAAGAGACGCTGAGGCGATTCAAATCGCTGAAGGAGGCTTCGACGTCTGAATGTTGATCTCGGAGCAAGGTGCAAATTTCTTCGATTCTTCATTTTCCTTCTGTGAATCTTATCTACAGTGGAGGTCGTGAGCAGCACTTATCAGGTTTTTGCCAGGAAATACCGCCCCCGCACTTTCGAGGATGTGCTGGGCCAGGATCATGTGGTCCAGACATTACGGAATGCTATTGCGCAGGACCGTCTTGCCCATGCTTATCTTTTCGTGGGGCCGAGGGGAACCGGTAAGACGTCGACGGCGAGGATTCTTGCAAAAGCATTGAACTGCCCTGAAGGGCCGAGT
Source organism: Verrucomicrobiales bacterium (assembly GCA_002726915.1). GTDB lineage: Bacteria > Verrucomicrobiota > Verrucomicrobiia > Verrucomicrobiales > DEV007 > Arctic95D-9. Next base: position 35,233 of record PBSY01000087.1, on the reverse strand, counting down.
GCTGAATTTGATCCTGATGATCCGGTTTGTCTAGAGATCGCCGCGGGGAACAGTCTCGACGTATTGGAGATCGATGGAGCCTCCAATAACGGGGTGGAACAAGTTCGCGAACTTCGCGACACCGTTAAATTTGCTCCTAGCTCAGGCCAATTCAAAATTTACTACATTGACGAAGTCCACATGCTCACAACGGCAGCGTTCAATGCGTTGCTAAAGACACTCGAGGAGCCTCCGCCTCACGTGAAGTTTATCTTTGCAACCACTGAGCCACAGAAAATTCTGCCAACGATCATTAGTCGTTGCCAGCGTTTCGATCTGCGCCGGATTCCGACTGGCATTATCGCTGAGCACCTAAAATTCATAGCGACCGAAGAAAACATTGAAATTTCTGATGCGGCCGCCTTCGCGATCGCTAAGGGTGCCGAAGGTGGTATGCGGGACGCTCAGTCTATGCTGGACCAACTGGTGGCTTTTTGCGGTGCTAAGATCGAAGAAGCTAATGTCCTCGAAATTTTTGGATTCAATTCGGGCGAGGCGATCTCAGAACTAGCGGGTCAGATCCTCAGTTGCAATAGTTCCGGAGCGCTGGAAACAATTCATACTAATAGTGAAAGTGGCAAAGATGTTTCCAAATTGCTGGGAGATTTGATCGGTCATTTTCGTGGCGTGCTTGTGAGCAAAGTTGACCCGGGCGGGGGCACTGGTGAGATGTCGGTCGAGATTCGCGAATCTGTCACTAAGCAGGCAGAGATAGTCGACACTCAGCGGCTACTTAAAATGATTGATTTGCTTGCTGAAACTGACGCTCGCATGAAGTGGGCTCCGAACAAAAAACTTCATTTAGAGATCGGTGTTATCAAATCGATTCAGGCGATGGAGGAGTCTTCAATCGATGACGTCATTTCTCTTATTTCTTCTGCGGCGAGCGTAGCCGGGGATCTTCCCGCCGGTGCAGCGCCAGTTTCTTCTGAGCGTTCCCAGACGCCGGCGCAGGCGCAACATTCGGTTACCGAAGCCCCTCCCGCCGTTACGAGTCTTGAGCCTTCAGTGAAACCTCAAACTACCACTACACCTCTATCTGAGGAGATCAGTGATGACCCCGATACTACCCCCTCGGACATGGATTCTGTAGTGGCAGGTCAGCATCTTGAAGGAGCGTCACTGTGGAATGCTTCGAGAGCCGCCCTTATTGAGGAGAAGCCGCTTTTTGACACTTGGTTGAGCGCTGCTCAGTTCGTGAGGCATGAGGGCTCCGAATTCGTAATCGGCTTTGCTAGAGCGCAGGCGTTTTTCAGAGATTCTCTGAGCCGCTACGAAAAGGAAATCGAGGAGTGCCTCAACAAGGTTTCAGGTGATAGCCTTAAACTGAGCATCGAGGTACGGGATGACTTGCAGGTAGCGGAACCTTTGGTTGAAGAAGAAGAGGGGTCGCCAGAAACCCGGGCGGAATCGCCGTCTTCGGAAGAAGTTTCAGCCACATCGGCTTCGGCGGATCCTTCAAACAACTTTAAAGACGACCCCTTGATCCAGAAGGCGCTCTCTGCTTTCGAAGCTCGGGTCATTAAATCCTAGATTGTAAAAACGACTTATGAACATCGCAAAGATGATGAAACAGGCCCAGCAGATGCAGAAAAAAATGGGCGAAATGCAGGCTGAACTTGCTGACAAAGAATTCGAGTCAAGTGTCGGTGGGGGAAAAGTGACTGTGGTTGCGAATGGTGCGGGGGATGTGGTTTCCATCAAGATTGATCCTGCCGTGATTGATCCGGACGATGTTGAGATGCTCGAAGACTTAGTGCTCACCGGCGTGAAGCAAGCGATCGAGCAGGGAAAGGCTGAGGGGCAGGCTGAGATGAGCAAGCTGACAGCGGGAATGGGCTTGCCTCCGGGCCTCGGGTTTTGACCTTGATACCCAATTTATTTTTTCGGAAGCAATCTTCAGTATTTTTCTTTTTGTTGAGTGGACACAAACCTATCCTTGTCTTGATAGGAAAACTCCGGAGCGTCTTCTTATGTTTGCTGTTGTTGTCACGATCGAAGCTGTCTCTGGAAAAGAGGGAGCGCTAATTGAGGCCCTCGAAGGAAATGCGGGGCACAGTCGCAAAGAACCAGGTTGTTTAACTTGGGAATGGTCGCGTCACATAGATGACGACTCTCGATTTGCCATCTATGAAATCTACGCGAGCCGAGAAGCATTCTTAGAGCATAAAGAGAGCGAACATTTCGCGTCTTGGGTGGAGGCGAGCGCTCCTTGTATCAAGGTAAAAGAGGCCGGCCAGTATAACATTCTGGGCAGAGATACCAGAGTTGGCCTGCCGGGCGCCTAGGCCGAGTCTTTGATGATGTAGCTAGTGTTCGAAAAGGCCTGTGGTGCTTTGATATAACAGAAAAAATTTTATGAGAGCGGGGCGATTTTCGCTTCCATCGCAAAAGTCGCTGGGCCCTAGTCTTCTTCGGTAGCTGACTCTGCAACCTCCTCGACTGACCCGTTTTCCCTGAGGTGCTTGATGTAGTCGTCGATTGCCTTAGCTTTTTGCTCAGCAACATACCGCTCCGAAAGACCCTCGATTTCTTCGGAAGGAACAGGTTCGGGTTCTTTGCGGCCGGTGACCTTGAAGAGATGAAACCCATAGTGTGTCGCTACGATGGGGCTGATTTCGTCAATGTTCATAGAGAAGGTAATCGCTTCTACTTCGGGCATAGTTTCGCCCTGCTTCATGAAGCCCAGATCAATGTCACGGTCCCCATCTGACCCGTGTTCGCGTGCGGCTTCGTCAAAGTCTTTTCCTTGGAGGAGTTCTTGGCGAACAGCCCGGAGTGCGATGAACGCCTCTTTCGCTGCCTCTTGACTTGCCGGCTCAATGAAAATTTGGCTAACGCGAACCTCTTCTTCCGACATGTAGTTCTCGATATTCTCTTGATAGAATTTATTGAGCTCTTCGTCTGTGGCCGGGGTTTCTTTTCCTAATTCGTCTTCGAGTAGTCGATCGATCATCAAGCGACTTTTCAGTTTTCTCCTAATAAGAGACACATCGCCCGGGTTGAATCCGGTATTATCGTAAAAGTTCTGCTCACCTCCATGCTCGGTGATCATCTCTTCGAAGCGTTTCTCGACTGCGGCTTCTTCGGCCTCGCCGTATTTGGATATCGACTTTTGTTCAAGGAGGGTTCGGTTAATTACGTTTTCGTGTGAGAGGTTCCGAATTTCCTCATCTCGATCGCAGCACACCGCTTCCCCGATGCTCTCGTAGTGATCCTTGATCGACTCGAACTCATCTTCGATGACTTGGTCTCCGATGTGTTCTCCGTTGATGATGTAAGCCATGGAACAAGGTGAAACAGATTATGTTTGCCTGCAAACTTCTAATAGGCGTGTGAACGTCACCGAAATACGGTTGAGTTGGAAGAGTTGTGGAAATACGGTCGATCAATCGGGGTTGATTGGATGGAAAAAGCGGGGAACTTAGCGGCCTCATGTCAACCGCACCCCAGGCGTTTATTCTCGGAGCTGGCTTAGGCACTCGGTTGAGGCCGCTTACGGAATCGCTGCCGAAGCCCTTGGTGCCGGTCTGGAATCGTCCTCTCATATCCTTCGGATTGGACCACCTTATTTCTGAACTCGAAGTGAAAGAGTTCATGATAAACACCCATCATTGTGCTGAAGCCTACGATATTGCTTTTCCAAAAGGCCGTTATTCCGGAGTTAATCTCAGCTTTCGGCATGAGCCTACTCTACTCGATACTGCAGGAGGAATTGACAATATTCGGGATTGGCTACCGGCTGACGTGCCTTCAGTGATCTACAATGGAGATATTTTGACCGACCTCCCTTTGCGCGACGCTTGGGAAGCTCATTGTGGTTCAGATAATCTGGTCACTCTTCTTCTCCGCTCAGAAGGTGACGAGTTGCGGGTAGGATTTGATGAGGGCACTGGAGAGGTGGTTGACCTGCGAGGCCAACTGAGGCCAGATTGGCAGAGACGATACCAATTCACTGGTATTTATTTTATATCGCCTCGCTTCCTCGACTTTATCCATTCCGGAAGGATCGAATCAGTGGTTCTTTGTTTCCTTGAGGCGATTCGACAGGGCGAGAAAATCGGAGGGATCCTTGTGGATGAGGGGTTGTGGACTGATCTCGGAGAGCGTGAGTCTTACTTGAACGCGTTGAAAATGCCGCACCAGAGTTTTCCCCGATACGCGGCGGATGGAGCGCTCAGGCGAATTGCGAAGACAGCTAGGATCGCGACCGGCGCAGAGATTGACGATCTTTCGGTGGTTGGCAGTGGGGTGACCATCGGAGAGGGAGCCAAAGTCGTTGAGAGTATTTTGTGGGATGGATCGGAGGTGGCACCGAAGTCCACGCTCAAGCGGATGGTTGTGATGGGTGGGGTTTTGGCAAATGGGGAACTGGAAGATCGAGATATCTAGGCTCAGTAATCATGCTGGGCCCCTGACTGAAAAAGCGATGAATTGCGAAGGTTCTTTTAATTGATCGGTCTCTTCGCGCGTCATAAAGACGGTGACTTCAAGGTCATTTGGGCATATCATTCACTATTCATCCTTAACTTGTGGAAAAGATCGACATACCTAAGCGGACGGTTTACCGGCTTTCTTTATACCAACGCTGTCTCCAGAAGTTCCTCGAGCAGAGCGTTGATACGGTCTCTTCGGATGATTTAGCTAGCGCGGCAGGTGTAAAATCCACCCAACTGCGCAAAGACTTGGGTTATGTCGGGCAGTTTGGAACTCGAGGCTTGGGTTACAGCGTGGAGACCCTTTCTGCGGCTATTTCTGGGGTGATGGGGCTCTCGATGCTCCAGCCCGTTGTGCTTATTGGCGTGGGTAATCTCGGAGCTGCCTTGATCCGCTATGGCGGATTCCGTAAGGAGGGTTTTGAAATTATCGCTGCTTTCGATGCGGAGCCAGCAAATGTGAAGGGGCCAATCGAGGAGAGGGGAGTTCCCGTTCACCACGTTTCTTCGTTAGGAAACTACGTGGCCGAACACGCGGTGCGCGTTGGTATTGTTGCGGTGCCTGAGGCCGCGGGGCAAGAGGTAACCAACATTCTCGTTGAATCGGGCATTCAAGCCATTCTAAACTTTTCTCCAGCAGTCCTGAATGTGCCTGAGGCGGTTGTTGTGAATCATGTTGATCTGGCTGCGGAGCTTGGAAGTCTCGGTTTCTTCGTAAACTAGGGGTGCTCGAGGCATATATTTTGTTATCAATCCCCTAAAAAGGCCGGCATCTGGGATGGAATCATATCGTTTAGAACACCCTTTTTCTCTCTCAGATACCCTGAAATCTGGGCAATTATTTCATTGGGAGCCTCTGGAGTTGAATGGAGTCGAAGGGCATGCGGGTTGCATTGGAGATTCGCCACCGTCTTGGATTGCACAGAAGAATGACGGAGAGGTATGGATGAGCGGGCCCGATCTCAGGGCAATTGCTCGATATTTCGGATTGGATCAGGATGTTAAAGCAATCCATGACACCTTCCCGAAGGACGACGAAGTTTTAGCTAGGGCCATTGATTATTGCCCTGGCATTCGCATAGTGCGGCAACCACTTTGGGAGTGCCTTGCGACTTTTATCACCTCTTCTTTAAAGCAAGTTGCCCATATAAGGGCAATATCGCTTAAAATTAGAAAGTTGTATGGAACTCGTTATCAGTTAAATGGCCTGCCTTTTTATGCATATCCGTCTACATCGGCACTAGCGGAGGTAGGTGAAGATCAATTAAGGGAATGTGCACTCGGATACCGCGCGAAGTCTCTCGATCTCGCGGCAAATGCGCTGGCATCAGGAGAAATCGACCTTGAAGCAGTTGAGCATGAGCTTTGCGAGTCGGAAGCACGAAACGAGTTGATTCGCCTGCATGGGGTCGGAGAGAAAGTGGCCAATTGTGCGCTTCTCTTTGGCGCGGGGCGATGGGGCGCTTTTCCGATTGATGTGTGGATCGAGAGGATTCTAAGAGACCATTACAGAAAGCGATTAAAGGGGAGGCAATTGCAGGCGTGGTCCTCAAAATACTTCGGTAGGAATGCCGGCTACGCTCAGCAATACCTCTTTCATTTCGCGCGAAAAACGCTTTAATTGACGGGCAGCAGGCATGTCAGAGCAGCAGAAATTTTTTGCCAGCGTCTCCGGGGCACTGATCGCTCACGTGCTCATCTTCGCGGTCGTGTTCGTGCTACTGGCGTCCAGTGATTTGGGTTCCGCCGGCTTTAAGTCACCCGACAAAGAAAAGGAGCCCAGCGAGGTTGTCATAGACATGAGTGAGTTGATGGAGCGTCTCAAGATCGAGGAGCCGGAGCCAGAATCAGAAACGAATTTGAATCTGCCTCGGCCTTACGTTGGGACCGACAACAACCAACCTGAGGTGGAAGCTCCGGAAGGAGCAGTTTTTGAATCAGATCGAAATACTTCAAAGGCAAGTGAATTGGCTCCGGACACGAGCCTGCCTCAGCGAGATGGTCCGACTCTTCGGGGGGAAGATCGGTTTGACATTTTTGAGTTGGAGACGCGGGAATATACTGATGGCGAAACCAGCCAGATAGCTTTAAAAGGGGGGAATCCTTCGAAGGCATCGTCTAATCAGCCCACAGTCACTTTGCCGAGGAAAGCGGGATTCAAGGCAGATGTCGAAGGCGAGAATCTCCCCAATCCGAAGTCGCGTGGCGGAGAGGATGCAGACAATGTCGAGGGCGCCAAAGAGGTGCCTGGAGAGGCGATTGCGGATCGTAGTTTCCGACCGGATGGCTCTGCCGCTGAGTCGGATAAGACCAAAGAAGCAATGCGTAATACATTCTCCGATCGGAATGGTGATCCAAACACCCGGGTCTGGAAGATGGTTGAGCAAGGTGAAGATCAATTTGCATCTGCCAGCGATGAAAAAGCTGAAGTTGGCTCTGAGGTTGATCCTGAGCAGGAAAGGGTTATGGCGTCAGGCAAAGTGGGAAACGAGGGAGAGTCGGGGACCGAGTTGGAAACGGAAAAGAAGGAAATGCAGGATATGGTCGCTGTCGCTGATGCGGGTATTTTCGTTGAAGGGTATGCTCGCGAAACGATCCAGAGTCGTTTGAATGGCACCGTCAGTAATGCCGGCGAAAATGCTGTTGATGCTGAGGGGACTCCGATTGGTAGCTACAAAAAACAAGTCCATGATGCGATTGGAAAAATGTGGTATCGCTATCTAGGAAGGAACAAGGGCAACGTGACTTGGGGGGTTCTGAAGCTAGAGATGCGGGTCGACAAATACGGTAAGGTTCACAATCTTCGCGTCCTCAAGAACGAGGCGAATACGCTCATGGTAGAGTTCTCCCTTAAGGCGGTAATGGATGCAGAGATACCGTCCATGCCAAAAGAAGTTTCCGACATTCTTGGTGTTGGTGGACTGGACCTCGATTACGATTTTATTATTTACTAAGAGATTATTATGCTTGAACCGAGTGCAAACGAACAGGTTTGGAATTTTTTGATATCAGGAGGTATTTTCATGGCGTTTATCGCGGCATGTTCGTTCCTTGGAATTGCCGTGAGTATTCATCGGGCGCTTACTCTGAAGTGGTCTTCCGTGATTCCTGTCAATCTCCGAAATGACCTTTACCGCTGTGATCGGATTTTTGATGAAGGGCAGGCGTCTCATTTGTTGGCTGCGCTTCGTGCCAGCGAGAGTCCTATAGGCAGAATCGGCAGGGTGGCTCTGTCACCGGACTTTGAATCGCGCGATTCAGCGAGCGAGGCGGTCGAAGCTACCGCAAAGGAGCAGATGGTGACTCTCGAAAAAGGGATGGGGGTTCTCGAGGTAGTGATTACCATCGCTCCGTTGCTCGGATTATTAGGGACGGTCAGTGGTCTCGTTAGTGTTTTTGCCACCTTAGGATCGTCTGGTGGTGACGTTACAGATCCATCCCAGATCGCAGCTGGGATTTCAGTGGCACTTAATACGACGATTGCCGGTCTTGTTGTGGCGGTGATTACGGTGATTCTTCATTCCTTCTTTACCCGTCGCCTCGAGCGAGTTGCGGCACGGTTTGAGGTGATCGCGGGGCAACTCCTAACGGAGTTTTACAAGCACGGAGGCCCTGCGATTTATGAGGTCGAATCTGCGCATGCAAGGGATGCGATGAGATCTCCAGATAAATCGCTTGTCGAAGCGATCGAGCAGTCAGGTCGCGAAGCGGGAGAGGGGGATTCTCTGTCGTGAATATCTACCAAAAAAAGAGAGCCAAGCCGACGGTGCCGATCATTACTTTGATTGATATCCTCGCGATTTTATTGATCTTCTTCATCGTAACAACAACCTTCAAAAAACGTGAGTCGTTGGTTAAGGTTAATTTGCCAAAGGCTTCGGAGATGGCAGCAGAGGGTGACGAGACTCAGAGAGTAGCCTTATCCTTAAGCAAAGATGGTGAAGTGTCTCTCGGTAACGAGGTCATCGAGATGGACTCTCTCCCGCTGGCTTTGCTTAGATTCAGTGAAACTAACGATGCCGGGTTGGAACTGAAAGCAGACGAAGGCGCGCCGCTCGGTCTGATGGTGGAAGTCTGGGACGCAGTGACTAAGGCGGGTTTGGAGATCGGTGAGCTACCGTTGCGCATTTTACTCGATAATTGAGTTTTTTATTGTCGGGCTGAAAGATGAGCTAAGATAGACCGGTAGTTTTTCCCAATGATTCTAAAGATAGTTTTTTATCCCGATCCGGTTCTGCGGAAAGTTGGGGCTCCTGTGAACGAGGTGACCGAAGAGATTCGTGATCTTTCCTCGAATATGCTGGAGACAATGTATGATGCTAATGGGGTTGGATTAGCCGCCCAGCAGGTTGGTGAAGCGATCCAGTTGGCAATTGTTGACGTTTCCTACAATCCCGAGTGCATTAGCTATCTTCGGGTGAACGGAGAGAACAAGACCCTCGAAGAGATTAGTCCACTGATCTTCATTAATCCAGAGCTGGAGCTTATCGGAAGAAAGGACACTGAGGTAGAAGGTTGCCTTTCATTCCCCGACCTACAAGGGGATATCACGCGTCCGTTCGAGGTGAAAGCAAAGGTCACTACTCTGGATGGCGAGAAACTGGTTATTGAAACTGATGGGCTCTTGGCACGGGCTATTCAGCATGAAACGGATCACCTCTTGGGCAAGCTTTTCATTGATCGCATGTCCAGCGCTAAGAAAATGGCGAGTAAGCGAATACTCAAAGAGATGCAGGCCGCCTTCAAAGGTTGAGTAGAATTATTGGTTATGAAACGACCGATCGTTGTTTTCCTGAAAGGAGCTGCTATGGGAGCTGCCAATGTGATTCCCGGGGTATCCGGTGGAACGGTGGCTTTCATTACTGGCATTTATGAACGGCTCATTAATGCGATCAATAACTTCGACGTTGCCGCTGTTAAGTTGCTGCTAAAAGGACAGTTCCGCTTATTTGCAGAAAAAGTGGATTTCTGGTTTCTTTCCTGTTTGGGAGGTGGCGTACTTGTCAGTATTTTAACTCTGGCAAAGGTCTTAGAGTATCTTTTCGAGAGTCACGCGATTTATGTCTGGGCATTCTTTTTTGGCCTAATTTTTGCATCAATCTTCTTCGTGGGCAGGCAAGTAAAGCGCTGGTCTGCCAGCCCTCTTGTATGCTGTTTGGTAGGTGCTGCGATTGCGGTGACGGTTGCATTGATGAAGCCCGCTTCGCAAAACGAGTCGTTTTGGTATTTGCTGATTTGTGGCGTGGTCGCCATGGCCAGTATGGTAATCCCAGGCCTTTCGGGCTCCTTTGTTCTGCTCCTGATGGGAAATTACCAACTCATTGTGATTGATTCGGTCTCACAGTTGACTGGTGGTGACCTCGACGCCATGGCCGTCCTCATTCCGGTTGGCATTGGAGCGGTGATTGGGGTAGTGGCCCTCAGTCGTCTTCTTGCGTGGATATTTCGTCGATACCACGATCAGGCAGTCGCTCTTCTGACGGGGTTTGTGGCGGGCTCGCTCCTTAGTATTTGGCCTTGGAAAGGGGAGATCGTACAAACCTTTAACGTAGCCGGTAAAGCCAAAGATAAAGCAATCGGCTACGAGTGGTTCTTGCCAGATCTTTCTGTCGGCACCGGGTTGGCGATTGGGGTTATGGCTTTAGGGTGTGCGATTGTTTGGGTGATGGAACGTTCAGGGAAAGAGCCTATGGCCGCCGAAAAGGGTGAAGCTACTCCTAAATCGGAGGAGAGATAGTTTGGATCGCGGGGGATTTATTCGGCCCTAGGACGAGATGGCTATCTCGCCGGGTCGTAAGCGTTAACCAGTAGCCGCTGTCCAGACTCGTTGCTCACTAGTTTCGAAGTTATATTATAACTTTTCCGGTTCCTGAAGTAGTTTGCCCACCCGTTGAAGAAGGCGGCCGGCCGCTCCACCATCCAGAATTCGGTGGTCGAAGCTGAGGATGAACTTGCTCTCAAGTTTTGGAATAAAGACTTCTTTTTCCTTATCCCAGAGCGGAGTCGCGCGTCCTGCCATGAGACCTAGCACCAGATTCTGTTCCGGCAGTGGAATTGGGGTAGCGTCGGTGATGCCGAACGGCCCGACGTTTGTCACTGTGGCAATACCTGTTCCAGTAGCTTCCGGAGGCAGGCGTCGTTCCTGACCCCTTTTCACGAGTTCTTCGTACGATTCTTGCATGTCCGAGAGGGTCTTTTCATCCACGTCGCGGATGACTGGAACAAGGACCCCATCTTCCACTTCCACTGCAAAACCAATATCGATAGCGTTTGGGTGAACAATTCGATTCCCAATCAGTCGTCCGGCAACCGCTGTATTTTCCGATATTGCGATCGCGAGGGCACGAATGGCATAGAGAGTGACACCGGGCTTTTCGGTCAAAGACTTCCGGTGCGCTAGTACCGAGTCCATGATGACGGGAACAGTTACTGTAGCGAGGGGCCGCGTCCAACTGCGTCTCATTGAATCAGCAACTGCAATTCTCATCGGCGACGCATCGGTCATTTTGTGTTCCTCGAGCTCGCTGATGAACTTTTCAAAGTCCTCTACAGTGACGCGTCCGCCGGCACCACTGCCGGGAAGGCCGGCTAGGTCGGCGGCATTAAGGCCTAGTTCATCCATGCGGTGACGCATCCTAGGGCTCAGGTAGACGGAGGAACGAACGGGGACAGGCAGTCCACTGTCGACGGTAGGCTTCACCGAAGGAGGCTCATCTTGGATGATAACGTCGTCTTCATCAATTTTGAAGTGGAGGTTCTCAGAGGTTTCTTCGTCTGTGTTCTTATCGCTGCTGGGGGTGAGTGTTCCGTTATCGCCGGGCTTGATCAGGCCGGCCTTGGTCGCCTCTTCTTCGGTTGCTTCGATGTGGGCTAGGATAGAGCCTACGGCATAGCTTTGACCAATCTCAGCCACCACATCGATAATTGTGCCGCTGCAGGGCGTCGTGACCTCCATCATCGCCTTGTCAGTCTCGACTTCAAAAAGGTCCTGATCGGCGGTAACTTCGTCACCGGCCGAAAACAATACCTGCTGGACAGTGGCCTCGGCCATAGACTCGCCGAGTTGCGGCATCTGGATTGGAAAATGGGGCATGAGTGTTTTGGAAGGGTTGGGGTCGACGATTCTGGTGTTAAAGGATGTTCCAGCCTTCAGTGGCCAACGTATTCTACATACGGTGAAGAAAAATGAAGGCGCTGCAAGTATCGAGGCTTACAAAATCATACGGCTCTGTCCCTATTCTTAAGGAGGTGTCGCTGACTTTGGATTGCGGTGAAAGGGTCGCACTGATGGGGCCATCTGGCTCAGGAAAGAGCACCCTCCTGAACTGCATTGGAGGTATCGATCGGCCTGATGGCGGGTCAATACAGGTAGGTCAGGTCGATTTGGGTGCGCTCGATGAAGACGGGCTCTGTCACTTGCGACGTAAGACGGTTAGCACTGTTTTTCAGTTTTTTCATCTACTTCCCACGCTCTCAGTTCGCGAAAATATTGAATTCCCCCTTCATTTAAGGGGCGTCGAAGCAACCGAACGACTCGAGCGTGTCGAAAAACTCATCAAGGAGGTGGGGGTCGAATCGCGATCGGAAGCCTATCCCCATGAGTTGAGTGGTGGTGAAATGCAGCGGGTTGCGATTGCCCGTGCGTTAAGCATTCGTCCCCGAATGATCCTCGCTGATGAACCCACCGGTAACCTGGACTCCAAAACAGGTGAAGCGATTCTCGATTTGTTGGAGACCCTCAGCGACCGCCACGAAACCGCTATGCTGATGGTGACACACAGTCGCGAAGTCACGAGAATTTGTAGCCGAGTGGTCGAAATGCGGGATGGACGGCTTCTGGAGGAGGATATTGCGGTTTGAACTGAGATGCCTGCCGCGACGGAAACAGTTGACGCGACCAGTTGGCTTTGGTCTCACATTGTATGGCGACATTGGCTGCGCGAGTGGAAGCTGACAATCGTTCTGCTTCTGATCATCGCCTTGGGTGTTGCTGTTTTTTTGTCAATCCGATTAGCAAACAAGGCGGCAGTCTCTGGGTTCGGCATGTTCACAGAGTCGGTTTCCGGTGAGAGTGACTTTCAGCTCCGTCCTTCGGCGGGTTTGATCCCGAATCGTTCGCTTCGGGATTTAAGACATAGGTTGGGCTCCTTGCCGGTTGGGTTGTTTCCTGTGGTCGAGACCACAGGTGTTATTGCTGGGGATGACGAGCGCCTCGTCAGGGTCATAGGGCTTGATCTCGTAGCTATGCAGAATGCTGTGAATTACGCTGGAGGTATTTCGGGGCCTCAGTCAAATGCTCAGCGCGAAGCCGTCGGCCCGACTTTCCTGAATACCGATACTCTTGTCTTTAGTGGCGATGCTTTCTCTCAGTCGAGGGGGATTTCTGCCGGGGACGAATTGACTCTTCTGTTCGGAGACAGAGAGGTGACCGTTGAGATGGGGGGTATTCTTGCGGAAAACCCGAATCTTCCATCTATCCCGGAAAACCTTGTTCTCGTTGATTTGCCATCGCTGCAGCAATTGACTGATATGTCAGGAGTGAGTCGTATCGAAGTCCGATTTCCTGAGGGAGCATTCCGCACCGAAGTTGAGTTTGACGCTTCCGAGATCCTTGATGCGATCGCGGAGGAGAATGGCTGGTTGTTAGAGACTCCAGAACAACGGAAGGAATCCGTGACACAGATGAGCGCGGCGTTTCGCCTTAATTTAACGATTCTATCCGGATTGGCTCTTCTCGTCGGGACCTATTTGATCATGCAGGCGATGGAGGCTGCCGTGATTAAGCGGCGGGCGGAAATGGCGGTGTTGCGCTCCTTGGGAGTGACGCCGCTTGAGATTCGAAAATCGTGGGTCGTTGAGGGGTTGGCCATTGGAATGATGGGAAGCGTTCTCGGAGTAGTTATTGGTTTTGGACTCGCGCAGGGAATGGTTGGTGCGATTGGGCGGACGGTGAATACGCTTTATTACGAAACGACGTCGAATGCTATTCGTCTCGAGCTAGGTGAAATACTTTTCTCGATGGGGTTCGGTGTTCTTGCGAGTCTTGTTGCAGTATTGATTCCGGCGCGAGATGCTGCTCTGACGCCTCCGGCTCAAATGATGAGACGGGGTGCCCCTGGAGGTGGGTTGCTCCTTCTCAGGCAGCGTTGGCTCGGTATCGCCGTGATCCTTGCTGGTTTGGCAAGTTCCTTGATTCCCCCTTGGGTAATTAAGAGCGGGCCGGCGGTGCCCATTGGGGGATATATGGCTGCGGTTTTTATGGTGGTTGGCGGTAGTATTTTAATCGGTGTCTTTTTTCGCCCAGTTTCGAGAGCGATGCGCCAAATAGGGGGTCGTCGAGAAGCACGGAGTCGCTATGCCGCAAGCCAATTAGCGAGGCCGGCAGGACGACATCTCTTGACTGCGGCCGGCTTGGCGGTGGCGATTGGAATGTCCGCTGCGATGGGTATCCTAGTGGCCAGTTTTGAGAGTACATTGACGGCGTGGATTCAACAGATCCTGAAGGCTGACCTCTATGTTTCGGGGGGAGGTAACTCGTCGGTAGACAACCGATCGAGCCTCGCCTTTGATACCTGGCAGCGTATTGAAAAGATGCCGGGAGTTAGTGGAGTTGATGTGCTGAGGCAATATCGATTCACTCTCGACGGAAAAGACACAGTCCTCGGGGCATCGGATTATAGCGACGATCTAGATCGGACCCTTCAGATGGTATGGCTGGACGCTCCCAGAGATACGAGTGAAAAAAATTTACTGAAGCTGTTTGATGACAAAACTCCGGCCTGGATCAGCGAGTCATTTAGTCGCCGATTCGCTGTCACAAAAGGGGATTCGCTGACGTTGCCGACCCCCGCCGGACCAAAGTCGCTAAGCATCACAGGTCTCTATGCCGACTATGGCAACGAGGCAGGCATGCTGGTGGTTCATCGCAATTTTACAAGGGACTGGTTTTCTGATGATTCGATCACAAATATGGCTCTCTACCTCGAAGCCGGTTCAGATCCCGAAGAACTGGCCAAAACTATTCGATCGACTTTTCCTTCGCTCAAAGTGCAGACGAATAGACGGCTAAGAGAGGATTCATTGCGAATCTTTCACCAGACCTTCGCCGTGACTTACGCTCTGGAAGGGATTGCTGTTCTTATCGCAGTGTCAGGACTTGGCTTGGCCTTAGCAGGTTTGTTAATCGAGCGCAAGGAAGAGCTCATCACTCTGAAGTCACTGGGATCAACGCGTAAAGAAATCGCAAGCGGTGCTATGTTGGAAGGCTTGGGGATTGCTGTCGTTGGTCTTATTGGCGGATTTCTGATCAGTTTTGCTCTTGGATGGGTTTTGATCGAAGTGATTAATCCACAGAGCTTTGGTTGGACTCTGACTTATCGAGTTCCCTGGACTATGTTTGGAGTGCTTGCGTTGATCACACTTGTGACCGCCGCGGCAGTGGCCTATTTGGTAGGGTATCGTAATGCGGAGGTGAAGTCAGATCGGGAGGATTAATGATAAAGACTTGGATAGTAGGATTGATTGGGTTGCTGGAGCTGAACGGATTGGGCTACGCTCGGGAGTGGTCAGTTCCTGATGCAACGACGAGATTAACCTTCCCGAGAGATCATGGCAGCCATGCGGACTTCAAAATTGAGTGGTGGTATGTCACAGGTCATCTTGAGGGGAAGGAGCGACGATTCGGGTTTCAGGCGACTTTCTTCAGGTTGGGTCAAAGGCCTGGAAATCTGGAATCAGGATCGTTTCGGTCTGATCAAATCTTTATGACCCACATGGGGATCAGTGATCCTGACAATGGCAGTTTTCTTCATGAAGAAAGACTTAACCGTGATGGGTGGGATGCTTTTTCTTCTGACGAAGACCTCGATATGAGAAACGGAAACTGGACCCTAAAGCGTGACAGCGAGGTGCTGCGTCTAATAGGGGGAGTGGGGGCTGATGCGGGATTTGAGCTTGAGATGAAGCCAACTAAAGGGCCAGTGATTTTTGGCGAAGACGGTATCTCCAGAAAAGGCCCCGAGGGGACGGCTGCAAGCTATTACATTACCTTTCCTAGGTTGATGGTTTCGGGACGGTTGAGAATTAATGGGGATGAGTTTTCGGTCACCGGAAGTGGATGGATGGATCACGAGATCTCGAGTAGCCAGTTGGATCGAAGCCAGACCGGTTGGAATTGGGCCTGTCTTCAATTCAACGATGGTCGCGAGATAATGGGGTATGTCCTAAGGACTGAGGATGGCGGCTATTCTTCCTACTCGAAGCTGGTCTGGGTAGATGGGGAAGGAAATCTGACGCACCAGACTCTTCGTGACTACGACTGGATTCAAGACGGTGCCTGGATCAGCCCGGACACCGGAGCGACCTATCCCACCTCACCCGAGATCCACCCAATGGACCCGGCGACTGGCGAAAGACGCCGTTTCAAGTTAATTCCGACAATGTCTGAACAGGAAATGGCTGCCGGAGCGGGAGGGGTGACCTACTGGGAGGGCGCTTGTGATATTTTGGACCTCGATCAAGGCGAAGTGGTAGGAAAAGCATTTCTCGAAATGACTGGATATGCCGACGACATCGCCGAGAAGCTGAGGTAAAGCTGTCTAGGCATGAACATCGTTGAATACAATCGCAATGCTTGGAATTTGCAGTCGAAAGAGGGGTGCCGCTGGAGCACTCCCTATGCGGATGAGGTTTTTGAAAAAGCAAAATCAGGGGACTGGAACGTTATTCTGACTCCAAATAAGTCGGTTCCAACCAACTGGTTCCCACAATATCCTGACCTGACGGGGATCAAGATTCTCGCTTTAGCCTGCGGGGGTGGGCAACAGGTTCCGATTTTTGCCGCTGCCGGAGCTGAGGTGACCTCATATGACGCATCGGATGTTCAACTGGCTAAGGATGCAGAAATTTGTGAGCGACATGGGTTTGATGTTCGAGCAATCCAAGGTGATATGGCTGACATGGGCGAACTCGACAGTGATGAGTTCGACCTGATTTTCAATCCGGTCTCCAATGTTTTTGCCGAATCACTGGACCCGATCTGGAAAGAGTCCTCTCGAGTCTTGAAAAAAGGGGGACATCTACTTTGTGGCTTCATGAACCCTGCCTTTTTCCTGTTCGATCATGAAGTGTTGGAGGCAACTGGAGATTTGGTGGTGAAGTATCGGCTTCCCTACTCCGATTTGGAACATGCTGATCATCGATCACTCTCCGAAATGCTGGAGGCTCAGTTGAGTTTGGAATACAGCCATAGCTGGGAAACACAGCTCGGAGGGCAATGTGGAGCAGGATTAGCAATAACGGGCTTCTACGAGGACAGTTGGGACGCTGAGAGCACCCGACTGGAGGGTTGGTTTCCTATGTTCGCGGCAACGCACGCTCTGAAACTCTAATCAAGTCGTCTGGGCGGTTGGGCGAACGAGTATATCAGTCACTTCAGCGGTTGCGGGCATCGTTAACTGGTGGATGACTAGTTCGGCGATTTCTTCGGGCTGAAGCAGCGGGTAACCGATACGGTCATACTTACTGCTCCTATCATCAGAATCATTGAAGTAGAGGTCTAACAACTCCGTATCCACGAAGCCAGGGGAGATGCTGCTCACGCGGGTAAGATTGCCTGAGGCGCGAAGCTCCTGCCTTAAGCCCTCTGTCATTGCGCGGACTGCAAACTTTGTTGCGGCGTAGAATCCGCCTTTTCCCGGTACTCGATGACCCGACATACTACTCAAATTAAGGATATGCCCGCCGGTTTTAGGAAAGTGTTTTAGGGTGAGGCGGGAGACGTTAGCAAGGCCTAGCACGTTGATATTGACCATAGTATTCCAATCTTCGTAGTCGCCGTCTGATAGGCTCGCCTGCACCGCAACCCCGGCAGCATTCACTAAAATATCGATATTTCCCAATGCTTCAGCGGCCTCGCTGACCGCCGAAGCGGTTGCTACCGGGTCAGAGAGATCGACCACAAATACATGGGCTTCGCCTCCGCTTTTGCGGACTTCTTCGGAGACGGCCTCGAGGCGATCCTTTCGTCGTGCCATGAGTGCAACGGATACCTGTTTTTTGGCAAGGGCCCGAACAATAGATCGGCCGATACCGCTGGAGGCCCCGGTGACGAGGGCTTTTTTGCCGGATAGAGGAGACTGACTCATAGGCGTAAGGTGGCCGGATCGCGGGGTATTTTCCAAGAAAAATGCATTCGATTTTCGGGTTCTGGCCTATCTTAGTAATTATGTTTCGTTTCTTCCCATTGGTCATTTTGATGGCTGTTACCTCTCCCGTAGTAAGTGAAGATTGGCCTCACTTTCTCGGACCGAGTTTGGATCTGCACAGCAGCGAAACCGGTCTTAATTTCGGTTTCGACGAATCGGGGCCCCCAATTCTATGGGAGAGCGAGAGAGGGAAGGGCCACTCTGGACCGGTGATTGTGGATGATAGGCTGGTCTTTATTCACCAAGTCGATCAAGAAGAGGAAATTCGATGCGTTGATGCGGTGACTGGTAAGATCAAATGGAATTACTCTTACGCAGTGGATGTTGCTCAGAGCTACGGGATTGTCGACACGCCTCGCTCGAGCCCGGTCATTGACCCGGAAACCAAGCTCGTCTACACGCTTGGAAACGATGGTGATTTGATCTGTTTCAAGCTTGAGACCGGGGAAGTAGTTTGGAGTAAAGATATTCCTGTGGAATTCGGTCCATCACCCCTCTTTTTCGGTTACGGATCATGCCCCCTTGTCTATCATGAAAAGCTAATCGTCCACGTTGGGGCCAACGAAGCTTGTGTCGTCGCTTTAAACAAGCGGGACGGTGAACTGATCTGGACCGCTAATCACAAGTGGAACGGCAGCTATGCTTCCCCCGTGATTGGTGAGGTCAACGGGCAGGATCGCCTTTTCGTTTTTGCCGGCGGGATGGTGAAGCCCCCCCATGGGGGCTTGCTTTGCATCAGTCCGGACTCAGGTGAAATTAACGATGCCTTTTCGTGGCGCTCTGACAATTTTGCCAGCGTCAATGCAGCCACTGCAGTTCCTTGTGGGCCTAACCGCGTTTTTCTAACCGAAGACTACGGAAAGGGTGGGGTGATGTTGGAGTATGGACCAGATTTCAAGGCGAGAATGATATGGACTTCTCCTGAGTTTGGTTGCCAGTTTCAGACACCGATCTATCACGACGGCGTCGTCTATGGTTTCGGTGGAAACGGTGGCTTGATGGTTGCTTTCGATGTCGCGACCGGCCGCGCTTTATGGAATGAGGCTTTTTATCAAACTACTGTTCCGTGGAAGGGTCGGGATATTCCCATCAGCCTCGGACACGCCCATTTGATTCACGTGGATGGAAATTTTCTATGTCTCAGCGAGAACGGCGCTCTTTTGCATATGCGGCTAGATGCGTCGGGTTTTCAGATCCTGTCAAAAGCGCGTTTGTTTTACGCGCCTGAAACCTGGGCTCCCCCCGCGATTAGTAATGGACGTCTCTTTATCAACCAAAACGAGATGGGATCTCGGTTGATCTGCTACGATGTTTCGGGCAAAGAGCCTGCCGAGCCTTCCGCGAATCAGCCCCTGGTCGAGTTGCGGTAAGTTAAGAAACAGAAATTTCGGGTTTCAATTTGGCTGGGCAAGGATATTCTTCGCGCTTCCGGTCGCGCTAAGCTGGCGCCGGACCACTGATTATGAACGTTGAGTCCATTGACGGAGT
Source organism: Verrucomicrobiales bacterium (assembly GCA_002726915.1). Lineage (GTDB taxonomy): Bacteria > Verrucomicrobiota > Verrucomicrobiia > Verrucomicrobiales > DEV007 > Arctic95D-9. The sequence goes on along the minus strand of PBSY01000087.1, from coordinate 16,065 downwards.
TCTTCTTGTCGACAAGGGGCAGGACATGACATCTCACGATGTCGTTGCCGTTGCTCGTCGAACTCTGAATACGAAAAAAATCGGGCATTGTGGCACCCTCGATCCCATGGCAACCGGGTTGCTGATCCTTGTCATAGGCAAGGCCACAAAGATTCAAGATCTCTTAATGTCTGAAGACAAGGAATACATGGGAACAATGGAACTGGGTAAGACGACGAACACCCAAGATGCCGAGGGTGAAGTAGAAACCGAATCTGAGGTAGCTGACTTTGCCGCAGAGCAGATCAAGGAGGCGTTTGACAAATTCAGGGGCGACTTTTACCAGACTCCTCCCATGGTTTCCGCCATCAAGAAGGATGGCGTGCCCCTCTACAAGTTGGCAAGGCAGGGTAAAGAGGTGAAACGTGACCCCCGCTTTGTCCACGTCTACAGTTCCCGGATTGATGGCATAGATCTGCCCTCGATTGATTTTAGTGTGAAATGCAGCAAGGGCTTTTATGTCAGGACATATGCGCATGATATTGGCCAAGAGTTAGGCTGTGGAGCCTTTTTGAAGGGGTTGAGGCGGACCCGCTCGGGTAAATTTGACCTCGAGCGTTCGCTTACATTCGAGGAGTTGAAGCACGGTGACCGTAGCGACGTAATTTCTAAAATGCTCTCTCTTCCGGAGGTTTCAAGGCTTCGGGGGGCTTGACGCGAACTGAAGTTGGCGGCTAAATCTTCTTCATGGAAGTGCTGTATGACATCGCTGATTTAGAGCGCCTCCCCGGGCCTCTGCATCTCGCAATTGGCGTTTTTGACGGGGTTCATTTGGGTCACCAAGCCGTGATCCAGGCGGCCAAGGATTCAGCTGCTTCAATTGGAGGCACCAGTGTAGTCGTCACGTTCGATCCCCATCCGGTGCAGGTGTTATCTCCACAGAATGCACCCCGTTTGCTGACGGCCTCGGCTCACAAGCTTTCCATTCTTGATCGATTTATGAAGGTTGATTCGGCACTGTTTATCAGCTTCAACCGTGAATTTTCAGAGCAGACTGGCGAGGAGTTTATCAGAGCGTTGATCAAGTATGCCCATGGTGGTATTTCAAGAATCTGCGTTGGTGAGCAGTGGCAGTTTGGAAAGGGGCGCTCCGGCGATATAGCTCTGCTAAAAAAACTGGGAGACGAGCTTTCATTTAGTGTCACCGGAGTGAGGACAGTCGAGGCGAGAGGAATGCGAGTCAGCAGCACTCGCATCAGGGAAGCAGTTGGAGCTGGAGATTTCTCCATCGCCAGTGCCCTGATTGGCCGGAGCTACACGGTATTCGGAACGGTTATTGAAGGTCAGAAACTGGGTCGGACGATCGGCTTCCCGACCGCAAATTTCACGGTCAATCACGAGCAGTTACCGCCCACCGGTGTCTATGCCGTTCGTGCAAGGGGTGCTGGTGATTCGTGGGATGGTGTCGCGAATCTGGGATATCGACCCACAGTCAAAGGTGGCGAAATTAAGCGCCTTCTCGAAGTCCACCTGTTTGATCTCGATTACGAAATCTATGGAGAAGAGATGGAGGTTGAGTTTGTTCAGTATATCCGTCCTGAGCAGAAATTCGAAGGAGTTGACGCCCTTAAGGAGCAGATTGGGAGGGATGTTGGGGACGCAAAGCGGATCCTTTGAGCTAAGGCTCGCGGGTAGATACTGGTAAGAAAAAAGCGGCTCTCCCTAAGAAGAGCCGCTTATAAAATTTAGCTAAATTGCGGAAACGGGCTACTGGATGAGCAAATCGGGGTTTGCTGCGACGGCGCCTCCAGCCGCTAGGACAAAGCCAATGATATAAAGCACTATGGCAACAATCCAGTAGACAGCTAGCTTCGTTTGCTTCTTCATGAAAAGCCAAATTAAAGCACAGATCGGCAAGAAGATGGAAAGCACACCCCAAACGGTGTCTTTTGCTTTAAATGCTTTTACGATTGCCATGATCCATATGACGAGTGAGCCGATGCCCCCAACTGCGGTAAGAATTCCTCCAATAGCGGTCATTATATGTGTGAGATAGATATTAATTTGTTAACTTTAAAGGGGAAGTTTTTTGAACCTCCTCCATGAACAGATGCAAGCGTATAAAAAACCAAGTAGAGCGTCAATGCAGCTTCTTCACCTAATTGGGCCAAAAAGCTGTCGCGGGAGGGCTTGAGGCATTTTAAAGACTATTTATTTTCGTCGTTAAATATCTGGAACTGACCCTTGGAACAGTCTTCATTGAAGGAAGATAGTCATCACCATTGAAAGCATTTGTAGCCACAATACTAAGGATCACGGCATTCACTGTAGCGTTTGCTTTCAGTGGCGTGGCGTATGCCCAGCTTTCTCCTTTTCCGGAGGAGGATGGACAGAGTGGCTCGGCGCGAGATTTGCCGGAAATCCTACCCTCTGATCTATCTGATCCAGTTGTAAACCCCCGCCAGACGAGTGCCGACCGAATGGCCCGCCTTTTTAACCGAGATCTGCGTGATTTGGAGGAAGCTCAAAGAGGAATTATTGAGCAACTGGAAGCGCTTCCAACCGCAGCACGCGAGACTCAACGGGTGAGTGATTTTGGCTACCATTCGGGTTCACTAAAAAAGCGACCAAAATGGATTCAGATTGATATGGGTGAGCCGGTATCACCGGATGCAATCGCCCTGTTTCCTGTGACAGCCGAGATCGATGGGAGTCGGGTCTTTGGCTATGGGTTCCCTAGGAATTTCCGAGTCGATATATCGAACGAGAACGAGTTTCGAAATTATGAGACAATGGTCGAGAGTCGGGCTGACGACCCTAATGCTGTTCAGCGATGGCCCTTTTTTCGCGAAGTCCCGGCGGGCTTCACCGGTCGTTATATTCGGATCACGGCCACTGCTATGTGGCGTGATCAGGAATCGAAGCGACAGGTCTTTGCGCTCAGCGAAGCAATGATCCTGAAACGGGGAAGGAATCTAGCGGTAGGCAAATTGGTAGAGGCTCTCGACAGTGAAGATCGAGGGAATCAGTGGTCGCCCCGCTTTCTCTGCGATGGAATCACGACACTTGGCATTCCTCTCGGATTGGAGGCCAGCCCGGCTTTAGGGTTTAAAGCCAAATCAAAGAAGCCGGTAGAAGACAGTTGGGTTCAGGTGGACCTCGGCGAGGAAATGAAAATTGACGAGGTGCAAATCATCTTGGCCGATTCTCTTGATGCGGTTCCCGATCCCACGGTTCGGTTTCCCTATCCAATGGAAATTCAGGTATCCAGTTCGCCCGACATGAGAGAAGCTGAAACTCTCGGGAGGTTCAATCCTTCACGGATCAGTATGATCGGAGAAAATCCTCTTATCCTGACATCTAGTGATGCCTTCGGACGATACGTAAGGATCGCAGTGAAGGGGCCGGCGAAGGGCGGTAATATTGCGTTTAATCTCGCCGAATTAATCATTTTTTCGGGCAGTGAAAATGTGGCCCTGGGAAAGACGGTTTCTGCGATGCATCAGGAAAATTCGGAACTGTGGGCGCCCCAGTTCCTTGTCGATGGCTTCGGTAGTCGTCGTAATTTAGTTTCGAGTGAGACGTGGTTGTCCAGTATCAGCAAGCGAAGTAGCTTAGCCCGTCGCTGGTGGGAACTTGAATCAAGGCGTCTTAACCTCGTGGATCGAACAGTCACTCGAGGTGTGACTGTCGTTGGCAGCGGGGTCGCCGGTATCCTCGGCTTTGTCTTGATTGCTCTCTCACGCGGTCGGGTGAGACGACGAAAGGACCTCGAGGACCTCCGCCAGCGGATTGCAAGCGACCTCCACGACGATATCGGTAGCAACCTCAGCAGTATTGCGCTTCTCGCGGAACTCGGTAAGACCGAAACCGATGAGCCCGAACTCGTTGTCGAAGAGTTGACTGAGATCAAGTTTACCGCAGACAAGACGATCGAATCGATGCGTGATATTGTCTGGTTGATTCGCCCCGGCGAGGAAACCTGGCAGCAGATGTTGACTCGATTTCGTGAAACTGCTTCAAAGTTGCTTCGGGCCCACGAATACTCGCTTGAAGTGCGTGGTGATAGCACTGATATGCGCTTACCTCTCGAATTTAAGAGAGACTTGTTCCTAATCTATAAGGAGGTTCTTAACAATATCGTTCGTCATGCCGAGGCGAATAACGTGTTGATTCTGATCGATTGCCGCCGGAACCGTCTCGAAATGTTAATTGAGGACAATGGGAGGGGGTTTAATAACCTTGATCAGGAGTTCCGCGAAGGTAACGGCCTCCGAAATCTTCGAATGCGGGCTCAGGCAATTGGAGCAAATTTGAAGGTCCGTAGCGCTCTCAGAGAAGGAACGCGAATCAATCTCACGGTTCCTATGCCTTAATCATGGCAAAAATTTGGATGCAAAACGCAACAAACCTTCCAAGGTAACCACTACCACTGTCATCATGAGCGAGGAAACCGAAACCGAAGACACCCCGAAGTCGCCTACCAAAGTTTGGGTGGTGGAAGATAACGAAACGCTCCGACGCACCGTCGCTCGGGTTCTAGATCGCCAGAAGGACATGAAATGTGTCCATCAGTTCGAGAGGTGCGAGGAAGCAATAGAGGCTTTGGTTGCTGGAGAGCGCCCAGACTTGATGCTTTTTGATATTGGGCTGCCGGGGATGAGTGGTATCGAAGGGATTCGACGAATTAAAACGGCTCTCCCCCAGATCGAAATTCTCGTCTTCTCGGTCTTTGATGACAATGAGAAGGTTTTTAATGCTATTTGCGCCGGTGCTTCCGGCTATTTGCTGAAAACTTCGAGTATGGGTGAAATTCCGGATGCGATTCGCGAAATTCTGGCTGGCGGTGCCCCTATTAATGCACTGATTGCTCGTCGGGTTCTAGACATGTTTAGCGATTTGGCACCACAAAGCCGTGATTACGGACTGACTGAGCGCGAGAAGGAGGTTCTTGAGCAGATGGTCGAAGGCCTGACCAAGAAAGAAATCGCTGACCAACTCGATCTTAGTTTTCACACCGTCGATAAGCACATCCGTGGTATCTACTCCAAGTTGCATGTTAATACGATGACAGGAGCAGTGGCTAAGGCGTTAAAAGAGGGGCTTCTACCGAAAGGGTAAAGCCTGCGCCAATCGAAAATGTGCGGATTAGGAGTCTATTTCCTCACGCTTTTCGAAGTTCGTCTCTGATAAGGTTTTGTCAGTTCGAGATGTGGAGGGGGGAATCCATGTTTAGAGGCTTGATCCAGTTGCGAAACACCAGTAGCGGTAGCTCATGCTCTATATTGGAATAGACAGTGGCACACAGAGTACAAAATCTGTCGTACTTGATTTTGAATCTGGAGAAATCGTTGCCGAGGCGAGCCAACCCTATCAACTAATCAGCGGTTTACCGGCTGGGCATCTTGAACAGAATCCATCCGATTGGATTGATGCGGTAAAAGCAACGGTAGTAAGCTGTCTAGAACAACTAGGGAATCGCAAAGAAAGAGTGCGTGGTATTGGCGTTAGTGGCCAACAGCATGGTTTGGTAGTCCTCGATTCTAGCGATGAGGTGATTCGCCCCGCCAAGCTATGGTGTGATACCTCCACGGTCGATCAGTGCGAACAGTTTGCAGCAGAGTTTGGAGGCATGGAGGGCCTCATCGCTAAAGCTGGAAATGCCATGCTGCCGGGCTACACCATTCCCAAGTTGCTCTGGTTGAAGCAGAATGAACCCGAAAATTTTTCACGTGTGGCCACTATTCTTCTCCCGCACGATTACATCAATTTAGCTCTCACGGGCGTCAAGCGAATGGAGTATGGCGATGCCTCGGGCATGGGCATTCTAAATATTCGGACAAAAGAATGGGAACAAGACCTGATCAATTTTGTGGACAGTCGTGTCAATGATATGTTGCCGGAGCTTGGTTCCTCCCATGCCGCTCATGGAGCTTTACTGCCAGAGTTGGCCAGCAAATGGGGGCTCAGCTCCGATGTAATTGTCAGTGCTGGAGGGGGAGATAACATGATGGGAGCCATTGGCACGGGAAACATTGCCGACGGTACGATCACCGCTAGCTTTGGTACGTCGGGTACTCTTTACGGATGTGCCGATAAACCGATTATTGACCCTAACGGAGAAATCGCCGCCTTCTGCGACAGCACTGACCGGTGGTTGCCTTTGGTGTGTACTATGAATGTTACCGTGGCGACTGAGCAGGTTCGCGAGTGGTTTGGATGGGATCATGATGAGCTGGAAAAGCAAGTTGCTTCGATACCTGCGGGAGCGGACGGAGTTAATTTCCTTCCCTATCTCAACGGAGAACGAACGCCGAATCTGCCCAATGGAACTGGCGTTATTCATGGCTTGGGAGGGACATCTGTATCTCCGGCTCACATCGCTCGAGCAGCGATGGAGGGAGCGACACTTGGCCTTGCTTATGGCTTGCGCCGTTTCGATGAACTAGGACTGAACCCGGGAGAGATCCGATTAACGGGAGGTGGTTCCAAATCTGCGATCTGGCGTCAAATCGCCGCAGATGTATTCGACGTTCCCGTAGTTGGGCTCGCCACCGTGGAAGGGGCAGGTTTAGGTGCGGCCATTCAGGTAGCACATGCTGATGGAAAAGGTTCTTACGAAGAACTCTGTAGCCGGTTTGTTGTTCTGGATGAATCAACCCGATGCGAGCCCAATTCGGAGGCTGCGGGGATTTATCAAGAGAAACTTGATCGACAAGTTCAACTCACCACCGCGCTCAGGGATGCCGGAATGCTGTAATGGCTGAGTCTGGGCAGACAAGGGAGAAGAAAGTGAGGCTTTCGTTTAAGGGGCGGCTCATTGGATGGAATGTAGCTAGTCTGGTCAGGTTTTTTTCCGTGACTTATCGATGGCGGCTTCACGATCTGGCAGGGGTCGCGAATAGCCCGCCGGATCATCCAATGATCTGGACACTTTGGCATAACCGAGTCTTTTCGATACTGGTCGCTTACAGGAAATACCTGCCTTTTCGTCAGGGGGCAACGCTCACCAGCCCGAGCAAGGATGGCGAAATTATCGCCGCGACGGCTGGTCATTTTGGTGTTGATGCAGTGAGAGGGTCCTCTTCCCGCCGCGGTGCGGCAGCTCTGGTTGAGTTGAAGAATTGGATTAAGCGTGGCTCCGATATTCTGATCGTTCCCGACGGGCCGCGGGGCCCCCGTTACCGTTGTGGTCCGGGTGCTATCAAGTTAGCACAGCTAACAGATGCAAAGATTCTTCCGATACGTATTGAATACAGCTCTTATTGGAAATTCAAAAGTTGGGATCAATTCCGTTTGCCGAAACCATTCAGCACCGTAGATATCTATTTCGAACCGCTTGTTGAAGTGCCGTCTAAACTTTCTGAAGAAGACTTCGAGAAGGAACGCCAAAGAGTTGAAAACATATTGAATCCGTCCCATGAAACTGATTGAAGGGAAATCGATCGCTGAGACCGTCTATGGAGAATGTCTCGAATCATTCGAAGAGCTGAAAGCTGCAGGGTTTCTACCCGGACTAGCTGTAGTCCTCGTTGGGGAGGATCCAGCATCCAGAGCTTATGTTGGTTCTAAAGAAAAAAAATGCCAGGAGTTAGGGATGCATTCCGTGAAAATAGAGCTTCCTGCCGAAACCAAGCAGGAGGACTTACATCAGGTGATTTTGGATCTGAATGCAGATGAAACGATCCACGGTATTTTGGTTCAGCTCCCACTTCCCAATCATCTTGATGAGGACGCTGTGATTCTCAGAATCGACCCGGCTAAGGACGTTGATGGTCTTCACCCAGTGAATCTCGGAAAGTTGGCGATGGATGACCCAACCGGTTTCGCACCCTGCACTCCTTCGGGCTGTCAGCGCATGCTAGTTGAGAGTGGCATTGAAACCAGTGGTGCTAATGTGGTGATTGTTGGACGCAGTCTGCTGGTTGGTAAGAGTCTGGCTCTTTTGATGATGGGGAAAGGCGAGGGTGGTAACGCGACCGTTACGATCGCGCATTCGCGAACCAAGGATCTCAAGGCGGTAACCCGTGAAGCTGACATCCTCGTTGCAGCGATTGGGATTCCTCACTTTATCGGCCCCGATCATGTCAAAGAGGGCGCGGTAGTGGTTGATGTCGGGATTAACCGGATCGCAGATCCGACGGCACCCCGAGGTTCGCGCTTAGTTGGAGATGTCGATTTTGATGCAGTGAAGGACAAATGCGAAGCCATCACCCCAGTCCCTGGCGGTGTTGGCCGTATGACAATTGCCATGCTAATGGCGAATACGATACGGGCTTGTCGGCTCAAGGAGGGCCTTTGACAACGGTTTCGTTTGGTATGCGCCCAGAAGCGAGATAATTGATACTCTTTCCAGATGCACAACCAATCAAATGAATCGTCGTTAGCAATGTGTCTGTTTAATCCGCTGAAAAGCCTCAACTGTGCAGAGATAAAATGAGGAGCCATGGCTATGCGCCAAGGCGCAGGGACTGCCACATCCGAAAGTTTCAGAAATATCCGACCTAGAAGCGAATTTTCCCTAGCCAGTTTCGGATTACGACTCCAGTTTACCGAAACTTTGTTTCAGTCATAAAAGCCTTCCCATGAGCCACGCCATTTCCGCCCGTGCGAATGTCGATTTGATCGACCAAAAATACGCCGAATGGAAGCAGGACCCCGAGTCGGTCGACGACAATTGGGCCATGTTTTTCGAAGGATTCGAGTTGGGTATGACCCAGCCACAGCGGGCTGGGGAGGGGACGACACGTAGCGAACCAGGTGATGAACAAATAGGAGGTCTTGATCTCGCTACGCGTGCTCGAGTCGTGTCGATGGTTTATCAGTATCGGTCTTTAGGACACACTGCTGCCTGGTTAGATCCGCTCGAAGAGGAGTCCCCCAGCCAGCCACTCTTAAGCCTCGCTGAGTTAGGTTTCCTGCCACAGCATCTTGACGAGGACGTTGCCACGCAATTTTACGAAGGTGGTCGCCGCATGAAACTGCGCGACATGATTGAACGGCTCAATCAAACATACTGCAGCACGATCGGGTTTGAGTACATGCACATGCAGACGCCGGACGTGCGTGACTGGATTAGGGACCGAGTCGAGGCTCGACTTGAGCAACCGGAGCCACCGATTGAAAAAAAGAAAGCAGCACTGGGATGGTTGGCTCAGGCAGAGCTTTTTGAGCGTTTCCTTCATCGAAAGTATGTGGGTCAAAAACGCTTTTCGCTTGAAGGTGGTGATGCCCTCATGGTCGCCCTAAATGGCCTTGTCCAAAGATTTCAGGATTTTGGTGTTTCTGAGATGGTCATGGGAATGGCTCACCGTGGACGCCTAAACGTTCTTGCTAATTTGCTTCAAAAGCCGCTCACGGTCATTCTCTACGAGTTCTCCGAGAATTATGTGCCGAACCTTGTGGCGGGCGACGGAGATGTGAAGTATCACCTCGGCTATGATGCCGAGTTTGAGGTGGATGGCCATCCCGTAAAGATCCACCTTGGGGCGAATCCTAGCCACTTGGAGGCAGTTAATGGAGTCATTGAAGGCAAAGCACGGGCCCGTCAACGGGCCAGAGATGATTATCTCAGGGATTCTTTTGTTGATCGTGATGCCGTCCTACCAGTTCTAATCCATGGTGATGCCGCTTTTGCTGGGCAGGGTAGCGTAGCAGAGACACTCAATTTGTCTCAGCTTCTTGGTTATCGAACCGGGGGAACAGTACATCTGGTGGTGAACAACCAGATTGGGTTTACCACCACCCCGAAAGACGCGCGCTCCTCTGTGTATTGTACTGATGTAGCCAAGACCATTGAAGCTCCTGTTTTCCATGTGAACGGAGATTCGCCTATGGATGTTCTCTACGTCACGGAACTTGCCTTGGAATTCCGCCAGACCTTTGGCCGCGATGTTGTGGTAGACATTGTTTGTTATCGGCGCCACGGCCACAACGAGGGAGACGAGCCGGCATTTACTCTGCCGAAGACCTATCGTGATATCCGCCGACATGATACTCCGCTAGCGATTTTTCGGCGCGACTTAGTGGAGAAGGGAGATTTGACCCACGAGGAAGTGAATGCACTCGAGAATGCCTACCAGTCCAAACTCGATAGCGAGCATGCAGAGTTGGAAGCCGCGATGGAAAAGGGTGAGGGACACTCAATGGCAGAGGCTAATATTGAGCCCCAGCCCGACTATTCTCACGATCCGGTTGTGACCGGAATTCCTTCCGATGAGGTACGTGAAATTGGCCTAAGGCTAAGTGAAATACCCGAAGGCATTCAGGTGAACGATAAACTGGCGAAGCGGTTCCTCGGCCCGCGGCGTTCAGCGATCGAGAGTGGGAAAGGAATTAACTGGGCTTTTGGCGAGGCGCTCGCTTTTGGCTCTCTCCTTAAGGAGGGATTCGCCGTGCGCTTGTCAGGCCAAGATTGCCGACGGGGTACGTTTAGCCAGCGACATGCGGTGCTCTATGATCCGGAGACAAGGGAGCGCTACACACCATTGAACCACTTAGAGGCAGGACAAAAGCAAAAGCTCTGGGTCTACAATAGTAATCTGTCCGAATTTGCTGTGCTTGGTTTTGAGTATGGTTACTCACTTGTATCCACCGATACTCTTGTTCTTTGGGAAGCCCAATTCGGAGATTTCTCGAACGGAGCCCAAGTGATAATTGATCAGTTTATAAGCTCATCAGAATCCAAGTGGCAACGACCGTGTCATCTCGTGATGCTCTTGCCTCACGGATATGAAGGGCAGGGTCCGGAGCATAGTAGTGCTCGGCTTGAGCGATTCCTGCAACTCTCGGCTGAACAAAATATGCAGGTGTGTAATCTAACGACGCCTGCACAGTACTACCATGTCCTCCGTCGCCAAATGAAGCGGGGTTTTAGGAAGCCGCTGATCCTCACGACGCCGAAGAGTCTCCTAACCTATCCAGATTGTGTTTCGCCGGTAGAAGATTTCGCCGAAGGTACCTGCTTCCGGGAAGTTATCGACGATAATGATCAAGAGCGCGGCGATCCAGAGCGTATCAATCGCCTGATTTTTTGCACCGGTAAGGTTTATTATGACCTTATCGAATACCGGAAGAAAAACGAAATTAGAAACGCGGCAATTATTCGGATTGAACAGCTATATCCGTTCCATCGGGATGGAATTCGGGAAGTTGCTAGTAATTACCCTAACGTAGCAAAGTGGGTTTGGTGTCAGGAGGAGCCGCTCAATATGGGGGCGTGGTCATTTATCGCACCAAGACTTCAGAAATTGCTTCATCACCGTGTGCGTTATGCAGGCCGCGACGCATCAGCAAGCCCCTCAACCGGCTCAAAGACAGTACATAAAATGGAACAGAAACGGCTTGTTAAAGAGGCGTTTCACGTATGATGAGTGCGATATTATACGGTCTTCACCAATTTTTTACATCAGCGAACTAGAACAATGGCCCACGAAATTAAGATTCCCTCCGTTGGTGAATCCATCACTTCTGCAACGCTTGGCACTTGGCACAAGAATGACGGTGATTACGTTAATTCTGGTGAAGTTATCCTAACGATTGAGACGGATAAAATCTCCACAGAGCTTGAAACTGATAAATCAGGAATTCTAAGGCACAGTGCAGGCGAAGGGGAGGAACTCGATATTGGGGCTGTAGTCGCTTTAATCGAGGAAGGGGAGGCTCCTTTCGTTGACGGTGAAATGCCCGCTGAGGAAAGCGCTCCAGCGGAGGAAGTTATGGCTCCTGTCTCAGCGTCAGAAACAGATTCAGACGATGAGCTGAAGGTGACACCGATTGCCCGTAAGATAGCAGCTGAAGAAGGAATTGACCTCACTGCAATTTCAGGGAGTGGAATTGGAGGGAAGATCACAAAAGCGGATGTGGTGGAGGTGACTTCGAAACCGAGCCAGGTTGAGCCTTCAGTAGCAGTGTCGAGGTCGTCAGAAGGTCAAACCAAAATCAGGAGCGAAGGGGAGGCGCGTAAAACCCGCAAGAAGATAACCCCTCTCCGTCGGAAGATTGCGACTCATCTAGTCAATGCCCAGCAGGAAGCTGCAATTCTTTCCACCTTCAATGAGGTCGATATGACGTCGATCATGGGTTTGAGGAAGCGGGTCCAAGAAGACTTCGTGGCTCGCCACGGCGTGAAGTTGGGTTTTATGTCCTTTTTCATAAAGGCTGTTGTCGACGCATTGAAGGCCGTACCTTCGATAAATGCCCAAATCGAAGGTGATGAAATCGTCGAAAATCATTTTTACGATATCGGAGTAGCCGTCGGAACTGAAAAGGGCCTGATAGTTCCGGTGGTTCGCGACTGTGATGAGAAGTCATTTGGCGAGATCGAGCAGGCAATCATCGGTTATGCCACCAAGGCTCGTGAGGGAACCATCAACCTCTCAGACCTCCAAGGCGGGGTGTTCACTCTGACGAACGGTGGGATTTATGGTTCTCTCCTAAGCACGCCGATTCTAAACCCCCCGCAGTCTGGTATTCTTGGGATGCACAGCATTCAGCAGCGCCCCGTCGCGTTAAATGGCGAAGTGGTGATTCGCCCGATGATGTATCTGGCCCTCAGCTATGACCACCGCCTCGTCGACGGGAAAGAAGCGGTGACATTCCTCGTCCGAGTGAAAGATTGCCTAGAGAATCCCGATCGGATGCTTGTTGGGGCTTAATCGCCAAAGTAGTAAAGTAGTAAAGTAGCAAAGGGGCTGAAGTTTGAGGATTTAACTTGGTTTTTTTTGATTTAACTTTCTAGAAGGGCAGGGCGGTGGTATCGGATTGTATGTTTATCGGGCGATTGTCTATCAGTTTAACGTTAATTTTTGGAGCTGGCATTTTCTCCTCAGGTTGTCTTAGTAAGAAGAGAGGAGAGGTGGCCGAGGCGGTAGTAGCCCCGCCAGCAAGTTATCCCACCGGTCCGGCAGGATACGGCAGCGTCGCCGTTGCGCCGGTATCCGAGTATGTTTCTGCAGCGTTTCCTGTCCCCGCTATTCCTGCTCCTTTTGAGCTTGGCGCTAACGAAGAGCTTGTTACCCATTTGATCGTCTCCGGAGAATCCCTCTCAAGTATTGCCGGTAGTTACAACAGTAGTATCAGTCGGATCATGTCTGCTAACGCCATGTCAGATACCCTCATTTATGCGGGTAAGCCGATTCAGGTTCCGGTGGAGAAAACGCCTCGGGTATCGATAACGAATGGTCAAGGTCCCGCTACTTCGATGACCCCTAACGGTTCCCCCGCTTCTGCGCCTTTAGGGCAAGCTCCGTCAGCGCCGGACAAACCTAGCAGGACAGTCGATCCTGCTTCGACGTCCTATCCTCGCCAGACCGTTCCGGTTGCCCCGGTGAGGGCGTTCCCCACGCCAAGTTTTTGATTGGTCGATACCCAAACCTCCATGAGTTCAGCCATCACGGTAGGAATTATCACCGTTTCGGATCGAGCCTCCGCCGGTGAATATGAGGACCACGGAGGGCCAGCCCTTCGTGATGCTTGCGGGGTTCGTGGATGGGCAGTTGATGCTGAGGCTATCATTCCAGATGACTTGGAGCAGATTCAACGAACGGTCAGAGCATTCTCATCACAGGGTTGTGGACTGATTCTCACCACAGGGGGGACAGGAATTGCTGATCGCGACGTAACTCCTGAGGCGGTTAGGGGCATCATGCGTCTGGAGATTCCTGGTTTTGGGGAGTCGATGCGAATGCAATCTCTTGCGATCACACCAAATGCAATCCTCTCGCGAAGTCTTGCTGCCATTGTCGATACGTCGCTCGTTATCGCGTTACCTGGTAAACCCTCAGGGGCAGTAGAATGCCTTGGATTTGTAGCCGACGCCATTCCCCATACGGTCAAGCTTGCTAAGGGAGTTCCGACGTCCTGTTGACGTTGAATTCCTTATAGGACTGGTCGCTTGGCCCAAGAGTCTCAAACGGATTGACCGACTTGAAGTTGAGCTATTCAGGGTCGGAAGCCTAAGCTCGCTTGTCTTATTTCAGGCGGAAATTTCGTGAAAGCCGGTGAGGTTTTAGAGGGGAAATTATCTTTGATTTGTTTTTAAATGAACCGCTAATCTTTCTCTGTGTTGCCAGTTTTAAAATCCTGAAAAGATAGCTAATCGCTCGATTCCACGGTGCGTTAGGAAAAGAAAGTAATATTCTTCAGAAACGAAGAAGTGGAGCCTTTCAAAGGAGCATGGAGCGGCTACTAAGCCAGTGAACGTGCCGTGGCAGGAAAGCGGTTATAACTCTTTAATTCGCGGGTTGTGAGGTTACTGAAGTGTCCGGAAGCTTATTTAGCAAGTACCAACAAACGAGCAGGACGATCAGGAGCACGATTGCCCAGGACTGCCAGAGAGGATCAGTCACCGTTTGCTTTTCGATGATTTTACGCGGAATAGCATCGAGGTCAGATTGGCGGGCGGCCCCTGAGAAATCAGCCTCTCTTGCATCGGCAAAGTTGGCCGCAGCATCGAGGAGGGGTGTGTCGCCTTGGCTGATCGAAAAGAATCCGGAATTTCGTGGCGCACGAAGCATGCTGGAGCGGTTCCAGGGGACAGTCTGCTGCGTTCCCATCACACTGCTCACAATGTCGTCGGCTTCTTCGCCGATATTGACTGCTATTTTGATCCGCTGGTTAAGCTCTAAGTTACTCTTTTCGAGAGCTACTTTTTTGGAACGAATTTGATCTACGAAGCGGTCGATCATAATAATGAGGGCTGGCAAGCGCTCAGCATTGGATTGACCGACATCAAAATTAAAAATTAGCTGGTTCAATTTTGCCGTTTGGCGGAGCAGGACTAGGGGGCGCTCGCCCTGCCACAACAGAGTGACATCTTCCGCCGCCATCGGAATTGAGGCAGTTGACTTGGCAATCAGACCCTGCCAGTTGAGATCCTTCACTAGGATGTGATTTGCTGCGACAATCGGTCCTTTGAAGAACTCTTTTGGGGCGAACTGCTGGTCAAGAAGTACGATGCTGGCAGGTGGTAGAGTGCGGGGTTGCAGTGGGTTGTAAGTTGCAATTAGAAGGTCGGGCGGACTGCTATATCCGCTATCCCCTGAGGGTTGCATCAGCGGAGCATTTTCGAGGCTGCCGATGATCGTCCGGACCATGTCAGACGCACTGGGATCGACAGTGGTGGCGATGAAAACCGTCTTGGGCTCTGGACTCACCATGAAGAGACGATCATCCCGGGTAAATCGGTCCGGAGACATGGTCAGTGTTGCTCTCGCCGCGCCCTTTGGGAACTTGCCGGAGAGCGTGCGAGTTTCGTAGCCTTGCAGAGAGATGCTTCGGGGCTCTGTTCTTTGCTGGCCTATGGAGAGAAACCATTCTCGCGCTTGCGGCTCTTCAGAGTAATTCCTTACAGTTGCCTGCCAGCTCAAATCATTTCCGTCATCTCCTGCTGACTGGACTCGCAAACCAGCAAAGCCAACGTTCGAGATGGGCTCACCGACACTGAGCAGGCTCGCTCCGAAGGGTAGTTGTGTTTTGATATGGTCAGTCAGAAAAACAAGAGTCCCGTAAGTTCCAGCGATGCTTCTGCCGACTCGAAGGGCGACTTCGGGTGAGTGGGCGCTGTTGCTGGGCTCCCACTTCGCCAAACTCTCCACCAGTTCTGTTGCCGATTCGCCGCGGTAAAGACGCTCACCCTGTTCATGTGATTCCATGAGTGTGTAGACCTCATTCGTAAAGTTGGCCGGAATCCGTGAGAGCTCTGTTCTGAGTTGTTCAGTCGCACTGTTCTTGAAAGCCTCCATCGAGGCAGAACTATCGATTACAATGACGATTTGCTGGACTCGGTTTTCCTGTGTCCATCGCGGCTGAATAAGCAGCCAAGTCAGTATGATTACAGAGAGTAACTGAAGCCAAAGCGGGACAGAATTGCGAAGACGGTCAAGCTTTCGCCCTTGTAGACTTTGCCGATCAATTGCGTCTAGCATGAAAAGAGTACTGATGGGAAAAGTCTGCGACTGTCGCTGCAGAAGGTGAATGAGAAGAATTACCGGAACGCCAAGAAGGGCGAGGAATCCAAGCGGGTTAGCGAAAGCGATCGGCATGTTAGACGAGTTGTATGGCTCCTGCCTGAATGGCTTCAAGTTT
>PBSY01000086.1 GCA_002726915.1 Verrucomicrobiales bacterium | reverse complement strand
TACATGTTGCGCGAAATCACGATCAACTTCTCCCTGATGCCCGGACCAAACTTAGGCAAATCATGTCGAACGATCAGGCAACAGGGCCCTTCCGTAAAAAGACTAACAATTCCTCTATCAGTCTCTAGAGTGAATGATCGAGCATCCGTAAGTCCTGTTAATTTAGCAAGACTCTTCACGGATTGAATCATTTCTTCAGCCTCTCCACCGAGTCGATTTTCATCACTGAGGGACACTTGCACCAAGCGACTTGGGGTAGCTAAAGCACACCCCAAGATGCCGGGAAGCTCAGCAATTTTTCGAGCGACGCACGATAAGCGAAGGGAATCACTTGAAGAAAAAATCGCCCTCATCTCGAGATCTGGCCTGTCTTCGCTATCAGTCTCTTTACTAGAAGCAGTAAAGTCCATCGCAGCATGAGTCGCCGACTCGGGTTTCGTCCTCAGCTCAGGACTCGATTCGACAGGTCGTGCCGCCGCACTTTTTGCGGCCGAAGCCTCAACCGGTCCAAGAGGTTTCAATCTAGGGTATCTATTATCCGCAGCAGGTTCAATGCTTGAACTTTCTCGGATGGAAGATACAGGAGCTTCAAAAGCACAGTTAATGTCGTCCTTTTTAATACTCTTTGCCTCAGCAGAGCCCTGAGCAGCGGCAAAACCAAAGGTATCGGGTTCCTTCTCCTCGGACTTCTGTGGCGCCTCTAGCGAGGCTTGATTAGTCTCATCCGCTACTTCCCTATCATCGACGGTATTTTGTGCGTTGCCTATCGCTTCGTGTTCTGCCTCTTGGTCAAGCATGTCACCAAGGCCTCCGGGAACCAGTCTGGTTTCGTGAGATGTATTCACGGTGAATCCGTCATCAAACATCGTCCCCCATCTTTCGGTCTCTTTGACGGGTTCACCTCGCTTCTTTACTTTTGGAAACGGAATTTCCCCACCTCCCTTAGCCTGTTCGCTAAGAAATGCGGAATCTTCTTTTTTACCTGACCAGGTAGTTTTGGCAGCGGGCTGTGTTTCAGCAGCTATTTTTGACTCGGGGGTAGTTCCGGATCCTTTACCGAATTTTTCCGTTGCAGGTGTGGGGTCAACAGGAGCACAAAAACCTGAAAAACCATCAAAAGGATCCGTTGACCAAAAAGCGTGGTCGGTTTCGTTGACTTTTATCTCGGGAACCGACTCAACGCCAAGCTTCTCTGCTCGGTATTCCTCCCCCAAACTGAGTGGTTGGGCTTCGAATGTGATCTCATTCAGGCCGACAACAGATCCCTCGGCTCCAGTGACCACTCCCAGTTTGGCCGGAAGAGTAAGCGTTGAGTCGTTCAGCGGCGTGATTTCAGCAGCGAACAACTGGGGGCAAACCTGGTAAACCGCCGAAAGTTTAACATCGGTAGAACCATCAGACGACATCGGAAGAGTGAGCTCTTCCTCCATCGGGATGCCACTCTTCGCCGCTATCGCTGGCGGAATGAAAGGGAGAAGCTCGCTGACAAGAAAGCTCTGAGTTCGCTCAACCTCCTCAATTTTTTCGTTCCCGGCTGGTTGTGCGCCGCGCGCACTCTCTACAGAAGAAGAAACAACGATGTTTCTGAGGGCAGTGCCTTTGGCTCCTTCCGAGAATTCGGAAGATGTGTCTCCACCTTCCTCAGAAAACAGGTTTCTAAATGTGAAGGACATGGCGGGAGAAGAAATTGAGCAGGATATTACAAAAACCCTTTGAAACGACTTACCCTAAGTAACAGAGGCTCGAGTTGTGGGGACTTTATTATTTTGAGGCTAGGATGATCGAAGTGATTTATCAAGGGTATTTTACTATTAATATATCTTAACTAAATATCACTGCCCATCACATTACCCTGTGACCTGGAATGAAATTAAAGGGCCAACCACACAACGGCGATCAGAAGGCCATTATTGATGGCATGCGCGACAGTTGGGGCAATTAACGAATCCCGCCACTCTCTCAGAAGCGAAAACCCGATCCCTATGCTTCCGAGGGCAGGAATTGCCAACCAACCCTGAGGGTGAAGAACCGCAAATATCACACCGGTAATCAAGGCCGACAGAAAAAAGCTAAGGCGTCCCCTCAAATATCGATGCAAGGCTCCGCGAAATAGGGTCTCCTCAAGTAGTGGGGCCAAAACAGCTGCGAGCAGGAGACAAAACAGCTTCTCCACCCAACCTCCTCTAAACATCCAGCCGAGGACTGGATGAGGCTGAGGCGAAGCTGTCTCAAAGGTCGAGTCGGGACCACCTCCGGCGAACACGCCGACGAGCAGTGTGATCACCCAGGTCAAGCAGATACCAATTGAGGCAATTGCCAGAACACCGGAGTAGCCAATAATGCCGAAGAAGATTTCTTTGAGGACACCTTCGCCACGATGCCACCCCAGTGATCGAAAAAAGGGCCGCCATCGATAGCCTCTCATCCTTGGCCACACCAGCGGTACGACTATAGACAAGCCGTAGCTAACCAGAGAAAAACTGCCATGAATCACAATCGCTGCAGCTTCTCCCAGTGCCACCATGCCAAGGTAGAGAGCAAAAGCTTCCAGCATTACTCCTCGCGGTATGACTTTATTATCGAATCTAAGGGCCTTCCCCGTAACCCTTTGATTTCTTGCTAGCATGAAAAGAAAGAGTCCACCCGCAAGAATCACTAAGACGGCGCCAAGCAGACACAACAGGATCAGGACAATCACCTGCGCAGACCGCATTTTTATTTCGTCGGATTTCTCTGGAGCCATGCGACCCGGCTCTGCCGCCAGTTCGGCAAACCAACCCAGCTCGTTTCGCAAGACGGCCCGCTCCTCAGCAGTAATACCCTCAGAAAGAGATCGTTCGATTTGCTCCAACCATTCAGGCGCATTCTTATCTTCTTTTATCACCTCTAGGCTGGCGATCGGGTCTGACATCGGAGCGTTGATGAAGTCTTCCAATAGAACAATGGCAGCTTGAGACTTGAATCCACGGGACTGTTCTCTCAGAGTTTTTAGCGCTTCCGCCGCATTAGCACTGTCTATGGAAGCCGAGGCGATGATGGCCTGACTCTGAATCTGTAACACAGCAAGATCTGAACTAGCGCTGGGAATGGATCCCTGTGGATCCTCGCTATCGAGCGCTCCTGTTGGTATGACGTTTATCAGCCAGCCGATAAACAGAACCGAAAACAAAATTACGGGCCACGCCCAGCGACCGGCTTTTGAATTCCCAGGGCGGCTCACAGCATCTGATGTCTCCTCTATGCCTAACATGTAGTCTAACTTAAAAGCCGCACCGAATGCCTCACTCGGTTCTGTTGAACTTGGAGTCGTCGAGGCAAGCCGTCAATTTTCAATCACTTGGATATGTCGTAGCAGATAATGATTTCCTGATCGGTCAGGAACAATTTGCCACCGACCAGTAATGGATAAGTCCAGACCTTACCTTTTTGATGACGCTGATCACTCTGAGGATCCATCGTAAACTGTCCTGTCTGCTCAAACCCATCAGGACTCGCCTTGACCAATGAGAGTGTTCCGGTCTGATCGTTGAGTACGTAGAGCATACCATCAGCAAGAGCGACGGAATCGGTGCTACCGAAAAATTGACCTTTCTCATTCCACGCTAATTCACCCGATTTCCACTCAAGACAGACGAGCCCCTCGCCTTCTGAAGAACCGTAGACATAATCTCCCTTTTTGATCATTCCGCCGTGCTTTACCTTCATTGTCTTCTCCTGCCAGACGTCACTTGGCTGATTATCAGCATCGATCTTGACGAGCTTGGAACCCACGCCATAGCCAGAAGCGATCAGTATTTCATCACCATCGGCAATAGGAGTCGGGATCACTGCTGGAGACTGCCCACCGGGCCAATCGGTGCTCCAAAGCAAATCGCCAGTCTCGCTGTCGAGAGAAACCAGCTTGTCGTTGAATAAGCGAAGATACTGGCGCCTACCGTTCAGATCTAAAGCGACGACTGTGGCATATTCAGCCTTGCTTCCACCTACGCTAAATCCCGACGCCTTCCAGATAGTGTTCCCATTATCCTTATTCAGAGCAACCACCGGAGAATCTGAACCGCCGGGGCCAATCACCACCTTGTCTCCATCGACGAAAGGAGATTCAGAGAACCCCCATCCGCCTGACTTTCCACCAAAATCGTCGACCAAATTCTTGCTCCACACCGTGCTACCTTCTGCGGCATCAAGACAGACGAGCAAGCCTTTTGGACCGAGCACATAAACCTTTCCGTCCGCGATAGTCGGCGTACTGCGGGGGCCGTGTCCCCAACCTACATTGTAGCCGCTCTGATCATCAGTACCGACCTCAGTTGACCAAACCTCCTCGCCATTAGTGATGCCCACGCAGACAACAGTGAGCTTATCTCCCTGAGTGCCGAGAGTGAAGAGACTGTCACCAACAACTGACATTCCCGAATAACCTAGGCCCGCACCTTCGAAGACCCAGAGCTTTTGAGGACCCTCCTCAGGCCATTCGCTGAGCAAACCAGTATCAGGGGAAATTCCGTCGTGGTTCGGGCCACGGAACTGTGGCCAATTTGAACCACCCTCATCTGGAGTTGCTGCGGGTAACGATTCCAGCGATGCGATGTATTCCTGGTCTTCAAGGCTCAGGGAGGTCACGTCGACCTGTCCAATCCGTCCATCAGCAAGCTTTAGGTGGACCTTGCCGTCCTCAAATTTGACCAACTCAGCCTCAATCACCTTCCCAGTGGCCGCCTGTTTCCACGATCGGGCGGAAAGGTTGGCAGTAAGCGCAAAAACAATAGCGAGCAGGGCAACTGTAGACTTCATGTCTTAAACTTGGGGGATGCACCGCAGAAAGGCAAGTCAGGTCCTTTACGCAGATCACTCAGGGCCTTTTTAAACCCTGACTCAGTCACATCCCTAAATCAGCCGAGAATGCAGTCAACAATCCATGAAAAATAACGGCACCGAAGTTCATTTCAGCCGACGGCTCAAAGCTCAAACTCTCCTGTTCAATCGTTTTCAGCATGCTAACCTCTCAACATGGTCTCACAAACGGCTCTCTTCACTCTTATCGTGTCGTTTTTCCTGAGCGTAGAAACTACGCTAGCGGAACAGGCGCAGCCCGATCCAACTCTTCGTCCCACTTTAGAGAATACCTATCATGCTTGGTACACCGCGATGGCATCCAAGGATGTTGTCAGGTGGGAAGAGGTGACTGCCTTTTCCCGTCAGATGGAGATCAGAAACATCATCATCTCTCAGAAACTCCCCTTCCCTGAAACCTTCTTCGCTGACCCACTTGAGTCCCCCACTCTCACGGGACTAATTGGTCTGGGCGTTTTATCGACTGGTCAAACTGCAACCTCCACCTACTTCGGGAAAGCCAATTTCGGTGGCGCTCCGAAAAATGGTCCGATTGACAACTTGATTGTCCTCCACTTTCTGCGGGAAGACGGAACGTGGAAGTTCGATCGTCTTCGCGTTGTTAAAACTGGTAGCGATCCCGAACTTCTGCTCCAGATCCGCAATGCGGACTTTTCTTTTCTTCGCGGGGAAGAGTTCCAGCCAACTCCTCAACTGCCTCCTGTTCCTCAACCCGTTGAAACACCTGAACTCATCGCCGAAGCGTGGGTGGACGCATCAGGATATAAAGTAAACATTGTGGTGAACGGACACGAAACTGGAACCTTCTCCAACGTGAAGACAGCGGAACTGATCGTGGGAGGAGTTCGTCAGGGAAGCAATCAGATTACGATTACAACGGAATCGATCACAGGCGGTAGCGATGGAGTTCCCAAAGTCGAGGTCGCCATTTACGCAGCCGATACGCCCGAAACCGAAGCCACTCGTGTATTTCACTACAAGCCTGCAGTGCCCGATGCGCAGGTCACGCAGTCGTTCGTCGCTGATTAAAGAATGAGTTTCAGTCTTTAATCAAGACAACACGGAATCCCACGTCATAACGATCTTTGGCGCCGGGACGAGCAGCCATACGGTTCGCCACTGATAAGTCGTACTGAGAAGAACGGTTCCACGCTCCCCCACGAAGGACCTTTCGCTCTGTGCCCACCCAATCGTGGCTCGGAGTTGCTCCTTCACGGGTCACTCGATTAACGATCGTCTGTGAATACCAGTCTTCGACCCATTCCCAAACGTTTCCTCGGACGTCATAGAGCCCATGTTCATTGGAAGCAAGTGAGCCTACTGGAGCCGTGGACTTCTTACGGTCAAACAAACTCGAAATCGCGCCGTCCAATTCCTGACGACCGACATACTTTCCCCATTCGAGGTCAGTGGGGAGACGGTAGCGGTAACCCTCGGGAAGCTTACCTCGAATCTTCTCCTCATGACTGAGAGCCTCGCAATACTTAACCGCCTCATACCAGGTCACGCTATCCACCGGATGGTTGGGAGAAGTGAAGTAACTCGGATTATTACCTGAGATCTGTTCGAACTGGGCCTGCGTTGTCTCATAAGATGCCACCCAACCTTCTAGCTCGCCCACCCAGATCATTTCCTGACCTACCATATTAGTATAATCCCGGGTTTTACTAGGAGAAGGGTCGTATTTCAGTCGAGCGTTAAAATCAAGAACACCACCGGACTCAAGGGTTCCGGAAACCACGCTACCGCGATACTGATCTCTTCTGAACTCGTAGGTGTAGATCCCAGGAGGCACAACCGGCAGTGTTAATGGAGTTGTTCCGATCGGAGCCCCACTCGATATGACCGTCGCGCCAGCAGGCTCGCTGGAGAGTTTGATCGAGCCATAGTCGAACTGAAAGTTAACTTCATCGGTCCTCTCAATTGTATCGACCACATGAATTAGCCCAGTGCTCCCGAGTTTGTTATGGCGAGCTACGAATTCGTATTCGCCGTGCGGCAACTCCAGCTTGAACGGAGTCAGTTCGCGCTCGTTACCGAGACGAGATCCACTCATCCAGACCTCGGCTCCAGACGGGTCGCTGCGAAAAGTAACCAAACTCCGTTCCCACGCAAAATCGAGATTTTGTGAAATACCGTCGCTAACATTTACTGACCTGCGGATGGGCGCCCAATCCTTATAGCGCAGCTCAAGGTTAATCGATCCAACCGGAAGATCGGGAAGGCTGAGAGGAGTCAATCCAGCGCGAGTCATCGTCTCCCCTTTAGATTGCACCCAAACCTCAGCACCAATCGGATCACTCACCAAATTTAAACCTCCTTTAACGAAAACAGCCGACACAGAGGTATTTCGGTCATTCATCACTCGAACCGTTTCGGCATATTCTGGCCATCCATCAATCGCCATGAGAACCCGATACTCACCAGGATCCAAGTTACCGATTAAGACTGGTGTCTGACCGACCTCAACCAGTTCCTGCTGCTTATTTTCAACTAGTCTCAGCAGCTTAAACTCAGCTCCCTTCGGTTCGCTAACCACGACAATCCCACCCGAACTCTTTTTTAATTTAATCGCAGGAATCACCATCAAATCTTCACTGGCTACTTCCACAATTTCAGTCACCGACTCAAAGCCTTCTTGGGAAATTCTAAGGGCATATTTCCCGTAGGGGATACCCACGAACGTGTGCGGGGACGTCCGTGTCTCAAGCCCATCCAATTCAATCTTGGCACCGGCAGGCTCAGTAACCACTTCAAAACTCCCGCGAGCTTCCTCGAGGCGACGATCGATAAGGGGAAGCGAAGCCAGCACGACAAGGTGGTCCGGATCAACCTCTTCTACTTCTTTAAAGATGCGCCGTGCTTCGATCCAGTTGCCGGCAGCGACCGCTTGTTTAGCCGATTCCAACTTCTTTAGGACTTCATGGTTCTCCGCTTCAATTGCACTTGGCTGCTCGGACACCCCGCGATTGGAAGATCTTAGCCCGACATAGAGTCCGGCTCCGGTTCCGATCACTAAAGAAAACACAACCAATACCAGCCATATCCAGAGAGGAGTGTGCGGATTCCGCTTTCCGATTATTCCTTGTGGAGGCAGATCAATCTTGGTCGTTTCCCTATTCATGTCATTCGCGGTCTCTTCGGACCACGCAAACTAGGCGGACTTTAATCAGGCTAAAAAACGCGGAGTCTTACGATTCCGCCCGAAAACCCGGGCCGCCTCAACGTCTCTTTTCGTGTAGCTGCGGATTGTGACTTCCGGCAGCACAATTTTAAACAAAAAAAGGAGCAGGGTTTCCCCTGCTCCTTTTGAAAATCGTTTGCGGACCGCCAAATGACCGCCCACAACGGATGAAAGCCGATTAATCCGTAGCTTCTTCTTCTTCTTCGGACTCTTCGCCTGGACGCCACTCTTCTGAGGCGAGGTTGAAGGCCTGCTCGAGACCCACAAGGTCGGAGCTCGGGCGTAGCGCATCGAAAGCAGCAGTTTCTTTCTTGAGTTGCTCTTCGGAGTATTCGGCAGCCTTGATAGAAAGCCCAATACGACGCTCAACTTTGTCAACTTTGATGACGCGAGCTTCCACGTCATCACCCACCTTAATGACGTCCTTAACCTTCGCCACGTGGTCTTCGCTCAGTTGCGAGATATGAACGAGGCCGTCGATGTCGTCTTCAAGCTGGATGAAAGCTCCAAAGCTAGCAATCTTGGCAACGGTTCCCTTAACAAGGTCACCGACCTTGAAGCGCGTGTCGATCTCGCTCCAGGGATCGTTCTCAAGCTGCTTCACGCCTAGGCTAATACGCTGGTTGGTCTTGTCGATTTCCAGAACGGTGGCCTCGACCTCTTCGGCTTTTTTGAGGATCTCGCTCGGATGGTTGATCTTCCGGGTCCAGCTGAGGTCGGACACGTGAATCATACCGTCGATACCATCTTCCAGTTCCACAAAGGCACCGTAAGGAGTAAGATTGCGGATCTCGCCTTTGATGGTAGAACCAATCGGGTAGCGAGTCTCCACTTCGTCCCAAGGATTCGGCTCAAGTTGGCGGACACCGAGAGAAATCTTCTGCTCATCCTTGTTAATTGCGAGGACCACAGCCTTGACGTCCTGATCAATAGAAAGCACGTCGCTCGGGCGAGTGATTCGCTTGGTCCAGGAAAGTTCGGAGACGTGGATGAGACCTTCCACACCACGCTCAAGTTCTACGAAAGCACCATAGGGCACCAGTTTTGTAATTTTCCCACCAACTTCGCTTCCAATGGGGAACTTGGAATCGATGGCTTCCCAAGGATTGTCTAGGAGTTGCTTGAGACCCAAAGAGACCCGCTCCTTTTCCTTATCAACATCAAGGATGATAACCTCAAGGGGCTGCCCGATAGCAAGCATTTCGCTGGGGTGATTGATTCGTCCCCAGCTCATATCGGTAATATGAAGGAGTCCATCCATGCCCTGAAGATCGATGAATGCACCAAAATCGGTAATATTCTTCACGAGACCTTCGACCTTGTCGCTAATCTTAACGGACTCGAGGAACTCAGCACGCTGCTCAGCGCGCTCGGCTTCGATCACCTCGCGGCGACTCAACACGATGTTCTTGCGGATATCGTTGACCTTGACGATCTTAAATTCGTAAACGTTACCCACATACTCGTTTAGGTCCTTTGGAGGGATGATGTCGATCTGGGATCCGGGGAGGAACGCTTCAACGCCGACGTTTACCATTAAGCCGCCCTTTACGACGGACTTAACTTTACCCTTAACAAGACCGCCGTCTTCGTAAACCTTGACGATCTTGTCCCAGTTCTGCTTGTGAGCAGCTTTCTCCTTCGAGAGCACGACCATTCCTTCATCGTTCTCGAGTTTTTCAAGAAGCACCTCAATCTCATCCCCGACGTGGATCTCCTCGTCCTCGAACTCAGAAACTGCGATGATACCTTCAGATTTGGCACCGATATCCACCACCACCACTTGGGTTCGGATTTCGATGACTTTACCCCGCACGATCGAATTCTCGCGGTGGGTGTGAAATTGTTGACCAATCAGAGCAAGTAGCTCTGGATTAGATGGGGTGATTGTAGCTGCCATGTATTAATTTAAGGTTAGTTACTTGGTTAATTTGCCTTCCGACATTACTCCTCGGTTCGTGATCCAACCCGCTTGAGGAGCACCTGCAGCGAGCGGAGGGCCGCAAATTTAGGGGCAAACCGCCTCGAAACAAGCGATTTTCGGCCTTGTTTTAAGATTCTTTCGAAGTCCCCAAGTCCCTGTGCGACGTAACTTTTGCGACTTTAGAAACCGTGGATACCGCCCCTGTCATCTGTCCCTCCTGCTTTGAGGAATTTCACGTTCCACTGCCACCGCTCGCAGAGGTTCCTTCTGAGGTTGATTATGACTGCGAAGTTTGTTGCCGTCCGATGGTAATAAATTTTGAGGTGGAGGGGGACGACATCACCGCCTTCGCCCGCTCGATCCACGACTGATCAGCCGCGTTGAGTGGTTGGATAAGGTTCCTAAACCAGACCCAATTTTTAGGGAGTGTGAATTTAATACCGTTCACACCTCGGGCAGTTCTCTGACAAGAGAATCCTTTTGCGGTTCCTCAACGGGCAAGTCAAGAACGTCAGCAGGCATCTCACCAGCTTTGTTATCCGAAGGAATTACCCCCTCACTAGGCATCCCAGAAGAGGAAGGCTCTTGGCTCTCCTCTTCCCCAGTTTCGTCCGGTTCCGCTGCCGAAACCAACGAAGCCAGAACTTCGGGTTCCGCCGTATCAGAGGCTACCCGGAAGCCCGTCAGAAAGTTTCTCTCCTCTGCTGACTCACTGGCCCGTCGAACAATTAGCTCAAAATCTGACTTGGTGGCAAAAGAGGCCCCGCGTTTCAACGGAACTCGCTTGTCGGGTGACTCAGGGTGAGCGCCCCAAGTTGCCGTCCACTCACTGACGTTACCGGCAAGGTCGACGACTCCGTAACGACTTTCATCATCCCGCATAGCGTCAACGGGATTCCAATATTCAAATCCATCAATATCCCCCGCGCCGACATCCTCAGAGGACCCGTAATCCAGGCCGCTATTGAAATTTTCAGGCACCATTGTGTCCCCCCAGGGGAACCTATTACCCGAGCGGCCACGAGCCGCTTTTTCCCACTCTTGTTCTGTGGGAAGACGACCGCCCCGCCATGTGGAGTAGGCATTGGCATCCCACCAATCGACTCCGATAATAGGGCAATTCATGTCAATCTTCCCGCCCAAGAACCTACCTCCTCTTCTGGCCGCTGTGAGAACTTCAGACCAACGCTCAGGCTCATATGAGGTCTTATTCTCAGGCTGCTCAGCATGCCGAATTTTTTCCAGCTTGTCAGGGAAGGCTGCCAGATCTTTAAGGAAATTTTCGTATTCCCCGATTGTGACTTCATACTGACCAATCCAGAACTCTGATAAATCGACCTCATCACTGTCCTGGAAATCAAACTTGCCGGCAGGTATCGCTGTGAATGACTCGAGATCGCGAGTTTCAGGCTTGGAACCAAATACAAGGAAAACAATTACCGCCGCTGCAATAAAAAGACCGATAACAACACCACTAATGATCGCCGTCTGGTTACTTTTCTGTTCAGTCATCCTCGCTAACTCAACCGCACTTAGGCCTTCGTTAGGATCAGCCGGAGAGAGTGAACGTTTCAGGCCATCGATCGTGTTCACCGCATCAATACGATCCGCGCCCATGCGATCCACCAAGGAAACAAGGTCGGGATCGGCTCCAGACTTTCTCATAAACGGGGCTACCGCATTGGCGAGAAACTCCATCTGACGACGCTCCTCCTCAACTGAAAGAGGTGCTCCACGACCGCGGACAGGATTAGCAATCCGTGGCTCCCCGCTTTTCAACATCAGAATACTCTGAGCGGTAATGAGACGATGAGACATATCCTGATCTCGGAGGTAGATCAGAGCATCCCCGACTGATTCAAGAATTTTCCAAAGAGTGGCCTCCTCCAGATCACTTCGGCGTCGCTCTAGGTCACTCAGGCTCGGTGCATCGACCAGTTCGAGGGTGTAAAAGTTCACTCCCAGTTCCTGGTCACACTCATACACCAAAGAAATCGCTGGGTGATTCACCGAAGCCCGGGCACTGGCTTCATTCACAAATCCTTGCACCCAAGTAATGTCGCGACGGTGCTTCCTGTAGAGCGTCTTCAAGGCAACTCGGCGCCCGATGGACGTTTGCTCCGCTTCATACAGGGCAAAGTCGTCATCTCTCTGGATTTCGCGTAGCAACTTGTAATCGCCAAGTCGCGTTCCCACAGTCAGCGCATCCTCAGGCAACTGCACTGGAGCTGTCTCCAACCGAGGCAGAGAATCTGGAGAAGGCTTACTGCTCGAAGCTGTATCAGTCTCCGGCGGAGGCGAACTGACCGGATCGCCTGCTCCAATAACTGGTTCCACGAGAGGCTCATTCTCTGCAGAAGCCTCGACACCTGCGACGACTGCCGCATCGAACCACTCTGAAAGAATCCCAAGATTCACCGGCTTAAGGAACAATTGCTCGTAGTCATATATCCGCGGATAAAATTCCGTCATGTCCTCGCGACTGGAATACACGCTTGGAAACAAGCCTACCTTACTTTGAAGGTGATCCCGCAGATCGAGGATCTTGCCGCCGGTATCGCTCGAAATACCGGCAATCATAATGCTAATTTCGCTGGTTTCCTGGACCTTCTCCCGAGCCTCAGCAGCATCACCGGCTTCGATGAGAGTGACTGACCGACCGACAAGAAAAGAACGAATATCGGCACGATCTTTTTCAGAAGGATCGATCAGGAGGACAATTCTTTCGGTCTGCATAAAGGGTTGCTAAAAAATTGGTTTGTCAGGAAAAAGGGAATTCTCCGGGCCAAAGGTCTCGGGAGCTACATCGGAGTCTGCTGCGCCTTGCTCAATTGTCACCCGAGAAATATCCTCGGGTCTCGTTACCCTATCCTGAAGCTGATCTCGATAGTAAAGTTCAATGGCATATCCATAATACCTACGTTCCCCCTGTTCACGCTTTTGAAGCTCAGTAAATACCGGTTGATCATAATTGACGATGATTTCTTCACGCCCGTTAGTCTGCCAGTCGTAAGGTTCCGTCGGATAGAGATACGAGGTGTCCGCAGTGGACGCATCAATGCGTTCTCCGTCGATCCGATCATAAAAATAGACTAACAGGGAGAGCTGATCGCCTACTGGGTTGAGTTCGGGCTTCGAATCGATCACAATACGCAGTGACACCCGCTGCCCTTCGGCCACCGGGGATGATTCGTCCACCTCGATTTCGCCAATACTCATTATCTGTCCAACGGACTCAGTAGGTGCTGAAAACCCACCGGCAAGCTGCTGTTGAGCGATGATCGAATAGTCTCTTGCCCGAGTTGGGCTCATCTCGATTAGCTTTTGCCAATAAAAGTCGGCCTTGCGATCCTGCCTCATTTGACTCAGCGTCGCCGCCATTTCCGCGAGAACCCTCGGGTGATCCGGCAAGGCCTCTTCGGCTCGCCTCAGCGCTTGAATAGCACCCACCATATTGCCTTCAACACGCAATTCTTCTCCAGTCGAGACGAGCCGTTCTAAGATCGGGTCTTCAATTCGCTCGGCGGTGTATTTTGCGTTAGCTAGAGCCTCTGAAAGGCTCGGTGTAAATCTCTCAGAGCTTGAAGCGGCCTCATTGTTAATCGGTCCTGAACCTCCCATGTTCACTGGAAGTTCCCTGCGAACGCCTCGGAGGGGCGAGTTTAGAAGTTGAGGCTCCAGCTTTTGCTGTTCGATCGCTGCGGCGATTTCTGCCGGAATCGGTGGTAACTTGACCGCTCCGATCCGTCTCTCTTCTATCGGGACAACCGCGGTCGGAGAGGCTCCGTTAGCAGCGATCGCATCTGGGCCACCCACCCGAGTAATGCTGCCAGACGCGCCGCCCGACCCAATGAAAACTGCCCAGACAATGGCCAGTAGTTGAATTGAAGCAATTAAGCCAGCCAACCACATGGCCGTGTGAAAGGTCCGGCCGTAATCAGGCCGATTGGATAACATTTTTTCCGCCATACACTTGTTAACATCTCATACCAGAAATGTTCAGGCATTTCTGAGAGCACGCTTAATAGGACCATACGATAGCGAACGGGTTTGGCTTTTCAAGAACACGCGACCTTCTTTATTGCGGGAATTCAGAGTTTATGAAAATAAACTTCAAAAAGCGAGCCGGTCAGCGGCACGAAGCGCCTTGCGGCAAATTAGATTTCCCAGCCTCTTCGCCCTCCTCCTAAGACTGAACAGTAATTACCGTGGGCCGCTATCTTTCGGGCAAAATCAAGACCGGAAGTGTTCTGCACTTCCCCATCGAGATAATCTTTGATAAATCAATTGTCAGCAACGAGTCAAATTTACCCATCGATTAGGCGCCACGGTTACCCCGTGGCTCTCTTGTATCAACCCCTATGAAACCTCATCGAGGATCAGAGAGATCCAAATAATGATGATCGCCCCCCATAGTAAAATCCAAGCGGATGAGAGAAGTAATGCTAACCACCAGCGGAAAACGCTCCGCGGTACGAATGTCTGACTTCCTTTGCGATAACGAAGAAGCAGGAACAACGCCACAGGGGCGGTAAACAATGAGAGTGGAGCAAGCCAGGTTACCAAAGCAAGCGCAAGATTGTCGTAGAGCTTCGCCTGAGCTACAAACGAAGCATTCTTTTTTTCTTCCCTGAGCTGGTAAAGGCAGGGAAGACAATAATCGTGATCACCCCAATTCACGGACGCCCTTAAAGACATGAGGCAACCACATTCGTCGCACACTTTTTCTGCTTTTAGCTCCCCATAAAACGAGCAGATTGCCTCACTCTCTGAAGCGATCTTATCTTTTGATATCTCCGGTTCTTCCTGGAAGAACCTAGGAAAAACAACCATGCTGGTTTGACAGCTACAAACCGGACACTCCTCTTCAACGCGATCAACCGAGCGATTTACATTAAGGCTGGCGCGGCAGGTTGGGCACTGCAGGGTCACATCAACATTCAAACTTTCAGTGTTCATCGTTTCTCCGTCACTTCTTGACCACCCTCGTTCCCGCGACCCGGTCATGCAGCGCGCGTTTCTGCGCATCAAAAGCCGCCATCCAGTAGATGCCAGAGCACAGCACGAGAAGTCCCGCAAAAACGAATATCCCAACCAAAACTGACATGACCATCATAGCTCCTGCATCAGATTGAGAGGATGCTGCTCCAACCGCGGCAACGACCACCGCAAAACCAATCGAAGAAGGTGCCCAGACAATCCCATTGTTGAGTGGTTTTTTCGCAAGCCAACGCAGGAACGCCTTTTTGTAGGTAATTCGTGATCCATCGGGGCTAACCACTTTTGCTCCAATGATCATTTTGCCCAGAGTTGCCTGATACTTGCCCACCATCCATGTCTCATAAACGACACTGAAGGCCAGATTCGCAAGACCTCCGACTCCCGCAGTGATGATCATCCCGATCGATTCCTCTAAATCCATACCGCCTGATTCCAGCGAAGTCCCTACCGCAGCAGCAGCAACATAATAGGGAATCATGAAAAGATATGAAGGGATAATCTTTACGAGGTAATCGAGAGACGAAGAAAGGGTCCTCCACCAAAATCCAACAAAGGACAAGTGGTTATCGGTCGCATCTTCGATATCTACGGTTCCTTGCTCCATCATCTGCTGGACGAATTCGTCTTTAAATTCCAGCCCAACCAACGCACTACCGTAAGGGATTAGTTCTGCCACAGTAAATACCTGCCCCGAGTAAGCACAGACCCCGATCCTAATTGGTTCCCCTTCTTCATTCGAACCGAAGACCGAAGCCGCAACGGTGCCGAACGGCACCCACTCATCGAATCCGTCTTTCCATACCAGCGAACTAGCCACGATTTCACGATCACGATTCAGCCTTAACAAACCCTCTTCACTTACGGGCCCCTGCTGAGTTGCACTTGAATCCGTGTAGAACCACTTCGCCATTTCAATGCGTGTCTTGGATGAATGAAATCTGGTTCGAAGTCAAAAACATTCGAGCGACTTCACCCACCTTGAACCGGTGGCATAAGAGCTAACTCGTCTCCATCTCCAAGGAGGTCACTTCGGTCAGCAAACTCCCCGTTAATAGCTATGAGAAGTTTTGTGTTCCACGATTCAATTCGCGGATAGTCATGATAGACCTGCTGGAGTATATCGGACACTTGGGTTTCGCCACAAACCATGGAGATCTCCGCCTCCTCAACACCGGTCAGTTCGCGTAAAACGGAAAAGAAAATTACTCGGACCATTCGATACTAATCGTTAAATATATTCGTTCTTCAGAACTCCAATCACGGGAAGGTTCCGATAGAGTCCCCGATAATCGAGCCCATAGCCTACCACGAACTCATCCCCCACGTTGAAACCGACGTGGTCTGCCTCAACATCAACCGTCCGCTCAATTTTTTTGGACAACAAAACTGCTGTCTTCACTGAACGGGGAGCACACTCCTGCTTTAATTTCTGCTTAACCGCCGACATCGTACGTCCGGAATCAAGGATATCATCAAGTATCATAATATCCCGCCCCTCGACCTCGGGCATCCGACTCTGGTAAAAGGTCACCGTCCCACTGCTCGATGTCCCTCCATGGTAACTTGCCACGGAAATCGACTCCAACTGCAGAGGAAGTTGTATCTCGCGAATTAGGTCAGCCATAAACACTGCGCCACCCTGCATAATAGCGATAATAGTGAGACTATCACCGCTGTATTCATCTGTAATTTTTGCTCCCATTTCGGCGACTCGTTTACGAATGCAAGCTTCATCAAACAAAACCCGTTGAAGATGGGAATGCTGATAAGAAGAGGCAGATTCCATTGACTCAGCAGACATCGAAGGGTGGTCGGATTCAACCGAATTCTCAAATTCAACAAGCAGACAGCCTTATTCGTGAAACCGGTTGCACACCTCTACTAAGAGGCCCTTGTTGCTCCACGGGCATCATGGTTCCGTTTTCGTTCGTATCACCAAAGCGATGAGCGACTCTGCTAACCCCTCCCTCGAAGAATTGCGATGGGATTACCACGTCAACACTCTGCGGCGGGAAGATCTCGCCCCTGATCCCCTCAACCAGTTTAAAAAATGGTTCGAGGAAGCTCTAGCTGCCGAGATTCGTGAACCCAACGCAATGACTTTGAGCACGATCGGACTCGACGGTTACCCGACATCTCGCACCGTCCTTATGAAAGATTACACGGATGACGGAGTCACCTTCTTCACCAACTACGAGAGTCGCAAAGGTCGCGAATTGGAGGCCAACCCTGTCGCATCGGTTTTGTTCTTCTGGAAAGACCTCGAACGGCAGACCTTGATTCGCGGAAAGGTTGAGCGATTGGCAGCCGAAGAATCAACCCGCTATTTTCTGTCTCGCCCTTACGACTCACGTATTGGTGCATGGGCGTCAAAACAGAGTGAGGAGATCCCCAACAGAGGGTGGCTCGATGAAAGGGTAGAAAAGTTTGAAACTGAGTTTCCCGACTCCGGTTCTGAGGAGAACGTCCCCAGGCCTGAATTTTGGGGTGGCTACCTTCTGATTCCCGAATTTGTCGAGTTCTGGCAGGGGCAACCCGGCCGCAAACACGACCGTTTCGAATACCGCCGGAATGAAGGCGAGTGGTCGGCGCGCCGCCTCAGTCCTTAATTCAAGAAATCTGTAAATGACAACGCCCTCGGCGACAAACCGAGGGCGCTGTTAAAATCGCTTAAAATTGGGAATGCCTTTGTTTCTTGGAACGCTTGATGATTGCGTTGCGTTTGTTTGAGGTATCCCTAAAGAATTTCAGCAAAGGAGCTTACCGAGAAGCCAAAAACTCTCGCAGATGCGAATAGATTGGTTGAATCGCCTCTTCCTCACCTTTTTCCTGAGCTTCCATGATCTCAGTGATACTTTCGGCAATAGAATTGCGGAGGCGGGTCACCATCTCGATACCTTTGCGGGTGATCTGAACCATGACCTTGCGGCGATCATCAGCAGCGTGAAGGCGCTGAACGTAACCCAGTTTTTCGAGGCGATCGACCAGGCCAGTGGCGGCGGCAGTCGAGTGACCCATCTTTTTAGAGATATCCGTCATCGTGAGGTAGTCCTCGTTGGCCAGATATCCCAGAAGAAAAAATTGTGCGTATGAAACATTTCCTTCGTTTAGCTCTTTGGAAAGGTCGAGCAAGAAAGAACGCTGCGCGAACATGATGAAGTCCGCCAAACGATCGGCGTTCTGATCGGAATTTTGTTCCACTCCGGTATTGGTATTTTCTGATATTTGCATGGTTTTATTTCCTAGCGATTTTAGTTTTTATGAAAACCGTCAATAAATTTAACATTTCCGAATGCCTTACGCAACCTTTTTATTAGATTTTTCATAATTATTATACAAATAAACCCTTTAGGCTGCTAAATTTTTAAAACTATGTCACATGTTCCCTAATTTCGCAATCTTAAATTGTAAATTTGCATTAATTTTCAAACCTGAGAAGCAGTCGCCCCGAGATAGCTTACTACTATCTATTAACCTCCAACGAACATAAACAGCTGATTCAGGCTCACCACTGGAAGAACATGAGACATCATGACTCGACACTGAATTCTCCTCTCGTTAACCTCCCTCACCCTGCATGAGATTTGTCCTTACAGATGAGTTCTGGGCGCTTGACGCTCTGACACCGGCCGAATGGCACCTCGTTTCAGAGCTTCCAGCAGCCTCTGATGGTGAATCGTTCTCCCCATCTACCCGCGAACGTCTCTTTCCCTCACTTTTCTCTCCAGAAACCCTCCTCAACGAAGACACCCAGTCACATCTCGAGGACTGGGAAGAGTTTGTTAAACCCGATTTAAAAGACTCATTTGATGACGCTCGCAACCAAATCGTGCAGGACATCGCCGAGGTCGAAACCGTTGATATCGAAAAAATGTCCGAAGCGGAGCCAACTAACACGGAAGAAACAATATCCCAACTGAAACGCCTTCGGGTCCCCCTTGATCACACGGAAGCTTGGTATAGTGTCTTAAACCAAGCAAGAATCATGATGAACGAGGAGTTTGATCTCGCTCAGTCAGATGATCGCCAACTCCCCCAGTCTCAAAGCGACGAAAGTATCGATCAGGAGCGCCTCGTCTTACTCGCCCAATATGAGTTATACTCGGTCATTCAGAGTATCCTCGTCGACAACGTGATGAGTTAATCATCGTTTCATTACTGCGAAATGTCAGCCTCAATCTTCACAACCCAAAAGTCTACATGGCATATCGTCAGCGGCCTTGCACCGTCCCTCCAAGACTCATCACAATTTGAAGAACTCCTCTCGGCATCCCGCGACGTCCGTCGTAATGCTCATGCACCCTATTCTAACTTTCTAGTCGGGTCGGCCGTTTTGATGGACGGTAATATTTATCGCGGTTGCAACGTGGAAAATGCCAGCTACGGGGCCACTATCTGTGCCGAGAGATCTGCAATTTTTTCGGGAATCGCTGACGGGGCCCGCTCCATTGCGGCGCTGGCTTTGACGACAGGTCCCGAGAACAGCACCCCAATCGAACAAAGAACACCCTGTGGTATTTGCCGACAAGTGATCGCTGAATTCGCCGAGTCGGATACCCCCATTCTGATTGATGCGGGAGCAGGCGCAGAATATGCAGGAGAAATCGTGAGCCTCGAACAGCTTCTGCCGTGGCGCTTCAAGCTCTAGGTCTCTCCAGTCTGTTTTCAGCTGGAGCAAGCCAGCGCATAGCTACGAATTTGGCTTCGTTGACCTTTAAATAAAGTGCATACCGCAGAGAATGTGACTTCTGTAAGGGCCCATTCGCTAATGAGGTGTGACAGTAGATCAACGCCCAAAGCCGGACCTCCCGCAGGATAACTCGCTAAAATCCGTGGAGACGGCATCAGCTCAAAAATAATCAAGAACGGAAAAACTGCCGTCGGTAAGCCCCACAAAAGGCCGCTTGAATGCGTGATTAATCTCTAGATTCAGGTCGGAAGTAGCTAGAATTCTGCTGAACCGGGTGTTCTCGGAAAAGGGATCACATCCCTAATGTTATGCACTCCGGTGACAAACATGAGTAGTCGCTCAAAGCCCAGACCAAAGCCAGCGTGCGGCACCGTACCGAAACGGCGAAGATCGACATACCACTCGTACTCCTTTTCGCTAAGTCCGTGCTTAACCAGATTCTCTCGCAAAATATCAAGGCGCTCCTCCCGCTGACTCCCTCCCACAATTTCGCCGATTCCGGGAACGAGCACATCCATGGCAGCTACCGTCTTACCATCATCATTTTTCCGCATGTAGAACGGCTTAATATCCGCAGGATAATTATATACTGTTATAGGGCACTGAAAATGAGTCTCGGTGAGGAAGCGTTCGTGTTCGGATTGCAGGTTGTGCCCATACTCTACCGGAAATTCAAACTTCGCCCGACTGGCGATTAGAATTTCAACGGCCTCCGCGTAACTGACGCGCTCGAAAGGCCGGTCCCGGACAAACTCCAATCTTTCGATGAGTCCCTTATCAACAAACTTACCGAAAAATTCTAAATCTTCGGCGCAATTTTCAAGGGCATCTTTGACGAGGTATTTCACCATCGCTTCGGCCATATCCATATCCCCAATCAAATCACAGAACGCCATCTCGGGCTCAATCATCCAAAATTCAGAGGCATGCCGCGAAGTGTGAGAATTCTCAGCACGAAAGGTCGGACCAAATGTGTAAATATCGGACAGGGCACAAGCGTAAGTCTCTCCTTCAAGTTGGCCACTAACGGTTAAATACGACGGCTTCCCGAAGAATTCCTCGTCACCGAGTTTGATCTCTTCTCCATTCATCGTAACGACACGGAACATTTCTCCGGCACCTTCGCAATCCAATGCGGTGATAATTGGAGTGTGAACGCAAACGAAACCGCGTTCCTGAAAGAATCGGTGAATCGAGTAAGCCATGCGGCTGCGAACTCGAAAAACGGCACCAAAAAGATTCGAACGAGGACGCAGGTGA
The DNA here is from genome assembly GCA_002726915.1 of Verrucomicrobiales bacterium. Taxonomy (GTDB): domain Bacteria; phylum Verrucomicrobiota; class Verrucomicrobiia; order Verrucomicrobiales; family DEV007; genus Arctic95D-9. The sequence goes on along the minus strand of PBSY01000086.1, from coordinate 36,903 downwards.
GCAATAGACCGCAGAAACTCCATTGAGTGCCCCTTCTTCTGTAGAGGAAAGTCTTCGTCGGCTTTTCCTAACAGTTCCACTGAAGAAGCTTGCATCTCCCATCGTTGTCCCTTCCCTCGCGATTCGACCACTTTTCCTGTCACGGCCACCGAAGCTCCTGTCGTCAGGTGGGCGATAAACTCTCCGTAACCCGGAAGAGTGGCATCGGCAATGACCTGAAAGTTCGCAAGACAACTCCCATCATTGAGCTCGATGAACGAAAATGCCTTAGAATCCCGCTTGGTTCTTACCCATCCCATGACCTGAATTTCGCCAGGGGAAGAATCACTTTTAAGGACATCAACAATGGAAATACGACTCATGAGATTTCAGTATCGAAACCCCAGCCCAATTTTCAACCGCTTTCACGAGCCAGTGCTGACATCTTCAAGGACATAGCGGAAACCAAAAAAGTCTTCGCGTGAATCTACCGTTACTGGATCTCGGTAATGAAGTGAAAGCGCCTTCTGCTCATAGGTATTCCAGGCCCCACCCCGAACCACTCCAAGATCAGGACCTCCGCTTCCATGATTGTCTGAGACCCATTCAGCGACGTTACCGGAGAGATCAAAAAGTCCATTCTCGGCTGGACCAAAGCTGCCGATCGCAGAAGTCGCGGGAGAATTATCTCGGTAACCGAGGATAACATAATTACGCAGAAGACCGGCAGCCGACTCGTCGGCATAATTGCCGCTTCCACTGGCCGGAGGCCAGGAATCTCCCCAAGGATAACTGGCCTCGCCTCGTTCGCCTCGTTCGCTTGGATTACTGCCAAGCTCTTCTTCAATCCCCACAAACAGGCTCCACTCGGCGTCTGTAGGAAGGCGATAGTGTTGAGTCGGGCGAATCATTCCTAGATTCTGTTCTCTCAAGGTTAACCATTCACAGAATGCCTCCGCTTCATTTCGAGTGATCCCCGTCACCGGATGATTCAACTCTTGGCCAGTGGCCGTTGCGGGCAACGCAATCTGCATCTCAGTTACATAGTCCTGATAGTCCATTAGCGGCGTTTCATAGGTGGCTACCATAACTTCTCCAACAGGCAACAAAGGCATCCCCTGACTGTTACTCCATGGTGTTCCAAAAACGACAGACTGATCTGGCACGAGCACCTCATTCAGTGGTATCGGTTCCACATTATTTAGTGTCCCGGAAACTGTCATAATTTGGTAGCCAGGCATATCCAGCTCAAATTCGTAGGGGCCAAGACGGAGATTACTGATTGTCTCTTCGGTATCACCAATCACCTTTCCGTCCTTCCGAATGAGCGCTCCGGGCGGATCAGAATTTAAGAGTATCGTTCCCATGAGACCGTCGACAGCGAGCTTGAAGTCATGGTCTCGCAGCGACTCAGATCCCCGGATGGGGCGGTAATACTGCTGGGGACCAAGATAGCCTTCCGCCTGATCAAGTCCGGTGAGCCAATCAGCGAAAGCCCATCGGCTTTTCTCATTACTGACATAAGCAATACCCTTGACGTCATTGAGAGGAATCGCATTCCCCGTGGACGCTATGAATTCATCAAAAAGAGCCGTCGAGACACTGGCCTGCGTCAACGAATCACCAAACTGGTCAGCTTCAAACACCATGCCCAGCTTGTTCACCCAACTGGTTCCCGGCCGTGGCCTTTGATCTTTGATTAGCACTTTCTCAAGCACCACAAACCCTTCTTTGACCACCGTCTCACAGACGAGATCATGAAACCCCGGATACTTCAGGGTGATTTCGACCGCGCCAACTGGCAGAGCAAGCGGTCTCGGTGTGACACCTACCTCATTCCCATCAACCCAAACGGCAGCTCCACTCGGACGGCTCATCACCTTGAGCTGTCCTGTCACTTCCTGAGCCACTACTTTCGGGTTATCCTTGTTGGCATTCTGTAGGGGATTATTCTCTATCCGCGGATCATCTGCTGTCATTTGAGACTGAGACCCCTCTTCTGAACCAAGCTCAGTCTTTGAAGAGCCTCCACTGCTGATCGCGTCATCACGAATGACGACCCCTCCATCGATCATATTGTTGTCGTCGTCGCTGATAATCGTAAAGCTGCCGTTCCCCGAATTACCTCCTTTGCCCTGACCCTTTTCTTTTCCCTTGCCTTGCTTGTCTTTTCCACTTTCGAAAGGGGCCTCCGCCTCGTTCTTATTCTCGGTGGTATTTTTAGCCAGATACGCTCCACTGGTCTGAGCGCCGTTCACAGCAGTCGCGTTGCCAGCAGCCGGCACACCCCCGAGTTGAACAGAGTTATCATCACGGAATTCAACGCTGTCCTTCCAGAGCCAATAAGCTCCGAATCCCGTTGCTCCCAGTATGGCGAGGACAATGAGTGAGGAGGGAACGACACCGGCCTTCCGACTTTTACGCCCTGAGGCGTAGCCATGGCTTCCTTCGATAACTTCACGCAGCGCGATAGCGAGAGAGCGGGCAGTTTCGTAGCGTTTTCTCGGGTCGGGTGAACCAGCTCGACAAATCACCGTGTTCAGCTGCCGCCACTCATCCCGATTAACCGTTGGCGGGATATCAAGATTAGTGGGTAGCTCTGGAAAATCTAGCCGATCTTTTTTGGTATGTGCTTCGTAAAGCACCATCGCTAACGAATAAAGATCCGCAGAGCTAGTTCCAGGGCCTTCTGGGGGCACATATCCTTCAGTTCCGACGTAGGTTCGCTGCCCCGACTGGGCTACAAGGCCTACGTCCGCCAGTTTGGGTACTCCTTTTACAAAGATAATATTCGACGGTTTCACATCACGATGTGTCAGACCCGCCTCATGAAGGTGTCCCAGCGCACCTGCCAGTGATATGCCGAGATTCACTGTATCGATGATGGACTTTGCTCCCGAAGCTTTCATCTCTGCGCTGAGAGTTTTGGCTCGGTAGGTAGCTGGGCTTACCTCTTTGGACTCGCCATTTTCATCGTCTGCGAGCTCCATCACGTAATAGTAAAACCCAGCTTCGTCGTCTCGGCCCACATGAAGAACATCCACCAATCCGGGGTGGTCCTTCGAAACCTGTTCGTAGCGCTGAATTCCTTCGAACTCCCGTTCAAAGGTCCGCTCGTACTCAAAGTCCTCACGTCTCACAACCTTGATCGCTCGATACATCCCCGTAACCGAACGAGCCAGAAAAACCTCGCCGTAGGATCCTCCACCGATTCGGCCGAGGATCTCAAAATTGGAAATTGAAAGGTTATGTGAAAAGTCCGGGATACAGAAAAGCTAACCGATTCCCTCATGGTTTCCACCGGTAAGCGCCCTAGAATTAGGACCAAACTCTCTTCAAAGAACTGAGCCTAATTCTCAAGAAGCCGATCGTTTTCGGCTAACTTTGGCAAATCGGCGAACAGCGAAATCTCAAAAACCGTGTCAGGTGAGATCTCTTTCCCCTCCCAGCCTGATGCCTGTGCACTCTCCGAATTCTCACCAGAATCGCTCGCGCGATGCCCAAAGCCCCAACCGCCGTATGTGAAACGAGTTTCGACTTCGTTGGGGCAGAGATCAGAGAATATTCCGAGATGACGCGCCCCGTAAAACAGCTCGTTGGAAGCGTTGAATCCCACTGCGTCACCATTGCCTCCATGCTCGTACATCTCCTGATTAATGGGGGAAAATACTCTTTCACCGGTATCGAGACGCTGAATAGAAATCCATTGAGCCCATGTGGGAAGCGTAGAGATCGAGCGGGCCCGAGAATCGAGTCCTCGATCCACATCCTGCCCCCAAAGCTCTGCGTTATTCGATCGAAAAATCACGAGGCTCTCCCGTTCTCCTTCGCCGGAGTCAGCAACAGCGAGTTCTTCCCGCCCAACTTTGCCCACCGGCTCATGTTTTGGCGGAAGGTTTTCGCTGCTAATAAATCCCGAAAAGAGCTGAGATCCAAGAATGATGGGTGCCTTCAGTTCGGAATTCTCTTTCCCCGGCACTCTAACAAACACTTCGTCAGGTTTTGCAGGATCAGCTTCGTTGGCTGTTTCAATTAGGCTGGCACCCTTCTCATTCTCGGAAACTCCTCTAAGAGCCTTCATCAACCCCGACAATTCATCATTCAAAGATTCAGAAGGCGAACGTGATAGCGTCCCTGTATTTGAACCATCAACGAGAAGAATTTCACGAATCGGTCGAAAGATCTCTTCCTGACCGGCGCCCAGCAGATCTCGAATAGCGCGGTCCGTTTCGTTAGCCAAGACGGATAAGTTGGCGTTCGAATCCTCAAGCTCTTGTGAGATTCTTTGAAGCCGGATGAGGAAAGACTCTTTCTGCTCGGCCACGGAAAACCGCCGCTTCTCCAACTCTCGCTCCATCTCCAACACTTTCTCGCTCACTGGCCGAAGCGACTTCCGCAATCCTCTCAACCGCTCAATCTGCCCACCCGCCATTTCGAGACAGGCACCCACCGCATCCGGCCGTGGCGCGCCACCACTCCTCAACTGCGCCAATCTTCTTGAAGCAAGAGACAGCCTCGACAAATCGGATCCAACGCGTGCCCTCATGGAGCGCAATCTTTCTGAAAGCACAAAAAAGCGTGCTCTTACCTCAGTTTCACTTAACCCATGACTATTGAAAATCCGTCTAAGAAAGTCCTCAAGCCTCAGTTGTCGCTCAACTTCCTGACGCTCAAGCATCAATAGCTTCTCGTGACGCCAGTTTAACTCCGCTAAATTGTCAGGGGCAGCTCCTCTAAGAGGGTCCGCTTTCAATGATTTACCGCGCCAAGGACGACCAATCAGCCATCCAAAAAACAAGCCAAGAAATCCCGCTCCGATGATCACCAGAGAAAGATAGGTAGTTAGTGTTTCCTGCAAATATTGGACCAAATCTCCCATTGTAGAAACCGCTTCTCAGGAGCTCGCCAGCCGGCAGATTAGCCCTAGAACATCGATCAGCGGATCAATTCGTTTCTATAATCTTTATATTCTCAAACAGGATCTATGTCTCGCCAAGACAATAATCTCGAATCGGCCATTTCCACGAATATGAAACAAGTCCAAGCTATCGGGGTATTCTCTCAGTCAGCCCCAAAGTTCTAAATTGTTGGGAAGATTATTTGAACCTAAGATGCGCACCATGAAATCCCCCACGCTCTTGTCGCTTGCTCTAGCCACTGCCGCTCTCCTGCCTTCGCTAAAAGCCACCGAACTGACACCTGCCCAGATTGAATCGATCAAGGAGCAGATCAAAACCATGCGTGGCGCTCTTGATGGGCATCTCTCTCAGCGCAACAGCAGTGCTGGCCAAATATTTAGCCGGGCAGCTGCTGATCCAAAGGCAGCCATAACGCTTTATCTCGACAGCCACAAAGTAGTGAACTATGACCGAGAGGGAGCCCCCGAATCCGACTTTCGTGCTTGGAAAGACGACCATGAAGACCGCTTAAGGGACGAGCAGTTTATCGAATCGCTCATGATTCAACTCCGCTATCTGGCCCTTAGCTGCCAAGCGGCGGAAACACAGGAAATTGAGACAATTTTCGGCAATCTCATGACCTACGTAGACGGCCTCAGCCGGCTCGAAGAATTGCCGACTACCGCCATCACCGGTTCGGTGGCAAATTCCATATTTGCAGAGCGGTATCATCTCGGTGAGCTACTCGATTCCAATCCCAAATGGGAGCCTGTGCCTTTCAATATCGGAGGCATTTATGACAAGACGATCCTCCCCTATCTACGCGAAGAAAATCCCGCCGCTCTCATGAATGCTTGGGACAAACGCATTGAACAGCAGTCACGAATCGTGGCCATGATCGAACAGAAGAAAGAAGAAGCGCTTCGCGGCCTCGACCGTGACCAGGAACGTCGTACTCGTGGCAATCAGAATCGCCAAGGCGGCATGATGGGCGAACTCGACGGGGACGATTATATCGCTCGCACACTCCCGAGACTAAGGTGGGCCAAGATGCGAGACCAATTTCTGCATGTTGACGAAGTGATGGGCGCCAAGGCCATGCTCAACTTCGTTCAGGAACAAATCACCAACGAGCTGGGTGAAGAGTTCTTCAATGAGTTCTCCGGCTTGATCAACGAAAAAAGAACCGGAGAATCCCGTGCTATTGAGTGAGATGCCGACAGCAACTAATCAACCCACCAACTTCGGAAGATCCCAGCCCTCCCGATAGTCACGTGAAACCCACTGGTTCGCCTCATCATGGTTGGTGAAACGCAGTGACGCAGCATCCCATGTGAGGGTTTCTCCCGGGAAACGCACCGCGATATTGGCAAGCAGAATCGTCTCGGTCAGAAGGCCACCATAGTCAAAACCATCAGATGGCTGTTCATCTAGGATACACCCGTTAATCCAGTCATGATAGTGATCACGACTCTCCGCCATTTCATAGTCCTGAGAGAATTCAGACTCCGCAAGATAAAGCCGCGGAGATCCAACGTGAGGAATAACCAAAGAACCTGTTTCACCCAGCAATAACGATCCACTACTCGGCAGGCCTTCACGCGCCGGTAAGTGAGACCATCCGGTCGACGGCAAACGACCCCCATCGCTCCAAGTAATGCGAATCCTGTCCTTCTCCGTATACTCTGTACCCGGAACGGTGAAACGAAACGTGCTCTGAGCCGGCCAAACTTCATCATTCATGCCGCTATGCTCAGCAAAGTAGTCATCAGGCGGCCCCTTGATATCGAGTGCTGTAAAAACAGGATCGAGAATGTGACAACCAAAGTCCCCGATGGCACCTCCTCCAAAATCCTGCCAGTCCCGCCAACCCCACGGGTGATAACAACGATTCGCCGCGCTGTAAGGACGCATCGGAGCCACTCCGATCCAGCTGTCCCAGTCCAGCGACTCCGGCACGGGGTCTTCTCCTTTGGGACGACTGATATGACCGCTTTTACCATGCCCCGTCGCAGCGCACCAACTGTCGACCCGTTTGATTTTTCCAATTCGCCCGGATTGGACCAACTGAACGGCGGTTCGGTAGAATTGATGAGAGTGGATCTGGTTGCCCATTCTGGTGATCACACCGGTTTCTTCTGCGATCTTCGCGACCTGGCGGGCTTCCCAGACATTGTGGGTCAGGGGCTTTTGACAATAAACATGCTTACCCATCTTCATTGCCATAATCGAACAATAAGCATGCATGTGATCAGGCGTTGAGACAGTCACCGCATCAATCTCATCGCCCTTCTCCGAGAGCATCTCACGGAAGTCCTGATAGATCGGTGTGCCCGGGCTGAGCTCTTTGACCCGCATAGTGCGGTTCAGGTCGACGTCACAAAAAGCAACATACTGCTGGTAATTGTGCGAGGACATTGCCTTGATGTCACTGAGGCCTTTACCGTCAGAACCAATGGAAGCAAGCTGCAGTTTCGAATTTAGATTTTGACCACGAACAAAGGCGGGGGCTGAGAGAGACGTAGCGGCTAGTGCACCTGACTTTAGAAACTGACGGCGATTAATCATGCCCGCATGAAACCTTAATCGGGGCCATGGGTCGACCCAGAAGTGGACCGTAAATACGTCGGTCCAGAGACCAAAGTATTTACCTTCTCTGCTCCCCCATCAATAGGTGTGAACTAGCGCTCCTCTTCAGCTACGCCGTAATGATCCTGCAAACGCGTTAGCTCTTTTTTCATCCGTTTGCGCACTTGAGCCATTTCAGGACTGTCGTAGACACTTTTCATCTCGTTTGGGTCACGCTTGAGATCATAAAGCTCCCAGTCGTTGATCCCCTCCTCAGGAAAGCGTATCAACTTATACCGGCCATCTGTCACCCCGAAGTGAAGTGCCACACCATGGCCACCGGTTTCGTAATAGTGGTAGTAATGCGTTTGGCGCCAATCCTCCGGGGTGTTCCCTTCGAGGATGGGCACAAGAGACGGTCCCTGAAGATCACTCGGAATTGGAGCACCGGCGACATCAAGGAAGGTTGCTGCAAAATCTAGGTTGGAAACAATATCCTCATCGTTAACCAAACCCGGCGCAATCGTACCCGGCCAGCGGGCAATCAAAGGAGTACGAAAGCTCTCTTCATACATCCAACGCTTATCAAACCAGCCGTGCTCGCCCAAGTAGAATCCCTGGTCTGAGCTGTAGATCACGATTGTATTTTCGGTGAGTTTGTTCTCGTCGAGGTAAGCGAGGAGGCGCCCTACATTTTCATCCACTGCCTTCACACAACGAAGGTAATTTTTGATGTAGCGTTGGTAATGCCACTGGGTCCGCTCCTTGCCAGTCAGATTTGCCGCAAGAAAAGCCTCATTCTTTGGGCGGAAGAAATTATCAAAGATTTGAAACTGATCTTGCGTGAACTTGCTCGAATACTCCAACATGAGTCGTTTACTTCCAATGTGATCAGCAATTCCCATGGTATGCTGGGAAGCAGCTTTGGTGCGACCAGAGTAGTCATCGAACAACGTCGGTGGTTCCGGCACTTCGACATCCTCGAGGAACTCAAGGTGGCGGAAGGCCGGCTCCCAGCGCCCGTGTGGTGCCTTGTGCTGGCTCATCAGAAAGAAGGGTTTGTCGGGATCTCTCTGGTTCAACCACTTGATGGTTCGATCAGTGATAATGTCGGTCGTGTAACCTTCGTGGTTCACATTCTCCCCATTTGTAATGAGCATCGGGTTGTAATATTGGCCCTGCCCCTTGAGAACCTCATAGTGATCAAATCCAGTCGGTGCGGACTTCAAATGCCATTTACCCACAATAGCCGTCTGATACCCTGCTTTACCCAGTAACTTCGGTGCGGTCTGCTGAGAACCGTCAAAGCTGTTACCATTCTCGCGGAAGCCATTGAGATGCGAGTACTTACCGGTTAACACGACGGCCCGGGAAGGACCGCAAATAGAATTGGTCACGTAGGCTTTGCGAAACAGAATTCCCTCCTCGGCAAGGCGATCAATATGGGGAGTCGGCGCCAACTCCGCAAGCGGGCCACCATAGGCACTAATCGCTTGCGTGGCATGATCATCGCAAAAGATAAAAAGTATGTTTGGCTGCTCCGCACCCCGTAATGAAGCCGCCGCCATGAAAATCCCCGCGAGAAAAAACAATTTGTGCATTGAAGTTCCTTACGTGTTTGCGCGTGGACCCTGCAACCAAATCCTACTAGCCTAATCGCGATGTATCTATCGACCGCTTCGTCCTGCACTCCTGCCGTTTGTGCCATGATCCTCATCTCGTTTGGCCTACTTTTCTCTTTGCCTTCCACAGCTCAAGAGAAGAAGCCGCCTCTTCCTCCAGAAGGCGCCACCATCCAACGCGATATCATCTACGCGACTCCTGACGGCACTGAGCTCGGAATCGATCTCTATCTTCCCGCGACTAAATCTGAAGATCTACTCCCAGTCGTCATTTGGGTGCATGGAGGTGGCTGGAAAAACGGATCTAAAAATAACTGTAAAGCCGCTTTTCTTGCCCCCAACGGGTTTGCTGTCGCGAGCATCAACTATCGCCTAACTGACGTGGCGCAATGGCCCGCACAAATCAACGACTGTTACGCTGCAGTGCGTTGGCTTCGCCAGAATGCGGAATTGTATGGCCTCAATCCGGATCGCATTGGTGCCTTTGGCAGCTCTGCTGGCGGACATCTGGCAGCGCTGATGGGAACGAGGAATGCAGGAGCAGAATCAGTAAGTTCCCGAGTCCAAGCCGTTTGTGACTGGTTCGGCCCAGCAGATCTTCTTACCATGCCTCCGAATGTGATTTCTGAGAACCGGACCTATGAAGAGGTATCGCGGTCCAATGGAGCTCTCTTGTTGGGCGAGACGGTGATGGACGTTCCTGATCTCGCCAAAAATGCCAGCGCTCTTTATCAAACAAGCTCCGACGATCCACCCTTTCTAATCATGCACGGCAGCGAAGATCACGCCGTACCACTGGCGCAAAGCATTCGATTTTATGCTGCTCTCAAAGAAGTCGGCGTCGATGCTAAACTCTATGTCGTCGAAGGCGCCGGCCATGGCGGCTCGGAGTTCAAGTCACCGGAAGTAGAAAGCGAAGTTCTCGCGTTTTTTGAGCGAACTCTAAAACGTCGCGGATAACGACACATTGACTCAAACGGGAAAAACCCACTCATAGGAATCCGTGAAGGAATAGATCTCTTCACGAATCTGTTCGCAAAGCCCCTCCATTCCAGGAAAAAGAGTCCTTGCTCCAATCCCCATGGTCGCCAAACGGCGACGAATGAACGCTTTCTCAGAACCCGTCACTACCAGCTTGGCGAGATGCATTCGCTCATCGCCCAACTCATAATATTCCTCAAACGTTTCCGGGACAGCGTCCTCTGCGGGAAGAGGATGGCAAAGATAACAGGTCTTCTGGTTTAACATCGCCGGAGTCGTCTTTTGAGGAAAGTAAATGCGCGGCTGCTCTGGAACCTGCTCGTAATCTTGAGCGATGACGAGTTTGGCATCACCCGGCAGAATGCGCCAAACAATGCCATCTTCATCTTCATTTCCCGATTCCGTGGCGAAGAAAAGAGCTACGAGAGCATTTTCGGTCCAGCTAGAGAGACGAGTTGGCAATCCGTGATGTTGAGCGATTGAGAGCCACTCAAGTTCACTCATCGGTTCGTAGCCGAGTTCACCACGTGCTCGCTGCTTGATGCGAATCAGCAGTGAGCTCTCGAGTTCATTCCATGTTTTAAACTCAGTCTTAGTAACTTCCTCACGAAACAGGGTCGGTAGGATTGAATCTTTCTCAGAATTTTGACCGCGGTAGATCGGCGTTCGTTGAAACCCGAGCTGCGGTATCATCTCTTGAAGAAAGTCTTCAACGCTCCCAACACTGACGGTTTCGATCTCTCTCATCTCAATTTCTCAAATTTTTCTCGCTTTTGACAAATTATTGAGAGATAATTGACTCATTTAGTAAATTTTTGAGTTGTTATCTCTCGTTTATCTCAATCTATACAGTGATTTCTCATTTATGAGAGGAGAATGCAACTTAAAAACGAGAATAAATCGAGATTTTTTTGAGACACACGTAAATAACATGAGAAATATAGATCTAGGAGACTTCGTCCGCCTGATTCCCGAACTCAGCCTTCAGGACCTACGTGCCCTCGAAATGACCGTTCAGGTGGCCATTCGCATGCGCTCACAAGGAGAATTATCAACCGACACTCCTGAATCTCGCCGTCTCGAAGAAGAGGGTCCCGGCCTGCATGATCATGCTGCGGCTATTTTACAGAATGAAACTAGTGACGATCTGACCTTGGCGGATCAAGCTCTCTTGGGCGCCTTGATCCTCAGCGAAAGCTATCATCAAGAAACCTTTTCAAGTCGTGAACTGAACGATATTATCGAAGAATCCGGGCGTCCGCGCGTGGCCCACATTACCTCCGCCATCTCTGGATTAATTTCGCGAGATTTCCTTACCGGGGATACCAAAGCCCTCTCTCTGTCCAGAGAAGGCAAGGCCAAAGCGAGGGGTCTTATCGGGATGATTCAACGCCAGGCGGCGTGATAAAAATCACCGACGAACTTCATTATTATCAGACTCCCTCATGACTGAGACGACGGTTCCGCGTTGAATGGAACCATAATCACTCATGTCTGAATCATCTTGGGGCGTGAGTAGGCCATCGTCATAAAATGAACGCTTGCTCCAATTTCTGCAGTCATTCTGCTCTAAATCGTCACGGCGGATTTGAGAGCGATCCTGTGGACCGTCATTACCAGTGATAATGTCGGTATCAGATCGCTCTCCTCTCTAATCTGACGAATTAAAAGCCCAATTCCTCGGGTAAAATTACATCAACTCGAGAAACCACTTCATGACCGCGCTCTTTTCGACTGGGTGAGCCACAACGTGAGTCATTCTTCCCATTTCTCTCCCCTTCCAGACTTGAACCCCATTTCCTGTGATTCGATCGAGAGAGGCAGGTAGGATTGCAACCCCTGATCCGGCGACGGTCATGGCCGCCACAGCCTGGGCCCTTCGAGCTTCTTGGACAACTCGGGGCCGAAATCCCGCCTCCCGACATATCTGGTAGACCATGGAGGAGAAAGAAGGTGCCGCTTCCGAGGAGATCATAATAAATGGCTCGTCAGCCAAGTCCTCGACATTTATCCGCTCCTCACCAGCCAAGTCATGGTCCAAAGGTAAGAAGGCCATCAAGGGTTCATCGCGCCAAGAAGTCAACGCGATCTTTCCGGGGCACCTCTCAGGAGAAACCCCGACGAATCCCAGATCAAGCGTTCCCAACTCCAGAGCCACCATCTGCTCGACGGGAAGACGGTCATGCAAGTTCAGCCGAACGTGCGGATGCCTTTCGCGAAATCTGGAGAACACTTTCACGAGTTCCGGCGACAATACAGCGCTAACAAATCCAACTTCTAACTTGTTGGTCTCACCTTCAGCGGCACGCCTTGCGGTCTCGCCCGCTCTTCTCACCTGCAGCAGAATTCCTCTGGCTTCGCCAAGAAAAGCCTGCCCTCCAGAGGTCAGAAAAACTTCACGACGCGATCGTTGGAACAATTCGAGACCCAATTTCTCTTCGAGGTTCTTGATGTGACGGGAGAGAGGCGGCTGCGCCAAATGGAGGCGTTTAGCCGCCCGGGTAAAAGACAACTCTTCAGCTACTGCGACAAAACACTCCAGTTCTCTCAGGGAAAAATCCATTATACCGAAAAGGTATCATAAAGGGTTTAAAATAGTATTTTCATCATCAATACTTTAGCTCCACACTGCGGCAAGTTATCGCTAAACTGTCACCTCCTATGGTAAAGAAAAAGACTCCTAAGAAGAAAACAATTCAGGCTCATCGCCAGTTTTCCTCACCCATGCTTGATGGTCCCGACCGCGCCCCAAGTCGGGCCATGCTCCACCCGGTTGGTTTCACCGACGAGGACTTCAAGAAATCTATCATTGGCGTCGCCTCGACCTGGAGCATGGTCACACCGTGCAATATGCATATCGATGGTCTCGCAAAGGAGTCTGTCAAAGGAGCAGACGCCGCCGGTGGCAAGGGGGTCGAGTTCAACACCATTACCATTTCCGATGGAATCTCGATGGGAACTGAGGGCATGAAGTATTCCCTCGTCAGTCGTGAGGTTATAGCCGACTCGATCGAAACGGTGGTCGGTTGCGAAGGAATGGACGGTGTCGTTGCTATCGGTGGTTGCGACAAGAACATGCCCGGCTGCATGATCGCTTTGGCCCGCCTGAACCGCCCTGGCATTTTCGTCTACGGTGGCACGATCAAACCAGGTTGTTTCAAAGGCGAGGACGTCGATATCGTTTCGGTCTTTGAAGCGGTCGGCAAGCACAGCGCAGGGAACATTACCGACGAAGAACTAGATGGCGTCACCGAAACGGCGATTCCAGGTCCGGGCTCCTGCGGGGGTATGTATACCGCCAATACCATGGCCAGTGCGATAGAAGCCATGGGCATGAGTCTGCCGAACAGTTCTGCTCAGGCTGCAGTCAGTGATGAAAAGTTGATCGACTGTTTCGATGCTGGAGCTGCCGTGGTCAACATGATCAACAAGAACATTCGACCTCGCGATATCCTTACTAAAAAAGCTTTCGAAAATGCTATCACCGTGGTCACCGCCCTAGGAGGTTCTACCAACGCAGTACTGCACCTGCTTGCCATCGCCAACGCCGCCGGGGTAAAGCTTTCTATCGATGATTTCACCCGCATCGGAAAACGTGTTCCTGTCATTGCTGATCTCAAGCCAAGCGGTGCCAATGTAATGATGAAGCTTGTCGAAATCGGAGGCACCCTGCCCCTGATGAAAATGCTACTTAATGCCGGCCTTCTCCATGGCGAGTGCATCACGGTAACTGGCAAAACCATGAAGCAGAACCTCGCTAAGGTTAAAGCTTCTTATCCCACGGGGCAGACGATCATCCGCAGTCTCAAAAATCCCATCAAGAAAGACGGACACCTTGTCGTTCTCTACGGCAACCTTGCCCCTGAAGGCGCCGTCGCCAAAATTTCCGGCAAAGAAGGACTCAGTTTCGCTGGTAGAGCACGGGTCTTTGATTCCGAGGAGAAGTCAATGAAGGCTATTCTTGCTGGACGCATCGCGAAGGGCGATGTCGTTGTAATTCGAATGGAAGGGCCCAAGGGCGGTCCTGGTATGAGAGAAATGCTTGGGCCTACCGGGGCGATTATGGGTGCGGGTCTTGGTAAAGATGTTGCCCTTATCACCGACGGCCGTTTCTCCGGCGGTAGTCACGGCTTCGTGATTGGACACGTCACTCCAGAAGCCTTTGTCGGCGGACCGCTTGCCATGGTGAAGAACGGTGACAAAATTTCTATTGATGCCGAGAAGCGCGAAATGACACTGCATATTACCAAGAAGGAACTGGCTGAGCGGAAGAAAGCGTGGAAACAGCCTAAGCCCCACTATACCAGAGGCGTCCTCGCCAAATATGCCAGACTGGTTAACTCCGCTTCGGAGGGTGCCGTTACTGACGACAACCTGTAAGATTTTGCTTACGTAAGGTTTGCACGCCTATGACGGGCGCCGGCTGTATTTCGGCAGCACCGACACACGTTGGGCCCAAGTAAAAGCTGAAATGGCTAATTTTTTCGAAAACGAAAATCGACTCTGGATCTATCTGCCTCGTGAAAGCATCCAACCCCGGTTGCTCACTCGTCTTCCTCAAAACAACCGATCACTTTACGACTAGCGCGATCGTCATTTTAAGGTCCTTCGCCCCCACCTCGAAAGAGCAAGCCTCAAACTCCGGTTTACCTTTCGGGATCTCATGTACCACGGAAAATGCTAATGGCTCCTTAGGCAGGCCAAAGGGCGTTTTGTCCAGCTTACCATTCTCGTTGAGATCCTGAATCACAACAATGGCATACTTGCCAGGTGAAAGCCCCATGATCTCGGCAGTGACGACGTCCTCCGAGTTAAGATCAATTTTTGGTGAATACGGCAGAGGTTTTTTGGTGAAGGCTTTTTCGCTATCATAGATCCCGATCAAAAGATCACTCTTTACTCCAGAGATGTTTGTGACTGTCACCGTAAGGGTAACCCCGCGATCGCCTGCCAAGAGGCTACCGCTGCTGAGCAAAATGATGGCCAGAATTAGAAATGGTTTCATATTTCAGAGTCACTCAGCCAAATGCCGATAGATTTTGCTTCTATACTTCGGCCGTACCCTTGACCCTATTTATTGACATTGCCACCCTACTTTTTGCAGGAGCTTAACTTAGTCTGGTTTTTGGATGCGCTTTTGTATCTGGTGTTTTCTGCTAAAGACGGCTTCAAACTCCTCAAGGAAGCCACGAGACAAACTGCTGCCCGAGAACTCCCCCATAAACAAGAATACAAATTTATCACTAGAGCTCTCAGAGCCTCGCTCCTCCTGAGCCCCATCTCACCGAAATTAAGAAATAGTGGCTTGAGCAGGTAAATCCAGCCGGACTAAACTACCTCGTACTATGTCATCAGCGCCACCCCTTCTTGAAAGCCAGTTCTGCCGCGAACGGCAGGCGCGGCTGTGCCACCATCTAGAAGAGAATGAGCTCGATGCCGCTATCATTTTTGATCGTCATTACATCCATTCGTTATCCGGCTACTGGCATGATCAGCCGCTAACGCCAGCAGCTCTCCTCCTGAAAGGAGATTTAAAAGTCACTCTCATTACGCACGATGAGTCACCAGAAGCTTCTGCAGCGGACGAGATCGTCAACTACATCCCGAATCATCTTTTCACTCTGAAGCCGAATCTGAGTGCCTGCGTTACCGAACAGCTTAATCCGCTACTTCGCGGACTCGGCGCTGTCGGCACGGAGCAAAAAGTCCCGTCAGCGCTGATAAAAGGTCCCGAATGCCGTGACATCTCAGAGGACTATCAATACATCCGTCGCAAGAAAGATCCCGATGAGGTAACCCTCCTCGAATTTTCGATCGCCTGTGCAGACCGCGCTTACAATGAAGCACTTCAAATGATTGAGCCGGGAGTTTCCGAGGTCAAGGTCATGGCAGCTATGCTGGAGGAAGCCACCAGCGCAGCCGGGGAATTTCTTTCTGGTTGGGGACAGGATTTCCAATGCGGAAGGCCTGGAGGTTTCGCCCGCCGCCGAAACATCAAGCAGGGAGAACTGTTTGTTCTCGACGTGGGAGTTGGTATTCGGGGCTACCGCAGTGATCTCTGCCGAACCTTTGCCGTCGACGGCAACCCCACCAATCTCCAGCAAGCAGCACACGACAAGATCGTTGAAGTCATGACGCTCGGGGAAACTCTCCTCAAGCCAGGCCAATCCTGTAAGGAAATGTTCAACGTTATTTTGAATGAACTCGACGGCTGGGGGGGGCACCAGTTTTTCCATCATGCCGGGCACGGAATTGGTCTTGATGCACACGAGGTTCCTCGCATCAATCCGGCCTGGGACGACAAATTTGAGGCTGGCGACGTGGTCGCTTTTGAGCCGGGGCTCTACAGCGATAGTCTGGCTGGGGGCATTCGTCTTGAGAACAACTATCTCATCACTGAAGAAGGGTGTCGTCAGCTGTCGTATTTTCCCCTCGATCTGGTAGTGGCTACTGCTTGACGTTAATAGCTTAGTCGGAAAGACTCTCGTGAGCCCAACTTCACGAAGATGCCTACCGAACCTGTTTTAATTGCCGGAAAGTGGCGAAATGCTGATACCACCGGAGTGTTTTATTCCGAGAACCCCTCGACTTGCGAGCAACTCCCCGAAGAATACCCCATAAGTTCGTGGGTTGATTGTGAAGCGGCTCTGGACGCTGCAAGTAAGGCATTCAAAGAGCTCCGCTCTATCCCCGCCGGGCGTATTGCAGATTTCCTAGAACGTTATGCAACACTAATCGAAGAGCGCAGCGATGCGTTGGTTGAGTTGGCGCACCAAGAAACCGGCTTACCAAAGTCACCACGTCTTGCTGACGTCGAACTTCCCCGAACTACCGGCCAACTTCGCTTGGCTGCCGCGGCCGCTCGCACCGGGAACTGGCGCCAGCCCATTATCGATTCCGCGAACAACATTCGATCCTGCCACGGGGCCATTGGCCCTGTTGTCGTTTTTGGACCTAACAATTTCCCATTCGCCTTTGGCAGTATCTCTGGCGGTGATTTCGCTGCCGCCATTGCCGCCGGTAATCCTGTAATCGCGAAAGCCAACTCTTCCCATCCCGGAACAACCAAGCTATTTGCCGAGGCGGCCCACACTGCGGGCGAAGAGACAGGAATGCCGAGCGGCATGGTCCAGCTGATTTATCGTACGAGCCACCCTGTGGGTGAACAACTGGTGACCGACTCGCGCACGGGAGCGACAGGCTACACCGGAGCGCAGAATGCAGGGCTCAAGTTAAAGAAAGCAGCAGATGATGCCGGAAAACCGATTTACCTTGAACTCTCCAGCCTGAACCCAGTCGTTCTCCTACCCTCTGTCCTTGAGGAAAAATCGAATGCTCTTGCCGAAGAGTTCACTGGAAGCTGCCTCATGGGAGCAGGACAATTTTGCACCAACCCTGGTATGATTATCGTGATCGAAAGTGCCGCAACTAACACCTTCATCGAAGCCGTCGCGACTCAATTCCAGGCAGCAACCCCAGGAACCCTGTTGTCAGCTTCTGTTGAAAAATCACTGCATAAGAGTCACGAGATTCTCGCCAAGGCAGGAGCGGAATTACTCTGCGGAAGTGGGAGAGGAAACGGAACTGGCTACAATGTGGCGAATACCCTCCTTCGCATCTCCGGCTCTCAATTTCTTCGCGACCCCAAAACAATGCAGACCGAGGCGTTTGGTAATTCCTCGTTGATTGTGGTGGCTGAAAGTGTGGATGAGGCTGAAAGCGTCATTGCCGCGCTCGAAGGTAACCTGACGGGCTGTATTTATTCCTCAGAGCGCGGAGACGATGACGAAGCCTACGACCAACTTGCTCCGATACTCCGTCAAAAAACCGGCCGATTTCTCAACGACAAGATGCCCACTGGCGTCGCGGTTTCACCAGCAATGAACCATGGTGGCCCCTACCCCGCTACGGGTCACCCCAGCTTCACTGCTGTCGGAATTCCCGGAGCCTTGCTGCGCTTTAGTATGCTTCAGTCCTACGACAACGTGAGGCCTAACCGCCTTCCCGAAATCCTTATGGACGAATACCATGGGCCAACTCAGCGACTCATCGATGGCGTTTGGAAATAGGACATCTCAACTTCGGCGGGACGCGCCCTTAAATGTGTCCGGCTCACAATCCCGCTCAGCCAACAGCTTCTCGCCTTCGTGAAAGATGATGCCACTCCTATTCTGAATTCAAAAATACTCCCGCGCCATGCATGGCCTACTCTCTCATGCGCTGCCAAGACAGCCCTACTGAACAGGGCCTAGACGTCCCGAATAGTGCTGAACTGGGCAAGTTTGACCGATTTGGAATGGTTGATTGTAAGAGATGTAGCAAGAGGAGAATTTCCACCCAAATTAACATTCTGTTGAGGACTTGCCCAAATAGGTGGACACTTAATCTGGTTTCATCAATTCCCCAACCACACACCCACTATGGCGTCCTCAAAACGTTCAAGCTCTATCTCCCGCACTACCAGCGAAACCGACATTCGCCTCGAGCTCGATGTCGACGGCACCGGCCTGTCCAGCATCAATACCGGAATTCCGATTTTTGACCACATGCTGACGCTGTTCTCCAAGCACGGCCGATTCGACCTTACGGTTGAAGCCAAGGGAGATATCGAAATAGACTTTCACCACACCATCGAAGACGTTGGCATCGTCTTGGGCTCCGCTTTCACGGAGGCTGTCGGCGACAAAAAGGGGATCTTTCGCTACGGCTCGGGCGTGTATCCGATGGACGAATCGCTCGTTCGCGTCTCTCTCGACGTAGGAGGTCGCCCTTTCCTTGATTATAGGGCTCCTGAGAATGTCCCCCACATTGGCGATAAGTTTAATTTTACTCTCGTGGAAGAGTTCCTACGCGCCTTTGCATTTAAAGCGCTGATCAATCTTCACGTTGCCATCCTCTACGGTCGAGATCCTCACCACATGGCCGAGGGCACATTTAAAGGCCTCGCCCGGTCTCTCGACGACGCTACTAAAATCGACGAGCGCATTGCAAATGTGATTCCCAGCACGAAAGACGTGCTTTAATTCCCGAGCATCTGGTTTAAAGATCTGCATGGCAGACCGAGTCGGAGTCATTGATTACGGAGGCGGCAACCTCCAGAATGTTCTCAATGTATTGAAGCATCTCAACCATGACGGCACACTTGTGTCGTCACCTGACGATTTCGCCGAAATCGATCGCTTAATCTTTCCGGGGGTCGGCTCCTTTGGTGACTGCGTTGCTGATCTTGATCGGAAGAGCCTGCGTGATCCCATTTTAGATTGGCTCGGGTCCGACCGGCCTTTTTTCGGTATTTGCTTGGGTTACCAAGTGCTCTTCGAAAATTCGGAAGAAAGTCCGGGCGTTGCAGGCCTTGGGTTTTTCGGCGGCAGTGTCGTGAGGTTCAATAGTCTTCACGGCCTCAAGATTCCGCACATGGGATGGAATGAAGTGAAGCCCACCGACCGCGACTATCATATGTGGGCTGGAACTCACGATCCCTTATACCTCTATTTCGTTCACTCTTTTTTCCCCAAGCCAGCCGATGAATCCATTGTTAATTCGGTGACTGACTACGGCGCGCCATTTGCTTCCAGTGTTTCCCAAGGAAACATCTTCGCCGGGCAGTTCCACCCAGAACGAAGTCAGGATGCAGGGCTAGCACTGGTGAGAAACTTTCTCGAAAAGTAAAACCAGAGCCGACACTCTTAGGCGATTGCTTTCCAAGGTTGAAAACCTGCTTGGCGATGCAATTCAGTTAGCGACACGCATTGGCATGATCACATATAGAAAAGGCTCATCAATCTTGATGACGCCCGGACTGCTTTCATCAATAAGATCGATGAATACTTCGTCCTGATCGAGATTGCGCAGAGGGGCCATCACGAATTCTGGATTGAAGGCTACCACAATCTTGGGCCCGTCGTAACGCACGTCAATCACCTCCTCAGCCTCTCCAATCTCGGGTGAGTTGGACGAGATGGCGAGACGATGGTCTTCAAAGGTAAACTTTATGGAGTTAGTCTTCTCATTAGCAAGCAGACTGACACGCTTCACCGCGCTGTGCAGCGTCTCACGCTCAACCGTCACTCGATGGTTGGCATTACCGGGGATCACTTGGCGAAAGTTCGGGTAGTTTCCTTCAATCAGCTTGGTGATAAGATTGCTGTCGTTTAACTCAAAACCTGCCTGGCTGTCAGTCAATGCGACTTTCAACTCTCCTGAATCGTCGAGAAGACGCTGTAATTCATTAACGGCTTTCGTTGGGATGATAACTGCCGTCTCGTTGCCAGCTGGAAACTCAAGGTCCTGCTCAACCATCGCCAGGCGACGTCCGTCGGTGGCAACGAGCGTGAGCATACCTTCACCAATCAGACAATTAACGCCATTCAGAACGTAGCGAGTCTCGTCTGTGGAAATCGCATACGACGTTTTGCGGAGTGCCTCTTTGAGCAATTTCTGGTCAATCGTGAAATCTTTGGCCTCACCAAACTCTCCAATCGCCGGAAATTCGCCGGCGGGAAGCCCAAGCATCTTGAAGAAGCTGGGGCCACTGCGGACCGTTGCTGCATCGTCGGATTCCTCAAAAGTAATCTCGCTGGTTGGTAACTCTCGAACGATACTAGCGAGCCGCCGGACGGGGAGAGTGGTTGCACCTGTCTCCGTGATATTGGCGGCAATTCGTTTGGTGATCGTTACATCAAGGTCAGTTGTCGAGAGCTGCAAGCCAAGCTCGTCAGCCTCAATCAGCACGTTTGAAAGAATCGGCAATGTTGTTCGAGTACTGACAACATGCTGGACTTGGTTAAGAGCTTCTTGAAAAACGTCTTTATCGATCTGAAATTTCATTACTAAAACAGAGGAAACTGTGAACTCGAAACCCCCGTCTGTCTACGTCAAACTTCAATCGCCGTACTAATCGGAAGCCAGGTCAGAAGGCTTCTCCAAGGGCTCCTTACCCTTGAAGCGGTCCGTCACCGGATTCCCTCGCTTAGAGCGCGGTGATTCGATCGAAGAACCACCCCGAACAAGGCGTCGTTTGATCAACTCAACAGTGTTTTTGAGAGAGGTTGAAATTTCGCACTTCGACTTAATCCGCTTCACAGCGTAAATTACGGTTCCGTGGTCTTTTCCAAAGCTTGCCGCAATTTCAACCAGTGACAATTCGGTCAAAACACGGATTAGATACATTGCAACCTGCCGTGCTTCAGCGATCCGTGCCGTGCGCTTCTTTCCGTTTAGAACGGAGAGCTCCAGATCGTAGTGCTCAGCAACACCACGTTTAATTTCATCAGCACCAAGCTGAGATCCACCTGCCGCTCCGCAGATATCAGAAAGGATTTCACCAACCTCCCCCGGATCAATAGTCTCGTCATTCATGGTAGCCACCATTGCTACCCTAATGAGTGCACCTTCGAGGACACGAACGTTTCCATTCACCCGCTCAACGATGGCATTAATCAACTCGTCGCTGACGTTCATATTCCAGTCATCGCGCTTACAGCGTAAAATCGCCGCTCGAGTCTCGAGCCCGGGCCGGTGAATTTCCGCGCTAAGGCCCCACTGGAAGCGGGAAACGAGCCGGTCCTCAAGTTGGTTGATTTCGAAAGCTGGGCAATCGCTCGCCAGAACGATCTGTTTTCGTAAGTCTGCCAGACTATTAAATGTATGAAAGAATTCCTGCTGAAGGCCTTCCTTGCGACCGAGAAACTGGACATCGTCGATCAAAAGCAGGTCCGCCTCGCGGTATTTCTTACGAAACGATACCAGCGAATTCCTCTGGATAGCGTCAATGTAATCATTTGCGAACTGTTCAGCAGTGACGAAAATGATTTTTGATTTCGGACGCCGCCGGAGGGATTCCCAGCCGATACCATGGAGCAGGTGCGTCTTGCCGAGGCCGCAGGCCGAATGGAAAAACAAAGGCTGGTAGGTTTTTCCAGGACTCTCCGCAACCGCCTGCGCCGCAGCCCACGCAAGCTCGCTGTTATCACCGGGCACAAAATTATCGAAGCGAAAAATCTCAACAAGACCGGCAAGACGGCCGCGCTCAAGCAACTTCTCTTCTGAGACCTTTTCTACAAGAACACGCGGCTTTAATTTGGTCGGTTTGTCCTTCTTGGACCGTTTCGACCGCTTATCGGAGTTGGACCCCTTTGACTTTGTCTTCGAAGCAACGTCGAAGGAAATACCGTCGCAAACGCTGATATATTTCTGGAATGTCGATATTAAAGATTCTTTAAAATTTTCTTCCACCCAAATAGAATACATCGAACCAGGCGCTCGGAGTGTGACCTGGCCATTTTCGATTTTGGTAAGTTTGAAATCACTGAACCAAAGATCGAAAGTAGAATCTCCCAGTTCAGAGCGGAGATCGACAGAAACAGAGTTCCAGAGCGTCTTGAGTTGAGATTTTTTAAGCGGGATGCTGCAATCGAGCGGTTGAGTATTGTGCATTCTCGAGTGGTTTGTGTCGGTTTCGGGGAAAGGGTGGGAACTTGGTTTCCATTGCCATTCGATTAAGAGGATGAAAATTTACAAAACGTTAACTATCAACGATTTATAAACTAACAAGAAATCGTTCGCTCTTAGAGCCCTAATGGATCTACAGCTTTAACTCTTTCTTCTCTGGACAACTGGCCACGTTTTTAATGTTAGTGTTAGGATTGCTCCAACTCACCCAAAACTAGGTCATTTGCCCTGCTCGAAGCGGGTCCGTCCAGAGTTACATTTCCGACGAAGAAGGACAACCTGAAAGTGCCTAATCTATTATCTTTTTTACGTGCCGAGATTGGTTTTTCTAAAATCAACTGTTGTGTATTCCAATGACTGAAATTTTTAGAAAAGCATTCAATCATTTAAAATATTTTAGAACTCTAAACCACCCTTTTCGGGAAGAGCAAACCGCAGCCTATTGTAAGGAAAGTCGTGATGGGCCACATCCACGCAGATGACAGTGTCGACTTGATCGTTTTGCTCTCACCGTCTACAAGCTGATAGGTTGGCAGTTGTGATAGGGATTCCGCAAGATCATTGGTCATGCACAAAACCCAGATGTCAGTTCGAACAAAAAGGACGAGTATAAAAGAGATGACAGCCCCTATGGCTAGACCAAGCATACTTCCCCTTCCCCTACCCCACAATGCCATGAAGAACATTCCTAACAGAGGGCCGACGGTGTAGGCAGTCATTCCAAAAGCGAGCGGCAGTATATTCACATCAGTTTTTTCCTTTACCGCCAACAAAGCAAAGGTAAACCCGGTCAAAAAGATACCCCATACCAGAACCAGGATTCTCGACCACCAAACGAGGCGCTTGTGATCCTCATCGGAATATTCTTGGTCCGTCTTTGCGAATAAGGAAAGCGTTGTCTGACTCAGTGCTGCCAGAATGGAATCGAGGCTGGATATAGCAGCAGCGAAAATACCCGCGAGAATCAGACCGCGTAGACCCATAGGTAACTCGGTCACGATCCAAACCGGGAAGGCCATGTCTGAAAGACTGGGCTGACCTTCCTCCCATTTCATCGCGTCCATGATGAGAGGATCAGTCGGCGGGTTCAGTCGATAGAAGACAAAAAGCGCAGCCCCCACCATCAGCATTAGCACTGTCACGGCCTGACCAACCGAACTCCAGATAATCGCTTTCTTAGCATCGGACGCACTTTTACAGCAGAACATCCGCTGCGCATTAAGCTGATCGACGCCAAAGGCATTCAGATTCAAGAAAGGTACTGCAATGATCGCCACCCAGAAGGTGAATTGCAGATCCTTATCCAAGCTGAAGTTCACGACCCGCATTTTGTCGATCATCGTTCCATCGAAGAGCTCAACGTGGCGCGCCATGCCAAATAACGTCGCCCATCCGTTATCAAAGCCATTTACCATCCAGAGCAGAGCAATCGATCCTCCAGCGACAAAAAGCCCAAATTGCATCACGTCGGTCCAGATTACGGTCCGCATGCCTCCCATCAGAGTCCAACCAATGGCAAACAGGCCGATAATAACAATGCACCATTCCAACGGCAGCGGTGTCACTATCTTAAGCGGCAAAGCAGCGACTAAGACTCTGACGCTCTGAGCGAGAATACTTCCAACCGTAAACAAAATTGTCGCCAGTTTCTTAACTCCGGATCCAAGTTTGTTACCCATATAGTCGTATGGACTGTAGATATCTTTTTCGTAGAATACTCTGACAAAGAACATTCCCACAAACACCCGAGCAACGATAGAGCCAAGAGCCCATTGCAGATAGGTGAAATCCCCCTTCAGTGCCATTACCGTTCCGGGCACGCCGATAAATGTCACACCGCTAATCTCAGTCGCGATAATGGAACCGGTGACCGCCGTCCACGGCAGCGATCGACCTCCTAAAAAGAAGTCTTTGATATTCGCCTGCTTTCCCCGCATGAGGTGACCTACCCACGTCGTCAGCAGCAGATAACCAAAGACCACCGCCCAATCGACAGGAGTGAAGAATTCATTAAGGCCAGACATGATCAAGCGAGACAGGGGAATCCAAGTCTGTATCAGTTAGACGAATACCAAAAGAAAAAATTCTTTGGATAGCGATTAGGCACCCAGTCACCTAGGCGCTCAGCCGAAAGAAGGCCCGACGTTCCGCCCCCTCCATTCTCTTAATATCTTAATCGCGCGACAACTAGAGGCGCTTCCGTCTCCGTTTGATGTGAAGCTGTGCGATTTGCTTCTGAATGAGAATATTGGCTGCCTGAATATCTTCAGGCAGCACCTTCTCGCTCATTGCTTTCTGGGCGCTCTCAAGTGCTTTCTCGACCGCATCCTCATCAATCTCATGTTCACCCATCGCCATATCAGTGAGAACTGAAACGCGATCATGAGAGATTTCAACAATCCCCGTGCCGATTGCGAGGGAGTGCTCTTCGCCATCTTTGAGATAGCGAAGTTCTCCCGGTGCGAGCGTAGTCACAAGTGGTGCGTGGGCAGTGAGAATTCCCAATTCACCCTGAATGCCCGGAACGACAACGCTATCGATCTCGTTAGAAAACGCTTTTTTCTCGGGAGTAACGATGTCCAGCTGCATGGGAAATGTAATCGGTGTGTCTCAGGTAGGCAGGGGTCTTATTTTTCAACAGAATCGATGCCGCCCTTCATGTAGAAGTTGTTCTCAGGAACTTCATCGTGCTGGCCGTCTAGGATCTCTTTGAAACCTTTAACGGTGTCGACAACAGGAACATAGACACCATCAATACCGGTGAAAACTTTTCCGACAAAGAAAGGCTGGGAAAGAAACTTTTGAATCTTACGGGCACGGAACACTGTCAGCTTATCTTCAGGGCTGAGCTCGTCCATACCAAGAATCGCAATGATATCTTGCAGATCTTTGTAGCGCTGAAGGACGTTCTGCACACCACGAGCTACTTCGTAGTGCTCTTCACCAACGACGTCAGGAGCAAGCGCGTTGGAGTTGGAAGCGAGAGGATCAACCGCTGGATAAATGCCAAGCTCAGCGAGGGAACGCTCAAGCACAACCGTTGAGTCAAGGTGAGCGAACGTGTTAGCGGGGGCTGGGTCAGTCAAGTCATCTGCAGGAACGTAAACAGCCTGGAAGGACGTAATCGAACCCTTGTTGGTGGAAGTAATTCGCTCTTGGAGTTGAGCCATCTCGGAAGCCAGCGTCGGCTGATAACCCACCGCAGATGGGGTTCGACCCAAAAGAGCAGACACCTCGGAACCAGCCTGAGAAAAACGGAATACGTTGTCGACGAATAGAAGCACGTCCTGGTTCTTCTCGTCTCGAAAATACTCAGCCATGGCCAGCGCTGAGAGGGCAACGCGAAGACGGGCACCAGGAGGCTCGTTCATCTGTCCATAAACCAGTGCCACTTTCGACTTGGAAAGATCTTCTTGGTCGATAACACCAGCCTCGGACATTTCCCAGTATAGATCGTTGCCCTCACGTGTTCGCTCACCGACCCCAGCGAAGAGAGAGTAACCCCCGTGCTCTTTCGCGATGTTATTGATCAGTTCCATGATAACCACGGTCTTTCCAACACCGGCACCACCGAAGGCTCCAACTTTACCTCCCTTGGTGAATGGACAAATCAGGTCGATCACCTTGATACCCGTCTCGAGGATCTCGGTCGACCCAGCTTGGTCTATCAGGGCCGGGGCCGGACGGTGAATCGGATATCTCTTGGTCGCGTTAACCGGACCGCGCTCGTCAACAGCGTCACCGGTCACGTTAAAAATACGACCAAGAACACTTTCACCTACTGGCACAGAAATTGGAGCACCAGTGTCGGTAATAGCCAGACCACGCTTGAGACCCTCAGAAGAGGACATAGCCACGGCACGAACCCATCCATCACCAAGATGTTGTTGAACCTCGAGAACCAGCTTGATGCTTTCACCACTCACATCAAACTCCACCTCAAGGGCGTTGTAGATAGCTGGCAGCTTGTCAGCACCGGAAAAATCGGCGTCGATCACCGGGCCGATTACTTGGACGATATTTCCTACGTTACTCATCAGATTATTGCTCCTACACGTTAAGTGTCTTTGCGTTTTCTATTCGATTAAATTGGGTTGGTGGCAGAGTCCTGCTATTCAAGCGCACGCATCGCCGTGGTGATTTCTAGTAACTCTGCCGTAATGGCTGCCTGACGCTGTTTGTTGTAATCCAGCGTAAGATCTTTGATCATATCGTTGGCGTTATCGGTCGCCGCCTTCATCGCTACCATCCGGGCGCTATGCTCAGAAGCACGCGATTCGAGGATCATCTGGTAAAGCTGATAGTTGACATACTGAGGAACCGCTGTCTCCAGCACAGCAGCCGGGGAAGGTTCAAAAATGTAGCCTCCATACTCGATCTGAGAGTCTTCCGGAAGATCACCTGCCTCGGGCCCTTGTCCAGCACCCATGCCAACGAAGTCTTTATCACGCCCCAAATCAATCGGACTGATCGGCAGCAGCGTCTCAATCATCGAATGCTGCGTCATGGTATTAACGAAGTTCGTGAAAGCTACTCTCACCCGAGCATAATCTCCACTGAGGAACTTCTCTGTGGCAAACTCGGAAATCTGCTTGGACGCGAGGAAAGAAACCGGATCCTCGATCTTAAAATCAGCCAGAAGCTCCTTCTTGGAGCGAGCTAAAAACTGAGCACCTTTGCGGCCGATAGTAACATAATCCGTATTATCACTCGCGGCGTCGATCAATGCGCGGAAAAGATTTGTATTCAGGCCGCCACAGAGACCCTTATCGGTTGAAACAAGAATAACCAACTCCTTTTCACCTTCGTTCTCTTTGAGTAGCGGATGATCTTCTTCGTTAGTCTGCTCTTTCAAGTTCACGAGAACATCATTGAGCAAATCCGCATAAGGACGGCCAGACAAGGCCTGGTCCTGAGCCTTCTTCATCTTCGAAGCTGCGACTAGCTGCATGGCCTTAGTGATCTGGGCCGTGTTTTTAACCGACTTAATGCGTCGGCGAATGTCGCGAAGATTTGCCATGACTCAGTATGAATCCCTACTCAAATACCAATCGAAAATTACCCTTTGTAGGAAGACTTGAAGTCAGCAACAGCCTGACCCAATTCTTCGTTAATTTCGTCACTAAGGACCTTTTCATCGCGAATCTTTGCGAGGAGGGAATCCTTGCGGCTCTCGAGGAACTCGGAAAACTTCTCTTGGCAGTCCTTAATCTTCTCCACCTCGATGTCATCAAGGTGCCCGTTCTGCATCGCCCAGAGAGTGCAGACTTGGAGTTCAACCGGAATCGGAGCATATTGATTCTGCTTGAACAACTCGACGATACGCTGACCTCGCTCAATCTGGGCCTTGGTGTTATCGTCCAGATCAGAACCGAACTGGGCGAAGGCTTGCAGTTCGCGAAATTGAGCTAGGTCTAGCTTAGTCGTTCCAGCCACTTTCTTCACCGCCTTGGTCTGCGCGGCAGACCCCACGCGGGACACGGAGAGACCCACCGAAATCGCAGGCCGAATACCCTGATAGAAAAGGTCGGTCTCGAGGAATATCTGACCATCCGTAATGGAAATCACGTTCGTTGGAATGTAGGCCGAGACATCACCGGCCTGAGTCTCGATGATCGGTAGTGCGGTTAACGATCCACCACCATTTTTCTCGCTGAGACGCGCTGAACGCTCAAGAAGGCGAGAGTGCAGGTAAAAAACGTCACCAGGATAAGCCTCACGACCTGAGGGACGGCGAAGCACGAGTGACACTTGGCGGTATGCCACCGCCTGCTTTGATAGATCGTCAAACACGACCAGAGCATCCATCCCATTATCCATGAACCACTCGCCTATGGCAGCACCGGAATAAGCGGAGAGGTATTGGTTTGTCGCAGAGTCAGAAGCAGAAGCGGCAACCACCGTTGTGTATTCCATCGCGCCTTCCGCTTCGAGGGTCGTAATCGTTCGAGCGATGTTGGCCTGTTTCTGACCGATCGCGACATAGATGCAAAAGAGAGGCTTGTGATCCTTTAACTTACCTTCCTCGGCTGCCTTGTTCTGGCGAGCCTGAGAAATGATCGTATCAATCGCCACTGTTGTTTTGCCGGTTGAACGGTCGCCAATAATGAGTTCGCGCTGGCCTCGGCCAATCGGAATCATCGCATCGATCGCAGCGATTCCCGTCTGAACCGGGACATTCACTGACTGGCGGGGAATAATGCCGGGAGCAATCTTCTCGACCGGATATGACTCGTCAGACTGGATATCGCCTTTTCCGTCTAGCGGTTGGCCGAGGGCGTTCACGACACGGCCGAGAAGGCCCTTGCCCACAGGGACAGAGAGGAGCCGGCCAGTAGACTTGACCTCGTCACCCTCCTTCACGCTGAGACTCTCACCGAGAAGCACACATCCTACCTCGGTTTCTTCCAGGTTCAGCGCCAGACCGTAGACCCCACCGGGAAACTCGATCATCTCGTTAAGCATGACGTCGCTTAGGCCTTCCACCTTGGCCACCCCGTCACCAATTTCGCGGACGATACCCACGTTCGACTTCGACACCGAAGTTTTAAGGGCGGCAATTTCTGATTCCAGTTCTTGGAGAATGTTACTCATGACGTTTGGTCAGGTTTGTCGCGACGATGATCGCTGCGATAAATTGTTTCAGTAGTTTCGTTTAAAATTTCTCAGAGAGACGCTCGATGCGATTCTTCACACTTCCGTCCCATACGTCGCTTCCGACGCGAATTTTCATCCCACCGATTAACTCGGCATTCAGGTTGAATTCAGCAGCGATCTGGTCGCCATATTTTTTCTTCAAGTCAGTTAAAACAGCATTCTTTGTCGCTGAATCGAGCTCAATCGCGCTCTCGATCACGGCACGGTTACTACTCTCATTCAGCCTCACCAACCGCCAGTAGGCACTGATGACCTGCAGGTAGCCCCGTGGCTTTCCAGCGATAAGCTTTTTGACCACTTTCTCCACGACTTCAAGGTCAAGCTTGCCGTCAACGCACGAGACTGAGAACAGCTTCTTCGCTACACGTGTTGCTTCCTTGCCTGATTTCATAGAGAGCTTTTAAAATTCTTTCGTTATTAGAGAGCAACCTGCCCGGCGGTTTCATCGTTGATTCGCTTCTGGTCAGAATCATCGAGCACTTTGCCAGTCACCTTGGAGGTAGCATCGATAAGAAGGCGACCGAAATCACTTTTGAGTTCATTCATTGCTTTCTCGTGCTCGAGCTTGGAAGCCTCATGAGCCTTCTCGATGATATTTTGAGCCTCCTTGACTGCCTCTTGAGTTTTTTGGTTGCGAACCGATTCAGCACTTTCGCGGGCTTCAGCGATCAGTCGCTCAGCGTCGCCGTTAGCCTCGTCCAGCATACCCTGCACTTTCTCCTCAGCTTTTTCTAACTCGGATTCAATCTTCTTAAGATTTTCCTCACCGTCCGTAATGCGCTGGCGGCGCGCCTCCAGCATGGCGAGAATAGGCCCAAACGCATACTTCGATAGGATGAAGTAAACGATCAGGACGATGACCACCTGGGAGATGAATTTCGGCCAGGCCAAGCCAAATGTTTCAGGAATTCCCTCCATAACGTTGAGTCGTTGCGTTTTGCGAGTGTGTTAAGTTGTTGTCAGAAGAAAGTCGGATACGGTCCGCGACATCTTCTGCCGCGAACCGTTCCAAAACTAATCAAGGCTTAGCCCTGAAGCGCCATAATGAAAGCGTAAATCGCAATAGCCTCAGCGAGGGCCATTCCGATAATACCAATGGTAAGAATGTTACCGAAGGCGCTTGGGTTACGTCCCACAGCTTGGGCAGCTGCCATACCAATAAGGCCAAGGCCAATTCCGGCACCAGCACCGGCAACGCCGAGTGCGAAGTTACCGTTGAACGCTCCACTGGAAGCGGCAGGCGCAGCTGCTGCGAGGGTAGTTAGGATATCAATCATATTGATTACTTTCTTTTACTGTTTCTCTACTATCGTCCACACTTTTCTACGCATGGTCCCGATAGCAAAATTCGATTAATGGTGTTCCTCATCGCCGTGCGTAGTTGAGAGTTTAATGTAAACACCGCAGAGCAGCGTGAACACCGTCGCCTGGAGAGCACCCACTAGGATTTCCAAAAAGTAAAAGGGAAGTGGAAGCGCCACGGAGAGGATCCATGCCACAAAACCGGAAGCTCCGAGAACTTCGCCGAGACCACCCATCGTCACCAAAAGCGTCTCGCCTGCGAATATATTTCCCAGCAATCGCAATGAGAGCGACATGGGACGGAATATAATGGATACAATTTCGATCACACCGACGAAAATGAAGATCGGCATCAAGGCGTATTTGAGAAATCCTTGAAGGCCTCCCTTGGGACCAAATATATGAACGATCGTTCCCCAGAGCCCTAACTCGGAAACCGAAAGCCACGCCCAGATCACCATAAAAACGACGGCAAGCGCCAGCGTCATATTCAGGTCCGCAGTTGCCGGGCGAAGAATCGGATCACTCACCTCTTTGAGGCTGAGAAAGGCAAGTTTCTCTTCACCAAAACCAATCGTGCCAACACCGGGAATCAAGCCAAACCAGTTAGCCGTGATAATGAAAATGAAAACTGTCGCAAGCAAAGGAAAAGCTCTCGGAGCGACATGCTTGCCAACGATACCTTCGACCTGACCGTAAAGAAACTCGATAACAAACTCGACGAAGTTCTGTTTCGGCCCGGGAATGAGTTCCATGCGCTTGGTCGCCATGCGGACAAAAAACACGACCATGGATGTCACAATCACCGCGACAAAAATAGAGTTAGTCAGCCATCCTAAACCCGGAATTTCGGGAGCCGCGATTCCCCCCGCTGCGAGCAGCGGATTCAGTGAATCGAGCGATATGATTGGCAGGCTGTGTCCCATTAGATGGAATGAGAGCCCCGCCGGAAAAAACTAGGAAGCAGGAATGGCGAAACCCTCTCGTTGGGCGCACCCTAAGCAATCGAATTGAGGTGGCAAGACGAATTTGTGAAAAACTTCAAAAGCTTCCGCAAGGCATGAACTGAAGAGGGCAAAAACGGATCTAAAACCCCTTCAGAAAGGGGCTCAAGGAATCGAGTAGATCCCTCCCCTGATTTATGATCGAGCCGGGATCGAGAGAGTCCACGGAAGGATCGAGAAACTTCTGTGCCTCGTTCAGCAAACCCTCCGGTAATTGCTTTAAAATCGCTTCTCCCGCTGCCGAAATGAGACGACCGCTGAGATCTTCTTTCGGCTCCGACAAAGTGCCAGTCAGCGTCATCGGAGCCCAGAGAAATCCGTCGCGTTTTTCTACAAAGACAACCTGACTCGCCCCAGGAATCCAACGGAGCGTGCCCGGCGTCACACCGACCTGCAAGATCCCCGCAATTTGCTCCCCTTGAAGGTCGATATCACCCTCCACTCTTACCAAGCCGTCAGCCTGCAAGACTAGGTTTCGTAGGCCAACGATCTCGCCATCGCTTGTGAAATCAGTTTTTGCCTGACTCAGGTTCAGATATTCAAACTGATCGTTCCGAGTATATTTCGCTATCACCGTCAGAACCGGGATATTTTGGACCACCGCATCTGTGACATTAATCGTTCCTTCGTAAATAAAGTCACCGGGACGGCCCGTGATCCTCACCGGCCCTTCAATAATCCCATCGATACGATCTTTCCATTCTGCTTCGAGCAACTCGTCGACATCAATCGATGAAATTTCCAGATCGAAGTCGAAATTTCCCTCCTCGGCAAAACTGATCTCACCCGATCCATCGACATACCCTTCATCGTAAATCCCGAGCGCACACCGATTGATGTATAATTCAGTTGCTTGCCATCGCATCGAGAGATCTTTGATGCGAACCTCCGGTTGGTCGGGCAGGCGCAGTTTCCCCCCGGTGCCCGTCACCTCCCACACACCCGTCTCCAAATCGGGCTTAAACTTGCCACGGACACCACTCAATTCAAAAGGCCGTGTATTGCTGGCCTTGTCCTCGACAATCACCGCTGCGGTCGCCACACGGATTTCCTCAAGATCGACACGATTTGGTACGAACTGCTGAAGAAAGCCTGGTAATCGAGGGCCGGAAACGGTGACCTCCGTGTCACCCCCGCCAGATGGGCGATTTTTCTTTTTATCAGAGAAGACAAGATTCAACCGGTTCACTGTCATTGCAGGAATGATGACGGCCTGCTCCTGAATTCCTCCGAAGTTAGCGCGAACGCCGTCAAGGCCCAGCATCGAGAATGCCGCATCCTCGTATCCGTTCGCCTCGAACTTGTCAGCGTAAACCTCCGAGCCTTGCCAAGTCATCTCCGGCATATCAATCTCTGACTTTAAGGCCACTCCTGCCTTCTGCACCAGTAGGTCGCGAAACTCATCACCTTTGAGCCAGCCCTCAACAGCCGACCTTACCGCCACCAGTGCCACCACCATGACGACGAGTAGAGTGGCGCAAATAGAGACTACCGCGATGACCGGATTGACCCGGCGTGACTTGGAAGAATTACCTTTGCGTTTTTTCGGCATCGTCTTAACAAACGCCACAATCCTAACTTGGGTAAAGGAATAAAATCATCGGTTTTCAATCCATCTCAGTTTCGAGGCCGCAATCACACAGCTTCACACGACTCAGTAAAGATGGCAGCTCCCCCAAATCAGCTATCTTCTATGATTGCACGCCCACCGGAAGCCCCCTAAAACTGTTTGCGTGCTAGAGCTACAAAATATCCAATTCACAGTCCAGAAGGGTCAGGAGGAACTTCGTCTCCTCAAAGACGTCGACCTCAAAGTTCCTACCGGACACTTTATGGCCATCGTCGGCCCCTCCGGTTGTGGCAAGTCGACGCTTTTGAAATTAATCGCCGGGATCAATCAAGAAACAGATGGTAATATTTTTTGGAACGGGAGAAACCTTTCCGAAGAAGGCGATCTTGAACATTCCGAGATCGGATACGTGCCTCAATTTTCGATCGCTTACGAAGAGCTCACGGTTGAAGAAAATATCGAGAGCACTATTCGTCTCCGAGCTAAAACAAAAGGGCGCAATGCCTTTAACGATCTTGTTGATCGTGTTCTTGCCGCGACTGGGCTGGAACCCATTCGGGACCGTCAAGTTAGAGTGCTTTCAGGCGGACAAAAAAGGCGACTTTCTCTCGCCCTCGAGCTGGTAACTGAACCCGTTCTCCTGCTTTGTGATGAAGTCACTTCGGGTCTCGATCCTAAGAGCGAACAAGAAATCGTGAAGTTGATGCATCAGCTTAGCCGCAACGAGCACCGCATCGTCGTTAATGTTACTCACTCCCTTGCCAATCTAGACCTCTATGACTCAGTCCTCGTTCTCGACGCAGGATATGTTGTTTATCACGGACCACCCCGCGCCATTGAGCACTACTTTTCGGTCGAGAAAGCTGAAGACGTTTACCCGCAACTCGCCAAGAGAGAATCCGATGCCTGGTCCAGTAGCTGGGGCAAACACCGTGACGCCTACTACGCAGATTTCACCGCTTCCAACACCCTGCCTGAGGGTTCAGTTTCAGCGGAAACACCCGCAGCTGTGAGCCAGTTCTTTGCCCTCTTAATGCGAAGGTGGAAGATCTTCTTCCGAGACTGGGGAGGCTTGTTACTCCAGTTTGCCATCCTTATCGGCTTCCCAGTTTTGGTGGCCGTGTTTGAACTGGATGGAGTCGAACAGACGGTCAGACTTTCGGATGCTTATCCCGATTCCCCTGCCGCATTTGAAGCCGATGTGAAAGATCGCACCTTCAACCTAAACCTCGGCGGTCTTGTCTCCGGGCTCGTTATGTTTCAGGTCATTCTCCTCACACTAATGGGTTCAAATAATGCCGCCAGAGAGATTGCCGCGGAACGTCAAATTTTCGAAAAAGAGAAGCTCGGGGGTGTTAGACCGGGGGTCTATGTGGCGAGCAAGGTCGCTTTCCTGTCCGTGCTTGTGGTCATCCAATCGCTCTGGATGTCGATCTTTGTCCATAGTATTTGCCAAATTCCAAGCGAATCTATGGTTGCCCACACATTGCTCCTTTTGCTGGTAAACGGAGCTATGACTTTCATCTGTTTGGGTATTTCTTCCATGTCCAAAACAGCCGATCAAGCGTCGTTACTCAGTATCTATCTGGTCGGATTCCAACTTCCCCTTTCTGGGGCTGTATTGGCTCTGCCTGAATGGGCTGGCTGGATGACACGTCCATTCATCTCGGCCTACTGGAGTTGGTCCGGGGTCATGGACGGAATGCAGAGCAACTACCTTCGCTACATCAAGGAGGTGACTGAAACTTGGCTTGGACCGATGTGGCTCTCCTTCGCGGTTCTGGTCACGCATGTCGCCATCGGATTGTTTATCGCCTATATCGGAGTAAAACGTCCCCGCTGGCACGGGTGATCTCGAGGCGCTCTATCATGACTGCCAACGAAGAACTGATCGAATTCTTACGAGGATACGTCACTCCCAACAAGCAGGAGAAAATTGCCGCCGTCCTTGAGGATCGCACCAGACATCTCACCCTTGTTCTCGAAGATCTTTATCAGCCTCACAATGCGAGCGCCTGCCTGCGGAGTTGTGACTGTCTCGGCGTTCAGGACATTCATGTCGTGGAGCACCGTAACGAGTATAGGCCCAACAACGAAATTTCCATGGGCAGCGCCAAGTGGCTCACAATGCATCACTACCACCAAACTGCGTCTTGCATTGACTCCATCAAAAAGCGTGGTTATCGACTCGTCGCCACCACTCCTAATATCGACGGTTATGATTTGCTGAACCTTCCACTCGACCAACCCGTTGCCATTATGTTTGGCACCGAAGAACAAGGCCTTTCTGAAGAGGCTCTTGAGGCAGCCGATGCCACGCTTCGACTTCCCATGTACGGCTTTACTCAAAGTTACAACATCTCCATCGCTGTCGCCCTGACATTATCACGATTGGTCGAACGTCTTCGAAACTCTGACCTGCTATGGAAACTTGATGAAGCTGACAAAAAGGAAATGACGCTGGCCTTTTACCGACGCATCGTGAAACGTCACGATCTGCTAGAGGAGAACTTCTGGGCGAATCGTCTGGACTAACCCACTGTTCTATCTCGCGCTCCGCTTTCCGCCATGCCTGATTCCACAAAACAGGGCCCCAACCAGACCTCTCTTTTCGACGATTCCCCTTCATCCAAATCGAGGGGCCCCGGCCTTACCCGCGTGTTTCCCGGGTGGAATGAATCTGTCATTCAAAACACCGTCGTTCACCTCACCCGCGACTGGGACCCGTCCTCGCCTCTCGACCTCTCTGACGTCCTGTTGGTCGTCCCGACTCGCAACGCAGGTCGCCGTCTTCGGGAAACGCTGGCCATACGCGCAGCAGAGCATGATACCATCGTTTTCCCTCCCCTCGTCACCACCCCAGACTTTCTCATTTCGCCCGACCGGCTGCTGTCCGGCGCGCTTTCCAACCGCGTCGCCTCTTCACAAGAAACCCATTGGATCTGGGCTGCGCTTCTCCTTAAACTCCCACTCAGAGAGTTCCGCCGCAATTTCCCCGTCGACCCGGTAGAACGCTCCCTTCGCTGGGCCTGCGAAACCTCGGACGACCTGCTTCAGGTAAGGCGCCTACTCGTCGAGTCCGGACACGACTTTGCCAGTGCTGCCGAAACCCTCGCTGCAGAGGAAATGGAACCCGCGCGGTGGAAAGAACTCGCCCGACTCGAAGCCCGCGCGGTCGGTGAAGCCGAGAAGTGCGGTCTCAACGACGAAGCTATTGTCCAACTTTCTCTTCCAGACCAAAGTCACCCGCCTGCGGAAGTCACCCGCCTTATTGTCTGCGGCGTGGCCGACCTGCGCCCGCTCGCCACTCGCGTGCTAAAGACGTGGTCGTCACATCTGCCGGTCGAGCTTCTCGTTCACGCCCCACCATCGGAGTCCGGCCGGTTTGATGAGTTTGGCCGCCCAGTTCCCGCCGAATGGATGGAAAGCGCTATTCCCATTCCCGACCCTGATACGACCATTCACCGCGCAAACAACCCGAAGGAACAAGCGGACCTTGCCTTCAACCTGCTGCGCGAACTGGAGTCCGTTCCCGCCACAGCAGCCATTGGTATCCCGGACGCCACGATCACCACCCCGATTCAGGAGGCGCTGGCCCACGAGGGGCTCAAAGGTTACGACCCGGCCGGCCGGATCCTCGCCGGCGAAGGCCTCTATTACCTCCTCAAACAGTTGGCAGAGGTGATCAGCACCAGCAGCTTCTCCGCCTTCAGGCTACTGCTTAATGTGCCCGGCTTTGCCAACGCGATTCTGAGCGACCTTCCCGCCGCCGAGGACCGCTCCCTGACAATAAACCGGCTTATCGACAAAGTGGACGAGCTCATTGTTTACGCACTCCCTTCCCGCCTCGAAGATGCCCGAGAAGCCGCCCG
>PBSY01000085.1 GCA_002726915.1 Verrucomicrobiales bacterium | reverse complement strand
TCCCATGCAGCCCCTCCAGCGTGGGCATTGATATTTAGCTTCGTCGTTTCATCATCCGCCCAGAAGGCGAAGCGAGCCACCAAAGGATTCTTTTCGGAAGGCTGACCCTGGCCGGAAAACGCAACAAACCTGTATTCGGAACTGCCTGCTCCTCCGTCCTCCAGCGTTCCAACCGTTCCGTCTGCAAGTTGATAGATCCACCGAACCGGCATGGCAACATGCCCATCCGTCGCGTCAGCAATTTCAGCAGCTTTCCTTCCGAAATCCCCCTCTTCAACAAGGGCGGCGTCGTACTTGAATCCTTCCACGCCGTTTGCACCATATTCGCCGGTGTTATCCTTAATCCCACTCTGGGGCCACTCTGGAAGAACCGAAGCGGTCGCGCTGACGATCGGATAGTAAAC
Source organism: Verrucomicrobiales bacterium (assembly GCA_002726915.1). Taxonomy (GTDB): domain Bacteria; phylum Verrucomicrobiota; class Verrucomicrobiia; order Verrucomicrobiales; family DEV007; genus Arctic95D-9. The sequence goes on along the minus strand of PBSY01000085.1, from coordinate 11,352 downwards.
CTTCTCACCGCGAATCACCGGTTCGTTCAAATCGACGAAATGATCCGGTCTGTCTGCCCACTTAGCGATATCAGCGAAGTCCCCACGAACACCCAGCTGGTTATCGGTTTTCATAATATCGTCAGAATAGAGTTTGAAAATCCGATCAAACTCACCGTTTTGATTCCACGTGCGAATCGCTCCGGGCTGCGAAGACCACACCTTTAGATTAGAAGGATTGTCACTAACGGTGGTGGCTTCGCGGATCTGAGCGATCACCATATTTACGGCCTGCTCCGCGACCTGCTGAGACTGGAGGCCGTAAGAATAGGTCTTTGACGCTCTATGCTCACTGGATGCCAGAGTAAAAAAGGTCAAAACCAGTATCGTTGTGAGCGACATCACCGTCAGCACAGTGACGAGGGCAACTCCCTTGCGATTGGTTTGGAGTGCCCGCCTAAGGGAGAATTTCTTCGCAATTTTCATGGGTTGTGGAGATGAATTTGACGTTAAATATGACGATGCAACTCGTTCGAGTCATGTTTTACTATGTAAACTGAAAGAAATACAATGCCAATACAAGCCGAAAATTGAAAAAGACCCACTTTTGTGCAAAAACCATGCGGTTATAAAAGGTTTTTCTCGCTCCCGCGTAGAGGACATCAGGAAACGGGAAACGACGCAATAAAAAATCTTAGATATCGCGCCATCAACGATTCATAGCCTGCAGTTGCTCGATTTCCCGAATGAATCCCGGGTAAGACGTCTCAATGCACTCAGAACCCGTAATGACCGTTTCGCCCTCAGCAAACAAACCGGCAATGGCAAACGCCATTGCGATTCGATGGTCGCCAAGGGATTTAATTTCGGCGCCCTTCAATGGATCCCCCCCGATGATCTCCATCCCGTCATCAAACTCTTCGACCCTCACTCCCATACGGCGCAAATTTTCGGCAACCGTCGAAATTCGGTCGCTTTCTTTCACCCGTAATTCCTTGGCATCCTTGATCACGGTAGTCCCTTCAGCAAGGGCCGCGGCTACCGCAATAATCGGAATTTCATCGATGAGAGTTGGAATCTCGGCGCCCCCGATTTCGGTAGCCTTCAGATGACCGCCACTCACTTCAAGACTTCCCATAGGTTCGCAGCCTGAATCATCAATTCGCTCTGTGATCTTTGCACCCATGCGCGCCATCACATTGAGAATTCCAATGCGAGTCGGGTTCAGTCCTACCCGATCAATCAGAAGTCGTGCCCCGTCCCTCGCGGCTGCGGCAACAATCCAGAACGCGGCACTTGATATGTCGCCAGGGACCTCGATATCACGTGATTCGGGAGTCTGCCCTCCCCAGATTGAGACGGTGTCACCCTGCCGAATATTTTTCACCAACAGATAATTTAACATGCGCTCAGTATGATCCCGCGAGGCGTTTGGCTCGGTCACGCTGGTTTTCCCATCAGCACCGAGTCCCGCGAGCATAATCGCGCTTTTGATCTGGGCGCTGGCTACGGGCGAGTCATAGTGAATGGGAGTCAGTTTATCCTTGCCCTGAATTGTGAGCGGAGCAGTGCATCGATCGCCTTGCCCTTTGATAGAAGCACCCATCTCACCCAGCGGCCGTGCAACCCGATTCATTGGGCGTCGAGAAAGAGACTTGTCTCCCACTAGGCTCACCTCAAAGGGGCATCGCGAAAGTAAGCCCGAAAGCAAACGCATCGTGGTACCGCTGTTGCCACAGTCCAGCGGGTTTTCGGGCTTTTTAAAATCGCCGTGACAACCATGCACTCGAATATGAGTCCCACCAGATCCCAGCTCCTCAATTTTGACACCCATCGCAGCGAGCGCATTGCGTGTTGCGATGCAGTCTTCGCTGGCAAGAAATCCTGTGATCTCGCATGGGCCGTTGGAAAGCGCAGAAAACATTAGGGCACGATGCGATATGCTCTTGTCTCCAGGAACTTGAAGTTCGGCGGAGAAATCCTTCACTTTTCGGACGCGGAGTTCAGACATAAGACGAAACAATTAACGGGACCTACTCGATTCTTACAGCGATTCCCTGAGCTTGCGGGCTTGGGACAGAAAGCCGTGGAGCTGATCCCTGTCAAGCGTGTCTAAAGCATGTTTCCAACTTTCGAGTTCATCGATAAAAGCGCCAAGCTGATACGAGACAGCCTCACTATTGTCGGAAAGGATACCTGCCCACATTTCCTCAGGGCCCGCCGATACTCGTGTGGTATCCCGGAATCCCCCGCCTGAAAAAGTGCCCGCCTCCGGAGTTTGCCCGAGAACTACTCGCACGAGGGCGGCGGCGAGAAGATGCGGCAAATGACTGATTGAAGCAACCAGTCGATCATGCTCACCCACAGACATTTGTGAAACTCTTGCACCAACCCCTTCCCAGAATTCTCTCAGCCGATTAACCAACGCTCCCTCCACTTCGTTCCCCATGGAGGGAGTTAGAATAACGGGCGCGTCATCAAATAATTCGCTGTCAGCAAACTTAAGCCCCGTCTTCTCCGAGCCTGCCATGGGATGACTTCCGATAAAGTTTGCCCCTTTTTTACGAACCAAATTACCCACTTTGCTCTCCACTGGACCTTTCACGCTGCCAACATCGGTAACGAGAACATCTGAACCTACAGGAAAATCAACTAACTGCTCGATCACATCAGCCATCGCACCCGTAGGCATCGCCAACACAATTAGGTCAGCCCCTTCCACTGCTTTTGAGATATCGCCCGTCGCTCCATCACCTAGGCCTTCGGCGTCGCGCAACAACGAAATAACCTCCTCACGTCGAGCCCACGCAGTTAGTCGGGCCCCCGAAAATCTAGCACGAACAGCCCTGATCAAGGACCCCCCTATCAAGCCCGGTCCAAGAACCGCTATACACCTGAACGGATGTGCGTCGTCCGCGCTCAGGGTACTTTGAAGTAGATTTTCTGTCCGGGATTGTTCGGGTCAGGGATCTGAACCGGAGTCCCACGCTTGAGCGGTTCACCTGTCGGACTTCCGGCAGAATCATATTTCTCAATCGAAATCTGGCCGAGTGAAGAATGTCTGCCGGGAAGAGTGACAACAAGCGGATTACCGGGAACTGGGTTCGCAAACACCGGCGGCGAAGGAGCCGTCACCGCATCTTGAGGCGGTTCCGACGAGTCCGTGTTGGAATTCGTTTCCATATCTCTCACATCGCGAGGAGCAGGTGGGGCTTGGGCGGCTCCCGTTGTATTAGCACCATTGTAACCAAATCGACCACCGGGAGGCATCGGAATTTCGGAGCCTGGTTGACCGTATTGGGACGGGGGGATCTCTTCTAAAGGCAGGACTGGCGCTGAGTTACGCATGTTACAGCCAGTAATCAGGAGCAGAACAGTTAGCGCTGTCAGGAGGGATCTGAGGGGCTCAGGTTTCATGTCTCGAGGGTTAGAAAATTACGGATCAGTAAGAGGTTAGAAAAACTTTTTAACTTCTCAAGTGCTAAAATAGGCTCAATTGGACTCAATTCTCTTAGAATCCACTGTCGAGCTTACAATTAAATCTAAAGTTTTTGGTTTTTCTTAAAAAGCTTAATTTTCAAAACTTAGTAACTTACCAATTTTGTGCAAACACCATCCTCCGAGGGCGAAAGCGCCAACGTTTTACTTCAAACACTTGCACGGAAAATTACGCCGGTCGTTCAGTTTTCTTTCAATTCTTTAAACTCTCCGCCAGTTTTTCTTACGATCCGGCTCCACCCTTTGGCATCATCGTCTTTGGGTTCAAAGGCAAGGAAGTGAATCGGCACATCAGCACGCAATTCTTCTTCGATACTTTCTACCGCATCCGATATGTCATCATAGGGGATATTGGCAAATCCGCCCGTTGGTCTCCACTGAAAGCTGGCATCGGAAATCAAAAAAATCACATCAGGTCGCATCGTGATAGATTTCTCGATGATACCCACTACCCCAGTCAGATTCTGAACCACCCCCTTCGAAGCTAAACTCATACTGCCACTGGTTTCCCATTCCTCCTCCACCCATGTGACCGCCAACTTTTTGTTGGCCGGCGTCGCCGCGATCAGTTCATCGGTGAAAGCCATGTAGTTTCCCGTAAACTGAATCAGCGAAAACTGAGAACTGATTGGTAGTCCCTCTATTAATTTGATGGTCTCTTTTTGTATTCGCTCCAGCGGAATCCCAGCGGCGTTAGCCTTATTGACCACACTCGCAGAAACATCAAAAAGGAGCAAAATGCGATCACCCTGCGCCTTCACTCCAAAAAAGTTCATTCCCTCTCCCGTTCCGCCGCCCCCTCTCATACCTTGACCGAAACCGGAACCGAGTGCGGCGCTGCCAACCAGACCGCTCACCTGATCCGAAATCAATTCGGAGGGATCAAGTGGCAACATTTGATCAAGGTCTACTTGTGGCATCTCGGGGAGTGCAAAATCAATGGGACGGGTGCTAACTAGCTTATCGTTGAAGGTCGGCTTTGGCGCCATAGCCTCATGCTTTGCGACATTCATTTTATGCTCTGGCGGTTTTGGAGGTATCTTTACCTCTCTCTTCATCTCAAAACGCGCCTCCGGTCGGCTGAAGTGCTTGGCAACAGTCCAGAGACCAAACAACACCAACGCAACTGCGTGGACGGCGACACTGCCAATTATTATCGACGTGATCATAGTCCGACGATGAGAGACCTGACGGTCGGACTTATGGCGTTTCTTGCGTTTCCGCTTCGGCTCCTCTGGCTCTAACGAAACACCCACTTCACTCATCGCCACCTCCTGCCAGGGTAACCCCGGTAATTCCAGCTTCAGCAACGGCATTCAAGACATCAATTAATCGCTGATGAGGGACCGTGTCATGAGGGGCCACTGTGACGAGAGCATCTGAGTTGGCATTGTCAGCGGCTTTTTTGAATCGAATCAGGACAGCTCGCAGTTCCGGGAGCGGAGAGCTTTCAGGAGCGTCAAGTCGCTGCTCATTGAGGACAACTTGTCCCCCTGGTTCGATGATGACTCTCGCCTCATCAGGGATATCTACTGCCTCTTCCTGACTCACCTCCCCTGGCAAACCCATAGGAATGTCGCTTTCAGGTTTAATCGGCTTTGCCGAGACCATAAAGAAAACCAGAAGAAGAAAGACCATGTCGATCATAGGTCCCATTTGCATTTCCACTGTCTGATGACGTCTTTTCCGGACTCGTCTCATTTTAATTGCCGTAGACCCCAAAAATCAAATCGATCGCTCCGACCGCGGTCGCCATTTCAACAAATTCCCGAATCTTCTTTGCTGGCGTGTTTTGGTCCGCTCTCAGGTAAATTTGTAGTGGAGGATAATCTACAAACTTCACCTGCAGATGAGCCAGAACCTCATCTTTTGTCGCCAACTTATCGCCGATGTAGTAATTGCCCTCTCCATCGATATTAATGACATCTCTTTCTGTCCGCTCCGGAGCCACGGCACTGATTGCCAAGGGCAATTTTACCGGCACATTCAACTGCTGTTCGGTAATCTTCTGCGTCACCATAAAGAAAATAAGAAGAAGAAAAGTCATATCGATCATCGGAGTGATCTGAAAACTCACCTCGTCCAAAGGTCTCTTGCGGCGACGAATCATCGGTAACTCTGACTACCTATAATCACGCTTCCTCGGCAGACTCCTGAGCCAGCGTATCCGCTGCACCCTGAAGACGAATCTCTCCCGAGAGAATATCAATCGCAAAACTGGCATGCTTCTGAACCGTTGTCATGACCCCCTGCAGTCGATCACGGAAGAAAAAGTAAAAGAACATCGCCGGTATTCCCACGATAAGTCCTCCCGCTGTAGTAACCATGGCGATCTTGATTCCTCCGGCTAACTGTTTAGCATCACCGCTTGTCGTTGCCAACTTGTCGAAGGCCTCAATCATACCCCAAACGGTCCCCAATAAACCAACCATGGGAGCCAGTGTCGCAAAGATGTTCAAGTAATTGACCCAAACCATCTGCCGATGCTCTTCTTCATCAATCGCTTCCGAAGCAGCGTCCATCATGCTGGCCTTGTTCGATAAATCTCGCTCAAAGTTTACCTTGAGCAAAGCGCCTGACATTACCTTGCCATAGCTACTGGGATGGGAATCGCAGGTGCTGTAGGCTGTATTAACATCCTTAGCCGCCATCGCCGCGTTGACCCGGTCAACCAGTTCCTTCGGCGCCATCTTTTTGCCGCTGATCTGGATAAAGCAATAGATCGACACCGCAATCGTGCCAATCGAACAAACCAAGAGAAGATGCATGAAGTTCCCTCCCTGTTTGTAAAGGTCCAGTGCCGAAACGTTTTCGGGAGCGGGCCCACTCCCATCTGCGCCCTCATCCTGTGCCGATGTTACTGACGACATCAGGAGCAAGCCAATCATCACTGCCATCAACAGCATTAAATTCCTTCTTTGTTTTTGTCTCATGGATTGGTTGGTTCCGGTTTGTTTTCTTTAGATTCTTCGTTAATTAAATTCTGCAATCGAAGTTCTCCTTCTGGCCGTGCCTCGGATTCCGGATAGAGTGCGGCCAAATCACGATAAGCGCTTATCGACCGCTCCTCGTCTCCTCCAAACTCATAAACCACTCCTGCTTGAAGGAGACCGCGTGAAGCAGCTTTTTCTTGGGCGGCATGAAATAGATATGGCCACATAAACTGATCGATAACCCCCTGATACAACTCATTCCGGAGCGGCCTCACTTCATCATCATCATACCATCTGGGATTCTCATCTTCCAACTCTTTAAGGCGTTCGAAGTCAGCTTGAGCAAGAAGATACTTAACCTCAATCAATAGCTCAGGGTCTTCCGTTTGTGTTGCCAGAATTTTGGCTTCGCTGGTGGCCCGCTCAAGGTCGCCAATAGCCATCATTGCGCGGAGGCGCCCTCTTTTAGCCGCAGCCACGTCGATACCTGACCAAGCACGGTCAGCGATACGCTCGAACAACTGCAGGGCACGGTTTCCATACAATTCCGAATCCTCATCAATTAGTGCGTATCCCAACGCGATCCCCCAGGCCGCTGTTCTGGAACGGGGACGATGAAGGTGCGCAAAATGATGATTCCACCACACTTCGGCTGTCTCACGGTTCTGGGCCGCTCGATTCGAAAAAGCCTCCTCTTCACCCGGCTCAAAATCGAATTCCACGTAGTCGACCTCCGAAGTTTTAATGGTGCGGCGTGTTACTCCTCCGCCGTCGCCTTCCCGTTGATGCACGGTGAAGGTCACGATATTGTCAGTTAAGGCTTCAATTTCACACGCAGCATACTGACCGTTCTTGAGCACGATCACATCCCGACCTCGTGATTCCACGACGGTAAAAAGTGCCATCAAAAAAAGGATCAAAGTCGGACTCTTCACAATTTCTCCTCCTCCATTTCGATCAACTCAGGCGGAAACAAGCGTCTCAGCTTCGTCACTTTTTCCTCAGCCAACTCCACTTCATTAAAGCGGCTCAAATCGTCACGTGCGACCAACTCTTCGTAGGTCTCCAAGGCTTCTTTCTTCAAATTAAGTGCTTCCAGAGATTGTCCCCGCTCCCAATAAGCTCTTGCATTGACACCCCCAAACTTACCGTAAGCGACATAAACTCGCTCAAAATAAACAATGGCTTTTTCATGCTCGCCATCACCGACATGCAGTTCACCAATCTTCATCAGCGCGCCTGCTTTCGCCTCTGCCGTCACACCGGGAGTCTCCAACACCGATTCCAGTTCGGCTCTAGCCTTAGCTTTCTGACCAAGACCAGCGTAGATCTCAGCCTTTCTGAACTTTACGCCACCTAGAGCAACTGTTTGCACCGCTTCACGCTCATACATGGCATAATATTCCAGAGCCTTCTGGGAGTCCTTCTCTACAAGAGCGATGTCACCCAGACCGCGATAGATTCTGGCTTTCTCGACACACCTCGGATTCCACTTCCTGATATTTGTGAAAAGCTCTTTCGCCGTCAATGGATTACCTGCCTCAAGAAGAGCTTCAGCTACCGAAACCGAGATAGCGGGACGACTTAATTTCGGGTCTACCCATTTTGCAATACTTAGCAACTCAGTCCTACCTGCCAAGTCACTGACTTTCCCCATGATCAGAGATTTCGCCCAACCTGCCCGTGCCGCCATTACCAGTTCTCCGGCAACCGCAGCACCGGACTTGAGTCGCTCAAGCCGCGTCAATAGCTCTTCACTACCTGCGTCACCGTCTCTTGCATAGATTGCAGGTAAGGCTGAAAAAACATCAGTGATAGTAACCATGTCAGGGTTATTTCCGTGGGCCCCTATCGTCTCCCAGTAGATTTCACGGGCCTTACCCGGGTCTCCAGTGGAATCAAAAGTCCATCCAACCCAGTAGACGGCCTCCGGCATCCGACTGCTTGATGCAAAGTCAGAAACAAACGTCTCAAAGTGAGCACGCATCGCCGCATAGTCCTTAAGCAATTTGAGCGCCGTTCCTTTTTTGAACCAGGCCTCTTCAAAGTAGCGCCCCGACTGAGGTCTTACCCTCTCGTAGGCAGCCAAACCCTCTTCACTGTTTCCGTCAGCAAAGTAGGCATCCCCTATCAGGAGGTTTCCCTCATCGGTAAGGTCATCACCGGGATATTTTTGGTTAAATGATTCAAGAGTTTTGAGGGCCCCTTCGTAGTCCCCAAGAGAAAATGTGCACACCCCCATCCGGAATTGAGACTCTTTTTGATACTTGGGCGAGTCATAACGAGTGAGATAGCCCTGGAGGTGCTCCCTCGCTTCTTCGTACAAGCCACTAAAGGAGAATGCCATTCCCGTCCAGTAATCGGAATCCTCTCTCATCCCGGATTCAGGATAGATCCGCTGCACCTGTTCAAATTGGTAAAGAGCTCCGTCATTATCTCCCTGCTGCAGATATAGAAAGCCCTGCATGAACATAGCTTTGGGCGCAAAGTCATCATCCGGGAAATTTTCGACCAGCTCACCGTAAGCAATCTGGGCTGCCCCATAGGCTTGAGCTTCACGTAACGATTCGGCCTTTAAAAATAGAACCAGCGGGAGGCTCTTCCCTTTTTCGCCAAAGATCTTGATGTAATGATCTGAAGCACCGGCTGCTCGCTCCCATGCGCCGATTTCCATCCAGCACTGAATTTGAGCGAGAGTGGCGCTCTCTACGACAGAGTCAGGGGGTATTGTATCAAGCATCTCTGCCATCACTAAGGCAGCTTCACGGTATCGCCCCAACCCTTGGTAAGCCATTGCCAGCCGCAGACGCAACGCGGAGTCAAAGTTCGCAATCGCGTCAAAATTTTTCAATTCGCTCTGAACTCGTTTTAAAATCGCTTCCAACTGGTGAATGACAGCCTGTGTCTGGGGCCGTTGTCTCAACACCTCGATTCGGTCCTCAATCTCGATAACCTTGATGGACTGGTGCTCAACTAGCTTCTCGGCCGGCCAAATCCGCTGAAAGCAGATGATCGCTTCATACCATCGCTCCTCCTCAAGGAACTTGGCACCCAACTGCAAGGCCAAGGTCTGAAAGCTAATAACCTGTGTCATTTCGCTGAGCTGAGGGAATTCACGTCGAAGAATAGCAAGCGCGTCGTCCAGCTGGCCTGCGTCGATTCTGGCATACATCTCCAAGACGATCGCGCGGCTTGCAGCTTCCGGTGCTACCTCACGGTACTTCGGAAGTTGGTCCGCCAGAAAATCAGCTGCATCGGCTGGAAAGTCCTGTTGAAGGTATAGTGTAGCGAACAAGAGAAGCGCTTCATAACGCTTGAACGGTTGATGAGACTCGTCGGCCCAGTATTCTCCGAACGCCCGTTGCGCAGTGACGAGTTCGCCTGCTGTCATCAAACAGATGCCTTTCCAGAAACTCAATTCATCCTTCAGTGCGGGATCAAGTTTAGGGTCAGAGAGTGATTGTTCAATCCAGGGTAAAGCTTCATCGAATTTTTTCACACCTACCTTGCTGATAGCCACTAATGGCCGGTGAATTCGCGCCGCCTCTCTCGCTTCCTCGGCTTCACCATAGTCAGTGATAAACTTTTCGAGCGCTTCCTCTGCTTCTGCAAAGTTGCTAGCTGCGAATGCCTGACGCCCTCTTTCCAACAGTTGGGCAGGCCCCTCAGTCTCGACGGCTGAGGCCGTCGCATCCTCCTGACCAACAAGGGGGAGGACAAACAACGTGACCAGCAGCCACAAAACACATCGGCCGAATCCTAACATGATGCGGGGAGCAAATTTCACCTAACCATCACAACCTATTGTCTAACCATCAGTCAATCGGGAATCAACGTTGGTGACAGGAAAACCACCATTAATTTGGTTTAGTCCCCGTAGCCGTTCGGATGTTCTTCATGCCAATCCCACGCTGATTGGACGATGGATCGAATATCCGGAAACTTTGGCTCCCATCCAAGCTCATTACGAATCTTTGTGCTGTCCGCAATGAGGATTGCCGGGTCTCCGGGGCGTCGGGGAGTGATCTCGGCGGGAACCGGATGTCCTGTAATTTCCCTAACAGCATCCACGACCTCCCTCACGCTGAATCCTTTACCGTTACCAAGGTTGTATTGAAGTACCTCTCGCTTGAGGAGCGCTTCAAGCGCAAGAATGTGAGCCTGGGCGAGATCCTCAATATGGATGTAATCCCTCACGCAGGTGCCGTCTGGAGTCTCGTAATCGTCCCCGAAAATCTTGATACTTTCCCGCTGTCCGAGGGCGACTTGCAGGATCAACGGGATCAAGTGGGTTTCCGGATCGTGATCTTCCCCACGAACAGCAGTAGAACCAGCCGCGTTAAAATAGCGAAGCGAAGCATATCGCAAACCTTTAGTCACATGGGCCCAATGCAGAAGCCGCTCGATGAAAAACTTTGACTCACCATAGGGACTCCCCGGAACGATGCGTTCATCTGGAGCAATCGGAATCTTCTCTGGCTTATCAAACAGGTTTGCTGTCGAAGAAAGAATGAAACGCTTCACGCCGCAATCCAAGGCAGCTTCAATTAGGTTGGTCGCATTATTCGTATTCTCCCTAAGATACATGAATGGCTTATCCATAGACTCCCCCACCAGAGTGTGAGAAGCGAAGTGCATAATGGAATCTGGACGAAATTCTAAAACTGCTGCTTCAATCACCGACGCATCTGCTAAGTCCCCTTCAAAAAATATTGCCGCTTCATTGACAGCTGAGCGGTGCCCTTGATAGAGGCTGTCAAAAACGGCCACTTCGTGCCCTGAGCCTATCAAGGCGTCAACATTCGCACTCCCGATATACCCGGCTCCACCGGTAACTAAAACTCTCATAGGTGGTCAATAAATACCCGCTAATCATCTTTCACGCTTCTGGCAAGCGCAAGGGTCATCTCTGTTACTCTGTCGAAGAATTCCAAATCCTTTC
>PBSY01000084.1 GCA_002726915.1 Verrucomicrobiales bacterium | reverse complement strand
TGGCCTCAATGTCCTTGTAGTCATCTGGTGAGCGGGATGCTTTCAACTCTCTCAGCTGCCAAGTGATCATCGTATCCCAGAGTTCGTATTCTTCCCGATCGCAATCTTCTAATCGGATCCTGTCGAATGGTTTCAAACGCAGTCGACGCTCGTCACTGTGTGAGGAAGCCACTTGCCGGCTCAAAATGGTTAAACTTATGTTTAATCCCAGAAAAATTTTTCCTTCTTGGTCCGCATCTAACCGAAAGTGTTTCGAATGTTGCGGAAATTTTGAAGGTAAGCCTCACGCTCTGGAGCCGCTTTCAGAGGTTACTAAGCGGGACTTGGTTGACAGAGAATCTTGAATCTGGAGGAGGATTGCGTGAGGCAAGGTGAATGCAGAGACTAGAAGGAGATAACTTGCCGTTAAACTGGCTCCCGTTGCTTCCGGAGCACTCACCGAGTAAAGCTGATACCAGATTGGGATGAGCAGTAGCGAGATTCCCGCGACAATGGCCCATCGAGTGGGTTTTAAGAAAAGATCTCCTTCGACGGAGAAACGTTCGTAGAGGTAGCGCCAACTGTGCACGGCAATAAAGTAGGACACCAAGAAAAGGCTCGCAGGCAGGATGGCGGCAAGGGAAGCTAAGAGAGCGGCCTCACCTAATGAGATCAAGCGGCGGTTTCGTAGGTGCAGAAAAGTTTCTAAGGATAAAGCGATAATACCGGCGGCCAGAAAGATTGGTTGCCATTGTTTCTCGAAGAGAAACGGTTGGGGAGAGGATTGTAAAACCATCGACTCCATGATCTGGCTTGCTCCCTGAAAGTCGGTCGCAATGGGAAGTGAGACGATCCAAGTGCCACGAAGGAGTCCGAGGCAAACTCGGCGGAAATTCATTTTTGGTTCGATCCAGTAGGAATCAGCGATCCCCCAGTGCCAAGCGGTCAGGGAGAGAAACAGGAAAAGCGAAAAGACAGGGAACCGCTGCCAGAGGCAGAGGTAGGCCACCACAATGAGAAGATAGAGGGCAATTTTAAGCCCAGTGGTGAGGGGGTGTTTGCTTTGGTCTTGAAGCCTCCAAACGTCATAAGCTCCATGTGGCATCCCGATCAGTGCGAACGAGGCGATCCACAGCCAATGGGATTCGACCCCCAAAGCATAAGACAAAATAATCCCGGCCAGCAGAGCGGCCGGGATTATCAGTGTTCCGTTTTTTTTAGAATTCAAAGTAGACGCTCCCATTCGTAAGAAGGGTAGAGCTTTTCCACTTAATTGAAGTTAGCTAGCCTCAGCGTCCATTTCTGCGAGGCCCTGAGCCCCTGCGAAACAAACCAGACCAAAACCAACCTTGTTAATGACGTCGGCAACGTTGTAGCAGATTTCACGAATGCTCTCACCTTCGGCACCGCCGAGGCTCATGAGGAAACCAATCGGGTAAATGCTCCAACCAACGAGAATGAAAAGTCTCATGATGTTGGCAGAACGAGCGATCGGTGCGGGAGCTTCTTTGATCCGCTGCGAAACCGTTGTGTAGAGGGTGAAAACGATGAATCCCCAAGCGCCACAGCTGATCAGGTAATTGATCCACCAAGCGCTTGATCCAACAGCACTTTCTTCGGCAACCCAGGCGAATACAAGCATGACAACTGATGCCCCGACAAGATTTCGCATGAGACCTTTACCCTTCTGACCAAGGCGAAGGAGTAGTGGGAACTCAAGAACCAGCAGAGGCACGGTGATGAACCAGTCAATGTAGCGGTAGGCGGTGGGGAAGGCTGCTATTTCCTTCCCATCGATCCGTTCTCCATTTGCGTCAAAAAGGCTGGCAAGACCTTCAACGTAGATTCCAGACATTTTGACGTAGTGGAAACAGGCCACTGCGCAGATGATGCCTGCAACCACATTAACGGATTGATAGGCTTTGGGTAGTTTTGGGATCGTCAACCAGAAGAAGATGGCTCCGGCTCCCATGGCTACGATGCCGACCCAGAATAGGTACATCGTGATTCCTTCAATTGATAAGCCCGCTTCTAGGGCTCGCATTGTTTCACTCATATTATTATTAGTGTTGGGTTTTTTGATGACGCTCCGAAAAAGCATCTCCCCAACCTGACGGCTTTACCGTCAGAGAGATAACCAAAACAAAGCGACTCCCAGATTACGGCGGTCAATCGTCGATTAGTCAAACAATCTTTCGCCCCTCCAAATAACGTTATTTTGCGACAACGGCCGAAGGGGGTCGATTTAACTATCAAATCGGTCGCAAGAGACCGTAAAACTGCGGTTTCTGGGTTAGCGGGCAATTTTTCGTCGTTTAGCCACCCTCGGGGGTGATTAAATGGAAGTGCCTGGCTTATGCCAATTTTGATTCACGATGCTTGGCTGCGGTTGTCTGTTGCTGGTGATTAATTGACCTCGATCGATCCTGGTTGCGAGTAATTCCATTCCTTGAGAGCGAAACCCCACTCATCATGGATTCGATCCACCTGAGCTCTCGATAGTCGGTATTTATTGCGGCGGTAATTTCGATCTCGCTGAGCGTAACAGCTTATTGCTGTTGAAGCTTCGTCTTTTGATGTGAAACCAAAGTGATCATAGAAGCGTCCTATTTCTCCGACGGGGTCGGAGACAAATTTTTCGTAGGAAGTTTCGAGGAGGCGCTCCCCGACTATCTCGCGCTGAGCAAGATAACTTTCCATGATTCGACGGTACTTGTAGAAAACCATTTCCTCGAGATCTCTCTAAATTCTGTGTGACCAGCCATCATCACGTTTCCCTAGATGACAGGACTACGAAAAATGATAGTCTTTCTGGACCCACGAGCGTCCCTGCAGGCCCGGGCCCATGGGCGTTACTCAACATAGTTATGCAGTGGGATTACAATGGTGTTGTTGTTAGAAAAGGAAATTTTTCCTGGCTGGAAAAATCGTTCGTTCTCATCAGTATCGGTAGACCTTTGCCAGTTATTGCAGTGCTGCCTCCGTTTAGGAGCGCAGGGATCGGGAGTCATTGTCCTAGTTTGCTTGGCTTTTCCCTATCCCTGAAGCAAGAGTGGTTTTGAGACTGGATTTTAGTAGGTGGTAAATGGAGTAATCACGAGACCGTTGATCAATTCTAATGGAGGTATCAAAGAGGCATAAAAGGGGAACGCAAAACAGCGGCCATCCGACTGTTTTAGGTGGGGTTAGGATTTTATCCACGTCGTTTTTCCTCGGGCTGATTTTTGTATGTGGTCGAGGCATTGGTGGCGATCATCCCGTTACCTCGCCTCTAGGTAGATTGACGGGGCCTCTGGCGTCCACCGTTGACTTTTCGACGTTCAACCCCGGGGAAGGAGAAAGCACTGAGCGGAATCTGGGAGAGATTCTCTCGCTTTTTGATCAGTTCCTTAAAGCTCAGCAGATTTCCCCGTATGGCACGGCAGAGGACTTAGACAGGCTCTATGCTTTAATTAGCCGGGACTTTATTCTCTCAACTGCCGAGGAAGATTTTTATGATGATCTCTATGACGAGATAGATGATAAGTCGGATAAGTTAGCGGAAAAACTCGAAGACTGGGACGGTGATCAGCGTGATTTTGCCAAGACAGACGAAGCTCGTAAAAAAGAGAAACAAAAACCTGACCTCGGAGCTTATCTTGGTTTGAGGACCCAAGCTGATCCTCTCAAGCTACAGCGTAACCGGTATCGTCTCTACGTCGCTTTCGAAAAACCAACGTTAACTTTACTCAATGAGGCGCGTTGTTACCCGGAAAACCAGCGTCTCCGACAGGAAGCCTGTAATGTGGCGGTTCGGAATCTATATTCACTCTTTGCTGATCAGTTTCTCGGAAAAAAAGATTTCGACCCAAATGAACGTAATCGTCGAGAGAAGAATCTTGTTATCAAAGCCTTTGTATTCAAGGCTCAGCGTAACCGGACAAGGTTTTACGATGAGCGTGAAAGGGGAGTTCTGTTAGGACCGTGGGCTGCAAAACGGGAGGCTACCAACCTTGTTGACCCGGGTCGATCAGATCGCTTCGTTGGTCCTGAGATCTTAGCTAAACTCTCCCATGAGGAGGTGTCGCAGCTCGACATCTCGCCGTCTAATCCTATGTGGCACACTCATGAAGTAATGAGTAAGCGCCCCGACACTTGGACCGAAATTGAACGGTGGGTGGAGAGACAGGTGACTCAAGAGCTTCTCAGTAAAAAAAGCTTTCGAAAGGATTATCCCGAATTCAGCTACAGCCTCAGCGCTGCTCGGCGTGTCTTATTCTGGGATGATATTAAACTTACGGCAACTTCACCTAAGGCAGACGTGCGTGACTCATTCGACCAGGAATGGAAGATGAAATGGGGCGAGGAGTCTGTCGTCGAACCTGTTGCCAATCGTTTGCGCCTGCTCGCGGGCTCCCGCTTTTCTGATCTCTGCTACGCGGACATTTGTGGTAGCTCACATCTGCTTATCCTCCCCTCTGAATTACAACGTTCGATGAACCCTAATAAGGTGATGCCCCTCACAAAAAGTGAGTTTCTCAGAGAGATGAATGCTTCCCGCTATAATTTCAATGCGGAGCCTTTTATTCTTTCTTCAGGGGTGATCACTGAGAGCAATGTTGATGAAATTTTGGCCGGGCTTCCGTTGGAGGCAAAGAAGCCTTTTCGGAAAAAGCGTTTAATTGGTCGCACTTGGATTCGCTTCCGAGAGTCGATGGTCGAGGCGAAGCATGATATCATCAATTCAGGCGGCCCCGTCTCTACGGACTCAGCAGTGGCCGCTCGTGATCGTGCTCTCAGGCAGGCGATGGTCGTTGCCTTTTGGACAGCGGATGTGGATGTAAAAGAAGATAATCATCGTGCTGTTTGGGTGAGTGATTTTGGTGGTATTAGTGGTGATCAATACTTGGAATACTTCCACGATCCAGGTAGTTCCCTGGGCGGTTTACGGCGCTCAGGAGAGATAAATAAACTCAACTATCGATCTGGCACCGGGGGTTTTCTTTGGGTGGATGCAGGTGGAATGTCTATCTACTCCAATTCATTTCAGCTATATCGCCCCGAGGCGTGGGACTTCACCACCTTTGCCGACCAACTTTCTGGGGTCCGACATATAGCTCGCATTACAAAATCTGAGATCCGTGATGCAGTATCTTACGGCGGTATGCCGGATTTTTATCAGGACAGCCTCGCATGGCGTTTGATTAAACGGCGTGATCTTCTCGCGAAGGTTTACAACGTCGCCTTGCTTGACGACCATGCGGGCGAAGCCCCCACCATTGCGGTTCCTCTAACGTCCCGTTTGGAACGTAGCGCCGCTGCCGCAACCTATCAAATCCCGCTCTCGGAGATCGAAAAAGATCTGGTGCGGACAGGAAACTTGAATGCTTGGCATCTCAGTGGTGATACAAAAGAAACCTTTATTGATATTCTCGCCCACAAGGCAACCATCCGCCCCTATGAGAAAACTGTCCTCTCAGGTATTATCCGTGATTATCGTAATCCTTCAGGTCTTGTTACGCGAATGAACCGCTTCAATGATGGAGAGCCTTATCGAAGCAAAAGATACAAATCGTCAAAATGAAAATTGATCCCGAAGAAAGCTTACAAAAGGAAGTGCGCCTCTCTGAAGAGTTGCTGAATCCAGAAATGAAAGCCAAAAAAATGAAAAAGCTCGGTTCAAACCGGGGTGTTGAGACGATGTTTCGTAATGCATGTCGCGTTCATGTGGAGCTGAGTGCAATTGCTGACAGCAAAGCTAATTTTCTTATTTCGGTGAATAGTATCATCCTCATTCTAGCCGCTGCTCACGGGAAGGAAGTTGTGACGGATAGGTTGCTGTTGTTTCCTGCAGCGATCGTGATTGGTAGTTGCGTAGGTTCAATGGTCTACGCGGCTATCGTTGCACGGCCTCGCGTGACTCGCCTCAAGAAAAAAGGGGAGCGAGAACTAAGTGACGACGAGGAAACTAATCTACTTTTCTTTGGCGGTTTCACTAAAATCCGGAAAGAGGAATATGTTGAGAGTATGAGTGACCTGATCGTTAGGCCTGAAGCTATCTATCCAACCATGGCAGCCGACATTTACGATATGGGAAAGGTGTTAGAGAGGAAGTTTGAGCGGCTCCAGACAGCCTATGGATATCTTCTCTATGGTCTGCCGATCGGTCTGGTTCTGTTTTTAACCATCCAGACGATTCTCAAGCTGATCGACAACGGCGTCGTGTAGGAAAGCGGATCCCAAGCTAAGGCCTCTGGGAGAGATGGGCTTTACTGCTATGGTCAGCCCAACTGGTGTCGTGCTGCATATGCAGACAATGGAGTAGGCCTACCGGTAGTCGTAGATCACCCTCTTAGAACGTTGAAGGTTCTACGTCCGCGCAATCAGCGCCGCCGCCTCGGTGCGGGTCTCCGCTTTCGAACAGGCTGAGGATTTTCCTCGAGTAGCGCTGTGTAAGCGTAGTCGAAACCTTCGAGCTTTTTGCGCTCGATCTTTTGGTCGATGAAATGTTCGACTGCCGCTGCATTCTCCAGTTCGTCGGCGGTGAGGATGGTGAAAGCATCTCCCTCTTGCTGCGCGCGCCCTGTACGTCCAATACGGTGGACGTAGTCCTCCGGGTTCTCGGGCACTCGGTAGTTAATTACGTGTGTCACTCCGGAGATGTCGAGACCTCGGGCTGCAATGTCGGTAGCTACGATAATGTTGAAGGTGCCGTCGCGAAAACCCTGGAGGGCTTTGGTGCGGTCGCTCTGCTTAATGTCTGAGTGGAGTGCGGTGGGTTTGGTCCCCTCTATTTCCTTAATTCGAACAAGAAGCGTATCAGCTTCTTTTTTTGTTCGGGTGAAAATCATCATACTTTCGTAGCCGGTTCTTTGGATAAGCGCCAAGATAAGGTCATCGCGTTGGTCCATACCAACGGGGTAGAAGGCGTGGGTCACAGTTTCTGCCGGAGACTGGCGTCCACCAACTTCGATGGAAACAGGCTCATTCAGAGCCCACTGGGCCAGCGTCTGAATCGCGCCTGGCATCGTGGCGGAAAAGAAGAGAGTTTGCCGTTCCTTAGGGCACTGATCGATAATCCTCTTCACGTCCGGAAGAAACCCCATGTCGAGCATGCGGTCGACTTCATCGAGGACAAGGAACTGAACCTCGCTAAGATCGATGTTACCCTTCTCCATGTGATCGAGCAGGCGGCCGGGAGTGGCGATGATGACGTCAGGTTTGTTCTCTAAGGCTTCGATCTGGTGGCCGTAGCCAACGCCCCCATGGAGGAGCATAACGTTGAGCGGCTTGTAGTAAGAAAACAGATTCATCTGATCCTCAACTTGGGCCGCGAGCTCGCGGGTGGGTTCAAGGACGAGGCACTGTGGCTTGGTCGATGGCCCCATTTTGCAGACGATAGGGAGCGAAAATGCAGCGGTCTTGCCGGTTCCTGTCTGGGAAGCACCCACGATATCTTTACCCTCCAGCGCCTCTGGAATGGCCTGGGCTTGGATTTGGGTGGGTTCATTATATCCGGCCCGTGTCACGGCTCGCAACACTGGTCCGGAGAGTCCCAATTCTTCAAAGGAAGGCATTACGGACATAGGAGGCTCCAACCCTACCTTTCAAGAGGAATTTCGGGGAGTTTTCCCGATTATTTCCTATCGGTCCTTTTCCATGTCAGCAGATTGTTGAGCGAGAGGGTTCCGACTCCACCACAGACGAGAGCTAGGAAGATAGAGAAATTAAGAACGAGCGACTGATCGTTCAGGCTCGCGGAAAGCTGAAACGGGGCAATGAATACAATCGCCGTGAGAACGAAGAGAACCAGCGCTGCGTGTGTCTAGGAGGTTTTTTGAAAGTCAGGAGTCACTTAGCAGCAACATTTCTTGAGATGTAGATCAAACACTACGTAAAGAGCACCTCGGCCGCTTTTGCCTCTAATTTGGTGACGCTGCGCCAAGGATTACTTCCGAAGCAAGACCAAGGAGCTTTAATTTTGAATATTTCCAATAATTTTCATCAATCAAAAAGACCAATTTCTGAGAAAATTACAAATATTCTGTTTTTCTGGGCGGGAGACGAGGTCTAGGCTTTAAAGCTCGCAAGATGGAAAACTCCTTCTACCAACCCTTTGATTTTGCACGTGTTAACGGATTTTTGCCGGAGAGCAAAGGAGAATACCGGACCAGTTTTCAGGTAGATCGAGACAGAATTATCCATACATCGGCGTTTCGGCGCCTACAGAGCAAGACGCAGGTTTTTTTCAGTGGGGAATACGATTTTTATAGAACGCGTCTGACTCATTCTATTGAGGTCGCCCAGATCGGTCGCAGCATCTGCAATCGTCTCAATCAAACTTCGCCTCTGCTGGGCGAAGGATTCCAGATTGACGCTGATTTGGTCGAGGCTTCCTGTCTGGCTCATGACATTGGGCATCCGCCTTTTGGACACACGGGCGAACGAACGCTCCATCGACTCATGGCTTCGTATGGTGGTTTTGAGGGAAATGCTCAAACCCTACGTATCCTGACAAGCATCTTATTTGGCCCCGATCGGGGAATGAATCCGACTCGAGGCTTCATCGATAGTGTTCTGAAATATAAAACGCTCTACGGTGAAGTGGCTGAGCAGAAGAACCACTTTTTATATGCGGAGCAGGACGGGGTGCTTCAATTTGTCACCGACGGCGCACCATTTCCGGACTCGATTCCGGCGGGAATGGCTCGCAATGGTTTTCGCTCGGTAGAATGCCAAGTAATGGACTGGGCTGACGACACAGCGTACTCGCTGAACGACATTGCTGACGGAATACACGCCGGCTTCATCACCGTGGAGAAAATTGAGAGATGGGCAGAAGGGCGCGATCTTGATTCTGATGACGAGGTGCAAGTCAAAGAGTTGCTGACTGCTATCCGCAAAGATCGAGTAGAGCCAACTATTGGCAAAAAAATTGGAGCGTTTATTGCTGGAGCTAACCTCGAAGAAGTTTCTAACTTCTTAAGTGATGTGACCGCTCGTCATCGTTATCAGCTGGTTATCGAAACAGACATCGGAAAGGCTTGTTCTCTTTACAAAGCAATCTCTCTCGATCTCGTTTTTAAAAGTCAGCAACTGCAGCAATTGGATCGGAAGTCCGACTTTATCCTGACCCGTTTGTTCGAGGTATTGGTGGAGCAGTATGTCACCAGTAAAAAGCCAAGGTTCAAGTTGCTTGCCGATGAAGAAGAGGAATTGCTTCGCGCCCAACCCGACGAAACGTCGCGCGCTCGTGTCATCTGCGATGTTCTCGCTAAAATGACCGACGGGATTGCAACGCGGACCTACAAGCGACTTTTCGATGCTGACTTTGGATCGATTGTCGACTTAGTCTGATTGAGGTAGAAGGGCACCCAATCCGCGATCTGTTGGCGTAGAGAGTTCACCCTTCAATTAGCCCCATTTCTTTTAGCTTCCGCTGCATGGTGCGGCGGGATATGCCGAGCAGTTGGGCTGCCTCGGTCCGGTTTTTACCGGTGCGCTTCAGAGCAAGGCCAATCATCTTTCTTTCGACGTTCGACAAGTTGAGGTCTTCATCGTCAATTTGATTGATCGGAGATGACACAGGGTCTGAGCCATCCGAAATACGAAATCCGCTGTGAGAGTTATCTCTCAGGAAAGGTGGAAGGTGACGCACGCCGATTTTTCTACCATTCGACATGACGACGCCGTGTTCGATGGCGGTTCGAAGTTCTCGAACATTACCGGGCCAGTCGTAGTCGAGAAGAAGCTGGAGTGCTTCCTGAGAGAGTTCCATTTCCTCCTTGTTATTTTCCTCGGTAAATTCCTTCAGGAAGGTATCGGCGAGCAAAACGATGTCCTCCTTGCGATCTCGGAGGGGAGGCATCTGGATGGTTACGACGTTCAATCGAAAAAATAGGTCGTTACGAAACGTGCCCTCTTTGACCATTTCGCTGAGATCCTTATTTGTTGCGGCAACGACCCGGACATCAACTTTAATGGGCTTGTTAGAGCCGATTCGCTCGATGGTTCGTTCACCGATCGCGCGGAGGAGCTTGACTTGGGTGTTGAGGTCTATTTCGCCGATCTCATCGAGAAAGAGGGTCCCACCATTGGCTTCCTCGAATCGACCGATACGCCGTTCACTAGCCCCGGTGAAGGAGCCTCGCTCATGGCCGAAGAGTTCGCTCTCAAGTAATTGCTCACTCAAAGCTGCACAATGGACCGTGACTAGTTTTGACTTGGGGCGTCCGCTGAGATGATGAATGCCACGGCCGACGAGTTCCTTACCGGTTCCACTCTCCCCATCGATCAGAACAGTGGCCTTTGTCGGTGCAACCTGTTTCATGGTTTCGAAGACCGGGTCCATCACTGCGGAATGGCCGATGATGTTCTCCAGGCCGTAGCGATCCTTGACCTGTTCTTTCAACGCCTCGTTTTCTTCTTCGAAGCTGCGGGAGCGAATGGCACGCTTAATAACAATTTCCAGTTCGTCGATGTTGAGCGGTTTACTCACATAATCGTAGGCTCCCTTTTTCATCGCTTCGACGGCGACGTCGACAGAGCCGTAAGCGGTCATGAGAATGCAGACCGGTGGTTTTGGGCGAGTCAGGGTTTTGGTGATCAATTCCATCCCGTCTTCACCTCCGAGGCGGAGATCGGTAACCATGACGTCGACCGATTCGTTTTTGAGCACTTCGTTGGCTTCCGAGATGTTCGCAGCGACATAAACATCGAACTCGTCCTCTAGCGACAGGCGCAGTCCGTCTCGGGTGTTTTTCTCGTCGTCCACAATCAGGACGGTATTATCAAAATAATCCATAGATCAGGAAGTGACATCGATATCGATCACGGGTGAGGGAGTTTCTGATTTTTCGGGGAGGAATCGCATGAGTTTCTCAACGCGTGGGAGATAGACCGTAACCTTAGTGCCTTTGCCTTCACGACTGGCGAATTCTATTTCGCCTCCGTGTTCGTGTACAATTCTCCTTACAATCATGAGCCCAAGGCCAGACCCTGTTTTCTTCGTGGTGAAGTAGGGGTCGAAGACGCGGCTGACTTGGTCGGCAGGAATACCAGGTCCGTTGTCGACGAAGTTAAGAAAAACGTTCTCATCGTCGAAGCCATTACGAATAGTGAGTTCTCCGTTGGAACCCATGGCTTGAGCGCTGTTGCGAATGAGATTGTAGAAAACCTGTTTTAGTAGATCGCGATCAGCGTTGACGAGAGGAAGGTCGCCGTCGAGTTCTAAAGTGATGGCGATACGCCGATCGGCGATTTCCGGTCCTATGAAGTTTATCGCTTCATTAATCACCTCGTTAATGTCCGTTGTTTCGAGATTGGGGCGTGTTGGCCGCACCGCACTGAGGAATTTTTCGACAATAAAGTCGAGTCGCTTGATCTCGCTTCGGGAGATCTCGATGGATTCTAAAAGCTCAGCGACGAGCTCCGGATCGGTATTCTTTCGAATCTTCCTTTCAGCAACTTGAAGGTGGATGTTGAGAGAGTTGAGTGGATTTCCGATTTCGTGAGCGACCCCCGCGGCAAGGCTTTGTACGGCTTGAATTTTTTCAGATTCGATTTCTTTCATCTGTCGCTCGCGGGAACGGGTGTTATCACGGAGGATGATGACGAAGCCGCCAAGCTCTTCCGTGTCCGCGGTGTCCCCCTCATCGTCGTGGGCCAGGGGGGCGATGTAGAAGTTCAAAAAGCGCAATTCCGGGTAACGCACAACAAGGTCACGATTCACAACACCACCGGTTGCAGTGACGTCGTCCCAGGCGATTCCGTGGAATAGTTCGGAGACATTCTCCTGAAGCGCATTTCTGTGCTCAAGACCGAAGAATTCGCAGGCCGCTTGGTTGATGTAGTGGATCGATCCGCTGGGACCGGTCACGATGACGCCCTCTCGCAGGACCTCAAAGACATTCTCGAGCAGGCCTTTTTCTTGAACTGCCTTTAGAACGAGGCGTTGTATCTCCTCTGGCTCAAGTTTATCGAGCCGATCAATCAGTTTGTCGATTATCCCGGGATTCATGTAGAGTGGAGGAAGTCAGGAAATTAAGATGGAAGAGAGACAAAACGACGCGGGCAGCATAATTTTGGCGATCACCACATTCCCCAACCAGGAAGTGGCGAGACAAATTGGCACACAAATTGTGGAGGCGCAACTGGCAGCCTGTGTCAATATTCTGTCGGGTGTGGAGTCGATCTACGCCTGGAAAGGCAAGGTGGAATGCGAGTCGGAACTGCTTGGGCTCATTAAAACCACCAATGAAAACTGGGAAGCACTCGAGAAATGGATGGGCAAACACCATCCCTACGAAGAGCCTGAGTTGATAGCGATTTCGTTGGAAAAAGGGGCTGCTGGCTACCTGGACTGGGTGAAATCGTCTGTAGCAGGGGATTGATGAGGGATTGTCTGACCGCGGAATCACGGTAGACAAACGATAATCCTGAGGCAAAAGTCTCCCGTCTCCAACACGAGACCTGCAGAAAAGTGAGTCTAATCGTCCAGAAATATGGTGGCACGTCCGTCGGGACGCCCGAACGCATTGTTAATGTGGCTCGCCGCATTCTTGCTACCAAAGAAGCGGGCAATAAGGTGGTTGCCGTGGTTTCAGCGATGTCAGGTGTGACCAACAATCTGATTCAGTTGGCCAATGAAGTGACGGGCGATGCTGATCCTCCCGAGCGTGAGATGGATGTGCTGCTTTCGACCGGGGAGCAAACAACGATCGCTCTCACGGCGATGGCGCTGAATGCCATGGGAGCCAAGGCTGTTTCTTTGACGGGCGCTCAGGCCGGCATCAAGACCGATGGCGTTCACACCAAGGCCCGCATCTCGAACATTTCTCCGGAGGGGGTGCACGTGCTGCTCGATGATGACAACATCGTGATCCTTGCGGGCTTTCAGGGGGAAACCCTTGATGGCAAGATCACCACTCTGGGGCGCGGAGGGTCCGACCTGACCGCTATTGCGATGGCGGCAGCGATCGATGCTGACCTATGCCAGATTTTTACCGACGTTGACGGAGTCTACACCTGCGACCCGCGTGTTGTGCCGAATGCACGCAAGATTGACGAAATCAGCTACGACGAAATGCTGGAGATGGCCAGCTCGGGCACGAAGGTAATGCAGTCCCGCTCGGTGGAATTTGCGAAGAAGTTTGGTGTGACCTTTGAGGTCCGCAGTAGTCTGAATGATAATCCAGGAACAATCGTAAAAGAAGAAACCATGAGCATGGAATCTGTTGTCATCCGTGGCGTTAGCTTGGAGCGCGCCCAAGCCAAGGTCACAATCTCCGCCGTATCGGACACACCGGGAACGGCCAGTATGATTTTCGGCGCGGTCTCCGACGCCAATGTCATTATCGATATGATCGTTCAGAACGTGTCCAAGACAGGAATCACGGATATCTCCTTCACGGTGAATAAGGAAGACGTTGGCAGAGCTGAAGAAGCTCTCAAGCCTGTTCTCGCTCAATTAGGTGGCGGTGCCACACTCGAGGCTCAGGACGGGATCGCCAAGCTTTCTGTGGTCGGTATCGGGATGCGCTCTCATTCCGGTGTTGCTGCTGAAATGTTCAAAGCACTCTCTGAGAGTGGCGTGAACATCGAGATGATCTCTACCTCTGAAATTAAGGTGACAGTGACCGTGTCTGAAGATCAGATCAATAAGGCGGCTCAGGTCATGCATGACGCGTTCGGCCTCGCTGAGGCGTAATTCCATTCTGCGCAAAGCTTCTTTAGGGAACGCGCCCTTGTTGGTCTCGTGTAAAAATGCGATCAGTTCCTCATGCGTCGGATACTACTTTCGCTTCTGACCTTTGCAGCAGCCGGTTGGCTCACTGCTGAGGACCGCCCCAATATCCTCTGGATTTCAGCGGAGGATATTGGCCCTCATTTTGGCTTTGCCGGTGATAAGCATGCTATCACCCCTCATCTCGATGAGTTGGCGAAGCAGGGCACCTATTACTCGAATGCTTTTACCAGTGCTGGCGTCTGCGCTCCCTGCCGTTCGGGAATCATTACTGGGATGTACCAGAATTCGATTGGCACGCATCACATGCGCTGCAATGCCAAGCTTCCGGACTGGTTGAGGCCGTTCCCCATGTATCTGCGCGAGGCGGGTTATTACTGTACGAATGCTTCTAAGACCGACTACCAGTTCTTGGACCCAGGCAAAGATGAAATCTGGGACGTGTGTGGCGCAAAGGGCCATTGGAAGTACCGCGAGGAGGGCCAACCGTTCTTTGCGGTTTTCAACTTTACAGGATGTCATGAGAGCGGCATCGCGAGCGAATCCAAGTATAGGAGTGTGACAGAGAATTTGACCGAGGAGCAACGCCAGAATCCTGAGGCGCTGGATACGTTGCCGCCATACTACCCTGACACACCCATTGTTCGTGAGGATTGGAAGCGGAACTATGAGTTAATTACAGCCTTCGATGCCTTTGCAGGAGACCTCATCCAAGAGATTAAAGATGCCGGTGAGTGGGACAATACGATTATTATGTTCTGGTCAGATCACGGTGTTGGTCTGCCTCGTGCGAAACGTTGGCTCTATGACTCCGGCACTCATGTCCCGTTGGTGATTTATATGCCGGAAAAATACAGAGAGTTCCAAACAACAGAACCCGGTTTCACGGATGACCGTCTCGTTAATTCTGTTGATTTCGGGCCTGCTGTGCTGACTCTTGCCGGGGTTGAGGTGCCCGACCACATGCATGGTCGCTGCTTTCTTGGGAAAGCGGCTGAACGAAAATTTGTCTACGGAGCCCGCGATCGTATGGACGAACGCTATGACATCATTCGTAGCGTTCGCGATAAGCGTTATCGCTACCTGCGTAACTTTGAGCCACTAAAACCCTACTACCAGTATATGAACACCCCTGAGAAGGGGGCGACCATGATGGAAATTCGCAAAGCGGAAGCCGCCGGAAGCGTGACTGGTGCTGCCGCTCTCTTTTCTGCGGGATTCAAGCCCGTGGAGGAGCTTTACGACCTTGAGGCAGATCCTCACGAGGTAAATAATCTGGCTGCTAATCCGACATACGCTAAAAAGCTGAGAGAACTGAAGAAAGCGCTCTTTGAGTGGCAACTGGACATTGGCGATATTGGTTTGATTCCGGAATCCGAAATTACAGCTCGCGAAGGCGCAGCCGGGGCGACCTATGCCATTCTTCACGGAGAAACTGATCAAAGCGCTCTGATCTATGCTTTGACAGCGATTGCAACCTCAGCGTCTGAGGGGCGGAAGGCCTTTCCGGATCTGCTGGATGCGTTGAGCTACGATGATGCAGCTGTCCGTTTCTGGGGCGCAACAGGTTTGGGAAATTTTGCTGAAGAAGCGAGTGACTACAAGGGTGCCCGGAAAGCCCTTTCAAAAGCCCTTAAGGACGATGCCCCGGCTGTTCGAATTGCCGCGGGCCGTGCTCTCTGCCGAATGAGCGATGACCCCAAGGCTCTGCGCGTTGTGGCTGATGCTATGAAGGGTCCTAATGAGTGGGCTCGTCTTGAGGCGGCCATTGTTCTGGATGAACTGAATGAGGGCGCCCGTTCTGTGCTGAAAGATCTTCAGGCCGGATTGGAGGAGCAACCTAACAAATACATTGTCCGTGTTTCGAACAAGGCCGTGAACGATTTGCTCGGCACCGATAATAAGGTACCCTAGCGGATGCCTTGTCCATCATCACTGGATGCTGTTCTCATTTCGGGAGGGAAGTCCTCCCGTTTCGGGGCGGACAAGGCATTTCTCGATTGGATGGGAGAACCGCTTTTCCGACGCCAGTTGGAGAAATTGCGGGCCTTGGGGCCCGATCGACTATGGCTGTCTGCCAATCCAGATCAGAATTATGGCGAACTACCCGAGGGGGTTATTCGTGTTGATGACGATGACGAAGGTCTTGGTCCGGTTGGTGGTCTATTGACTGTCTTCAGGCGAAGCGAAGCTGAGCGTATCGTTGTCCTC
Source organism: Verrucomicrobiales bacterium (assembly GCA_002726915.1). Taxonomy (GTDB): domain Bacteria; phylum Verrucomicrobiota; class Verrucomicrobiia; order Verrucomicrobiales; family DEV007; genus Arctic95D-9. The sequence goes on along the minus strand of PBSY01000084.1, from coordinate 1,073 downwards.
GGTGTTGACTTGCCGCTCATGGCGGAGGGCTTTCTCACGAATTTGGTTGATGGTGGCTCCGGTATTGTTCCTAAAACACAGCGATTCTGGGAACCCCTCGCCGCGGTCTATCCGCGCGAAGCGATGTTGGCGATTCTTGAATCAGCAATGGAACAGGGTAATTGTAAGTTACAGCGCATTCTCGGTAAGGCGGAGCAGAGCGGGGTGATACGGGGTTATGAGGTAAGCGAGAATGAGTATTTCCTTTTTACCAACTTAAACAGCCGTGAGGATTTCAAAAAGATTGATCCTCATCGCACGGATGAAGGGGTGAACCTGCGCCGCTACCGCGTCGAGCGTGGCTGGGTGGAAGAGGGTGACCAGGTGGCAATGGAAGAGCCCTTGGAGATTCAGGTGAACGGTCAAAGTGTCGCAGTGATGATGCGGACGCCGGGTCATGATGAGGAACTGGCAACTGGATTCCTCCTTACCGAAGGTGTGATCGAGTCTGCTGATGAGATTTTAGAAATTGTGCATTCCCCCGAACTCGATCCGGAGGCAGTTGGCAATAAATTGGAGGTCACGCTCAAGAAGGAGACCGATCTCAGTGAACTAACCCGTCACGTTTTTACGTCGAGTAGTTGCGGGGTTTGTGGAAAGGCGACCATTGAATCGGTTTTTCAGCAGTTCGCACCTGTTAAGGCCTCCTTGCCTCTTTCTCCAGACTTTCTCCTCAAGCTGCCGGGTAAGTTGAGAAAGCAGCAGGAAACCTTTGATCGGACCGGAGGCCTGCATGCGTCAGCTCTCTTTTCGAAAGACGGAGAGCTCTTGTTTCTGAGGGAGGATGTGGGACGACACAATGCGTTGGACAAGGTGATCGGCCGGGCATTGCGCGACCGGATTGATTTGTCTGAAGTGGTATTGTTAGTCAGTGGCCGAATTTCTTTCGAGCTGATGCAAAAGGCCCTCGCAGGGAGCATCTCAGCGGTAGCGGGTATATCAGCGCCGAGCAGCCTAGCGGTGAAATTAGCTAGGGACAGCGGGCAAACCCTCGTCGGGTTCCTGCGCGAGCGCGGGTTTAATGTCTACTCGGG
>PBSY01000083.1 GCA_002726915.1 Verrucomicrobiales bacterium | reverse complement strand
TGCGATGGCAATTGCTGCGGTCGGTATTGTTTCCATCCTAGGCTTGCTGCCTCAAGGGATGGATACCATGGTGGCGGCCGGTGACGAGGCAATTCAGGCAAGGATTCACCAGCAGTTACTTAACGAGATCCAAATGACTCCCTACAAGGTGGGGGCGGCCAATTCTCCAATCGATGAGTTCGATGGCTTGGAACTCTACTATGACGATCAGGGCGAGGAGATTGGTGACAGCCGCGCCTCTAGTGCAATTAAAGGTAGCCGAGAGCACATTTACTCGGCAAGGGTGACACTGCCCCCGGTTGATGACACAGGTCGCGGCAGCGGCAGTGTTCCAGAGAGCGTCGGCGGAGCTGCATTCAATGGAGTAAGTCTTTCTGACAATAGTGAATACAACAAATACATTCGGCCTGTGATAATTGAAGTCGCTGTGGCGGGGGCTCTTGGCGAGCAATTTGACTGGGACGCAGAAGAATTTCGAAAAGCGATTTCGACCTATCAAACTTACATTGTTCAGATGGGTCATGACTTTAGCGCAGCAGCTCCATGAAGAAGCAACCTCGCACGTTCAAAAAGGGAAAAAAGCAGTCAGCGTTTTCGTTGATTGAGTTGATGGTCGCCATGGGAATCCTGACGGTCCTGATGTATACCCTGACCATGATGCTGGATCAGGTCCAGAAGGCGTGGGTTTTCTCAGAGAGTCGTATCGGTCAATTTCGTGAGGCTCGAGTCGCTTTTGACCTGCTTGCCAAGAATCTCGGACAGGCGTCTCTCAATACATACTGGGATCTTGATGATGAAGATGGCGACGGATTGATTGACCGTTATTTTCGAACCTCTGAGCTGCACTTCATTTCAATGGATGCGGATAAGCTTAACGTCTCCGGTTTGCAGCAACCGGTGGGGCACGCTGTGTTTTTTCAGGCACCACTTGGTTTTTCCACGGAGTATCGGAACTTAAATAATCTGTTTAACGGTCGCGGCTATTTCGTTGCTTTTGGAGGTAATGAAAAATTCCGCCCGAGTTTCATGGAGGGGGCACAACGATATCGTTTCCGTCTCATGGAGTTCCGGCCTCCCGCAGAATTTAATCAGGTGTTTGCCGATGGTGGGCAAGAGCGCTCTGAGGGGGAGCCACAGGAATTCACGGAATGGTATCGTCAATCGATGAGCTTGGTAGGTGATGAAGGCGGATTTGAGGACCACTTAAATCCCATTGCCGACAATATTCTGACTCTGATCGTTTCGCCGCGGGACTCCCTCGTTCAGAATGCTGGAGGTCGCGACGACACTTTTAGTCAAATTGCTCCGAATTACGCCTACGACTCAAACGACGCCAGCGATGGGTTTGTCGGTTATGCTCAACAGGTTCCTCCGCTGGTGAGGCTTACGATGGTGGCAATTGACGAAAACTCTGCTGTTCGCATGGAGAACGGCACCATGAAGCCAGAACTAATGCCTGAAGGCCTTTTTCAAACAACATCAAACTACGAGAAAGATGTTGAGACGCTTTCTGAGGCACTGCATGCGAGTAACGTTAATCACAAGATATTCAGCTCCATGGTGATGCTTCGCAGCGCGAAGTGGAGCGATAATAATTGATCACACCTTGCCTATTCTGAGTATGAAATACGGGTTCAATAAACAGATTCGCGGCTTCTCACTAATTGAGATGATGGTGGTATTAACTGTAGTTTCCATCTTACTCGCCTTTGCTGCTCCCAATCTCTTCAGTCTCATCAGTTCCAATACCCTATCGGGGGAGGGAACTGTGATACAAAACCAACTGACGCTGGCTCAACAGATGGCAGTCTCAAAGAGTGCTGATGTGGAAGTGCGGTTTTTCAAAATGAAAGATGAATCTGCCGCGCTGACTGAAGAGGCGTTCCGTGCCTTTCAGCTTTTTCAATATAGCGCTGAAGGCGAAATGCTCCCTGTGAGTAACTTTTTCCGGATCCGGAATCCAGTTGCCGTTCATGAGAATTTGAGCACCCTCGTCCAACCGGCTGCAACGGGCGGAATTTCCAGCGAGACTCGATATGGCTTTGATTCGCCAAGAATAGGTTCCGAACTTGTCCCTACAGGTCGGTCCGGCACAAAAGTGGACACGCCCTATGTGGCTTTTCGCTTTCGACCAGATGGTTCCACTGATTTACCCTACCGCTCGGGTGATGCTCGCGACACGTGGTATATCACGCTGGTGCAAGGTGAGGGGGCGCTTCAAAACGACGAACCGGACAATTTTGTGTGTCTGCAGGTCAATCCCTACAACGGGAAGATCAACGTGTTCCGGCCCTGATTTGCGTTCGTTCTCGGCGCCTTTGAGCTTCCATACCTAAATCGGCAACTTTCAGGTACGATTTAGAAAACATTGCTTCCATTTTAGCCTGAGTCTTCTGTCGTAATTACAGCGTAATAACAACAGAGGAGAATGAAGCAGAAATCTTCCAAAAAAACGCTTGTGAAATTTTTCACAAGCTATTAAGTGGAGCGGCTTCGCATCAGTAAATGGGTAACATTTTTCCACGTTGGACGAATCTGCTGGCGGTAAAGGTTTTCGTATGTATCGGCGCGCTCGGTACGTGTGTGATCGCACTCGCTTGGTATTCATGGACACCAAAACACACACGTGTGGGTTACATGCCGCAGCAGCCGATTCCGTTTGATCACAGTCTTCATGCCGGACAACTCGGGATGGACTGTCGATACTGTCACAGTTATGTGGAAAATTCTTCGCATTCCAACATTCCCGCCGCTCAGGTTTGTTGGAATTGTCACGGTCCCGGCAAGGTGAAGTCTGATTCTCCAAAGTTGGAGCCTTTGCGGGTGGCCATGGATGAAAATTACGAAGGTTACACGGGGGAACCAATTAAGTGGGTCCAAATCCACGAGACTCCCGACTACGCCTACTTTAACCACTCTGCCCACGTGAACCGCGGAGTGAGCTGCAAAGAATGCCACGGTCGTGTTGATGAAATGCCTGTCGTCTACCACGCTAAAACGCTCAGTATGAGCTTTTGTCTGGACTGCCACCGGAACCCCGAGAAATCACTTCGTCCGGTTGATGAGGTTACTAACCTCGATTGGACGGCAGACGACCTCGATCCCGACGACTTTTATGCCTATCTCGCCGGCAAGACTGGAGGAAACGCTGAGGCACTGAAGCAGGACGATGCTGGTAAAAAATGGGGCCAAGATTTGATTGGCGCCCATTTGCAGCATGTCTGGAACGTCAACCCGCCGCAGGACTGTGCGGCATGTCACCGCTGATACAGGAAATTTAAGATCGAATGAAGCGAAAGTGGACACATCCAACTGAGCCAAGGGCTTCCCGCCAGCACTGGCGCAGTCTCGGCGAACTTGAGGATTCTAAAGAATTCAAAGGTTGGTTGGAGCGCGAGTTCCCACAGGGAGCAGCGGAACTGGAAATGGACGAGACCTCCCGCCGCAGCTTCGTGAAGTTAATGGGTGCTTCCACTGCATTGGCTGGTTTTGGAGTAGCTTGCAGTCGACCAGTACGTCACTTGGTTCCCTTCAATGAGCACGTAGAATGGATCATTCCAGGAAAGGCGCTCTATTATTCAACTGCCAAGCCTCGTCTTGGTGGGATGGGTTGTGATCCTTTGGTGGCCACTACTTATGAGGGGCGCCCTACGAAAGTGGATGGTAATCGCCTCCACCCGAACTCAGGCGGATCGTCTACAGCCTACACGCAAGCTTCTATTCTTGATCTCTACGATCAGGATCGTTCCAAGGGTTTTCTCGCTGGAGGTAAGCCGACGTCTGCCGAGGACTATCAGGCCTCTTTTTTGAGTGGTTTTCGCGAGGGCGGGGCCGGAAAGAAAGTGGCAATGCTGCTGTCTCCATCGACTTCTCCGACTCGAAATGCTCTGCTTGAGGAAGTAGCTGGAGCTTACCCTGGCCTTGCTCTCTATTCATATGAAGCGCTCGAGGGTGCTGGCGCAGCGAAGGCGCGGACTGATCTCTACGGCGATGGTGTTCTTCCTGTGGTGAGTCTTTCTGGGATTAAGAGAGTTCTCTCGCTCGATAGTGATTTTCTTGGACTTGAATCCATTGGCGACAACTGTCAGTGTGAATTTTCCGAGACCCGCAACACTGATGGTGAGGGAGAGGTCAGTCGCTTCTACGCCGTCGAGTCAGCATTTACGCTAACTGGCGGGATGGCCGATCACCGCTACCGTATTGCTCCCTCGCAGATTCTTCCCGTGGCAGCGCTGGTGGCGAAAGCTGTTTCTGAAAAAATTGGGGATCGCGCTCTCAGTTCGGTTGCTGACGAAGTGATCGCTAAAATGGTCGTTCCGGTTTATCACGAGAAGTGGATAGAGGAATGCGCGATTGATTTGGCAGAGAATATAGGTGATTCGATTGTTCTTGCAGGAAGTCGTCACGGTCGCGAAGTGCATGTTCTTGTTTCGGCTATTAATAAGGCGCTTGGAGCTTACGAGAAGCATATCACACTCGTTCGGCATGAACTTCCGCAATTGGGTGGGATCACCGACCTTTCTGATGCTATTAGTGCTGGCGAGGTTGAGACTCTCTTCGTCCTAAATGCCGGCGATGTGGTTTATGACGCCCCTGCCGATCTTGAGTTTGGCAAGCTGCTCAAATCTGTTCCACAGGTGGTCCATCTCGGGTATTCGGTGAATGAAACAGCTAAGGCTGCCACTTGGCATATTCCTGGAACTCATTACCTCGAGTCATGGGGAGATCACTACAGCATGGGCGGTATTTACTCCGTGCAGCAGCCAATGATCAATCCGCTCTGGGGGGGGATCTCCGAGAACGTATTCCTTCTCTCTCTGGTTAATGAAGAGGCATCCGAGGAACTTATTCTCGAGCGGGTGAAAAATACTTTTACCAATGCTGGGCTTGAAGACTGGAATCAGGCACTTCGCGATGGCTATGCTAAAGGTAAGCGCCTTCCCACCGCGAAGGTGATTGCTGAGCCTGCTTCGATCTTCGGCTCGAAGGGAGTGAAGATCGCGGATCTTCCGCATGCCGAAGGCCTTGAATTGGTGCTAACGGTGAGCGGTGCGACTTACGACGGTCGATTTGTTAATAATGGTTGGCTGCAGGAAGCTCCCGATCCAATCACAAAGTTGACTTGGGATAATGCGGCGTTAATCAGCACCACTACCGCAGAGACTCTGGGACTCAGGGATGGAGAGTTAGTGGAAATTTCTCTTGGTGATCAGAAAATTAAGGCGCCGGTTCTTGTTTCGCCCGGTCAGGCCGATTTCGTTCTTTGTCTACCGGTCGGTTACTATGGCGATTTGGCTGATGGTACTGTGAGCCGTGGAGTCGGTTTTAATGCCTACCCCATGATGACAACAGCGTCGCCTTACTACACGTGTGGTGTAACTCTTCAATCTACCGGTGAAGAGCACGCGCTTGCGCTGACCGCTGAGCACTACAGCATGGAGGGTCGTGCCATTGCTCGGGAGGGCACTGTTGAAATGTATAAAGAAGATCCGCACTTTGCCCAGCATCAGGGCATGGATCACCACATTCCTGAGAATATTTCTCTCTACAAAGGTCCTGATTATATTAAAGGGGAAAATCCCGAAGGTCCGGGGCCCATGTTCAGTGCTATCCCGGGGCACGAGTTCAAGGTGGATAAACTTCACCAGTGGGCAATGACCATAGATTTAAATTCGTGCACGGGCTGTAATGCGTGTGTGATAGCCTGCCAAGCAGAAAATAACATTCCAATCGTTGGAAAAGATCAGGTCCTGGCCGGCCGTGAAATGCACTGGGTTCGAATGGATCGTTATTTTACCAGCCCGAGTGACTACAAGACGATTTCAGATCAGGGGCTCGGCAACGGTGAGCCAGGGAAGCGTCCGGTCGATGATGATCAGATCGAGATGATTCCAATGGGTGTTAGCTGCCTTCAGTGCGAGAGTGCCCCTTGTGAAACGGTTTGCCCGGTGAATGCCACCGTCCACACGGGTGATGGTCTCAATGCGATGACCTACAACCGTTGTATCGGAACGCGTTATTGTGCAAACAACTGCCCCTACAAGGCTCGGCGCTTCAACTATTACGACTACAACAAGCGTCCGCTGGAGAAAATTAAGGTCGGTGGTATTGAAGCAGAGGGTTTCAAATTTGGCCCGCTCGCTCCAGCAAGCGGAAATGCAACAACGACTCAGAGACTTCAGAAGAATCCGAACGTAACGGTGCGAATGCGGGGTGTGATCGAGAAGTGTACCTACTGTGTCCAGCGAATTACTGCGGCGAAGATTGGAGCAAAAGCGGCAGCTCGTGATTCCGATGATATCCAAGTCAAAACGGGGTCTCTTACCGTTGCATGTCAGGATGCTTGTGGGGCTGACTCAATAACTTTCGGAAATCTGATGGACCCGAGGGACAACGTGAACGTGAAGAAGTCGAGCCCAAGGAATTATGATCTTCTCAAGTATATTGGTACTCGGCCGAGGACGAGTTATCTCGCCCGCATCAAGAATCCAAACCCCAAGATGCCTGGAGCCGACGCAGTTGGCACAGTGACATCGAAGATGCACTAACCCGCTTGATTACTGACTTTTTAGATGGCAGATCCGACGACAGCTAATCAAAATGTTCATCCGTCAGAGGCGGAAGGCGTGGCTCGTGAGCCCTTGGTGCTCAATAACCGCTCCATGGGGTGGATTACGAACCGAATTTGTGGCATCGTGGAGAATCGGCAGCCTTTTATTTGGTGGGTTCTTTTCGTCCCGGCGGTAGCTCTTTTCTTGTGCCTCGCCTTCACTCTGGTTTACCTAGTGTCGACTGGTGTTGGTGTTTGGGGTAACAACCAGCCGGTTGCTTGGGGTTGGGCGATCGTGAACTTTGTCTTTTGGATTGGTATTGGCCATGCAGGAACTCTAATTTCGGCGATTCTTTTCCTGACGCGTCAAAAGTGGAGGACGTCCGTGAACCGCGCTGCGGAGGCAATGACACTGATTGCGGTTATGTGCGCCGGCATTTATCCAGGCTTTCACGTTGGCCGCTTCTGGATGGTGTGGTTTTTGGCGCCGGTTCCCAACGCCAACGCGATCTGGCAAAACTTTAAGAGCCCTTTGCTCTGGGACGTGTTTGCTGTCTCGACCTATTTCCTGATTTCAGTGATCTTCTGGTATATCGGTCTGATTCCCGATCTGGCCACGCTTCGCGACCGAGCTAAGAAGAAAATTCCGAAGTTCCTCTACGGCTTCTTCGCTCTTGGCTGGCGAGGGGGTAACCGTCACTGGCGTCACTACGAAATGGGATATCTTCTTCTCGCCGCTCTTTCGACGCCATTGGTGCTTTCGGTGCACTCTGTCGTCTCCTTTGACTTTGCGACCTCCGTGGTTCCCGGTTGGCATACGACCATCTTTCCCCCTTACTTCGTGGCGGGGGCGATCTTTGGAGGGTTCGCCATGGTGCTAACTCTCATGTTGCCGATACGAAAGCTTTATGGCCTAGAAGACCTAATAACGCACAAGCACGTCGACAACATGGCGAAGATCATTCTCCTGACGGGGACGATCGTGGGTTATGCCTACATCATGGAGTTGTTCATCAGCTACTACGGGGCGAACAAGTTTGAGGCTGATGCTTTTCACCTTCGAATTCTTTCGGGCCCTTACACTTGGGCTTACTACTGCATGTTTTTCTGCAACGTTATAGCTCCCCAAGTTTTTTGGTGGAAGTGGTGCCGACACAACCTATGGGTGGTCTTTATTATCTCAAATTTCGTGAACTTTGGTATGTGGTTTGAGCGTTTCGTGATCATTCCGACCACTTTAGCGAGAGACTTCCTTCCGGGGCAGTGGGGTTACTATGAACCGTCGTGGGTGGAGAAGCTTATGTTTGCTGGAACCTTCGGCATGTTCTTCATGCTCTTCCTACTCTTTATCCGCTTCCTGCCGTTGATTGCCGTCAGTGAGGTGAAAGGGGTGCTTCCCGAAGCTGATCCGCATCACCGGGATTGGCAGAGCCTTCGAGACAAACGCCGCCAAGGCACCGCCTAATTTGATTTTACCGGAGAACTTTACCTTAATTAGTAGCCGTGAGTGATTCAACTGCCAAACCAACCAGCTTATTTGCTTATGTCGCCGAGTTCGACAACGCGATGGACCTTTACCATGCCGCAGAGAAGGTTCGTGATGCCGGATTCCGTCGCTGGGACGTTCACACTCCGTATCCCATTCACGGGATGGACGCTGCCATGGGACTTGGCAAAAGTTGGCTTTCAGCGGTTGTTTTAGTGGGGGGCACAACTGGTTTCATTTTTGCTCTTTTCCTCCAGTTTTTCACCCAAGTGTCGCTTTACCCAACGGTCGTTCAAAGCAAGCCCACTAACCTTTTTACTGTGCCGGCTTTCTTCCCAGTGACTTTTGAGCTCACTATTCTATTTTCCGGTTTTTCAATCCTCTTCGGTTTGCTTATTTGGATTATGCTGCCGCGTTGGAACCATCCACTGTTTAATTCGTCGCTCTTTCCCAAGTCTACCGACGATGGGTTCCTGATGGTAATCGAGTCTCGTGACCCGAAGTTTAAGAAAGAAAAAACCCGCGATTTCTTGACGGAAATTGGTGCCGGGGAAATCGAGGAGGTCTCTCACTAATTCCAGTCATGCGTTGGTTTTTTATAATTCTAGCGATCGTCGTGGTAGCCGTTGCCTTTGGTATCGGGCCCCGAGGTGAGAAGTTTTCAAACCCCCCGTTTGAATTGTTTCCCGATATGGATCGCCAGTACAAGCTCAAGTATCAAAAGGGGAGCGGATTTTTTGAAAACGGTCAGGGAGCACGTAAGCCAGTCGCTGGCACCCTTCCAATTGGGTATCAGTTTCCGCATGGTGGCAATGAAGGTAAGCTTACTTCTTCCCTCGACTTTGGTCGTGGCGATGACTACGCCAGCACTGGCCTTTTCGGCGACTTCTATGGATCGGGTTATCCTGAAGAGTTGGAGTTTGACGAGGCTTTCCTCGCCCGAGGAAAAGAGCGGTATCAGATATACTGCACTGCTTGTCACGGAGAATCCGGCAATGGAGTCGGTGTCGTTTCCAAGTATTGGGCGATCCCGCCTTCAGCTAATTTAATAGACCCTCGAGTGATTGCGATGCCTGAGGGGCAGATTTTTTGGACAATCACCCATGGCAAGGGTCTCATGGGGCCCTACAGCGGTGCGATTCCTGTGAGGGACCGTTGGGCGATTACTACCTATGTCCGTGCTCTTCAAGCAGCGTCCACAAAGTGATTCATTTTCTTAACTGTATTTTTTAATTTTATGGCAGGTCTGAAAGACGGCGACGATTTTAAAGACGGGGAGGCCTTTAAGAGTCCTACTCTGCTCAAGCTTTTGTGCGCAGTGGTGGGATTTGGGGGGCTCTTGCTTTTCTTTATCCTGAGCTTCTCTCTCGGTGAAGAAAAGACGGGTGCAATGGGTTACAGTTGGCTATTTGCGGTCATTTTTTTCCTGACTCTCGGAGTGGGGGGGCTTTTCTGGACTTTGCTCCATCACGCCAGTAACTCGGGTTGGGGGACAGTCGTGAGGCGACTCATGGAGAATCTCGGTAGTATGATCCCGTTCATGATGGTGCTCGCACTGCCACTGGTTTTCCCCCAGTTTGGTTTTCGCGACGCTCTCTGGGAATGGTTTCCTTTGCGAGAAGCTGCTCTCGAGTCCGCTGGCGAAAAGGCTGAAAAAGAGGCCGCTGGCTACATCACTGAGCAGGAAGCCAAAGTTAAGAAAGCGCAGAAGGCAGTAGATACCGCCAAGGTTGAGCTTGCTTCTCTCAATTCGCCAAGCCCCGGTCATACAGCCTACTTTGAGCGCAAGATCAAAGGACTCGAGAAAGAAGCTGCCAAGCTGAACGAGAAAGATCTTTCAGAGGGCGCTGTGATTGCTGAGCTGACCGATAAAAATTTCCTCAAGAAAGAAGCGCTGCTATTTGTCAAGCGGGGTTACCTCAACGAGAGATTCTGGTATTTCCGGGTGACGTTTTATTTTGTCGTCCTCATTGGAATTGCTTTGGTCATAAGGCGCTGGTCGATCATCCAGGATAGTGATGGCGACCCAAAATGGTTCCGCTGGATGCGTCGTGGGAGTTGTGGATTCCTTCCATTTTTCGCCGTGGCCTGGACATTTCTCGTGTTCGATTGGCTTATGGCACTCGATTATACCTGGTTCTCAACGATGTGGGGAGTCTACTTGTTTGCAGGAAGTGCGCTCAATTCGATGGGATTGTTGATCCTGATGCTGACTGGTCTCCGAAAGGCAGGTTACCTCAGGAATGTAGTGACGCTGGAGCACTATCACCTTATGGGTAAGTTGATGCATGCCTTCGTGATTTTCTGGGCGTACATCGCGTTCTCCCAGTTTTTCCTGATCTGGTATGCCAATATCACAGAGGAAACAAAATTTTACCTGACTCGTAACAGTGATTTCTGGAACACCTATACAATCTGCTTTCTCGTCATTGGACACTTCTTTATCCCGTTCGGGATCCTACTCATCCGCTCGGTAAAAAAGACACCTTTGGTGGTCTCGATTGTTGCCGTCTGGAACCTGCTCATGCACGTGTTTGATATTTACTACATTATCATCCCGGAGCGTGGACCTTCCCTCACGGCAGGAACGGGTCATATTGCCATGACGATTCCAGGTGCCTGGATCTTCGATGTTCTGGCATTTGTCAGCGTAGGGGGAATCTTCGGGTTTTTCCTTCTGAAGCAACTCAGCTCCGCCAGCCTATTTCCCTGCCGAGACCCGCGTCTCGACGAATCTCTCAACGTGGTTAACTAAGTCTTTTTCTTCACAAGCTTCATGAGTGACCTAGTATCGTCGAACAACTCCCCAAATAAGACTCTCCTCAGTGGGCTTGCGATCTCGGTTTCTTTTGGATTTGTCGTCCTGATCCTTTCCGGCAACTTCGGGCGCGAAAGCATCGAAGATCGCGCCTACATGGGTGATTTCTCTGAGGAAACGATACAAATTCGTTGGAAAAATCTCGAGGAAGTAGTAGCTGCTCAGGAGGCTCTGATTGACGCTTCCAAGGTTGACTCAGCGATCAAAAGCCTTGCAGGAAACGTTCCTGCGCCAGCAAAGAGTGGTATTGTTGTTCCCGGTTCGCCAACCTTCATGAGGCAAGCCGAAGCGGCCTCGAATCCGCCTGAGCCCGCCTCAGGCGGATCAGAAAAGGAGGAAGCCAAACCTAGCAAGAAACCAGCTGAGGATAAGGGCAAAGCCAAAGCAAAATCAGCAGGATGAGACGATTGTTCAGCCGCTGACCGACAACACTTTTTATGACACTGCAAGAACCAACACCTGAGGAAATAGAGGAAAGAGCGGCTATTGACCGCTCCGCTCGTTATCCCGTGATGTTTTTCTTCACCAGTGCGGCGGCATGGTTGCTAGTGGCAACGTTACTCGGCTTCATAAGCTCATTGAAGCTTCGCCTTCCCGGTTTGTGGGACGACTATTCTATTCTCGGATATGGGCGACTCTTTCCCGCTCACTTGAACGCGCTCTTTTATGGATGGGGCATGCAGGCTGGTGTGGGCGTCATGCTCTGGCTCATGGCGCGTTTGACCCGAAACCAATTGTCTAACCAGGCTGGTATTCTCGTCGCTGGTCACATTTGGAACGCCGGGGTTACCTTTGCGGTTTTGACCGTTTGGTTGGGCTATGGGAATTCGCTCCCGCTTCTCGATTTTCCGAAGTGGGTTTGGCTTTTTCTAAGTGCTTCTTATCTGCTGATCGTTGTCGGAGTCATTCCAATGTTTCGCAGGCGCCGGGAGTCCCTTGTTTATGTTTCCGAGATGTATTTGGTTGGAGCTGCCCTCTGGTTTCCGTGGATTTTTATTACCGCAAACATCATCATTGGTAAGGGCACAGCTCCAGTCATGGCCAGCGGGGTGAATGCCTGGTATATCACTAACTTGATTTACTTTTGGATGGCACCTATCGCATTGGCTATCGCCTACTACATCGTCCCTAAAATCGCTGGTCGTCCGATATACAGCTATCCTTTAGCGCAAGCCAGTTTTTGGTTGCTTGCCTTCTTGGCCGGGTGGACTGGCTTTTCTCGTTTTATGGGTGGGCCTTTTCCAGCCTGGATGCCAGCAGTGAGCGGAGCCGCCACGATCTTTATTCTTCTCGCGATCCTTGCGACAGTCTTCAACCTCTTGGTCACGCTTAAGGGATGCTCCAAACTCTGGGAATATAGTCCTTCATTGCGCTTCACTGTTTTTGGAATGCTGATGCTTGCCGTCTACGCAGTGCTCGCAGCGCTCAGTTCGACCTATTCGTTTGGACGTGATCTTCAATTCAGCCATTTCCTTGTGGGACTCGACACTCTCGCTATTTACGGCTTTTTCTCCATGACGGTGTTTGGAGCAATTTACTTTATCGTCCCGCGCATCACCGGTGCTGAATGGCCCTCCGGCAAACGGATCCGCACTCACTTTTGGTATAGCACATACGGTATCATTACGTTGGTCGTTACTATGCTGATTGGTGGGATTGCTCAGGGTGGCAACCTTGCTCAGTGGGATCAGACTTTCTCGACCTCCTTTGTTAACTCTGCAGCCTATGTCGTTGGCCGCGCTTTGGCTTGGGCTATGATTTCGTTTTCCAATATTTCATTCCTCTACCAGTTGACTCTCATGTTTATCGGAAAGGGACGGAAGTCGGAAGGGCCGACTTTGATTCACACACAACCGGGAGAAGCGGAGAGTGCAAAAATGGCTGCGGGACTCCAAGAATAAATATTTAGCAAACGAATGAAGCCCAATAAGTTTGTAAATCTGATCGCCGGCCTCGCTACTGCCTTTGCGTTGCCTTTAATCCTCTTGATCATTATTCCTTTCGTTCGCCAATCGGATTCTGTTCCGATTCATTATCCTGAGGGGCAGGAGGTCGAAGGTGGCGTCGCTGCATATCCCGATGCGACACTCTACCGTTTTGGTTCGAGTGATTTTGGAGCTCAGGTCTACGCCGCTGAGGGTTGCGCCTACTGCCATACTCAGGTTATTCGCCCGACTTACGCCGGTCCGGACATGTGGCGTCCCGGTTGGGGTGGTCGAGAAGAAGAAGGGCTTGCTCGCGAGACTCAGCCCCTTGACTACACCCTTGAAGAAATCGCTCCTCTTGGCTATCAGCGGATTGGGCAGGATCTTTCCAATGTTGGGCATCGCATTACGACTCGCGAACTGATGCACCAGCATCTTCTCAATCCAAAGGAAATTGATCCAGACAGCGGAATGCCTGCTTATAAACACCTCTACCAAATGTCTCCTTTTGGAAAAGGTTGGGAACCAACAGCGAAGGCAGAAGCGCTGGTCGACTATCTCTTGTCTTTAAAAAAGGATCAACCGCTACCAGAGGTGGCGGGCACCAAAGGCTGATTTTTACCTAGATAAAACTTATTTCAGAAACGGCATTTACAAAGATGGCACACGAAGAAGAGAAGAACATCGATTACGAGCGGGGAAGGGTAAGCACGGTTGACCTCCACGATTCAGTTCGAAGGGAAAATCCCTTAATGCCCGGTGGAGAAGGCTCCGCTGGTGCTGTTGTGTTGGTGGTTGCTTCGCTTATCCTGATCCTTGGCGGTGGGCAGCTCTTCAGCACCGCGAACGGTTTCAGTGACAGTATTTACGTGAACGACAATTATCAGCCGGCTCCACGTCCGAGCCTTGGTGGTGAAGACGAGGTGGTTGTTCAGGTAGCTTGGATCGAAGAATGGATGAGCGACGGTAAGAAAGTCTATAATAACTGCATCGCCTGCCACCAGGCTTCGGGCCTTGGTATTCCGGGGCAGTTCCCGCCGCTCGTGGGCTCCGAATGGGTTGATGGTGGAACCTCACGTCTCGGCGCCATCATGTTGCATGGTATCAATGGCCCGTTTAAGGTTGCCGGGCAGACCTACAACCAGCTCATGCCAGCTTGGAATAACTTGAGTGACGAAAAAATCGCACAGGTAGTGACTTATATTCGCCGTGAATTCGGCAGTCTCCCGACGGATGACGAAGGCGTAGTCACTATCGATATGATTAAGGCTGCTAGAGATCAGTTTAGCAGTCAGACGGGGCCCTACACTGAAGCGCAGTTACTGGCGATTCCAGAAGGTGAATTCCTCCCGGGTTCTTCGGTTGACCTCGAGACCGGTGAATTTCTGAATTCTGGCGCCGACGCGATAGAGGGTTCTGTAGAGGGATAAATCCGACACAAATCAATTAAAGTATTTTTCGAAAGAGCAGGACTTGCTTGTATTCCAGCCACGTAACAATCTTAGACAGGTATGAGCGAAGCGATAAAAGAAACACATAATGCGGCCCATGATGAGCACGAGCATCACGAAGAGCCGTTCTGGAAAAAGTATATTTTTTCCACCGATCATAAGGTGATTGGAATTCAATACGGATTTACTTCGCTGGTATTTCTAGCCTTCGGATTTTTTCTCATGATGGTGATGCGCTGGAGCATCGCCTACCCTGACCGGCCGGTGCCCATGCTTGCCGACTGGCCTTGGTTTCAAGCATGGCTTGATGATGGTGGAAAAGTTACAGGCGAGCTGTATAACATGTTCGGCGCCATGCACGGTACCATAATGGTCTTTCTTGGTGTGGTGCCGCTCGCTTTTGGTGCTTTTGGTAATTACGTAACCCCTCTGCAGATCGGGGCTCCTGATATGGCTTTTCCTCGCCTTAACATGGCGAGTTATTGGTTTTTCCTCATTGGAGGCATTATGATGTTTGTCAGTTTCTTTTTGCCTTCAGGGGCGGCGAAGGCCGGTTGGACAAACTACTCTCCATTGGCAACGACAACCGATGTGCATTTCGGCGACTTGTTCTGGACCGGGCAAACACAGTGGTTAACAGGGATGGTGTTTCTGATTACTTCATCTCTCTTGGGCGCTGTAAATTTCATTTGTACGATTATCAATTTGCGATGTAAAGGGATGACTTGGATGAGATTGCCGTTCTTTGTCTGGGCAATGTTAGTGACCGGCTTTCTTCTTCTTCTCGCGTTTCCGCCACTTGAGGTGGCGGCTATCATGCAGTTGATGGACCGTATGGTTGGAACCAGTTTCTTCATTCCGACCGGCCTGAATGTGAACGGCTTGCCCTTTGATGCGGCTGGCGGAGGCAGTCCGCTGCTCTACCAGCACCTCTTCTGGTTTCTTGCTCACCCCGAGGTTTACGTTCTCATTCTCCCCGCCATCGCGATAGTATCCGAGATTATCCCGTGCAATACGCGCAAGCCGCTATGGGGTTACAAGACGATGGTCTATGCGGTTATGGTGCTGGGTTTCCTCGCTTTTATCGTGTGGGCTCACCACATGTACATTACCGGAATGGGTCCGGCAATTTCCACATTCTTCCAGACGACGACGGTGCTGATCTCAGTTCCCTCGGTAATATTGATCACTTCGCTCCTTATCTCAATGTGGGGAGGGTCGATCCGATTTAATACCCCGATGCTCTTCGCAACGGCTTTCATCCCAATGTTTGGTATTGGTGGACTTACTGGGTTGCCATTGGCCTTCTCACTTCCTGATTTGCACCTTCATGATACCTATTATGTCATCGGGCACTTTCATTACGTGGTTGCTCCGGGAACGATCTTCGCGCTGTTTGCCGGTATCTATCACTGGTTCCCGAAGCTGACAGGGCGACGGATGAGCGAGAAATTAGGTCAGCTGCACTTCTGGGGCTCCCTTGTGTTCATGAACGGGATCTTCGCGCCGATGTTCTTCCAAGGTATGGCCGGTTTCCACCGTCGCGCCTTTGACGGCGGCAAAGCTTACGAGCAGATCGCTACTCAGGAATTCGCTCCGGCGAACTCGTGGTTCGCCAACATCTGCGAGACGCTAAATATTGTAGAGGCTGATGCTGCTGTCACTATGATTGACCTTAATATCATTACCTCAGGGTCGGCATGGCTACTCGCCGTTTTTCAAGTTCCCTTCATCATAAACGTCTTCATCAGCCCGTTCATCGGCAAGAAAGTGAAAAACGATAACCCATGGGAGGCAACTACGCTGGAATGGGCGACACCAACTCCACCTCCCCATGGCAATTTTGTCGGAGAACCTGTTGCTTACCGTGGTCCATACGAGTATAGCGTTCCGGGTGTTGAAAGGGATTTCTCTCCGCAATTTGAGACAGATGATACTGGTGACCAAGGTGTCGTGAAGGAGAATGACGTGGAAGAAAAGGAAGAGGCTGCTGACGGTGTGGACGCTTCTAAAGCTTAGTGCTGAAGGAAGCGGTAACCGCACATTTTACGATTGATTCGATATGGAGATTCCCTACGAAGTAACACCCCGGCGTGACACCGGGCTCTACAATGCCAAGCTTGGCGTGTGGCTGTTTCTTGCGTCTGAGGTTATGCTGTTTGGCGGTCTGTTTTCTGCCTACGTGTTCTTGCGGGTTGGCATTCAAGATGGTGTAGATAATCCATGGCCATGGGGTTTGAATGTCCACAAAGATTTCGTGTGGCTTGGATTTATCAATACCTTGGTTCTTATTTTTTCCAGCGTTGGCGTCGTTTTCGCTTGGGTGGCTCTAAAGGAGCGGAATTGGCGTAAATTCCAGTCTTGGATGTATACCGTTGTTGCTTGCGCGGTTGCCTTCATGTGTATCAAGGGAGTGGAATACAACAGTAAGCTCAATAAGCATCACGGGATCAAATTGATCGATAATTCAGTGATGGAGGGGAAGATCAAAGACAAGACCGATCAGATCCGGTTTGAAGCGACGGAAGCGTCTTTCAGCCTCCAAGGTGGTATTCCGATCTTACTGGAATCCATTGATGGAGACTTTCCTGAGTTCACTCTTCAAGGGAGTGAAAGTGACGGCGAAATTACCATCGCTTCTGAGTCCGAATTTAAGAAATGGTTCTTCGATGCGCGGCGGCAAACTGCTCGGGACCTGGTAGAAGAGCGCAAGCGCTACCGAGGTGAAGTTGCTGAGGGCAGGAAAGCTCCAACGCCAGTATCTGTATCAACTTCTGCAACTCTTGTCTCGGCTGATCCATTTAAAGTCCGTGGGAACCCGCGCAAGATTGTAGCTCATACCGATGACGCGATTAACTTTAGGGATGGAACAAAAGTCACCGGTAAACTTACCGGTGATAACGTTATCTTCGAAGTTCATGAAGTCGATCTGCAGCTGGTTCTCCCTCAAAATCAGCGCGATGCTCTTGTCTGGGAAGTGATCGATGATGAGCAGGCGAAAAAAGAATTCTTCGCCGAACAGCGTAAAGTTTACGAGGAAATCAAGGATTACTATGACAAACGTGGTGAAGTCATTCCGGAAAAGATGCTCCGTGGCCACATGCTCAACCTTCATTATGTCCACCTAGGGCACGGTGATGGCCATCACAGCGACGATGCTCACGGCGATAAGGAGCATGAGGATGATGATCACGGGGATGCTAAAATTCATCGCAGCGAACCAAAGCCTTCTGCCAAGGATGCCGACCTTAATTCCTCCGAGGCTTACGCGTCGATCTCGGTTCCGCGGGATAAAATTAAGTTTATGGGTAACCATGGCCCGAGATACGGGAATTATTACGCACTCTATTTTACGATGACTGCCTTGCACGGTCTTCACGTCATCGGCGGGGCACTCGTTTTGCTTTATTTCGTGGTTTTTGGAAAACGGATTTACCTCAAAAATCCCGAGCATTTAGCAAACCGAGTGGAAGTAGGGGGGCTGTTTTGGCACTTTGTTGACCTGATCTGGATCTTCCTATTCCCCCTAATGTATCTACTGTAATTAAAGACCTTTGTTTGATTCCTTATGGCAGACACGACACACGACTGGGCACACCACAAGAAAATTTACACCATCATCGGTGTTCTCCTCTTCGTCTGTACTGGCCTCACCCTGGCCCTTGGACTTTGGGCGCCGTTCGATGTGGGTCCTCCAGGGCCAACTCCTGGCGATTACGTCATTGGTCTAGCTCTAGCCGGAACCAAGGCTTCTTTGGTTGCTGTTATCTTCATGCACTTGAACCATGAAAAGGGGCTGATTTACAAGACGCTCGTTTTTACCTTACTTTTCTTCGTTGGGTTGATGGCCCTTACTCTGTTCGCTGGCTTTGATCCGATTCTCGAACAATACGACACCCTTGAAACCACCAACGGCAAGTTGATGCAATCGATTGAGCAATAAAACCATGTCCATCAAGCACTTTCACATAGCTTTCATCACCTTCTGTACGCTGTTTTCGTTTGGATTCTCTACTTGGTGTCTTGTCATTCCCGGTCAACCGTCGGTGATAGAAAATATGGGCTGGATCAGTCTTGTAGGTGGATTCGCACTACTTATTTATGGTATCCGTTTCTACCGGAAGATAAAAAACGTAATTACCTGAGAGATGTGTAACGAGCTATGAAAATCTCCACTATATTTGACAACGTGTTCGTCGCATGTCCGATGTGTTTGAGCGGAGCGGATGGTCAGCAGTTGATCGCGGCCAACTCCGCAATCCTCCTTCTCCTCGTTGTTCTGGTAGGAGTCCTCATGTCTTTCTTTAGCTTCATTATTTACTTGGCTAAAAGAACCAAGCGATTTGCAGAAGAAGAAGCAGCAAGCGTGGTGCGCGTTGATAGACGCAAAAATTAATAAAGAACTAATTTAGTATGATTGAATCGATCAACGAGTGGATTGGGATGCACGAGATAGCCTCTCGGCATGGCAATGTAGGTAATCACATGTTGGGCCTAATCCACTGGTTCATGTTAATCCTTTTCGTTGGTTGGACGACATTCCTGGGTGTGATTTTGGTGAAATTTCGTCGGTCCAAAAATCCCAAGGCGAATTATAAGGGCATCACCTCTCACTTCTCGACGCACATTGAGATTGGTGTAGTGATTGTAGAGGTCGTGCTTCTACTTGGGTTTGCGTTCCCCTTGTGGGCAAAGTGGGCAGATGCGAAGGAGCGTCCCGAGGGTGATGAGGTGGTAAATTTGCGAGCCGTTGGCGAACAGTATCGATGGACTTTCCACTATGCCGGTGCCGATAATCTCGTGGGAATGACGTCACATGAGCGTCTTAGTAGTGCTAATCCCGTTGGTTTGGTTACCGAGGATCCTAATTCTGCGGATGACTTTGTTTCCGTTAATGAACTTCTCATCCCAGTTGGGCGCCCTGTTGTGATACAGGTGACTTCCAAAGACGTTATTCATGGTTTGGCGATCATCCCGATGTTTGCCCAGCAAGACGCAATTCCGGGATCTGAGATCCCGATGTGGTTTATCCCTGAGAAAGAAGGAGAGTGGAATATCGTTTGTGCACAGCTTTGTGGTGCTGGGCATGCTCAGATGGTGGCCTACGTGAAAGCGGTCAGTAGCGATGAATTCGACGAGTGGTATGGCTCTCAAAATCCGCTGCTACCAAAATCGTGACGGGCTTGTGATCCCGCCAGAATAAAAAACATCGGCGGATCTCTTGAGAGTTCCGCCGTTTTTGTAACGGGGAGCAGCTTGGAGCAGTTCCAAAACGTAGACATTTTTAATGAGCATGCATCAGGAGTGCGGTAAAGCCTTCCGCTTTTTTACCAAGTTGGTCGTTTTATTTACAATCCTCCTTATCTGGTGGGGCGCTGCAACGACAACTAAACAGGCAGGGATGGCCTTCCCCGATTGGCCTCTCAGCGCCGGTTCCGTGAACCCTGACGGTTGGTTGAGCTACATGATTCCTTTTCTTGAGCACAGTCATCGACTGCTTGGAAAATGGGTCGGGATTCTCGTTCTGGTATTGTTTGCGTGGTCTTACGTGAGGTCTTGGAGAAGTCTTCTTGAGGTGGTCGGCATAGTCTTGGTTCTTGCGACGGTTTTCGGCATCTTTATCGCGTTTGGGGCAGAAAGAGAAGATGCTGCTCGGAAGCAGCTCTTTCTTTGGGTGGCGCTTGCCACATCACTGGTTCCGGTTGGATGGCTCATTTGGTGTTGGACCTCTCGAGGCTGGAGCCTTGTCCAGAAACTGTGCGCCACGGCACTCTTGATGGTGACTACTCAGGCGATTTTCGGCGGAGTTCGGGTCACAGAAATCTCAAACGCTTTTGCCGTGGTCCATGGTTGTTTTGCTCAAGCCTTCTTCTGCCTCCTCATCCTTATCGTGATGGTCGCAGGCAAGGACTGGGTCAGGCCATCCTCCCGTATTGGAATGCCAAAGACAAGTATCACTCTGGTATCGTTGGTCTACGCCCAGTTGATCATTGCGGCATCAATGCGGCACTTTCATCGTTATGGTCTGGTAGACACGGGGGTCCTCACGACGCAGGGAGAGCTTATTCCCGAATTCGATAATCCGGTTATTGTCCTCATGTTTCTGCATAAGTTGATGGCGGTTGTAATCTTGAGCTTTACAGCCGTTCTGTTCGTAATGGTGGAACGATCACGAGGGGAAGAAACCTTGTTGGGCAGTCGGTATGTTTACCTTCTTGTTGGAGCGGTAGCGGTTCAGATAATTCTTGGCATTTCAGTAATCATGACCGGAAAGAATTTTTGGATCACCAATTTTCACGTGCTGAACGGACTGGCTATTCTCGCTTTCTCTTTTGCTTTCGCCGTGAAATCGCGGAGGGGTGCTTTGCATCTCAAACTCGCAAATTCCTGAACTTGGCATTACAATCCCATGCTCCTCGTTGGAGGAATCAGAGCGCGCAGTAAACCCGGTGCAAGGCCAAACCATGGCGAAAGAAATTCAAACAGTCGAAGTGGCAAAGGCATCTGCGGGAGGCTTTAAGGGCGTTCGGGAAGACCTTTTGGCCCTGACCAAGGCTCGCCTTAGCTTGCTGGTCGTTCTTACCACGCTGTTCGGCTATCTCGTTGCGGCTCGCTCATCGGGCGATTTTAGCTGGGTGACTCTATTTCACACGCTTGTCGGTACTATTTTGGCAGCATCCGGAGGCGCGGTATTTAATCAGTTAATGGAGGTTGAACAGGATTCTCGAATGCGGCGGACTGCGGGGAGGCCTCTTCCGGGTAACCGTATGCCGAAGCCGATAGCATTTATTATTGGATGGCTGCTTTGTGCTTTTGGCATCATCCATCTCGGCATGAAAGTTAATATGGTCGCTGCGTCCATGGCGGCCGCTACTTTGCTGACCTATCTTTTTATCTACACCCCAATGAAGAGGGTTTCTTCGTCAAATACTATTGTAGGTGGCATTTCAGGCGCCCTGCCTCCTTTAATCGGTTGGGCTGCTGGAGGACAGCCCCTGTGGAGTATAGGGGGACTGTTTCTTTTGGCCCTGCTATTTTTTTGGCAGATGCCTCATTTCGCTGCCATTAACTGGATGTATCGTGAGGAATATGCGCAGGGGGGATTTAAGATGTGGTCGAATGATGATGAGACAGGGAAAAAGACAGCCTGGATTGCGATTTCCTTTTCGGCCTTAATCTTGATATTGGGACTATTAACTCCACTTTTGACACCGGTAATGAGCGCTTGGGGCTCGATAGGCGGGGCTGCCTTAGGTCTATTGATGTTGTGGCTGTCGGTCAAATTTCTCAAATCAGGTGATCGAAACGACGCAAGAAAGCTCTTTTTCTATACGCTTCTCTACTTACCGCTGATGATGATCGTATCATACAGTGCGTGGAGTTCTCCCCGCTAAACCATTGAAATGACCGACGAAACTCAGAATGAATCTCACGAAATTCCCCGTAATCAGCTGATTACATGGTGGGGATCCATCATAGGGGTTTGTGCAGTGATTATTTTTGGATCAATTTTTGTGACGCGGGCTTACCTTGAGCGACGCATCTATGAGGTCGAAAATTATCGCCCACCTCATGTTGCTAAGTTGGAGACGGATCTGGATCTGGTGAATCGTGACGGAAGTGAGGTCTCTCTCGGGCAGTTACGGGACAAGGTTTATGTTGTGGGCTACCAGTATACGGAGTGCCCTGTCGGCTGCCTTGGAATGGCTGCTCTTATGAAGCTATTGGATGAGGAGTATGGTGATGATCCAAATTTTCGCCTTGTTTCGATTAGTGTTGATCCGGAAGGGGATACCCCGGAGAAAATGAATACTTGGGTGAAGGAAAACGGCGTCGACTCTGAAGACTGGTGGTTTTTAACGGGCGATTCTGAAGAAATTTCCAAATACATGATTTCAGAATTTAAGTTCTATGCGACCGAGGAGGTGACTGATCCTGCTATGATACCATCGGTCGGGGAGTTCGCTCACGATCAGCGACTAGCACTCGTTGATGGCGGGGCAAATATCAGGGGCTACTACGATGTGATGAATGTGGGGCGGGGTGAATTGGAGCTTCAGCGACTGCGAATGGATTTAAGATTAGTCTTGAATCCTGATCTGAAACTGTCTGATATTCGGGATGAGTTCGCCATTGAAGCTCCCGAGTGAACTTTTTCCGAGCAAGGCGAGCGCTTCGCTTAGAATTGTTCTAAACGGATCAACGTAGAAGTGCTCTTGGATAAAGTTTATTAAATAAATGAAGTTTACCGGCTCAACGCTCCAAAAATGGCTCCTCATCTGTTTTGCAGCGTTCGTTATTCTTTTTGGATTTTACGCTTGGTTCACCACGCCTGATGAAACCGAGAAGAGCGTGCTTCGGCCGCCGGAAGGACCCGTCACGGAATCTGGTGGTCTGGTTTTCTCGCCACAGTTTCAGGAGCTGGAGGCGAATCCGGGTGATGATTCAGTGGTCGTTTTTTTTACCGTAAAGAACACGACCGGTGAGGGTATTAAGATAGCAAGCATTCGTTCTGGATGCACTTGTCTTGACGTGTCCATCGACAAAGATCCTATTCCTGCTGGAGGAGAGGCACTCATTACCGGGGAATTTGATATCTCGGAGCTTAGAGGCCGTTCGATCAAGAGTATTTCAGTAAAGCCTGATCGAAAATCAAGGCCTGTCGTGCTTTCGACATCAATCCAAATCGAGGAGCTTTACACACTGACGGAGTCTTTGACGACCTGGAAAGTCGGCGACAAACCTGAGACTAAAAGAGTCGAATTTCGGGTCTTGAGAGATGAGCCGATACGGATTCTTAGCGCAGAGAGCCAGCGGGAGGAGGTTACTTGCGAAATTGAGGTTATAGAGGAAGGGCGGGCTTACGATCTTAAACTTACGCCTAACTCAACTGATGGTTCGCTCCTTGGAATTGTTAGGATCGAAAGTGACTGCGAGCTTGAGAATTACGCTCGCCCACTTGCCTATTATGCTATCCAGAGATGAAGGGCACTTTAAGACAAGTGAGCTTAATTATAGCGATCTCGCTGGCGGCATTCGCATTGAGCGTGGTTTTCCATCCCATGAGGCCGCCTTGGTATCGGGTTACCAGTCCAGAAGAGTTGCGCTGGCAGATCGACTTGCCGGTAGCAGCGGCGCTGGTTCAGGAAGGTGAAGTTCTTTGGGTTGATGCAAGGAGTCGGGAGAAATATGAAAAAGCTCACCTTGAAAATGCGATTCTTCTCAATGCGGGGGAGTGGGCTGATTTGATGTTTCAACACCTGGATATCTTGCAGGATGCCATGGGCAAAACAGTCGTGGTTTATTGTGATAGTGGAGAGTGTCAGAAGAGCAATAATGTTGCGAGCCGGCTGAGGGAATTGGTTGGCCTGGATCCCGTCTATGTGCTCAAGGGCGAATGGACAGAAATGAAATCCATGATCTCAGGATCAGGCGAATAGGCGATCCCAGTAGCGCTCCAGTGCTTCTTTTTCAAACCATTCCAAACTCCACGGATCGGCGGACAGGACCTCATTGACCACATCAGACGGAATTCGATAAACCTGCGCCTCGATGGTGCCCTTTTCTGTTTGGATGGAAACAGTGACGCGCTCATAGAAATCATCTTCGTATTGATCAAGTCGATCAAGAGCTGCTATCGAAACATTCTGTATCACGAGGCCTGGTATAGGATATGGACTGTCTGAGTCGGCCGCTATGCCTGGGAAGTCGCCATCTTTTACCCGTTGAATTCGGTGATGGAATAGCTCTCCGGCAGTAGAAATAGGATCAGGACAAAGGGTCACTGTATTCCAGATCTTTGGAACCATCAGGGTGCCGTAAATAAACAAATTCATGTTTTGAGGTAGCCTTGCTATTTTTATGCCTATCGTCCAATCTTGTGGGGTGCAACTTTTCTTCCACTCCCTGCATTGGTTCTGCCCGTTGTTTTGCTGTGCCTTTATCAGTTGTCAGGCTGTGCCCAAAGATCATAACAAGGCAGGAGGGGTAGATCAGGCGGCTGGGTTGACTCCAATTCAGTTGCCGATAGGTATAGTTCATATGGTTGATCCGGGAGGATCTTTTGTTCTGATTCAATCATCCAGGTTTCTACCCGTGGAGCCAGGGGCGTCGATTGTAAGCGTTTCGATAAACGGTATCGAGACCGCCCAGCTCGTCGGCAGCTCGGCGCGAAAGGGACAGTTCATAACGGCTGATATCATAAGTGGT
Source organism: Verrucomicrobiales bacterium (assembly GCA_002726915.1). Classification (GTDB taxonomy): domain Bacteria; phylum Verrucomicrobiota; class Verrucomicrobiia; order Verrucomicrobiales; family DEV007; genus Arctic95D-9. The sequence continues at coordinate 45,886 of PBSY01000083.1, read as the reverse complement.
CGTCCTGGAGTGGGCGATCGTGCGGTGATGACTGATATTGCAAAGGTGGATGAACCTGCGAGCGATCCTTTAAGCCAAAGGCGTCATTCCGACGTTCAGGTTCTTGAATAACCCATGCCTTGACCGCCTTAGATACCTGAGGTTTCCTGAGTAAGCAATATGGAGGAAGCAGAAGCGGTGAAGGCCGGCGGGACGCGCCGGCCACTTGAGCGTATCATGAGAATTCATGAAGCAGTCAGCCGTGGACATTTCCCAAACTGCAATTCCATTGCCCGTGAGCTGCAGGTGAACCGAAAAACGATTCAGCGTGATATAAGCTTCATGAAGAACGAGCTGGATCTCCCTGTCCAGTATGACGGAACCAATCATGGGTATTTTTATTCGCGCCCCGTGAATCAGTTTCCCTTGCTAAAAACATCTGCCGAAGACCTCGTTTCATTAATCCTCGCTCGAAATGCACTGGATCCGCTCAAAGGTTCGGCACTTGAAGCAACGCTGCGGCGCGGGTTCCAACGCCTTCAATCAAGTATGAGTGAGCAGGTAACCATTCCGTGGTCTGAGTTGGATCAAGCCTTTGCTGTAAAATCACAAGGATTCACGGAGCATGACGCTTTTGTTTTCGATCGCCTAGCTAAAGCAGTGCTGGAATGTCGCGAGCTTCACTTTGAATACCGTAAATTGAGAGATCTGATTCCGGAGAAGCGTAAGCTGCAGCCGTATCACCTCGTCGAGGTCGAGGGTGGATGGTATGTGATCGGCTTTGATTTGAAACGGGAAGCAAGGCGGACTTTTGCCGTGCAACGAATGAAGTCAGTTCACTTGACGAACAAACGCTTTTTGCGTTCACGGAATTTTCGGTTGGAGGATCACTTTGCTGGGAGTTTTGGTGTTTGGGCAGGTGGCGAAGGAGGGGGGCACTCATTCCCGATACGAATAAGATTTTCAGGATTTGCTGCAAGGGTGGTGGCCGAAAGGCGCTGGCATCCGAGTCAGGAGGTCACGCCAATTGAATCCGATGGTAGCGTTATTGAACTAACAATGAAGCTGAGCGCACTTGAAGACATTGCGCGATGGGTTCTTGGCTTCGGCGGGCAGGCTGAGGTTATTGAGCCTTCGGAATTACGAGAAATAGTGGCGACCCAGTTGAAGGAAGCTGCTGCTTTGTATTGAGGCATCTTTGGATAAGAAATTTGGAGAGAAATCGGTTCGTGTGGCACCACCGAAGATGGCTGATTCGAAATTCAAATTTTCACGCGGTAGCACTTTGATAGCTGAAACGCTTAGTCGAGAGTCCTTCTTTATCGACCAAATCTCGGGGTAGAACGGCCTTTTCTATTTTAAGCCTTCCGTCTCACGGCAAGGTGGCAAAAGTAGCCACAGCCAGCAGGGAAGGGTCAAATAGTGGCGCCCTGATAATTCCTTACGAAAGAACTCTGCGATTCACTTCAGGTATCCGAGTGAAGCGATTCGACGAGGCAAGGACGTCTGGCTGCTTTCACAGCTCACCGTGGGGAGGCCATTAATGAAAATAAAATAATAATTTTTTATAAGACTCTCCTGACAAATTCGGGGGTGGGACGCTAAATGTCCGACCCTAGGAATAGAGTGTTATTATGAAAAATAGAAATGGATCTGTCGGCGTCTCTCTTTTCCAGGCGTCTAGTCGCTGCGACTGCAACCAAGTTAAGACAAAAGTAGCTCAATCGGCTTCAGGTGAGCAGGTAACTAAGTCCCCTAGCGTTGGCCTCGTGTCCCTCTGTAAAGAGATTGCCGGGACCTTGATTCGTCGTTACGCAGATACAGGTGATCCGAGAGGAGCGTGCGATGAGGTTCATGCAGTTTTGACTGATAAACTTGACTGCGATCCTGATCGGGCGATTGCAATGATAGACCTAGCGCTAGAGCTGATTCGGTTAAATTCTTATGGAGAATACCGTAGGAATGATCTGGAAATGAGCCTTTTGGTATCAAAAGCCGCAGGCCACCTTGGTGAGGCCGGACTAAACTAGGCCTCGTTTACAACAATGAGTTAGATGCAGTCTCTTGAGAATGAATTGTTACCAAAGGAGCTACGTAGCTTTCTCATCCTCTGGTGCCGGAGAGGTTTCTTCGAAATTTGAAGCTTTACTTTCCTCAGTGACAATCCCGGCCTCGGCTACAAATTCAGCAAGCGCGAGTTCTTCCATAGCGCTGCGCTCAGCTTCCATTCCGATGAGTTCGGCGTTGTCGATACTATCTTTCGCAACGCACGCCCGGCCCTTGGCATTCTCGCGTTCTTCGGCGACCACTTCCTCAAGTCGATTGAGAGTATCGCCTGCACCGCCGATTTCGTTGATTAAACCTGCAGCCATTTCGTTTAGCTCAGCCGTGGCTCTTGCGATACGCGTTTCATCGATATCCCGCCGCAGAGATTCAATCTTGGCTTTCGCGGCTTTTACAGAGACATCACGAGCGCTTTTGAGTTCTTTGTAGGTCTTTTCAGCTTCTTCGAGTTGCTCAATGTTTGCCTGATGCTCGTCTTTGACGTTCCGCAAACGGAGAGCATACTCGCCAGCCAGCTTTCGGTTGCCGGCTCTTAAGTGTGCGGCGGCTTTCGAAGTGAGTTCTTTCTCTTCTTTTGCCTGACGCTGAACTTGTGATATCAACCGTTCGCACATGCCGGCGTGGGCTGCGAGTCCCTTATTGTATTCAGAAATTTGTTTACGAAGGTTTTCTTTCTCAATTTCCAGCAAAGCTTCAGGGTTTTGCTTTTCAAGACCAGTGACAAAGACTCCGAAAAATCCGCGTATAAGATTACCAAGTCGCTTTAGCATAAAATCACAGTTGTTTAATCAAAAAAAGTTTCGCACTACTGGGCTAAAACTCAAAAGCGGAAAAAGGGAAAAGTTTGAACAAAAAACTATCAAATTTTTCGGATCAGTGGCGATTGGCTCTGGCTTCACGAGGTGCTGTCAGCTAAGATTGTCTTCATGGGCGAAACCAATTCCATCGCCGTCGGGTTGACGGCACTCTCACAACTTCTGAAGCGTGAGAAAGCTAGGGGATCTAAAACACTTCTTCTAAAGCCGGAAACCGAGGAGGCTTTGCACACCCTGCCAATGAAATTAATGAAAGCCGTGACCGCTAGTTCGGGGTCCGCAGGGGAAATCGTTAACGAGAAAGCTGCGACTATGACTCCGTCGGAGGTAGAGCGATCTGCGGGAACGGGCTCGTCGGTGGTTGCTCAAGGTGGTGATGCTGGGAGCGAGAAGTGGGCTAGGGCCGAACTAAATGAGATTTTCAAAGAAGCAAAGAACTGTGAAGAGTGCCGAGCTCTTGGGACTCTGAGAGATCAGATTGTTTTTGCGGTGGGTAATCCAATGGCTGACATGATGTTTGTTGGAGAAGCTCCTGGTGCGGAAGAGGAGAAGGAACGGAAGCCATTTGTGGGGCCTGCTGGACGAAAGCTCGACCAGATTATTGGAGCTACGGGATTAAAGCGAGACGATGTCTACATTTCTAATATTGTAAAGTTCCGACCTAAGAAAGGTGATGGACGGTTTCAGGGAACGAGTAACCGAAAGCCAGATACAACAGAAATGGCGGCGTCAATTCGATACATTCGTCGTGAAATCGAGGTTGTCAGACCAAAGGTAATTGTGGCCCTAGGGGGAACAGCTGCCGAAGGGCTGCTGGAGGTTGGAGGGTCCGTGTCAGGCCTTCGCAATCAGGTGCATGAATTTGATGGGGTTCCTGTTGTGGTAACCTATCATCCGAGCTTTCTCCTAAGGCAGGAGGGGGAAGGTGACGCAAACAAGGCCATGGCCATGAAACGCCGAGTTTGGGAGGATGTCCTTAAGGCAATGGAGCTTCTCGAAATGCCAATCTCCGAAAAGCAGCGCGGATATTTTCTTTGAGTGAATTGCTCCGGATGATTGTATACAGGGTGCATGGAGGAGTCAGCTCGCGAACCAGAAAAAGATAAAAGTCAGGCCCATCATATTGGCCCTGCCGGGAATCGCGCTTTCTGGCTTATAATCTTTTTTGGGTTGATAGGGCTGATCGTTTTTCTTTCCGTTATCTGGCTTGGAAAGCAGGGAATAGACTCAGCAAAAGACGCCGTAGTAGAAATTGCGAAAGAATTCAATCCCGATAAAATCGTGGAGACTTTCGACGAATGGCGTGAACTGGAGGCAATAGCGACAGAGGGAAACATTCTTGAAATTGCCACTGCCACCGCCACCGAGAAGTTCACGAGGCAAACCAATATCGAGATGTTCGGCACAACGCTTCCGCTTGGAACGACGGTTTCAGAAATTCAGGTCACAGCTACCTATCGCTATCATATCGAACTAAACGGGGAGTGGTGCGTGTCGACGGATGGGAACAGGCTTCTGGTGTTGGCTCCACCCATCAGTCCTTCACTGCCCGTAGCGTTCGATACTGGGACAGTTCAGAAGAAGTCGAAGGCCGGTTGGGCCCGCTGGGACAGTCAGGAAAATCTCGATGAGCTGGAGAAGGAAATTACAAGCAAACTCGCACTGCGAGCTGCTGATCCACTGTCGATTAATAAAGTTTGTGACCAGGGAAGTCTGGCTGTCGCCAAATTCGTGAGACACTGGTTGGAAAGTCAGGGGGCCTGGGATATTAAGCAGTTTAAAGAGATCGTGATCGCTTTCTATGGGGAAGATCTGGCGGGGCAGAGCCTGAGTTCGCGACCGTTCACTTTAAGTATCAATGAATCAGAGGAGATACTTCTTCCTTGAGGTCACTCCACCGAAGTGGCCTCGCCACCATTATTGTGGGAAGCAAGGAATCTCCTACGGAATTTACGGAGTATTGAAGATACGCTCTTTAGGCGCCGGGTTTTCAGTCAATGACGAGTTCGCAAAGAGCTTGTTGGATCCCTGAGTTGCCTCGGGACCCTACAGCACTTCGTGCTCATCGAAAAATACCAGTCTACAGTACCGTAGCCACCTCAGAACTCGAGTGAGTCTCAAACATCAGTTGATACATTGAGACCGGCACCGATTTATTTGGTTTGAATCTACTTTTTAAGAATCGTGTCGTGGCGACATTCCTGATCGTTTCGGTTCGGATGATCAAGGGTAAAATGGAGTCCCCGGCTTTCCTTGCGACGGGCGGCAGAGTCGACAATCAGCGTCGCGACTTCGACCAAATTTCTCAGTTCAAGAAGTTCAGTCGTGACTTTGAAGTTCCAGTAAAACTCCTGCACTTCACGCTGGAGATTGTGCAGGCGGGTGGCGGCACGCTGCAGTCGCTTGGTGGTACGAACAATGGACACGTAGTCCCACATTAACCGTCGAATTTCGTCCCAGTTGTGATAAATCACGACTAATTCGTCTACGTCAGCGACATCTCCGGTTTCCCATCCTGGTATCTCCAAAACTTCCTGCTTATTGGCTGGGGGAAGCGTCTTAATAGCATCTTCGAGTGCTAGTTTAGATACAACAGCGCCTTCCAAGAGCGAGTTACTCGCGAGGCGGTTGGCACCGTGGAGGCCGGTAGAGGCTACTTCCCCCACAGCCCAGAGACCGGGTAAAGATGTGCGGCCGTTAACGTTTGTTTTGACGCCACCACATTGGTAATGAGCGGCTGGCACCACTGGGATCGGATCCTTGGTAATATCGATATCGACGGTAAGGCAAGTCTTGTAGATATTTGGAAATCTGGAGCGAATATAATCGGCGGGCTTGTGAGAGATATCGAGAAAAACGCAAGGACCACCCGTCTTCTTAATCTCTCGGTCGATCGCCCGCGCCACGATGTCCCGCGGTGCAAGAGATCCCCGTTGATCGTATTCTGTCATGAATCGACGCCCCTCTTTATCGATAAGTTCGGCGCCTTCACCTCTCATCGCCTCGGTTATGAGAAACGAATTTAGGCTGTGGTGGTAAAGGCAGGTGGGATGAAACTGGACGAATTCCATGTTAGCGATCTCGCACCCTGCCCGCCAGGCCATCGCCACTCCGTCCCCGGTAGCAACGCCCGGATTGGTTGTGTAAAGGTAGACGCGCCCCGCTCCTCCGGTGCAGAGAAGCACCCGATCCGAGCGAAGCGTCAGAATTTTGGAGGAGTTTTCATCAAGTGCGTAGATGCCGACACACCGTGGTGGGGAGGCAATAGCCAATTTTGCTGTCGTAATCAAATCGATCGCAAAATGATGCTCAAGAATCGTAATGTTGGGATGCTTCCGAGACGCGCTCAGTAGTTTATCTTCGATCTCACGACCCGTGGTATCTTTGTGATGAAGAATGCGCCGCTCTGTGTGCCCGCCTTCGCGCCCGAGAGCGATTTCTGGTTCACCGTCTTTTCCTGGGTGAGTATCGAATTCGACTCCCCAGTTGATCAATTCCTGTATCGCGGCCGGGCCGTTGCTGACGATTTTGTGAACGACGTCTTCTGGGCACAAACCTGCTCCGGCATCGAGCGTATCTGAAACGTGCTTTTCGAAAGAGTCTTCTTCGCCACGTACGCAAGAAATGCCGCCCTGAGCCCACGCGGTATTTGTTTTTGTGGCTTCCTTTTTCGTGACGATCGCAACGGTTCCTTGCTCTGCGGCTCTCAGTGCAAAACTGAGGCCGGAGATGCCGCTACCTAAGACGATAAAGTCGTATTCTTTCAAAAACTGCCGGATAGTTGGTTCAGGGAGAATAGATTCGGCAAAGCCTAGCGGATTGATTGAGGCGCGCCAACATTGTCGATTAGCCGTATGTTGCCAAAAAATACAGCAGCAAGTAGACGGGGGAGGTGATTATCGAAGGAATCGAGGGGCTCAAGCGAATCAGAATCGACCACATCAACATAGTCAATTCTGGCGAGCGTCTCCGAAGAGATTCTCTCAATAATTTCTTCACGAGCTACTTCCGGTGAGGGGAATTTTCCGCGGGATATGTCATTAGCAACACTGCGCAACGTTCGATGAAGTATCGGTGCCGCAGCTCTCTCTTCTTCCGAGAGATAGGTATTGCGGGAGCTCATCGCGAGTCCATCTGCTTCCCGAACGGTAGGGCAACCAACAATTTCTACTGGAAAATTCAGGTCTCTGGTGAGGCGCTGAATAACGGCTAACTGCTGGAAGTCTTTTTCACCGAAAACCGCTGTGTTTGGTTGGGCCAAAAGAAAGAGTTTGGCCACTACCGTGCAGACTCCATCGAAGTGTCCCGGACGGCTTGCCCCACACCAACGACGGGAAAGTTTGCTTTCATGAATGCTAACAGAGGAATTGCTATCATATATATGATACGCTTCGGGGGCAAAGACCGCGGTTGAGCCGTGACTCTCACACAACGTGAGGTCCGCTTCGAGCCGGCGCGGGTAGGAAGCGAAATCTTCGTTCGGCCCAAACTGCGTGGGATTGACAAAAATCGTGGTCAGCACGTCGCCAGAATCGACCAATTTTACGGCAGCGTCGATGAGAGAAGCGTGGCCTTGATGAAGCGCTCCCATCGTGGGGACGAGGGCCCGGGGACGGCTGGATCGGTTGTTGACCCAGGATTGGAGTTCTTCCCTCGTTTTCAGAAGCTCCATTTGCTTAGCGTCCCTTTATCGAGATCAAGTGTGTTTGCGTCCGCAGGAAGAGACGATTGTTTGCGACTGCAGGAGTGGCATTCATCCCAGAGTTAAGACGTGAACGTCCTAAGACTTTGAACTGATCACCGGTAGTGACAGAGACCAGCTCGCCATCCAGACTTCCACACCAGAGTTTTCCATCAGCGATGACGGGTGAGCTGAAGAAATTTCCTCCGATGCGTTCGCGGTAGACGAGTTCTCCTGTTTCGGCATTACGACAGGTTAAGATACCTCCATCGCCCCAAAGAAAAATGCGTTTTCGATAGATGAGTGGGGTGGGTACGTAGGTGAGCCCGTCGGAAAGACCAAGTTCATAAAGCATTTCAGGATCACCTTTTGCGTTAGGCTTGAGTGCGGTCGCCTGCTTGCCTTGCCCACCGGAACCGAAAGTTGCGAAGACGATCCCTTCACCAGTCGCAATAGAACCAACCGAGCGAAGTGAGTAGTCACCTTTGAACCGCCAAAGCTTCTCTCCGGTTTGAGGCGAGAGGCCGCGCCAACCGTCATTGGTTTGCAAGACTATGACCATATGTGTTCCATTCACATTGAGTGTCACGGGCGTATTGTAGGCTGTGAGATGTTTTTCGTCTTCGCTCTGAGTAGCCCGATCCACTCTCCACAGTTCCTCACCGGTTTTCGGATCGAGTCCAATTACGAAACTTTTTTTATTGGTAACGGAATCAGTGTGGAGGATGAGAGTTCCTTCAGAGATGATTGGAGAGCTACCAAAGCCGTGGTCGGAGGAGAAGTTTTCCCACTCTTTCTTCCAGAGGAGTTTTCCCTGATGGGTTAGGCCAAGTGCTTCGGTTTTTTCGCCCGAACCCCACACGACGTAGACCGCGTCTGCGGTCGTCACGGGAGTGGAGGAAGCGAAATTATTTAATTTGTGGAGGTTATGCTTATCGACATCAGTTGCCCACTTCCACAGTTGCTTCCCATTGTCCGCGCGGTAGCAGGCCACGACCCGCTGCCCTTTTTCCTCATCAGCTAGGGTAAGGAACAACTGATCACCCCAGAGCACCGGTGATGAGTGTCCGACTCCGCGAAGCTTGATTGCCCAGTCGTAATCTGCCTTGGTGAAAGAGTCAGGGAGTGAACTGATTTTTCCGATTCCAGTGCCGTTTTCACCGCGGAATCGTGACCATTCCTGGGCAGCAAGTTCAATCGATGCTAGGAGCAAGAGGCACGTTAGAAGGGAGAGAGAAATGCGATGCGTCATCCAGCGTCAGGGGTAGCTGATTCTTTGAAAGTAACGACGTTTTGTTACTCTCATGCAACCGGAAAGCTTCGGTGTTATCGGGGAGCATGTATTGAGGCGTGATGACTCTTGCCAAACGCTGGCATGATGGTTACAGATTTCCTGTCATGCACATCGAAACCTTAAAGGTCTTCTGCGACTTGATCGAGACGACTAGCTTTTCGGATGCGGCGGAACGCAATGGAATCAGCCAGAGTGCTGTGAGCCAGCAGATCCGATCGTTGGAGGAGAGGTTTGGTGTGACTTTGGTAGAAAGGGGGCGGCGCAATTTTGCAGTGACTCCGGAAGGTGAAGTCTTTTTGAAGGCGGCGCGCCGCATTCTGGAGTCCTACCTTGGTATTGAGGAAGAACTGGCTTCGATGCGCGACATTGTGGCGGGACGCCTTACCATCGCAACTGTCTACAGTATCGGGTTTCACGAATTACCGCCCTATATTGAAAAGTTTCGTCAGAGTTATCCTGACGTCGATTTGCAGGTACAATATCGACGGTCAAATCAGGTCTATGCCGATGTGTCAGATAATCAGGCTGACCTTGGATTGGTGGCCTACCCTCAGGAAAGGAAGGGAGTGGAAATTGAACCGGCTTGGAAAGACCGACTGGTCATCATTTGTCCTCCGGGGCATCCTTTATCGAGAAAAAAATCGATCGAATTAAAGGCGATTGATGGTGAACGCTTCATTTCTTTCGAGCCCGACCTTCCGACGCGAAAAGCGATCGACAGTATGTTTCTCCAATCAGGTATCGAAGTGAAAGAGGTCGTCGAATTCGATAACATAGAGACGGTAAAGCGGGGGGTCTTGATTGAGAATGCGATTTCAATGGTTCCCAGTGAGAGCGTTCGTTCCGAGGTTGAAAGTGGCACTCTCGCTAGCGTCCCGATATCAGGGCAGTTTGTTTATCGCCCACTCGGAATAGTGCGTCGGAGGACGAAAGCCGTGACCCCGGCGATGCGGGAAATGATCGCCATTCTGAAACAGAAAAGGGCGGGATCTTGATCCCATCCCTTTCAAAACTCACTGGAGTTTTTTATTCAGTAAATGGGCTGGTAGCCAGTGCCATAAAGTCTTCCTTGAGCGCTTCCACAGACTTACCGGGTCCGGTGAGCTTAAGGATGACGGCTTGTTCTGCCCCTTGGATAAAGGCTGCGAGCATCATGTAGTCAGGCATTGCCTTTTTTTCTCCACCGGAAAATGGGCCTCCTCCCATGCTTTCCATGAAAGTTCCGCTAGCCGTCAGGAAACTCACTTCAGTTCCATCCATTTCCTTCTTTTCTACCTTAAATTCCGGAGTACCCTCGAACTGGCCGACCCATCGATCCATGTTAGCCTTCACGCCGCCGGCGGTGCCTCCGAATACGAAAAAGACGATGTCAACGTCTTCAAGGCCCTCGTCTTCATGATCGTAAGTGAACTCTGCCGCCCGCATCCCACTGGAAGGCTGTTGGCGAACCCACTGACCACTGTATTTGAATGTGAATTCGGCGACATTAAAGGTCTCCTGATTCTCGCTGGAAGCGGGAAGCGGAAAACTAATGATTGCAGCGGCTAGGACCAAAGAATGGATTAGTTTCATACGTTATATATTCTGTACGAATGATTTCCACGTGACAAGGGTTGCTCATTCGATTTCGATTATTTCGTGTCCGAACCGGGTTAGGTCAACGGCCTAACCCTATTTGTTTGGGAGAAATTGGATATTTATACGCTAATATCCTGATTTTTCTATCGGCGCCTTTCGGTGGAGGAGAGTGATTAAGAGTCTTGTAGATACAGCCACCAAAGCAATGAGGCCTAGAGTGATAGAGAACGTATCTCCGATTCTTGCATAGATAGTGACAGGGGGATTGAGATCGATCTCAACGTTAGCAGGGAGGCTACCGCGAATAAAAGTCGAACCGGTTTCGTCATCTCGAAGGATTCGAGCGAAACTGTCAGCTTCCTTGCGCGAGAAGACGCTGCCACGCGAATCGATAAAGGCGCTGACACCTGTATTGGCAGCACGAATCATGGGCCGCCGAAATTCGATGCAACGAAAGATTGCGTTGTTGTAGTGCTGCACTGGTTCGGCGCTTTCACGAAACCAGCCATCGTTCGTCACATTGACCATAACCTGCGGCCCTGTTCGGATAAATTGACGGGTATGGCGCGCCACAGTATCTTCGAAACAAATCAGTGGGATGATTCCGATTTCGTGACCACCCTTTTCCAGAATGAGTGGTTCGTAGGAAGTGCCGGGTGTGAAATCTTCTTCAATAATACCGCCAGCGATCCACTCAAAAAGAGGAAGTTTACTCCGGTAAGGTATGTATTCCCCGAACGGCACTAGATGCATCTTTCGGTATGATTGGTAGGATGAAGTGTCACCCTTCATTAAGGTGATGGTATTGTAGATCTCCCCCCCTTGAGTAGCGCTCTCCCCGATTAAGTTTGCGTCTTCCAAGCCGGCAAGAAGGTAAAAATCATCTCCTTTCAGGACGTGGTCGTTAAAGTATTCCTGAACCCAATCGAGCATGAAAAGGCCGGGAATGCAGGTTTCCGGCCAGAGAATGAGGTCGTGTCCGGCCGTTTCAACGAAGGTACGGGTGAGGTCGCGGTAGTCGAAAATAATGTCCTGGCGGACTTTGATATCCTCCGACCACTTGTCTTCTATCGGAATGTTGAGCTGCATGATGCGGGCTCTCAGATCGATTGAGTCTTTCGGCACCTCTGTGATTCGTGTCGTCCCGTAGAGAAATAGCCCCATGATGACCGCCACGCCGACAGCGAAGTCTACATGCGGCCGCAGGCGTTGCCGTTCTTTCACTTCGAGACCAAGTCGAGCGAGAGTACAAAACGCAATAATACCAGAAAACATGAGAATAAAACCGTAACCGGTGATTCCGATTACGTCGGCGAACTGCACGAGTAACAAGTGATCTTTCAGTGCAATGCCAAGACCATTCCACCCAAAACCGGTGAAGACGATTCCGCGTATCCATTCCAGCCCACACCAAGCTGCCGCATTAAGAAAGGCGACACGCAGCACATCGATAGACTGACTGAAGAGATCTTTTCGACTCTTGTCAGGCTCCTTAATAACCCATCTTCCGATCGTAGCAGCGAATGCGCCAAAAAGTGCGAAGTAGAGGGCAAGGTAGAGTGAGAAGGCGACGAGCGCAGCCAAACCTGCCCAGAGGGTTCCCGCGACATGGCCGGTTTGTATCATCCATTGACAATTAATGGTGAAAAAGAAAAATCCTGAGATAAACCCGAGGAGAAGTCCCCAGCGCCAACGGCTCCAATTTGCTTTCGGTGGATCTGAAAACCAAAGAGCAGCGAGAAGAGGTCCCTGCCAGATCCAAATCAAGCCGTCATGGTCGAACGGCGGAAAGCAAAGGGCTAGGAAAGAGCCGCTGAGCGCGGCAGCAAACCATGGCCAAAGTTTCTTTAGGAGCGACATACTGTAGCGTTTTATCCAAGTCGGGAACGCATGTCAGTGACAATCGCTTCTTTGAGAGAGCCAAATGAGGCTTCTGCTGAAATTTTTGCGGCAACCAACTGCTCGTCAGAGAGAACTGCGGCGGGAGCACTTTTCGGTCTGTAATAGACGTAGTATTTAATTTTTGGTTCGGTGCCAGATGGGCGAACAGCGAAGGCACGCCCGTCAGCGAGGTCAACAAAGACCATCTTCTCTTTGGGAACGGGGTCACCTTCCTCGTCGACGTTATCCTGATTGGCAAAGTCGCGGACACGTTCGACGGAGGTGCCGTCGATTTCGGTCGGGGGACGATCGATATAGGTCTGAGCAAGCCTTTGAATCTTGTCGGCTCCATCGGCACCAGTCAACGTCTCGGCGTGTTGTCCTTCGAGATAGACGCCATGTTTTGCATAGAGTTGGTCGAGGAGTTCCACCGCAGTGATGCTGAGAGAGTTTGCATAGGCTGCGACTTCAGCGAACATGACTGCGGCACCGTTGCCATCCTTGTCTCGCAGAAAGTCACCGCCAAGATAGCCGTAGCTTTCTTCACCTCCAAAGACGAAAAACTTGGAGTGTTCCAACCTTAGGGCGCGGGTCTTCTCATCGGAGAGATTGCGATATTGAGCCCGGAGCTTAGTAGGGATTTGGTTTTCGTATTTTCTTAGTTTGCCTCCGATATATTTGAATCCGGTTAGGGTGTTAACGACGCTGACACCGAAACTGTCGGCAATCGCTTGCTGGAGTTCTGTGGTAACGAAAGTCTTCACAAGGGTCGCTTTGTCACAATTTCCTTCGTTTAAAATACCTTGGGAGGTGAACATCTCGAGGCGGTAGTATGCTATGAGTGAGCCGATCTGGTTGCCGGTAAGGAGTGTCATATCGCCGGCGCCGTTGCGAACCGCTACGCCCATTCGGTCACTGTCAGGGTCAGTTCCAATAACGACATCTGCGTTGCTCGCTTCGGCTTGATCAATGCCCATCTGAAGGGCTTCAGCATTCTCTGGATTGGGTGATTTTACGGTTGGGAAAGCCCCATCCTCGCTATCCTGCTCGTGGACTGTATCGCACCGAAAGCCGAGGCGTCTTAATATGTGTGGAGCGATAGTGCCACCGGTGCCATGAATGTTAGTGAATACAATCTTGAGTCCGCTCTTCGACTTGACCAGCTCTGGGTTAAGAAGGAGGGATTTGAGCCGTTCCATGTAGATCTCGTCCATCTCAGCGCCGAGCTCGGTCGTCCTCCCTTGTTGTTCGGCGAGGAGAGGTTCGTAGTTCTCTCCTTTGATCGAATTTACTTCGGCGATGACTTCGCTGGCATCGGGGTCCACTAGTTGGGCTCCGTCTCTCCCGTAGGCCTTAAAACCGTTGTCATGAGGTGGGTTGTGGCTCGCGGTTAAGACAATGCCGGCTGTGGTGCCGAGATGGCGAACCGCAAAGCTGAGCTCTGGCGTGGAGCGAGGTTGAGGAAAAAGGAAGATGTCCACGCCATTTTCGTTGGCTACTTTGGCGGCGCACTCGGCGAATGCTTTTCCAAAGAAGCGGGTATCTCGAGCCAGAGCGATGGAAGGCTTGCCTTCACCGGTGTATGATTTTTTCAATTGTTTAACAAGGCCAAGTGTGGCCTTAGTGATGTTGTAAAAGTTGAGAGTTGCGGTGCCGACGCAGGGATGCTCGGGACGCTCGTAGGCGGCGGCAGAGCCTTGCTCGACTCGGGTGATAATTTCACCGATGGAGCGTCCGCGAAGGCCTCCAGTGCCGAAAGCAAGTTTCTTGAAAAAGCGATTGTTCAACTCTCTCCATTGGCCGTCATTGGCTAACTCGGAAACGGCGGTTTCGTAGACCGGATTGTCGGACGCATCTAACAACTCGTGAATATTATCGAAACTGGTTTGCAGCAGTTCGTTGCTGGCGATTGCGGCGACGAGTTGAGCTCTTAGTTCTGTATCCATAGGATTCGGCACCGTATAAAAGACATGGCTAAAATGCAACCAACTGAAACGTGGAATGACCTAGCCCCACGGCCAGAGGTGGATACCACAGCGTGGCGCATTTTTCACGACGTGAGAGCCGGGGTGTGGGTCGATCACTTTGACGGTCACTGGCTGGTGCAGACTCGTGAGAACCGTTTTCCTGAATATCTCAAGGAGATGGCGCAAGGTGTGGCAACTTCGATCTACTGGCGACCGCGGGACAAGGCGGCGTCAACCGCTCCAGAGCGGGTGTGGGGCGAAGTAGCAGGTAGCCGGTTCTCGGTAGTGGAAAACGGAGCCAAATTCTGGATTGATTTTGACTCGGGCTATTCTTCAGGGATTTTTCTGGATCAGCGTCTCAATCGGCGCCGCGTTGCGGAGAAGAGTCGGGAAGGCCAAAGAATTCTCAACACCTTCGCTTACACCGGCGGGTTTTCGGTAATGGCTGCCCTTTCTGGAGCGAAAACAACGACGGTAGACCTGTCCAAGACCTGCCTCAATTGGACTTGGGACAACTTTCGATTGAATGATCTCGATCCGGAGGTTCACCATGGTGTCAGGGGGGATGCCATTGACTGGTTGGGGGTTTTTGCTAAAAAGAGCCGCAGGTTTCACGGGATCATACTGGATCCCCCCACTTTCTCCCGCAGCGGTAAAAAGACATTCCGGACTGATAGCAATTATGCAGACCTCGCCGCTTCGGCGGCAGGGCTGCTTGAACCCGGCGGCTGGCTTCTCTGCTGCGCTAACACGCACCGGCTTGGCCTAGAGGAGTTTAAAAAGGATGTATTCGAAGGGATCAGTCGGCAGGGTCGAAGCGTAGTTAGCTGTGATACTTTGGCGATGCCCCCGGAGTTTCATGGAGACGATTATTTGAAATCCCTCTGGGTTGTAGTTGGTTAGCAGCCCTTAGCATTGTGAGGCGAATCAGTAAGCAATCATGCGCATCATTCGATACACCCAAAAAAACTATCAGTCGGCGATCAAGAAACTCGATCGGCGGTCGGCCCCACCTGCAGGGGTGGAGGCAATCGTGAAAGATATTATTGCCGATGTGGGGGCTCGCGGTGATAAGGCACTGATAGAATTGTCGAACCGCTTTGATGACGCTAAATTTGATTCCGCAAAGGACCTTCGGGTTGGGGAGGAAGAACTGGCTGCTGCGGAAGATGCTGTTGACGCCGAAACCAAGAAAGCAATTGCAGCTTCCAGGAAGAATGTAATTGCCTTCGCTAAGCGTAGTCTGCGGAAAGACTGGTCCGGCAAAAACGCGCAGGGTGCTGAAGTCGGCGAGCGTTACTTGCCTTTTGAGCGAGTTGGAATTTATGTCCCGGGAGGATCGGCGCCTCTCGTTTCAACGTCGAATATGACTGTTTGTCTCGCGGCGGCGGCAGGCTGTCCGGAGATTGTGGTAATGACGCCCCCCGGTCGTGGAGGTCAGGTTAATCCTGCCCTTCTTTACGCCCTGAAGGAGGCTGGAGCGACGGAAATCTACAAGGTTGGTGGTGCCCAAGGTATGGCCGGGATGTCGATCGGAACGAAGACGATCAAGCCAGTGCTAAAGGTCTATGGACCCGGAAACTCCTTTGTGGTGGAGGCAAAGCGCCAATTGTTCGGTGTGGTGGCGGTGGACCTCCTACCTGGCCCCAGTGAGGTCGTGACTCTTGCCGATAGTAGTGGAAGGGCGAAGTTTATCGCTGCAGACATGCTAGCTCAGGCCGAGCACGGTGGTGACAGTATCATGGGTTTCGTGACAGATTCTGAGAAGCTACTTGCAGCGGTTCAAGCCGAGGTGAATTCCCAGATCAAGACGCTCGGTCGTCAGGCTCAACTTAAGAGAGCAATCAAAGAGGGGGCTTGGTGTGTGCTCGTGGAAAAGTTGGAAGACGGGGTTGGCCTAGTGAATGCGTTTGCTCCAGAGCACCTTTCCCTGATCACGCGCCGCGAGAAAACAATTCTTCCAAAGATCACGACCTCAGGAGCAATTTTTATTGGCAATTACTCGCCGGTGGCAGTCGGTGATTTCCTCGCGGGTCCGAGTCATGAGTTGCCGACTGGGGGTGCAGGAAAATCGTTCCCCGGCCTGACTGTGGATATGTTCCAGCGTCGCACTAGCATTGTCCGGCTCGACCAAGAATCCATTAGGAAATCAGCACCGATTGTAGAGGCTTTTGCACGTGTCGAAGGTCTTGATGCGCATGGCCGCTCGGCTTCCATCAGGGTGGAGTGAGCTGAATTGAGTGGAAGGCCTTTATCCCTCTGATCGGCCGGCCGATCAGGACTCTCAGTGATCTCTTCCTCAGCCTGAGGCGTAGACCTCCTGAATGGCTAAGAAAATTTTATTGGTAGGGGGCAATTCCGGGGTAGGAGAACAAATCCGGAATCGCCAACTTGGCGCGGGTGATGAGGTTTTTTGTGCCTCGCGTGAGCGAGGAGGGATCGTCGACTCCGAGCACTGCCACTGGCAGGCTTTTGATGTGACCGATCCCGCTCAAACTCTGGACCTTCCTGAGGTTCTCGATGGCTTTGTCTATTGCCCCGGCTCGATCAGCTTGAAGCCATTCGCCCGACTGAGTGACGAAGATTTTCAGCGCGATCTCGAAGTGAATTACCTCGGATGCAGTCGGGCGCTTAGGTTGGCTCTGCCGTCATTAAAGCGTTCAGATGGGGCATCAATCGTCCTGTTTTCGACCGTTGCGGTGCAGACGGGTTTACCATTCCATGCCAGTATTGCCGGAGCTAAAGGCGCGGTGGAAGGGTTTGCGAGAGCGTTAGCTGCCGAACTCTCTCCGACGATCCGCGTTAACTGCCTCGCTCTTTCGCTCACAGACACTCCCATGGCAGATTTTCTGCTCAATTCAGATGTGAAGCGCCAAGCTTCTGCTGAACGGCATCCGCTGAAGCGGATTGGGGATTCTGGCGAGGTTGCTGACGCTGCTAAATTCTTTCTTGGAGCAGAGAGTGGTTTCGTGACAGGGCAGGTTCTGCAGATCGACGGCGGGATGTCCTCCCTTAAACTCCTCTAGTCCTGATCATGGCGGATGCTTGGACATTAATTTTTCCGAACCAGCTCTTTAAAACGCATCCCTCGCTGGACCGTTCGCGTCCAGTTCTACTGGTGGAGGATACTCTATTTTTTGGCGATGCCACCGCCGCTCCAGGAAGATTTCACCGCCAAAAGATCGTCCTTCATCGAGCTTCGATGAAAAGTTACGAAGTCCAATTGCGGGCCGAAGGTTACGACGTCCATTATGTGGATTATCAAAAAAATCTACCCGTTGATTTGCTTCTAAAAGAGAAATTTGAGTCGAAAGCTTTTGGTGAATTATTCCTCGTTGACCCTGTTGACTTTCTTGCTCTTAAACGGGTGCGTCGGTTCTGCGAACTCCATAGTGTCGAGATGAAGGTGGCAGACTCGCCAAGCTTTCTCACCCCACTGGATTGGGCGAACGACCACTTCGGTTCGAGAAAGCGGCCTTTTATGGCTTCGTTTTATGAGGCACAGCGCAAGCGAATGGGAATCCTCCTTGATTCGGACGGAAAACCGACAGGCGGCCGTTGGAGTTTCGACGATGAAAACCGCAAGTCGATGCCCAAGCGGGGGCTTGATGTTCCTCCACGCATTGAGGCGGATCGAAACTCGTTTGTTAAGGAAGCTCTCGCTTACGTTGATTCCAATTTTCTAGAATACCCCGGAAGCGTAGAAAACTTCGTCTACGCCGTGGACCACGCAGGAGCTGAATCATGGCTGGAGTCGTTTCTTGCGCAACGCATGCAGCTGTTCGGGCCCTACGAAGACGCACTGGCTACCGACGACTCAATCCTCTTTCACAGCCAGTTGACTCCGATGATGAATATCGGGCTTCTAACACCTGATTTTGTTGTCAACCGAGTCCTCGAGTTCTCCGAAGCGAACGATATTCCCCTTAACTCGCTTGAGGGATTCATTCGTCAGGTGATCGGTTGGCGCGAATTCATTCGATTAATGTATCTGCGCCATGGCGTTGAAATGCGAAATGGAAATTTCTTTGACCATCAAAGACCGATCCCTGAATCGATGTGGAAGGCGACTACTGGTATTGCCCCTATGGATCTCGTGATTAAGCGGACCCTTGATACGGGGTATGCTCATCATATCGAGCGGCTAATGGTGCTCGGTAATTTTATGTTGCTGTGTCAGTATAAACCTGACGAAGTCTACAGTTGGTTTATGGAACTATTTATTGATGCGTATGACTGGGTCATGGTTCCAAACGTCTACGGTATGAGCCAGTTTTCCGACGGGGGAATTTTCACGACGAAGCCTTACATTTCGGGATCCAACTATTTGAGGAAGATGTCGGACTATCCGACGGGAGGTTGGACCTCTACGTGGGACGGTTTGTTTTGGAGTTTTGTGGGAACTCACCTTGAATTCTTTCGCAAGCAGTATCGACTGGGGATGCTGGTGCGGAACTGGGAGAAAATGGATGAGGACAAGAAGCAGGGGCATATTGACGCTGCTCAAGCATTTTTCTCTACTTGAGTGGTCGCGCGTAGATGTTTGACCAAGTGGATTGTCCCGCGGGAATCAAACGAATAGGGGAGTCTGAGGCCGGTGTCGTCAGGGTGAGCCAAGGTTGGTCGTTGAGCGTGACGATCAATTGCCCTGCTTCCCAGCGGGCTGTGATCCGGTTCCATTGTCCCGTCTTTGCGAGAGACTCGTGGTCCAAATCTAGAGGGATATCTTTCCCGTAGAGCGAGAGAATGGGAGGGGTTTTAGAGTCAGGTGTGACCACGTCAACGATAAATTCATGAGGGCCTCTGAAGGTGGTCTCGCTAATGATTGGTAAAGCTTCGTGGGAGGCTGCGAGTTTCCAGTCATCCGCGCTCCAGCCGGAGGTTGGATGCCAACCCGATAGGTCGACACCCGTGTAGTAGCATCTGAATCCCCGGTCTGCGATGGCGATATGCTTGGGGCTGACCGGATTGTCTTGAAGTTCTTTAATCCGGATATTTCGGTAGTGAACGACTCCACCCTCGCTTTCTAGGCAGATGAATCCCTTGCGAGGGCTACAGTCCTGACCCTGGGTGACCATTTTTCCATTAACGGCGAGAGAGATATTACCATCCTGGCATTCTATTCGATAGTGGTTCCATTGGGGGCTCGGATAGGAGCGTCTTTCGGATGGGAAAGCTCGCTGCCCGCGGCTTTGACCTAGTGGGGTCATGGTGGCCCCATGAATGGGAAAGATATCCCCATGGCACGTATGGCTTTTGTTATCACCGTAGGCGTTTTCCAATACCTGAACTTCGATGCCACGAATAAACGGTTGGCCTCGTGCGGTGATGTCATCGGCCCACACGAAGATGCCAGCATTGCCTTTGGGGATGAGGTGGCGCCACTCTAATTCAAGGATAAAGTTTTGATACATTCGTTCCGTTCGAATTTCTCCAATCGGTTTGCCAGAGCAGACGAGGTAACCTTTTTCGTTAAAACTCCAAGTAGAGGGAGCGGTGTTAACTTCGACCCAGCCACTGAGATCTTTACCGTTGAATAGTGGGGAGAACCCTTCTTCGTCGGCCTCAAGCTGTAGGGAAAAGAACAGAAGGGTGCTAATTGCGAACCTGAGCATGGGTTTATTGGATTCCAAAAGTTTGCAGCTTGATACGGTAGAATCCAGTGCGGGCCGTAACGTAAAGTTCATTTCCGACCAGCAGGCAGTTGGCTGGCTTTTCTGGCGGGGTAAATCGGGCAAGTTCTTTACCTGAAGGCGCGAAGACTATGATGTCGGTCCACGTAACATAGATATTCCCGCCTGAATCGATGGTCATGCCATCGCTGCCAACATCGGCAAATTTGCGCTTGGGCCCAAGTTTGCCGGGGCCTTTGACACGGTAGGCCCAAATCGTTTCAACTCCAGGGTCGGCCACGTAGAGGGTATCCTGCCTTGGAGATAGTATAATTCCATTCGGCTTTGTCAGGTCGGAAGCAATTTGGGAAATGTCTCCCTTTTTGTTGACGTAGTAGACAGCCATGACGTCTTGCTCAAGATCGCCTCCGTCTTTGCCATATCTTGGATCCGTGAAGTAGAAGCCTCCGTGTTTGTCGATTACCACATCGTTGGGACTGTTGAGCTTTCCTCCTTTGTAGGTATCGGCGGCAACGCGAATGATCCCGTCAGCCCCAGTCAGGGTGACGCGACGATTGCCGCCCTCGCATGCAAGCAGACCTCCTTCCGGGGTGAAAAATAGCCCATTAGCCCGACCGGTCTCTTCACGGAATACTCTCGTCTCAAGCGTTTTTGGATCGAAGACGTGGGTGCGTGCGTTAGGAATATCGTTGAAGTAAATCTTACCATCGAGAGAAACAGCAGGTCCCTCCGTGAACTTAAAACCATCGGCGAGCTTCTCAAAGGTTGCGTTGTCTTCCATAATCGCAGGAGGGGCTGGCTGCTTCCCTACTTCGGGATGTTGTTTTGTTGCGTTGGGGTGCTCCGCGGCAATCCCGGTGAAAGCGAAAAACAGGATGACTATTAGGATCGGGGGCAGGTTCATGAGGTTTTTAGCATGAGAAAGGACCACCTTCTGGAAGCCTTCGCGAGGGGCTTATTCGCGCGATCAAAAGTGTGGTTCCATTTTCAAAAGATTAAACCGGGTTGACTGCACGTCTATTCCCTGTTGGGTCTAGTGTTGAACCCTGTTGAGTGGAGCGCTTCCACCGATGATGCAGCCTCCAGAAATTCCAGTTTCCGCAATCGCTGAACCGCTCACCGTGAGCGGGAAGTATTTTTGTGCAGGAGATGAGGTGTGCTTTGTGAAGGCGGTCACTTTTGGCCCTTTTCCGGCGGGAGCCTATCCGGACGAGGGGCGATCACAACTTCGAAAGATCCGTGAGGAACTTGGCGCCAATGCGATTCGTCTTTATGAGATTCCAACGATCGATTTCATGCATGACTGTGCCCAACTTGGCATTCGTGTCTTCATCACCATTCCCTGGTCGCAGCATATTGATTTTATAAAAAATCGCAGCGCTCTGGTAGAAGCTGATCAGTTATTGATTGAAACCGTAAAGAAGTTCCGAGGGCATCCTGCTCTTGCAGGTTATTTTGTGGCGAATGAGATTGAGACGACGCTGGTTCGATGGATGAGACCTCAGCGCGTCGTTGAACAGATTGAGCGGATGATTTCACTGGGTAAGGCCAACGATCCAGATGCCCTGTTTGCCTACGCAAACTATCCAAGCACTGAGTATCTCTTTCCGTCCAACCAAGACTTTGTGGCGTTTAATCTTTATCTCGAAACTCCCGAGACTCTTGGCGCCTATCTTGCCAGGCTTCAAAATCTTGCCGGGAATCTTCCACTTTTGATTACGGAGTTTGGTTCGGATTCAAAATCCCATGGTGAGTTGACCCAGGCAGGGATGCTGGAGTGGCACCTGGAAGAAGTGCTCCGGGCTGGAGTGGCGGGGACGACTATTTTTGCATGGAGTGATTTGTGGTGCCGAGGCGGCAAAGAAATCCTCGGCTGGGACTTTGGATTGAATCGGAGAGACCATTCATCAAAACCCTCTCTTGAAGTCGTTCGCGAGAAGTGGGCTCTTTTGGAGCGGCCGGGCGATGAGATTGAAGGGGACCTGCTCCCCTCGGTATCAGTTGTGGTTTGCACCTATCGGGGTAGTGCCACTCTGGTGGAGTGCCTAGATTCACTCCAACAGCTTCACTATCCAGACTATGAGGTCATCGTTGTGAATGATGGGGGCGATCAACGCGTGAAGGAAATTGTAAATGCTTATAATGGGGTTCAGCTGATTCAGATGCCACATCAGGGCCTGAGCGCGGCTCGTAATCGGGGTGCCGTTGAAGCGAATGGTGACATTATCGCCTACACAGATGACGATTGTATTGTGGATCGTGATTGGTTGAAGTGGATCGGGATCCAGTTTGTTCGTCGGCCCGAACTGGGTTGTGCTGGTGGTCCTAACATTCCTCCACGTCCAGAAAACCCGAAGCAGGCGGTGATTACGGCAGCTCCGGGTGGGCCGACTCACGTTCTCTTGGCTGATGATACTGCTGAGCATCTACCTGGCTGTAACTTGGCGGTGAGGAAAGAGGTGTTTGATGCGGTTGGTGGATTTAATGAACGGTTTTGGACAGCCGGCGATGACGTGGATTTTTGTTGGCGAGTGTTGGATGCTGGGTTTGATCTGGGATTTCATCCCGCAGCTTTTGTCTGGCACCATCGGCGATTTTCGATGCGTGCTTTTTTCGGACAGCAGATTGGCTACGGACGGGCTGAAGCCATGCTGATCCCGCTGCACCGGGGACGCTTCGGTGATTCTGGAAAAGCAGTGTGGAAAGGTTGCGTTTATGATTCGGGCGCACCTGGTGGGCAGACCGCTTACCATGGTCGCTATGGTTACGGGCTTTTCCAGTTGGTCTACCCGGCTCCGAGTTCCGGGATTCGTGACCTTTGTCTTCACATTGGTTGGTGGTTTGGTATAGCTGCTTCAGTTTTTGGTAGCTGGTTCTGGTGGCCTTTCTCCTTGGTGGCAGCATCGATGCTGATCATGACGTGTGCGGAGTCAAAGCATCGTGCTTGGAGGGCAAGACTCGAGTTGGCTTATGATTCACCCGCAGCACGTTGTTGGCTCGCCTCGATGTTTCTGATGCAGGGCGCTATTCGGAGCGGAGCGCGATTGAAATTTGGTTGGCGCAGGTTGAATTTGGTAGCCGGTGTGGGAGAGGCCCTTCAAATTTTCGGTCGAAAGCTGATGTCCGGGTGGTGGAAGCTTGGGGTTGAGCGAACCTTCTGGAGTGAAGAGGGGATTGGCCGTGATCAATTGTTGGAGGCGGTCCTCAATTCATTCCCTGGCGCTTGCGACGATGAAACCGGTAAGACTGACATAATCGTGAAGGATAGTCTCCTCTGGAACTGGGCAGTGGTTACGGTAACAGAATTTCATGGCGACGAGAAGCAGTTGACGAGGCTGCGACTGCTGGCCAGACCCAAGCCGGTCACGCGGCTCGTGACTTTGCTGCTGATCTTGCTCGTGCCGATGGCAATTATTTCCGGGATTTCTGGCGAAGTGAACACCCTTGTCACTTTGATTGGGGTATACTTGTTAGGAGAAATATCGGCGAGACTTTACATGCGACTGAATCGTCCCCGCTTCAGTGAGTTGGCGAAGTCTCTTGGGTTGAAGCCCGCCTAGCCTGCCTCTCCCATTACCGATAGAGTAATGTGGCGAGTGTGAGGTGCGCGTCGGTGTTCGAAAAGGAAGATGCCTTGCCATGTGCCGAGCACAAGGTTGCCGTTGTGAATCGGAATGACCTCACTGGTGCGGGTGAGGGCCATGCGCAGGTGGCTAGGACTATCGTCCGGGCCCTCATAGGTGTGGACGAGGTAAGGGAGGTCTTCCGGAACGAGGTGATCGAAGAAGGAATGGAGATCGGTGCGCGCTTCGGGATCGGCATTCTCCATGATCACAAGGCTGGCACTGGTGTGCTGAACAAAAACTGTGACCTGACCGTTGATGATGCCAGTTTCGTGAACAAAACCCCGTATTTTCCCCGTGATTTCGTAGGTTCCTTTGCCGTTTGAACTGACAGAAAATTGTTGGGAACGGGCCTGAAAGGGCATGTCTTAGGCATAGTCTAAATGTCTGTGGGAACAAGTGGAAATCAGGCCTCGGGTAAAAGATAGCAAATCGCTTCTCGATTATTACGGACAAGAAGGAAGCGGCCCGCTACTGCAGGAGCGTTCCATGTCATACTGGAGAGGGCATTATCGATACGGCCGGTCTCGGTAAATCCCTTGGGCGTCAATTGACCAATCACGATCGCACCCTTTTCGGTTTGGATGAGAAGGTGGTTTCCGAAAAGAAGCTGTTGGCCGAAACCGTATTTCTCCCCTTTCCATACAATGCTTCCGTCGGCGAGATCGATACAAGCGAGGCGGCCCTCGTCGAGCCCGTAGGCATAACCACCGATGATGGCTGCCGAGCTGAACTTAGTCTTGAGGCGGGTGGAATTCCAAGCTCTCTCAACCGACCAGTCTCTCCCTTTTTTTGATAGCTTGAGGAGCGGACTGCCCATGCCGTACGATGCGGTGAGAAGCAGACCAGCGTCGCCGATTTTGTTTGGCTGCCCGACTCGTGGGAAGTTCCCTGGCCAGTTGTAGGTCCAAAGTGCTACTCCCGTGGAAGGATTATGACCGGTAACGTTTTTCAGGTTCACACAGATGATCTGTGGAATTCCAAAATACTCAATGATTCTGGCGGAGCTGTAGCTGGCCCCGAGGCCGTCGTACGTCCATACAGTCTTCCCGGATTCCAGGTTGAAGGCGATCAGGTTGGTTCCGGCATTTTTGGAGCTGGCGACCACTACAGTTCCCTGATCTTTAAGGATCAAAGGCGAGTTTGCGAGGCCCCAGTCGTGATTGACTCCTTCGAATTCCTCTATCACTTGCCGTGACCAGACCTCTTGGCCCGTTTCAAGATCGAGACAGTTCAGGATACCAGTAGCACCGAGTGAATAAACTTTGCCTTCGTGAATGGTAGGGGTGGAGCGGGGTCCTTCGCCCCCCATAGAGGCCATTGGGGTATCGGTTTTGGTAAGGAGCAGACGAACGTCCTTGTTCTGATGACGCCAGAGGGTTTCTCCGGTAAAGAGATCGAGGCAAGTGACGGTTTCGTCGTCGCCGATTTGTTCCTGAGTGACTGACCGTTTTCCTGACACAGAAAAGCTCGACCAGCCGGCCCCGACTGGTCGCCTCCAGACTTCGAGGGGAGGGTGTTGAGCCCAGTCAGTGTTGAATTCTGCTTCCGGCCACATTCCGTTGCGCTCAGGTCCAAAGATTTGATTGAGGTTGCGAACCGCGCCCTTAAGCCTCTCGGGCGAAATGCCGCCATCGTTATGGGGGGGCTTAAGCCTCTCAACCGAGTTCTCTTCGCTTTGCCATGCCCATGAGAAGCGAGGGAATGACGAGCCGGAAGTTGACCCTTCGTATCTGAGTAATCGTGATAGCACTAGGGCGATAATGACGATGCTTACCAAACCCATTCCGAGGTTGAGTGCGCGACGTTTGAAAGTTTTTTTCCCAAACCCGAGATACCAGAAACTCAGTAATAGCATCCAGACGATGGAAGCAGGCACGAAAAACCAGTTGGAATAGGTCATTCCTTGAGCGCTGACCGTGAAGTAGATCAGCGGCGCAAATAGAAGGATCAGCGCAAGGGAAATGAATCTGGTGGCTATCATTTAGAAGAGAGTCCAAAAATGCTACGACAAAACCTAGTCATGGGAGTCGCTACGAGCAGCGGGTTCGACACAAATTAAGAGTATTTTGTAATCTTCGCCCGGTAAATGTGAATTCGTTGGACCAAGGGTGTCAGAATTCCCTTGTCTCCGGCGGCTGATTTGCGATGTTGGTCCGAAGCATGCCAGAAGCGGTCAAAGGAAAGAAATCGGTGGCGGGAAGCGGGTTCCGCGTTCTCCTTTCGTTGGCCTGTGTCGTCTTGATTGTCACCGGCCTTAAAATGGCTTCGAGCCTTTTTATTCCAGTGATGATGGGGCTTTTCATCGCTCTGCTCTCAATGCCGATTCTTAATTGGTTGGATCGACATGGCCTCCCACGCCCATTGGCGGTTTTGATGACCGTTGTAATCGACTTGTTGATATTGGGAGGGATTGTATTTCTAACCTCGGGTGTTGTCGGTGATTTCAACGAGAAAAGCGGCGATTACACCGAACGCCTCCGTCGCCAAGCCGAGGAGTTTTCCGTGACGATGGATGAGCAATTGGTCCGTCTTGAACAATTTTGGAGAACAGCTGGTGGCGCCGGTGAAGTCGTGAACGGTGACGACGTCGAGAGCCCTGAGGCGGTCGGCGCCAAGCGTGGTGGTGAAGATGAAGAAGGGATGCTAGGAGCGTTTCGACCTACGATGACGTTTCGTGAATTGTTCAATCTTTACTGGGACTCTGGACGCGTCATGGAAACTCTGGGTGGATTCAATGTGGTTAATCGGTTCACGTCGCTTGCCTCGCAGACCTTCTTCGCGCTCATTGTGATGATCTTTGTTCTTGCTGAGTCAGGGAGTTACGCGCAAAAGATGCTCGAAGTTCTCAGGGTCAGAGGGCCTGATCTAACCCGCTTTCGATCGATCACCCAGGATATTCAGAAATACCTCGGGATAAAAACGGCGGCCAGCGCGGCGACGGGACTCTTGGCGACCTTGACGTGTGTGATTTTCAAGATCGACTTCCCCCTGCTATGGGGGGTACTGGCTTTTCTTTTTAACTATGTGCCGGCAATTGGATCTATTCTCGCAGGGATTCCTCCTGTTCTTCTCGGATTAATTCTCCATGGCTTTTGGCCCGCTCTTGGGGTGATGGCTTGCTACCTCATCATCAATGTGACGATCGGAAATTTCCTGGAGCCAATGCTGTTAGGAGAGCGATTTGGAATATCGACTGTCATCGTGATTTTGTCGGTATTGTTTTGGGGTTTTGTCTGGGGTCCCGTAGGCATGTTGCTTGCAGTGCCTCTGACGATGCTTGTGAAGGTAATGCTGGATAACAGCTCTGACCTTTGCTGGATCTCTGCACTGATGGGGAAAAACACCCCCGACGGTGGCGACGGTGGCGACGGTGGCGACGAGCTTAAAGAATCAAATTCGACAGGTCTTGACGTAACTGAGGCTACTTCGGCAGGCTAGTGTCACTATGACGTTCTCGAGTAACATCGTTGGCTCAGTGGTGGCGTTGTTCTGGTTTGTATCTGCTATAGCGCAGGAGGAGCCGCCGAGTTCGGCTCCGCTTGGCCTACTTTTCGAGCGGCTCGACCAGAATGAAGACGGGCTGGTGATCAAGTCTGAGTTGGAAGCACAAGGGCGAAAGACAGAGTGGCTAACTTCTGCTGATACTGATTCCGATGGCGCATTAACGAGGGGCGAGTTGGCATCATTTTTCAAAAGGAGAAAGCAGAACGCAGCAGCTGCTGCCAAGGCTCTGGTTTATGATTTTCCGGAAGGTGCGCCGGTCACTGAAGCTTCATGTCGTGCCGCTTCAGAATATTCTGCCGAGCAAAATGGGTTTTCTACTTTGGTGATGATCGAGGGACAGATCGTGTTTGAGCAATATGACCAAGGGTGGGATCCGGCAAAATCAAATCGTCTCGCCAGTGGTACGAAAAGCTTCTCCGGAGTGATTCTAGCCGTCGCCGTGAAAGATGGATTACTCACGCTGGATGATCGGGTTTCGGAAACGATTAAAGAGTGGCAGGGAAGGGAAGGGCTTGAGTCGATTACGATTAGGCAGTTGTTGAGTCTGACTAGCGGAATGAACCCGGGCGAAGTTGGAGTGGTTCCTAGTTATGAAACCGCCGTGGTATTCGGGAAAGACGAAAAGTTTGAGGCGGAGCCGGGTGCCAAGTTTGCTTATGGCCCTCGACCATTTCAGATATTTGGAGAGATTGTTACCCGAAAGCTTTTCGCGAGTGATGAACTGGAATTTCCTGATCCATTGGCCTACCTAGAGAACAGAGTGCTCGATCCAATCGAGATGACCTATGCCCATTGGAGGCGTGATGAAAATGGGATGCCAAAACTTCCTTCCGGAGCGTTTTTCACAGCAAGGGAGTGGGCCAAGTTCGGAGAGTTGCTCCGCAATGAAGGACTGCACGTTGGAGAGGTGCTCTTTGATCAGGAAACGTTTCGTCAGTGCCTTGAGGGTTCGGAAACCTTTCGAGGTTACGGTCTCACGTTCTGGTTGCTTGATGCCCAGCCTAGTCGTTTAAAAGGTAGGCCCTGGCTCAAGGGAGGTTATATGGCAGCGGGAGCTGGCAAGCAGCGTCTCTACGTTCTTCCGGCTGCTGGAGCGGTGGTCGTCAGGCAGGGAGAAAGTAAAAAAGATTTCGATGATATCAAGATGCTAGATCGACTGCTCGACACAAGCGCTCCTTCGGAGCCGAAGGAAACGAAGGAAGGGCACCCGAAGGCAAACGAGCCTGTAAAAGAGGAAAAAGATTCAGACTTTATCGGAATGTCGGTCGAGGGCGGTGATGCTCTCGCCAAGAAAAGGGGGCTCACAAGTCGTATTATCGAGATCGATGGCGAAACGCGTTTGGTGACAACAGACTATCGTGAGGACCGAGTGAATTTCACGATTTCTGACAGCAAGATCAGTAAAGTCACTCGAGGTTGATTCAAATTTCCATTCCCACTAGAGCCTTGGAAGCTGAGTTCAAATTTTGGAGACCCAGAGTGGGAACAGAGTTTTAAAGCAGGCGAAGTTTTCGCGTGACAATTCTGTCGCCGTTGCTTTGGTCCGTGGGGAACATGATCATTCCCATTTCCGATCTGACGGAGCCATTTTATGAGGGGTCGGTGCAACGTCTTTTCGCTGTGCCAGAAAATAGTGCCGTGATGGTGACCCAGACAACGTCGCGAGGGTCTGTCTTTGATGTAGGTGCTCTTTTTGAAATCTCCGGAAGTGACGTTAATCGAGGGCTTTTCCGCCACGTTCTCTACTCGTCAATGTCGGATCCGAAAGTCTGGCAGCGAGTAAGGGTTGCCATTGAATCGGAGGATGACCTTGAAGCTGACTTCAAAAGAGACCTGCTTTCAGGAATTCTTGAGGAGGCCTGTGAAACGGGGATGAAAACTCATCATGAAGGAATGCTCGATGCGGTCTCTGGCAGCTTGGTAAAGGGCAAAGTACCGGATAACCCGAGCGCTTTCAATGTGGTCCGTAAATACCAGATTCTCAAGCCAACCCGCTCGGATTTCCTCGGTGCCCACTTGTTCGATTACTCGCAGTTCCCTCACGAGGACGGCTTCGTAGTTCCGCTCGAATACATCGTTCGATTCGGTATCACCAGTGCGAGTTCGGTGTATCGCAGATACGAGGCGATGGATGATCAGGCAAAGAAGTCATTCGAGCAGGAACTGGGAGCGACCCGCCCCCTGCAAGCTTGGCAATACCTCGAGAAGCCAGTTGGAGATTTTACAAGTAAGTTCGAACCTGAGGACCGCATGGTTAGCAAGCAGGAGGCATTCGCTATGAGTGGGCTGTCTGGACAGCATTTCGTTGACAGCGGGAAGCTGGCTATCCTCGGCGCGTGGGCGGTGCGCCAGCTTGTCGAAGAAATCGGGCTGCTGATGTGGGATATTAAGTGGGAATTTGCCAAGGACGGCGACGATCTCGTTTTCGTCGATACGATTGATACTGACTCGTTCCGCGCAACGATGTTCATCGATTTTGAAGGCGAGCGATTCGTCAATCACTACAATAAACAGGCAATGCGTGATTACTTCACGCTTCTCCACGGGGACTGGATTGCAGACATCAAAGCTGCCAAGGAACAGGGCCAACTGGAAGGAGTCGCGTTCACGGAGATTCTTGAAGAGGGGCAGAGGTCCGGCGAATACGCCGCCACCCCGGAAGTTGCGGCTGATTTTCTCAACATCCAGGAGCGCAAAATGACCGCGATTCGCGAGTATATGCTGGGCCTGGCCAATGCGGAGAATGTGAAAGGGCGACTCCAAGAAACGGGGCACGAGGAGATTGAATTCTACCGGGATCGGGGCGCATTGGACGGATTCCGGAAAATAAACGGCATCAGTTAACTAACTGCGGTTGACTCGACACGAATACGGCCTAGAAAGAGAGGAACTCGACATAGAAAATCCAGATTTCACCGATGCGGGAGACATTTGAAATCAGCGACCGGTTTATTGAGGCCGGAGACGCCAATGAATTATTATACGAGCCTCTGAGAGGGGACTTGAGCTTCCGGAGAACTCGTCGTTATGAGATCGATTTCGAGGGCGAGGAGAATAACCTTGTGTCTTTCGTCGAAAAGACCTTGAAAGATTCGATCAGTCAGGAACTCAACAGAGGTGAAGATTCCGCCTTTGAGTCTTTCGTTTTCGCTCTGGAATATGGGATGAAGCCTGGAGCTCTAGACCTCGAGAAAGAAGCTATCCTGAGCTACCATCGTGGGATTGAAAATCCCGGTTTTGAATTGAAAGAACTTAACATCCGGCAGCGCATCTATTTATTTGGTGATGGCGCGAATGAATCGGACCGATTCATTCGTGACATCTGCAACTACGCTATCCACAACTGGAGCGTCATCCCAGGCGAGAAGTAACATGTCTGAAACTGAATCTATTCTTGACCAGATTGCGGAGGCTCCAGCGGACCACTACCGGACTCTCAAGATATCCGATCTCGACGGAGAGAGGCTTCTGGAACTCAGTCAGTTCATGCACCTCTCGCTCTCCAAGGAGGACATGTTGGCTGTTCGGGAGATCTACAGAGACTGGAACAGAGAGCCCACAGATGTGGAATTGGAGGTAATAGCCCAGACATGGAGTGAGCACTGTAAGCACCGGATTTTTGGAGCTGACATTGAGCACGAGACGAACGGTAAAAAAGAGACGGTTAAGTCTCTTTTTAAGACCTACATCTATGACGTCTCGAATCGTATTTTTGATCGCAAACCGGGCTTTGTTCTTTCTGCTTTTCATGACAATGCTGGTTTTATCAAGCTCGACGAAAAACTTGCCATTTGTCTTAAGGCGGAAACTCACAATCATCCCAGCGCTATCGAGCCTTACGCTGGTGCCAACACTGGTATTGGTGGGGTTGTTCGTGATATTTTAGGAGCGGGTAAGGGGGCCAAACCAATTGCCTCTCTGGACGTCTTCTGTTTTGGTGCGCCAGATACGACGATGGACAACATTAAAGCGGAGGACGTGCTCCATCCGCTTGGGATCATGCGAGGCGTGGTGAGAGGGGTTCGTGACTACGGGAACCGCATGGGTATTCCGACAGTGAGCGGTGCGATTCAGTTCGATAACTCCTACATATACAACCCGCTCGTCTATTGCGGCACAGCAGGTTCGATTCCCATCAAGTATATTGACAAGGAAGTTGGGGCTGGGATGAAAGTGATTGCTGTGGGCGGGCGCACGGGGCGCGACGGGCTCCACGGGGCGACCTTTTCTTCAGCCGCCCTTGATACCGAAAGCCACGAATCGGATCAACAGGCAGTTCAGATTGGCAATCCGATCGAAGAAAAGAAAGCCGCTGACTTTGTCCTAGCGGCTCGCGATGCCGATTTGATTGAGTTTATCACTGACTGCGGTGCGGGTGGTTACTCCAGCGCTGCTGGCGAAATGTTGGAAGAATGCGGTGGCACGATCAATCTCGACAATGTGACCCTGAAAGAACCTGGCATGGTAAGTTGGGAAATCTTCATCAGTGAGAGCCAGGAGCGAATGGTATTGGCTGTCAAAGAAGAGTCGATGCAGGAGTTGCAAAGGTTAGCCGACCTTTACGAAACGGAGTTGATCGTTTTGGGTGACGCCGATGGTTCTGGTATTTTAAAAGTGACTCACCACGGCGAGACGGTTTGCCAGTTGGATTGCTCGAAGCTGCACACGGCCCCGACGCGTTGCCTCAGCGCCAAGTGGGAGTTGAAGACAAAGTCAGTTGATGCCCCAGCGGTCGATAACGGAGGAAAGGACTTGAGGGCCCTGCTCTCTGATTTTGCCGTCGTTTCAAGGGAGCCTATCATTCGTGAATACGATCATGAGGTGCAGGGTAACACGATTTTGAAGCCGCTTGCAGGGGCCAGTGGTGATGCCCCGCAGGACGCCTCTGTGATGCGCATCAGCGGGAGTGAACGTCTCATGTCGATGAGTGTCTCCATCCTGCCTGAGTGGGGGAAGACTGATCCCTACGCTATGGGAACTGCCTGTGTTGATGAGTGTATCCGTCAGATGGTAGCCTCAGGTGCCGATCCGGATCGGCTCGCTATTCTCGATAACTTTTGCATGGGTAATCCTGATGCCGAAGAGGAGCTTGGTGCCCTTGTCGAGACGGTTAAGGGAATTGCCGCCGCAGCCGAGGTTTATGGCGCCCCTTTCGTTTCCGGAAAAGATTCTTTCTATAATTATTTCGAGACCGAAGAGGGCCCAGTTTCCATTCCTGTAACCATTCTGATCAGTGGCATGGGTATCGTTGAGGACGTTTCCCACGTGACGGGCAGTTCACTGCGCAGGGAGGACAGCCTCATCGCCGTGATCGGTTCCACAGAGTCTGATCTCGGTGGTTCGGTCTATGCCCGCCAAAAAGGTCTAGCAAATGCGACCGTTCCCGGAACGGACATGGATGCGGCGATGGGTCTCTATCGTAGCTACTACGAAGCAGTGAAGCAGGGTCTCATTCTTTCAGCTCATGATGTCAGTGAAGGAGGGCTCGCTGTAACCTTGGCAGAGGCCGCGTTTTCCGGAAAAGCTGGGCTTGAGATCGATCTGAGTTCTTTGCCAACCGGCGAAGACGTATCCGTCGCTGCTATGTTGTTTGGTGAGTCGCCATCCCGGCTCGTAGTTGAAATTGCTCCCGAAAACCTTGAGAGAGTGGCGGCAGTCTTCGGAGAACAATCTTTTGCTCCGCTTGGCCGTGCGGCTGGTGAGCACTCCAATCTGAAAGTGACTCGGGGCGCTGACGTCCTGATCGATGAACCACTCGACGAACTTAAATCGCTATGGAAGAACGGCCTCGCGCATTATTACTAAAATTTCCCGGTACCAACTGTGACGAAGAGACGGCTCGTGCGCTTCAGGTGGTTGGTTTCAGCACTGAGATCGTTCCGATTTCTGCATTGACTACCGAAACTCTTGATGGCGTGAGTTTGGTGATGTTGTCTGGCGGCTTTAGTTACGGGGACTACGTGATGTCCGGCCGACTGGCTAGGCTTGTGACTGAGCAGAAGATCGACGCTGGTCTGAGAGAGTTTCGTGACAACGGTGGCTACCTCTTGGGTATTTGTAATGGTTTTCAAATCCTGACTCAGCTTGGTTTGCTTCCGGAGGGAAGTCTGGTCGAAAACACCAGTGGTCGTTTCCAGTGCCAATGGGTCAAGATGAAGAAGCAGGCTGACAGCCCGTTCTTGTCACTCCTGCCGGACGAATTTGAATTTCCTATGGCCCATGCGGAAGGGCGCTTCGTCACGATGAGTGCGGAAGATGCTCGGAGGTATCGCGAAAATGGCGCTGCTGCGGTGACCTACGATCATGATGTGAACGGAAGTTTTGAACAAATCGCAGGATTACAGGACGAAACCGGTCGAGTTTTCGGCATGATGCCTCACCCCGAGAGATTTCTTTATCGCGAAGACCATTATGACCCTGATTGGAAAAATTCCGCCCCCGATTCTGCGGGATCGGGCAAAGAAAAGTGGGGGAGTGGTTATTATCTCTTTCGCTCACTTTACGAATCTGTTACATCCTCCAACTGAATGAGCGGTGAATTCACCTACAAGGGAGCTGGAGTCGATATTGAAGAAGCGGCCGCTCTGGTCGGCGATATCGGAGAACTGAGACGTCAAACCGAGGCGAAGCGTTCACTGATGCAGTCGTTTGGACTGTTTGCGGCGAGTTATGACCTCAGTGATTACAAAGAGCCGGTTATCGTCACTGGTTGTGACGGAGTCGGAACGAAACTTGATCTGTTACTGCAACATGACCAACTGGAAATTGCGGGCAAAGATCTTGTTGCTATGAGCGTAAACGACATCCTTACCACAGGTGGGGATCCCCTGCTTTTTCTGGATTACATTGGGGTGGGTCGAATCGACAAGACTAAGATTAAGCGCCTCATTTCTGGGATGGCTGAATATCTGGCTGATTGCGACTGCATCCTTGCCGGCGGGGAGACAGCCGAGATGCCGGGTATTGTTCCTGATGGAATGATTGAGTTGAGTGGGTTCTGCGTTGGTGCGGCTGAAAAACCGAAGCTGATTGATCCTTCCCGAATTGGGGTAGGAGACAAGCTAATTGGCTACCCTTCTGACGGATTTCATGCAAATGGCTGGAGTCTAATTCGTAAGATTATCTCTGCCAATCCAGGTCTAATTGAAGATAACGAGTGGGAGCAGTTTCTGGCCCCTACGCGCCTTTATCACGATGTCGTCGCTGGCCTTCGTGAGAAGCAACTCGACGTTCGTGCCATGGCGCATAATACGGGAGGTGGGCTTCCTGAAAACCTAGAACGATTGCTTGGCGATAAAGGCGCCGATATCACGATTCCACGTTGGGAAGTTGGCGCGGTTGGCAAGGTGCTGTCTTTCGTTGAAGACGCCGAGGCAATTAAAACTTTCAATATGGGTTGGGGTTGGATCGTGATCGTTCCCGCCGATCAGTCTGAAGCTGCTGCTTCAATTCAGGAGGGTGCCCTTGTTATTGGTGAGGTCGATGGCAGTGGAACTGTGAAAGTTGAGATCTCCAACTGACTTTGATCTTTCTTTTTCATGAGTGACCCGATTCATCACGAGTGCGGTCTGGCCTTTGTGAGGCTGAAAAAAGACCTTGCCTGGTATAAAGACAAATACGGTACCTGTTTGTGGGGATTTCAACGCCTCTACCTCCTCATGGAGAAGCAGCACAACCGTGGTCAGGATGGAGTGGGCGTTGGCTGCGTGAAACTAGACATGCCTCTCGGGCAACCTTACCTCTTTCGCAAGCGCAACGCACAACGCGATTCCTTGATCAAAGTGATGGAGGAACAGTTCAAGACCTTGAGTAAGCGCAAGCGTAAGGGATTACTTGATCCGGATGATCCGGTTTCATTCAAAAATAATTTTGATTTTGGAGGGGAGATCCTTTTAGGGCATCTTCGCTACGGAACTTCAGGTAGTTTTGGAGCCGGAGGGTGCCATCCATACGTGCGCCGTACGAATTATCCGACCAAGACCCTTATGGTGCTGGGTAACTTCAACATGACAAATGCGCGTGACCTCAATCATCACCTGATTGATCGCGGACAGCACCCGGTTTTTGACACTGATACACAGACGGTGCTGGAGGAGATCGGCTATCACATGGATGAAGCGCACGATGCGATTTATCGAAAAGAGCGCGATAAGGGGACGGAAGGGCGCGAAATTCCCAGAATCATTTCTGATGACATGGATATCGTGCGGATTCTCAACAAGTGCGCCGATAAGTGGGACGGGGGGTATGCGATTGCGGGCGCAACCGGCAATGGCGTTGGTTTTGTTCTCCGTGATCCCAACGGAATCCGTCCGTGCCACTATTACGAGGACGATGAGGTAATCGCATTTGCCAGCGAGCGGGTGCCGTTAATGACGGTTTTTAATGCGGAATCAGGAGCTATCGAAGAACTACCGCGTGGTCATGTTGGAGTCGTCAACCAATCGGGAGAGTTGAGTATTAAGCCTTACACTCAAGATCGTGAAAAACGTTCTTGTTCGTTTGAGCGCATCTATTTCTCTCGGGGGAATGACCCTGCCATTTACAGGGAAAGGATGCAGTTGGGCGCCAATCTTGTCCCGCAGATTTTCGAGCGGATTGAAGATGACTTCGACAAGACAATCTTCAGTTTTATTCCGAATACTGCTGAGATCGCCTATCATGGCATGATGGACGGACTGAGGAAATTCCGTCGTGAGCAGGTCCGTAAACAATTAATTGCCGAACTTGAGGAAGGAACGCTCAGTGAAGAGGGAATCGATAAATTGATTCTCCAAAGCTGGCCGCGAGGCGAAAAGATTGCACACAAGGATATCAAGCTTCGGACATTTATCGCTCAGGAGAAAGGGCGCGACCAGATGGTCTCTCATGTCTATGACGTGACTTACGATCAGATGGGACCGGATGAAACACTCGTAGTGATTGATGATTCGATCGTGAGAGGAACGACTCTGAAAGATTCCATCATCAAGATCCTGTCGCGTCTCAACCCGAAAAAAATAGTGGTTGCATCGACCGCACCGCAGATTCGATACCCGGATTGTTATGGTATCGATATGTCGCACCTCGGAAAGTTTATCGTTTTTCAGGCCGCAGTGAATCTTCTGGAACGATCGGGAAGGCGAAATCTCTTAACCGATGTTTACTATCGATGCCGCGAGGAGTTGAAGAAACCGGTCGATGAGATGACCAATCCAGTTAAGTTGGTCTACGAACCTTTTACCGATGAAGATCTCTCTGCTGAGATCAGCCGAATGGTGACCCCTGAGGGGATCGGTTGGAAAGGGGAGGTTGAGGTAATTTATCAAACGGTTGCGTCGATGCATGATGCTATCCCTGTTCACAACGGTGATTGGTATTTCACGGGAGATTACCCAACACCGGGAGGATACAAGGTGGTGAATCAGGCTTTTGTCGGTTTCATGGACAAAACCGGCGAACGGCCGTACGACGTTCTGCTCTAGGAGCGCCTCGTGATTGGGAAAACTACCGACATCGTAAAGTTTTTGCTGGTATTGAGACGGAATCTCAGTATCAATACAGGGTCATGATTATGAAAGCAGTCGGTAAACCTGTCTTTGGTAACGCTAAAGAAACTCAAATCTGGGCCTGGGGCAGCGTTCCCGGGGGCGAAGATGATGAAAGTCTTGAGCTCGTTCCGGGTCAGACAGTGTTTGTCATGGTGCAGAGCGGTGCTGTTATCATTGGGCCGGAGACGGGTTCTCTTTCGCGAATTGAGGCCGGCCAGATGGCTATTTTAAACTCTCAGGAAGAGAACTCCGTGGTTCTCACCGAGAAGCATACCGAGCTTCTCCTTGTTGGTATGAGCCGCGAACTACTTGGTTCCATGATGACTCCTTTCCGCCCTGGCTTGAATCAGCAGATGCGCCGAATCGTCTTCGAAGGATCCCAGAGTGACATTTTCGAGCGTTCCCTGAGCCGTGTGTTGGTCGAGCGGGTGATTCCAGCATTCACCAACCCGATAGTCTCGGGAGCAGCTCGCTCTTTCTGGTATGAGAGTCAGGTCAAAGAATTGATTGCCCTTGCCTGTTTTGCTCCTGCGGAGGGTGAAGATGAATTCTTCTGTTCTCGCCAGAAGAGATTATCGATGGCGAGGGTGGCAAAGGCCAAGTCATATCTTAAAAAGCACGTCGACGAGCCGCTTGATCTCCAGAGCCTTGCGAAAGTGGTGGGATGTAGTCCTTTTTATCTCAGCCGGACGTTCTCCGCTACTGTGAGCATGACCATCAGTCAGTATGTTCGAAAGCTTCGCATTGAGGCTGCTGCTGAATTGATCGTCAGCGGTAAGTATAACATCAGCGAAGCGGCTGTAGAAGTTGGTTACCAGAGCCTGAGTCACTTTAGCAAGGCTTTCCAGCAGGTTAAGGGGTGCCTGCCATCCAAGTATGAGGTGGCTTGAGTGTGCCGTAATTTTCTGAGCGATTGCCGCGATCTGGTGGAGGTGTTTTGCCTTTTCGCAACTTGGCGGCAGACCCCACAAGGAGTCGCGAGCGCCAGTGGCGAGTCCCGTTATCCTCTACCATGACAATCTCCAACTTTGATTCGCGTTTGAAGGGCACATTTAGCGTCCCTTCCCATCGCGTGGTCTTGGTCAAAAAGTTGGAACGAGAGCTTCGAGAGCGTCGACAGCAGAAAGCGAGGCGCCGAAAGCCAGTCTAGATTGAGAACTTTGGTTCCAAGGGTGAAGGTTTTTTTCACTGAAGCGGGAATCGACAGGACATCAACTCGATCACGATCTTTTTTTTCCCTTGGCTGGAAATTTGTCCAAACGTGCCTACGATTGATCATCCCGGTTGCTGTGTGAACGCAGCAGCAGGTTGTTAAACCAAGCACCATTTCTTACCCATGAAAGTCCTCGTCGTCGGAAAAGGCGGTCGCGAACACGCGATCATAACGGCTCTTCACGAATCTCCTACTGAAACGGAGATCTATACCTTCCCTGGATCGGATGCGATCTTCAAGCTGGCTAAGCCGGTGGAGGCTGATGGAGTTGCTTCGCTGGTCGCTAAGATGAAGGAGCTCAAGATCGATCTCTGTGTTGCGGGTGAAGAGAGCTACCTTGTCAAGGATGAGGGGCTTGCGAATGCGTGTGCTGCCGCCGGAATTCCCTGCTGGGGGCCGCCGAAGGAAGCAGCGCAGCTCGAAGCAAGTAAAGAGTTTGCGAAGGAGTTTATGGTCCGGCAGTCCATTCCAACTGGTGGTTATTCATCGGTGGAAACCGTGGAAGAGGCGCGTCGAGCTATCGGAGGTCAGTATCCCACCGTCCTTAAATTCGACGGTTTGGCAGCTGGCAAAGGAGTGGCGGTTTGTTCAAATGAGGAGGATGCCGAGGCTTTTCTCGATGAAGTTCTAGGTCATCGAAAGTTTGGAGGAGGGCGCTTGCTCGTGGAAGAATATCTTGAAGGACCCGAGATCTCGATTTTCGCATCAGTGGTGGATGGGGCCTACCAAATCCTTGCGCCTGCGCGCGACTACAAGCGAATTTATGACGCGGACGAAGGGCCTAATACTGGGGGTATGGGAGCTGTCAGTTCACTCGAAATGTTTGAAGGAGATCTTCGTAAAGTGATCGACGAGAGGATCGTGCAACCGACTGTTGAAGGCCTGCAGAATGAGGGGCTGCCCTATCGCGGATTTCTCTATTTTGGTCTGATGTTGACCGCGCAGGGGCCAAAGGTCATCGAGTATAATTGTCGTTTTGGAGATCCTGAAGCTGAGGCAGTCCTGCCAATGGTAGTAGGTGACTTCGCTGCTCACGTGTTCGAAGGAGCAAAGGGCGTTTTGAATCCCGACCTGATTACTTTCAAAAGTGGATGGAGTATTTGCCTCGTCTCCGCCTCTGCGAGTTACCCTGCTGGTTCCCGCAGTGGTGATGTAATCTCAGGATTGGAAAAGGTGAGCGACGCGCGGGTTTTTCATGCGGGGACGAAGCTCAATGACTCTGGTCAGTTCGAAACCGCAGGTGGCCGCGTTCTCGTGATTGTAGCCGACGGGAGCACTCGGGAGGGGGCGGTTGCGAATGTTTATCGTGAAAGCGACAAGGTAAGTTTTGACGGAATGCAACGACGCACAGATATCGGAACCCGAAATTTTTGATAGCGCTTTGGGGATTTGTGACTAGAAGTAGTGTAGTGCCGGATGAACTGGCACTTGACCCTGGGTCAAAACTTCCCCGTTTCTTCGGCAGCACTACTTGAGTGATACACCTGACATCACCACCGAAGAGATCCTCACTTCGCAAGGAATTGAGGATGCGATAGCTGTTTTAGCGGCCGAAATTGTGTCGCGTTGCGGAGATCAGAATCTAGCCTTTGTTGGGGTTTACACCCGCGGCGTGACATTAGCGCGACGAGTTGCTGATGTTCTCGCGGCCAAGGGAAAAGACTGTTCTGTGGGAACTTTAGACATTTCTCTCTACAGGGACGATTTTGATAATCGCGGGCGTGATCTGCCGAAGCTGAACAGTTCGAATGTTCCCTTCGAACTCGAGGGTACACGGGTTATTTTATTCGATGAAGTAATTTTCACGGGCCGCACGGTCAGAGCTGCACTTGATGCATTGGCTGATTACGGCCGGCCTTCCAAGATAGAGCTTGCTGTTCTGATCGATCGCGGGCATCGGGAGATACCGGTGCAGCCGGATTACATCGGGCGAAAGCTTGAAACAGAATTGTGCCAATACGTGAAAGTTCGATTTCTGGAAGATGACAAAAAAGAGGGAGTCTTCTTGGTGACCGAGAAATGAGTGATTTAACGCCGCGAAAAGATCTTCTCGATATTGCAAGCCTCTCACTTGAGGAGATAGAGTATATATTTGAGAACGCCGCGCCGTTTAAGCAACTCTTCCAGCGATCTGTCAAAAAAGTTCCGACCCTGCGAGGTAAAACAGTTCTGAATCTCTTCTATGAGCCTTCTACCCGGACCAGTTCTTCATTCGAGGTTGCGGCGAGCCGGATGTCGGCGGACGTGACCAACTTCACGGTCTCGAGTTCATCTATTGTTAAGGGTGAGTCACTTCTCGACACGATCGAAACCCTTCAGGCGATGAAGTCCGACTACATCGTAATACGCCACGCGGCTGCAGGGGTCCCGGGATTGGTCGCAAAACATACTCGTGCTTCGGTCGTGAATGCAGGCGACGGTTACCATGCTCACCCGACGCAGGCGCTTTTGGACTCGATGACGCTTCGGGAGGTCTATCCCGATTACGAGGGCAGGAAGGTGGTGATTGTTGGTGATATCCTGCATTCGCGGGTGGCGAGATCCACCGCCACGCTTTTCAACAAACTTGGCATCGAGGTTGGAGTGTTAGGCCCTGGTTCACTTGTGCCGGAGGGGCGACACGATTTTATGAAGCGTTTCGATTCATGGGAAGATGTTTTCGATTGGAGGCCAGATGCAGTTTATCTTCTTAGGGTTCAACTGGAGCGGCAGGAAGGGCAGTTTTTCCCGAGTATCGCCGAGTATCATAAGATGTATGGAATGCATAGCGAGCGTATTGAAAAAATGCGGCAGCTTGGGGCTTACCTGATGCACCCAGGGCCGGTGAACCGTGGTGTTGAGATTACTGATGAAGCTATGGGTTACGAAAAAAGCCTCATCAATACACAGGTAGAAAACGGTATTGCTGTAAGGATGGCTGTCCTTCACTGGCTCAAACCTGAAACCGATAAGGACTAATCGAAATGCGCCTTTTCAAAAATGGATCAATCGTCAGCGAGGACTCTCCTGAACCGAAGCGGGGGGATGTGCTTGTTGATGAAAAAGGAATAATCCAACAAGTAGCCGAGACAATTGAAGGAGCGGACGGTACGAGAACGGTGGATTGTAGTGGCTGTGTTCTCGTTCCCGGAATGTTTGATTTGAATGTACACTCCCGTGAACCGGGATTTGAGCACAAGGAAACGCTTGCTAGTTGTGCCGAAGCAGCGATCCATGGCGGCGTAACGGGTTTGGTTTTAATGCCGGACATGGCGCCGCCCGTCGACAGTGGTAATCTTGTTAAAAGTCTCCAAGATCTTGTCTCTGAGGTTAGTCCGATCTCGATGTATGTTTCCGGCTGTCTCACTAAGCAGCGCCGTGGAGAAGAGCTGGCTGGCTTCTCGGGGATGGCCTCGCGAGGAGCTGTCATGTTGACTGACGCGGATCATGAAGTCCCGTGCCCAGACTTACTGAGGCGCTGTATGGAGTATGCCAAGGATTTCGATCTTCTCGTGACTACGCACGGTGATACCCCGGCGCTTACCAAAGCTGGCGCCATAAATGAAGGGGCAGTTTCATACCGGCTTGGGCTCCCGGGAATTCCTGCGATAAGCCAGGAAATAGCGCTGGAACGCGACATGCGTGTGGCACAGCACACTGGCGCTAGGTTGCACCTTCAGCAGGTTTCCACGGCTAATGGGGTCAAGTCGATCGCTTCAGCGAAGGAAGAGGGAATCAACGTAACCTGCGAAGTTTCCCCTTACCATCTGTTGCTAACAGAGGAGGATGTCGAGGATTATAACACGCACTTCAAACTTGACCCGCCCCTTCGCCGGCAGTCGGATTGCGATGCGCTGGTCCAAGGTCTAATTGATGGAACGATTGACGCGATCGCTTCAAATCATGCGCCTCACACTGAATTTGAAAAGTCATCAGACTTCGCCACCGCTCCGTTTGGAGTGAGTGGGCTGGAGACGACGGTTTTGGCGATCTTCGACCATTTCATCAGCCGGGAAGTTTTTGGTTGGGATCTTTTCATTAAGAAATACTCTGCGGATCCGCGTAGGATTGTGAAGCTCGAACCGGTTAAGATCGCTACTGGAGAGAAATCCCAGTTTTTTGTTTTTGACCCCAACGGCATGACTACGATCAGTAGGGATTACCTCAAGACAAAGAGCCCTGTCTCTCCGTTTCTCGGGAAAACTTTGAAGGGGGAAATTCGGGAGACAGTAGTCTAGCTCATCCCTGCTTTTCAGAGGAATCCGTCTTGCTGATAATTACTGCTGAATATCCTCCGACACTACAAGTCGGAGTGCTCTGAGACCAACGGGTTCTTCCTTCTGCCATGAAATGAGGTAGGTGGGGCTTTTGTGATTGGATTGCACCTCCTCAATGAGGGCTGTTTCGCGTGCCGCCCGACCGGAGAGGATAGGATCATTGGTGGAGAGGCCATGCAATGACTGATTGACGACCCAAGCAGCAGGAGAGATTTCCGCGCGGTTGAGGTCCTCCTGGAGGGAGGCTGCCTCGTGAATTGGGGTAGGTTCGGGTAGGGTGACTAACAAGACACGAGTGAATTCTGGATCACGAAGGCGGGGCAGAAGTTCGGTGACTTCTGCCGAAACGGCGCTCCCGGTCTGTCGGCCCACTTCGCGATGATAGGACTCCGCGGCGTCGAGGAGGAGAAGGGTGTGCCCGGTTGGGGCGGTATCGATGATTACGATTTCCTTCTCTGCTTCAGCGACCGTTTTGGCAAAAGCCTTAAAAACCGCAATTTCTTCGGTACACGGCGAACTTAAATCCTCTTCAAGTAAGGCGAGGCCATCATGATCGAGGCTGGCTTCTTGAGCTTGCTTAACCGCCGATACGTAGTCTTCGGTGACCTTGCTGGGGTCGATGCGTTCGATACGCAGCGTCGGAATAGCTTCAGTGAGGGTTGATGTGATGTGAGCAGCCGGGTCCGTCGTCGTTAGGCAAACGGATAGGCCACGTTCCGCCAAATTAACAGCTAGCGCGCAGGCAATGGTTGTTTTTCCAACGCCACCTTTCCCCATAGTCATAATAAGGCCTCTTCCCGTCGAAGCCAGATCATCGGTCAACTCGGATAGGAGAGGTAGGTCAATTGGGCCAACGCCACCGTATTTTTTTGGGGCATTCTCCAGTTCCTGATTGAAAGTGCTTCGAAGAGCTTCAAGGCCTACGAGAGGGTAACTCCTTAACGCAATGCGAACCACGGTGATCGAGTTGAGATAGTTTTTGAACTGGCGTAGAGCCATTTTCTGACGCCGCTCCAAAGCCTTCGCTACTACGTCATCATTTTGATTGGTTTCAAAGATACCGTTGAGAACGAGCACCTGATTTTTTACCCCAATCTCTGCGAGTTCTTTTCCAGCTCGCTCGGCTTCCGCGAGAGGGGCCTGATCTGGGCGGCTGACGAGCACAAGCTGGGTTTGCTTGGCAGACGAAAGAGTATTTAGAGCATTGTTATACCAGGAACGCTGCTTCTCCAGTCCGGCGAGCGGTCCTAGACAGGAAGTGCCCGTGGTGTTCTCATTCAGAAAGCCTGTCCACGCGCCGGGGAGTGCCAGCAGGCGCAGGGTGTGTCCTGTCGGAGCGGTGTCAAAAATGACATGGTCATAATCGCTGGTTTGACTCGGGTCACCGAGAAGCGAAGAGAATTCGTCGAATGCGGCTATCTCAACGGTGCAGGCTCCTGACAATTGTTCCTCCACGCTTCGAATCGCTGCCTCAGGAAGTTGCCCTCGGAGCGGACCAATCAGTTTTTCGCGGTAGGCCACCGCCGCCGCCTCAGGGTTGATATTTAGAGCATCGAGGCCGGGAACCCCCTTAATGGCGCGCGGTCTGCGATCGAGTGGTGTTCCGAGAACCTCGTCTAGATTTGAGGCAGGATCGGTGCTGACAAGAAGCACGCGTTTACCTTGGTCCACAAGGTGGATTGCTGTGGCGCAAGACAGCGAGGTTTTCCCCACGCCTCCCTTACCGGTAAAAAACAGAAAGGGTACTCCGGGAGCAGTGAGGCTCTCAAGGTTGGAATCGGATGTCATTAAGTATCAGGAGATTCCTCCTCGAGCCAGTCATTCCAGACGGAAAGACTAGGGTATTTCCCTCGACTGACCAGTTGGCCGTCGATGAAAATGAGGGGGAGGCTTTCCACTCCTTCCTCATCAAGCACTGTTTTGACAGCGGCGTTAGTAACAAATTCGGTCGGTTGTTGTCCGAGATTGTATCGCTCGACAGAATGGCCATCGTTTTTAAGCTTGGCGAGTAAGG
Source organism: Verrucomicrobiales bacterium (assembly GCA_002726915.1). Taxonomy (GTDB): domain Bacteria; phylum Verrucomicrobiota; class Verrucomicrobiia; order Verrucomicrobiales; family DEV007; genus Arctic95D-9. Next base: position 1,851 of record PBSY01000083.1, on the reverse strand, counting down.
CCGAAACTCGAACGAGTTCAGGATCAACGCTTGGACCGCAAACGCCGGTGGGACAGCAAAGTGCGGGATCGTAAACTTGAATGTTTTTCATGGAAATTAAGAGAGAGAGAAGAGCTTAGCTAAACTGGTAGGAGCTTCCCTCAGAGTGGGCTTTTGAAACCAGAACAATGGGGTGGGAAAAGTCTAGCCGACAAGGGCGGCCGATGCGGTAGTATTGACTGAGTTCTCGTTTATTACTTAATACGCCCTGCTTTTTCATTAGGGAGAGATGTTAGCTTACCATCGACCGATTGGTTCCATCTAGGTGGGTGGGGCCGCGGACGCCTTTTGCTCCTGCAACTATGCCTTCTAGATGAGGATACGGGATGACTGGACAAGTAATCTAGTTGTTTCGGCCCGAACTTCACTTTGAGCCTGTTCTCTTTAATAAATTCAATACTTGGCTATTTTCCCAAGTTGGCGCAAGCAGTCAAATGAAACTGACTAGAACAAAGAGTCGATCTTGTCACTGCTTTCACTTGAACGGGCTATTGGGTGAAAGAAGAAAGTTGGCTTAGTGGGTAATGCAGATCGGCGAGGGACAATTTTCAACCCTTCCTGTAAAGATTATTCCCCCTGTTTTTTGATCGATTTCGAAGAGAGAAAGTGTATTTGAGTAGCGCCCTGCTACGATCAGCCATTTTCCATCCGGGCTCAGATTAAAGTTGCGGGGCCACGCTCCGCGGATCGCTTCGTTTTCGACAAAGGAAAGCTTTCCGGTGATGTCATCTACCGCAAATACGGTGATGTTGTCAGGTCCACGATTAGCGGCATAAACAAATCTGCCGCTTGGATGGACTCGTATTTCGGAGGACTTGCTGGGGATTTCGATTTCTTCAGGAGGAATATTCTCAATTGTTTGTACGGGTCTAAGCTTTCCGTTTTCGGCATCGTAGTCGAAAACGGTTACGGAGAGTAGCAACTCATTGAGCAGGTAGACTTTTGAGCCGTCCGAACCGAATTTCATATGGCGAGGGCCTCCGCCTGAAACGGTCTGACCGAAGCCATGGTGTTCGATGGTCTGGTTTCCGTGATCGATCTTGTAGATTTCAATCCTGTCGTTACCGAGATCAGGAACGAAGAGGAAACGGTTGTCGGGGCTGACGCCGGTCCAGTGCGGGTGGGGGGCCTTCTGGCGCTGCTCGTTGGGACCCGACCCCTTGTGCTCAATCAGTGCCGTCTGCTTGCCAATTGAGCCGTCTTTGTTGAGGGCAAACGCAGCCGTGGAACCTCCTCCATACTGAGCTGTGAAAAGGATTCGATCCTCCTTGTCGAGACTGACGTGGGCCGCACCGCCATCTCCAATTGGTTGAGAATTGATTAAGGTTAGTTTGCCGGCTCCACTGATGCTCCATGCGGCAACGCGGGGCTCTCCGATTTTACAGACTGCGTAGAGACGATCTTTCTTGGAGTTGAGAGTTACCCATCCCGGGCCTTCTACTTCAGTTGCCAATACCGGTGACGTCAGGGTTCCATTTTTACTATCGAATGTGGCCTTGTAGATTCCCTTGGCATCTTCCCCTCCAGTCCCAATCCAGACTGGAATAGAGCTGGCGTAAGTGGTGCTCACTAACGGGTGGAAAAGGATTGAAAGCACGAGTGCAAGATGAATTTTCATAAGAGTGGATTGTCAGGTGGAGGTGTATCAAAAGACTATTCGTAATCCCATTTCATAATCCAGGGATCTTGCATCGCCTTCTGGAAGGTTTTCATCTTCTCTTGGTATTCGATAAATGCTTTTCGATGGGCTGGGTCGCTAGCAAGATTTTTGGCTTCGTAAGGATCTTCGTCGATTTTAAAGAATTCGAACTG
>PBSY01000082.1 GCA_002726915.1 Verrucomicrobiales bacterium | reverse complement strand
CGTTCGTCAATCAATGATTCGACACTGCTTTAGATACTGGATGGGCCGTAATGAAATGCTGAGTGACTCCAAAACCCTTATCGACGCAGAAAAATCCTATCTCGACAGCGGCGGAAAGTTTAGTGAACTATTGGTATCGCTTCTAACCTCCGACTCCTTCCTCTACCGAAAATGATCTCCTCACGAAGAAAATTCACCAAGGGCATGATGCTCGGAGCAAGTAGTGCCGCACTCGCTCCTCTCCTCCGCCAAATGGAAGCGCATGCTGCGGGTAACGCGAAGGGGTTCCCAAAACGTTTCGTCTTCGTCGTCAAATCCAGTGGCATTACCCCAAGCGCCATTCGTCCCGAAGGGATAGAAATCGGTGATGACGATCAACTCCTTGACCTAAATCTCGGCGATTATCGGCTCTCGCCAACTTTACGATCGCTCGACCCCTTCAAAGAAGAAATGATGATTCTGGAGGGTTTGTCTGGAAGCAACTTCGGAGGGAACCATTCATCCTATTATGGTGCTCTCAGCTGCCATCACTCGCCCGAGAAACCTGCGGCAGCCACCCTCGATTGTCTACTAGGACAACTTAATCCTGCGCCTTTTAAAAATTACGGATTTGCGCCCAACGGCCACAGTATTGGCAATAACTATGGCCCGATCGTTCAGGACACAGCTGTCTTTCCAAAAATTTCAGCCTATGGCCAGAATAGCCCAATGCCCTATCAGGCAAGCGCCGAAAAAGCCTACCGCGAATTATTCGGTAGCGCTCTTGATTTAAAAAATGGAGGGAAAAACGAGTTCGCCTTGCAGACCAACCTTCTTGATTTTCTCAGCAAAGATACCAAACGCCTCGCCAGCCAAATTAGCCAAGAGGAACGCGAAAAACTTGACCACTACCTAAACGCATTCGAATCCGTTCGAGCTCGTAACGACCAACTCGTTTCAATGCAGGAGAAAATCCGTAAGAACGCACCCGAACTCACTAGCCAGTATGCCTCGACCGTGTTCACTGACCGGGTCTCTACCTTTTTCGACCTTACCGCCGCCTCCTTAATTACGGGGTTGACCAATGTGATCTCAATCCGTGCTGATTGGCTCAGCGCCAAGTATGCCACCTTTGGATTTAAGAACACTAGCGTGCACGATATCGGTCATAATAAAATCACCGACAACGGGCTCAAATCTGCCGAAGCACGTGATGTCATTCGTAAATTTCAAATCGATCAGATCGCAAAGTTGGCAACTCAGCTCAAAGCGGTCCCTGAGGGTGATGGCACGATGCTCGACAACACCATGATCATCTACTTGTCTGACACCGGAGAAGCGCACCATTCCCGCCGCAAGGAATGGCCATTCATTATTGTCGGCGGACGTGGCCACAAAATGAAGACTGCCGGTCGCTACCTACGCTATCCCAAATATGGTCAGTCCGGCCACAAGACCATTGGCAACTTGTATAATACGATCCTTCAAGCAAGCGGGGCCCCGATCCGTGACCATTTTGGCCAACTCGATAATAAGCTCAAGGATCTTAATCTCCGCGGCCCACTATCTGAGCTTACGCTTTAGAGAACCATTCTTACTCTGCCTTTTCAAGGGCGGTGACCTTTCCAGACGCGGAATCATAGGACTGCAACTCGCCTTCGAAAATCTTGCATCAATCAGAGCTGGTCCAGATGCGCCCTGATTCAAGTAGGAAAAATCATCCCCGCTGCCAAAACGAGTGAACAGAGAGTTAGTTTCATCTTCATTGGGTAAAATCTTGAGTCGTTAAAAAAACTGAAAATTACGCGACTCGCTCGACAAAGAGATTATTTGACCCCGTTACCACAGCTATCGCCGGATATTCCATAAAACTAGAGCATGTTGAGAGCTCAGCTGAATCCAATTTAGCAGGTTTACGGTGCGGGTAGCCCAACGTAGTTCAAGGGGCACCAGACCGACACAATACAAAGCCCTATTTAGGCGATCAAAATTCACTCCTCCCCCTTTTTCTTCAAAAGCTCCACCAGCTCTTCCGCTTCCTCCAGACCTTTGGGGATCAGTGTCATCCAGCCCGCTTTTTCTTTGAGAAACTGCAACACCTCTTCGGCATCATTTAATGCAGCCTTCTTGTCTCCGAGCGCCAGATAGACATGCGCCCGGGCACGAAGATGGACATAGTTTTCAACAGGTTTTTTAAGTGGCCGCCCTTTTCTATCGACAGCTTTGGGGTCAAAAGGTGGCGCTACTGTGAAAATATGATCCTTCGCTTTTTCAACCTCACCCCTCTCGAGAAGAGCCATCACCGCTTCCTCATCGCTCCAACTAATAATGTTCGGAATGAGTTCATGCTTGGATCGAGTCATCGTCATTTCCGAGAGGGAAGCCGCAACACTCCCATCGGGACGAAGGATCAACGCATTGGTTCCAATGTCTTCGTCGAGAATCCCCAGCTGACGAACAAGAGGATTTGATACACCTCCGGGAACAGTCAAGACCTCACAGTTGAGAGGTTTCTCTTTCAAATATTTCTGGATCGGAGCCACCTCCCCATCCAGAACCGCGACGATGACTTGTAAATCATCACGTCCCCTTTTCTCGATGTAGGGATTCAAGTATCGTGTCACCGTGCTGGGCAATCGAGCCCTCTTGTCGTCCACCCAGCTGTTCGTGAAGAGAACGGCGGTCCACTTTCCTTTGCTGTCCTCCGGCAGGCGATAAGGTTTTCCATTGAGGGTATGGAGCTTCGCTTTGACGTAGCGCTCAACCTCGTCCTGATACCCGCGAGAAAGATCCCACTGCTGCCGTCTCCCGTAGGTCCAACCGGCGACAAAAGGAACGCGGAATAGCCAATAACGATGATATCGATCGAGCAGAAAGGACGTGAAGGTCCACATCATGGCATGATTGGCATACCTCTTAAGAATGAGCTCGCGGTATTCCCCGTATCGTTCGCAGTCGGCCACATCGAGAGAAAGTAAAGCCGCTGCAGCGAGGACCGGACCGGATGCTTGATCCCCGCCCTGAGACTCAACAAAATCACCGATCACTTTTCTCGGTTCTGCCTCCGGGTCGCGGAGAGCTCCCTTGGCGAGACAGAAGCGCGCCACGACTTCGGCACCCTTCGGCATCCCAGCCTCCAATGCCGCTTTGGCCTCCTGAACCGCGCGTTGATAGTGCTCGTGGTTGGAGCTTAATTTCCAAAGACCCAGTTGAGCGACTATGCGACGGTTTCGCAGAATCCAAAGATCGGATGCATCAGCAAAGTCGACGATAGCCTGCCCGCATAGATCCTCGATACTTTGATAAGCGTCCCGCACCTCCTCAGCCGACATCCGATAGCGAAGAGGCGCTTGTACAAAGCAGCCTTGAATCGCGTGTAAGGTCTCTTTGGGAACCAAGTTCTCCGCGCGATCCCCATCGCTATCGCCTGCTGGAGAGACGGGAAAACCCGTCCTAATTTCCGGCGGAAGATTCGGATTAAAGGGACCTTCGGGATCAACAACAAAGAAGTCCCCCGCAAAGAGCGATGTCAGTTGATTACCATAACGCTCCTGACTCCAATCCCTTGCCAGGGCCGATTGGAACCAGCGCGTGAAATCCGTCTTGCCCGTGTCGCTTGCGCGCCTCCGGGTGGAGCCCGACATGATCAAGGCAACATAGCCGGTCGGGGTCATTGTCAACATGGCGGGATCCTTTTGAGGAAAGGCTTTGTAGTAGGGATTGTCCCGACCTCCGGGCAGATGAAGCGCAGGCCAGTCCACACCAAGATCACGCAAAATTTTCTCACCTGCATCCGGGAGTTCGTCGACGTTGAAACTGACGATGTTGATTCTGGAGCTGATCTCATCTCTTTGTTTCTTCCACTCGGCAGCCAAGCGTTGGACGTGATCGTCGGCCGGATCATCCTTCGACCAAAAATAGAGCACCGTGACCTTACCAAGAGCGTCAGCCGGAAAATGCATCACTCCGCCATCGCTCCGTTTAAAGATGCCACAGAACGGTGCTCCCAAGATCTGGCCTTTAAGATTCTGGCGCTGGAACTTGATCATCTCAAGGTCACCAGGAAAACGCACTGCCATCTCGTCGCGAAGATAGTTAATCAATCTGACATCACCGGTCTCAAGCGCCATGAGCATGGCTACCCGGAGCATCTTCGCCTCCGCGGAAGTATCCCGATAGCGGGCGACCATGGGCCTGAGGGCCAACAAGCGCTCTTTCGCATTTGCGCCTTTTCGAGACAACCCAGACTGAAGCAAAAGAAAATCGGCATTAAGTCGAAGCTCCGCATATTCATTCGGCGCCTTCACCAATTCCTTGCTGATTTCAACTAGAGCTAGGCGGTTCCGGGATGAATCATCCAAATCATACAATTGCTGGTGGGCCCGAAAGAGGTGCCCGAGAACTTCGAAACGATTGGGCGCGGCGGAGTGGGCTGCGAGCAGCTTATCGCTGTCTCGAATCACACGCTTCACGGAGAGACGCTTTCGAGCGTCAGACGATTGATCGCTGCTTGCATTGAGAGCAGCCTCAAGGCTGGCAAGCTTATCCGGTGGAACAGGACTACCGGGTTCCTTGGCAAAACCTATCGAGAGACAGGCGACGAGGCCGGCGAGGAAGCAATGGATGATTCGTGCTCTCAAATTACAATTTCACGCTACTAGTAATCGCCACAGAGTCTTCATTTTTACTCCTCTTTTTCAAGAGCCGCAAGAATGGTGGCCTTGAGAGCTTCGGTTTCTTCCAACTCCTCCGTTCGCATGCTGATGTAACCAGCTGCGGTGTTGACCTTGAGATAGACTTCTTGAATATCTGCTTGAGCGGCCTTCAATTCCCCCATCGCCAAATAAACCTTGGCCCGACTCCGTAGGTGAGGGACGGTGAGCTTCTTTGGCTTCCAATTCCGGGGGGCATCCTCCGGGCGCACCTGCTCGACCGGCGCGTGCGCAAAAGCCAGTCGCTTGGCTTCATCGAGGTCGCCCTTGGCCAGCGCTTTATCGATCATTTCCTCGTCGTGAAACTCAATGACGTTCTGGATCACCGAACCCTTTTGCGCGCCCATTACCAGTCCCGAGAGCGCGACCGCAATGCTACCATCCGGCCGGAGCATCAGGATATTGTTCTTAGGCTTCTCCTCATCTGTGATCATTCCGAGCTTGCGCACGATCGGGTTTTGCAACCCACCGGGCACAAGCAGGGTTGGGAAGCTGTCAGGTTGTTGTCTCCTTTTCTCAAGTTCTGCAGCTTTCTCTTTGAGTAACTTGCCCGCCGTCTCGACATCGTCATCGAGGACGGCAACGATCAGGTTGGTGTCTTGGAAAGGTCGGGCCGAAACAAAGGAGGCGTATCGTTGTAAATATCCGTTACCTGCTCCGGTCGGGACGAACGAAATCACGGTCCACTTCCCGTCGGACGACTCGGGGATTTTGACCGTCTTGCCATCAAGTGTCTTCAACTCGGTTTGGAATTTGCGTTGCGCTTCTTCGGGTGTGCCGATCGCGAGGAAGTGTCCCTGACGGCGGCCGTAAGTCCAACCCGCCATATAGGGCGGGTGGTATAACCAGTATCGAAGATAGCGATCCAGCAGGAAGGTGGTCGCCGTCCACATCGTCGGGTCCGTGGCATACTTACTCAGAAATGTCTGGCGATATTGATCGTGCAGTAGCCGGCCGCCGGTATCCAAAGCAAGGAGTGAGGCCGCGATGAGAGCCGGACCGGAGGATTCAATACCTCCTACCGATTTGACAAAATTCTCGATGACCTCTTTCGGTTTCGCGTCGGGAGCCCGGAGCGCTTGCCTTGCCAAACAAAGTTGCGCCACCACATCGGTGCTCTTCGGATAGCCACTCTCGATGGCAGTCTTTGCCTCGGCCACGGCGGCAGCAAAGGCTTTTTGATCACCACAGGTCTTCCACAGACCCATCAAGGCCGTGATACGCCGGTTGCGCACGATCCAAAGGTCAGGAGCCTTCGGGTACGCCGCGATCGCAGCAAGACAGAGCGAGTTGGCTTCCTCGTAATTCGCAACGACCTGATTCTGCGGAGTGCTGTAACGAAGCGGCGGTTCGATGAAGCAGGACTGGATGGCGCGGAGTTCATCCGCGGGAATGGATCCGGAAATCGGGCCCTGTTTGATCGCCTTCAACTCAGGCGGTGCAGCTGGATTAAAATCTCCGTCGGGCTGCATCACCAAAAACTCACCGGAGTAAATAGATTGAAGAAAACTCGTGTTGTGCGACTGAGCCCACTGACTGGCCAGCATCGACTGCAGCCGCCGTTCATAGGTTCTGTTGCTGCGCCCCCCAGATTGATACAACGCGACATAGCCGTTCGGGCTCACGATCGCGATCGTCGGGGTGTCTCTTTTGACATAGGTTTGATAGATCGGATTCTCCTGACCTTTGAGCATCTTAAGGGCCTGCCAGTCGAGCCCATGTTCACGCAGGATCCCTTCGCCGGCATCGGGAAGATCGTCCATGTTCATGCTCACAAACTGAAACCGTCCTGCGGCGTTATGCTCCACCTTGGCCTTCTTCCAGTCCGCGGCCAGAGCCTTGAGATCCTCTAGGCCATCGCCTTCCTTCGACCAACAATAGATCGCAGTTGTTATACCCAGAAAGTCCATCGGGAAACGTGCCATCGTGCCATCGCTCCGCTCAAAGTTACCAATGAAGGGCGCGCCAAAAACCTGGCCCGCCAGCTTCTCGCGCTGGAAGTTAATCAAATCCATATTCCCCGGGAAACGCTCCGCCACGACCTTACGGAGGTCGTTGACCAGCTTGGTATTGCCTAATTCCAGCGCCATGATCATCGCGATCCGGATCACCTTGGGCTCAACGTCGGTGTCCCGATAGCGCCCGACCAAGGGCCGAAGAGCATCAGCTCGGGCGTGTGAGTCCGCCCCTTTCCGGGCCGACTCGGCTTGCGTGAGCAAGAGGTCGGCATCGAGGCGCAGCGCCGCATACTCGTTGGGCGCGGCGGCGAGTTTTTTGCTGGTCTCTAGGAAGGCTTTCCGATTTTTCGTCGAATTATCCAAACTTACCAAGGCCTGCTGGCTGCGAAAAAGAACACCCTGAGCATCATAGCGATTGGGCGCAGTGGGATGCTTTTTGATCAGCGCCTCGGCCTCACGAATGACCCGTCGGATCGCCAGCTTCTTCCTGGCTGCGGAAGCCGATTCCTCGGCCTTTTCCAAATTGGCATCAAGTCCGGTGATTTCAGCGGCTGGAATGCCTCCCCCCTGACTCTGCCCCAGCGCGGGTAAGGAAGCGCTAACCAAGACAAATGAGGTGAGCACAATTCGAAGAAATTTGGTCATGGGAGTAGAGGCTCGTTTACTTCACTGGCTTGAGATGAAGGTCTTTGATGCTCACCCCTCGGTTGGGTGCGCGAAAGGTCAGCATGATAGTGTTTCTCCCCTCCTTCAGTTCGATGACTTCGGGCTCGGTCCGCTGCCAACTCCCCTTGGTATAAGGGAGCATCGCGTTAACGATCGTGCGTCGGTTGAGCCGGGCAATGACTTCATACTTCTCAGAAACGGTGCTAGCATTGAAGCTCAGTTCGTATTTCCCAGCCGCTGGCACTTCAATTGTGTATCGTAAAATCTCAGGACGAGCCCCCAAGCGTTGGTAATGAATTTGCATGCCGCCACCCCAGCTATTTAGGAAGGCGACTTTCTCGGTGTTGTTCTTCGGGCTGGTGCAAGCCACCGCGGGAACGGTGATCGTTCCATCTTCGGCGAAGACGATCTTCTTGTCCTCTTCGGGAATAATAATTTCTTGGACCTCGCCATCACCGAGAACCTTATCCGACTCACCGAGCAGACGGGCTTCTTCCGCACTCAGCGCCGCCAGCTCTGCGTCAGCTGCGGCTTGCTCCTGATTGGACGCTTCAACGACTGCCTGCTTTTTATAGAATGCGAGTCCGTCCCAAAAATCACCGCCCTGTCCGTATTGGCGAAGACTGACATCTTCCTGCCCCAGCGCATCACCGATCCATTGGGCCCGCAGCACCTGCATGTATTCCGCTTCATGCTCGCGCGCCTGTGAATCGAGATAGAAATCGAGCCCGCCTTGGGGGCCGCACCAGTTCATCGACCACCAGGCACCGAAGTTTACGACCCAGCCGTCAGGGGTCCAACGGTTCATGGCCGCATGCCCGGACTGAGTCGAACGTCTGGAAGGAATTCCAAACGATCGGGCAATGAAGCGACCGAAGAACGCGCGACGTCCGCAGATTCCGCCCAAGGCGAGAGCTTGCTGCTGAGGCGAGCCCAGCGAATCGTCGTGTCGTGTGCTCGTATATGGCAAATCGCTTTTGACAATGCGTGTATAGCGCCATTTCTGGTCAGGATTAGTGATATGGTCCGGCCGGAATTGGCGAAGCATTTCACGCCCCCAAGTGGCCTCTTCATTGGTGTAAGGGTCGTTCGTGATGAAGCGACATTCCCAGGCGTTAAAATCTTTGAACTGCGGATCCAGTTCTTTGGCAAGGTATGCCTTTTCGAAATGCAGGAAGCGTGCGACCTGACCGTCCGGATTACTGTGATCGGTAAATACAATCCCGTTCACACTTCCTCCTTCTTCCTTCCCCTTCAGCCACGGCTGATGAAGAGCGGTGCCGAGAGCGAGATGTTGCAGAATGCCCGGCTTGCGCGCCAATTCGCTCGCCTCGAGAATCGCGGTGTAGACCTCCATGGCCTCGCCATACTCACCCCCATTCGCGCCACCCGACTTGAGGATCTTCTTCATCAGCACCTCGTCGGCGAAAAGTTTGTCGAGCAGGGCTTTGTGGACCTCGCTTTGTTGGGCGAACTCGGCCAATCCTGCCGGAGTTCCGTGCCGCAAAATCGCGGCCTTCATCAGCTTGCCATCCAAAGCGTCGCTGGACAGCAGAGACTCAAGGTCGGCGAGCAATGGCCTGGCACTATCGAGCGTCTTTGCCTCCGCCAGTGGTTTGGCCGTCTGGTAGGCTTTGTGTGCCGCTTGCCCCGCATCTTCAGACGGAGCCTTAAGAGCGCCCAACTCAGTACGGGCGGCTTCAAAGGCCGTCTTCTCACTCTCATCGATCGCAGGCAGGGCTGCTGAAATCTCTTTCTGAATCGCATCAAGCTCTCCGGCATACTTTTTTTCAAGAACCTTGCCTTGCTCCGAAAGCACAGGCACCGACTCCTTTCCAGTAGCCCAAGAAACGGCGGATAAATTCGTGAGAACTACGATCAGCCCAAACAACAGGTTGATGGATTTACAGGGTGTTTTCATGGTCATTCCTATTCTTTTGATTTTGTTTTGTTCGCCGTTCTTGCTGGTCTCTTACGGATCAATTCAACCGCTTTTTTCGCGAAGCGCTGGCCAAGCTTTGCTGCTCCGTCTTTCGGAAAATGAATATCACCATCTGGATTGTTGGCGTCGCCACCATTGAGGTCATCGGCATCAATCCAGGCGTTGCCCGGAGTCTTGCCCAGCTTGACCTGAGTCTCCCTGACCCGTTTCCAGTGCACGTTATCGGGTCTGCTGCGCGCATAGTCGTTGATACGGCCGATCACATAGTAGAGATCTTCCCGCTCTAGATCCTTCCGGAGCTGCCCGGCGAGTTTGAGAAAACTTTCTTCGTAGACTTCGGAGAGTCGGTTGTTGGCGTCCGACTCCCCCTGCATCCAGATGAAGCCCACCGTATCGAAAGATTGACCTTTAATTGCGGCCAATGCGGTCTCTAGGAGAGGTTTGTATTCCATCCCATTGGAAGTCATCTTCTTTTCAGTCAGTCCACGATCGGCGGGTTGATCGTAGTCGGCAACCCAGAAGCGAATGCCGCGTCCACTTTTCATCCGCATCACCACGACGGAGTTCTCCTTCCCATACTGCTCCTCGACATGAGCAGTGAACGCTGCTTTCACAGCCCCGGTCATATTCGATTGCCCTGAAAGGATGAATAAATGTTTGCCCGTCTTTTCTCCGCCCGCACAGACCGGAACGATGAAGATCAACGCCAAGGCGAAGCCAATCGGCAGCAGGTGTGCAAGCTGATCATTCTTTCTTTGCTTATCGGACATCGGACTTCTTCTTTAACGTTGATAGACCGGAATATAACGGTTCGGAGTTCCGAGGATGATAATCGACATCGGCGTTTTGTGCGGATAATCGAGCTCCTTTTCCTGCCAAGAGCCGTTGGGCTTCTGCAGCGCGATGAGAGAGTCACGAATCTTGGGATACCACTTGGCGTAGTGCTCTTCGCCCGCCTGGACCATCGCCTGCATCGCGTAATAGTGCGAGTAGTAGAAGTGGCCATTATCTTTTCTGGAAAACATCTTGGGATCATTCTCCAGCGAGTTGATTGCTGCAGAGACCCATTCCGTGTCCCGGTTACCCGCAAGTTGGGCCGCATAAACACCCCCTGCTGTGCAAGCGATAGTGTAACCTTTACCCTGATAGCCGAATCCGCCTCTTTGCTCGTCGAAGGCCTGATCGCGAAGGTAGCCGGTCAGCCGCTCAATCGTTTCCGCCGGAACCAGAACGCCCGCCTCACGCGCCGATGCAAGCGAGACAAAAACCATCGCAGTCACCGAAGTGTCCTGTCCGGCGTCCGGGCGGGGTGCGTAGCGCCAGCCACCCAGCGGGCTCTGCGATCTTAAGATGACTTCTACAATTCGTTCCAAGGCCACCTGAATTTCCTTGTTGTCTTCCGGGTCACTAGTCATCCCCCAAAGCTCGGACATCGCAATAGTGAAGAGACCAATTTCATACATCTTCACTCCCATTGCACCTGATGGGGAATCCTCGGATCTTTTGATGAGATAATCTTTCGCGCGATCTAAGGCCTTACCATAAGGACCAAATCCGGGGAAATGTCCCTCAACCATAAATGCCATGAGCCCGAGACTGGTTCCCGCGATTGCATATCCTCCACCCCCACCTTTTTCAGGATCCGCCGAAGACCATGAGCCATCTTTGTTCTGACTTGAGATCAGGAATTTCAAACCACGTTCAATAGCCTTTTCAGCTTCCTCGGTGAGCTCGGGAGCCTCGGCTTCCGCCTCACCAACCAACGGAGCACCAGCAGTCTCTTCTTGCGCGGAAAGTGGCGCTGCGATGAGACAGGCCGTGAGAAAACACAGAACCGTGGTGAGATAACTCATTTTCAAATCATTCATTGAGCAACCCTTTCGTAGTAGTTTTTCAACAAGCTGCGGTATTCCAATGGCAGCTCACGAGCAAAGTTTTGATTCAAGGCAGCCCGGTTACGGTCGCCCCGCACTTTCCACCCCGTGCGTTGGTCTTTAGGCGCTTCGCCGCTCACAAAGTCGGCAATGAACCCGGCAGCAAATTCAGACTCACCGTCACTGCCCTCGCCATCGGCTTCCGGAGCCGCGTCCTGGGCCGCAGCAGGGGGAACCGCAGTCTCCAAAATCAGAGCCTGCTCAATGATAAAATGCCGAAGCGTTTTCATGGCCGCTTTTTGATGACGTTTAATTGCGGCCTGATCGGAGGATTCCATCGCGGTGGTCGCAGCCACGAGTTGTGAAGACGCAGTTTCGAGCATCGCGTGTGGTTCACCCACCTTGAAAAGTTCTTGGCAACGGCTTGCGAGTTTTACTTGCTGCTTGGCAAGACCTTTCATCGCGGGAGCCTCTGCCATGTTGGTATCGCGGAAGAGAATCTTGTGGGCCGAAGCCACTGACAACACGTCAACCAATCGCTCCACGTCAGGATCGGTAAAACTCATAATCTCGATACTCGGCAGGCCATGAAGCATGGTGATGACCGCAAACAAGGATTCGCCGTTTTCCTGAAGAGCCACCTCTGCGAGTTCCATCTGCTCGATCGCTCCCGGTAGATCATTTGACTCCAGTTTGGCCGCTGCATCTCGCATCAACTTGGCGGGCTCGGTATAAGCTGAAATCCCGGAGACCGAGGCGTGGAGCTGCCCATCTTTCTCGGCCTTCTCAAGCAACCCGCGCTGCTCCGCGGCCAGAGCTTTCAATTCCTCCGGCTTGGCTGACTCCACCTTGCGAGCCAGCTCATCTTGTTGGTATTCCAGCGTTGCGGTATTCGCGACGGCGACATGTAAGAATTCAACAATCTCGGAAACATATCCGGTCTCAAATTTTACGGCTTCGACCAAGACATTCACTTCTTCCAACGATTCCGCGGCCACCTCCTGGGCATCAAGAGCATCAAGCTTGTCGCCGCCTTTCAGAGAAGCAACAGCATCCTCGAGATCCGCCACCGCGAAGGCCAAGGGTGAACCGGCATCGACACGCGCGGCCACTATGTCCAGGAGCGGGGCGACATCAAGCATGCAACGTCTCAGGTTATCGAGAACCGGCAAAAGGGGTGACACATCGTCGGATTCCAAAGCCTCGGTTACGGCGATCATATCCATCTGCTCGGCGACAATATTGCTCATATAGCCCGTCGCAAAACCCACGGAGCGTTGAAAGATCAGAAGACTTTGCAACAATCCAAGCTGTTCGTTTTGATTGGTCACGATCGCAAAGGCTTCAGCCAAAATATCAGCCGCTTGCTCCTGGTGCCCGATCGCTTCGTCAGCCTTATTCGCCTTCAGTGATTCAACCGCAGCACGCAATGCTTTCTCGGCCCTCTCCATCCGACTGAGCAGGGGCGGAATGTCTTGATCCGACTTCAACTGATTTTGCTTCGCGAGGTCGGAATTAAATGTGGAAAGCTCCTCGGTTAAAAGAAGTTGATCCTCGGCCAGAGCATCGACCTTTTTCTCATCGGCTGCGGCGATGTCGATCTTCTCAAGAAGATCGATGACCTGGGCTTCATACCCCTCGATGAGCGCAAGGCGTTCGCCCGTCACGGCCACCAGGGTGCTCAAGCCGAGAGTTTGAAGCCCCAGCTCTACGGACCAACGATCCACAAGTTCCGCGAGTTCCGCTAGTGACTGCTCTGCTTCAACTTGCTGTGAAACGGCTGCATCTTGTTGCCCAGCCAACAACTTTTCGATCGCACCCGCCATCGCCCGATCCGCCTTTTTCAACATCGCTTGAACCGGAGGCGCGTCGGGCCAACTTTCATCAAACAATTGGGTCCGAGGCGCAGGCACAGTTTGCAGAAGAAGAGTCAGCAAGCCCTTACGAAGCTTTGTTTGGGTTTGTGCGGATTGGGCACGTCCTGCCTCAAAAGCTTGCGCAGACATGCCAACACATTCTTCGCGGAGCACCGCCTGAGCATTGACAATCAAACGCATCTGATCGCGGGTTTTGATCAGGGTGGAATATGCCCCACTGAGACGCACACTAAACTCCGCATCGAGCAAGGTCGTGACCAATGCAGCCTGTAGCGGCTCCGCTTGATCGCCCTTGCCTTGCTTAATGAATTCCGCAGCTTGACGCATCCGCTCTTCGGTCTTGGCTCGCTGCAAATCTTTGACGCTTTGGATCAATCGAAGAACAGCCAGAGGTCGCTTTTCATAGCGCATGCCTCTCTGAAGATCAGCGATCAGACGATGAGTCCACTGCGCCAACTCTGCTTGCTCTTTGGCGAGAGTGGGTTTCATCTCGTCCGATTGATCTTGGACCGCACGCCATCGCAAGGACGCCTGAATCTGCGCCAGCATGCGGGCTTCTCGCGCGTAAACTTCCTGAGCCGTATCAATCGATCGGAGCAAAACGAGGCTCCCCAATTCCCGGGCTGCTGTATTAACGGATCGGGCTGCAGATGAAGGATCGGGTGATTCATCCGTATCACCCGCGGCGATGCCGGATTGATGACGCAAGCGCGAGGCCGCCTCACCCAGATGTATGTCGGCGATGCCCAGTAAGGCCGAGCGAATTCCTTCGAGGGACTCACCCTCCGGGGCATCCGAAACATTGTTGATGGCAAGGTCATCGAGCAAGTCCTTCAACTGTCCTGCAATTCCATTGAGTTGGTCCCGGACCAGTTCCTGCCGGATCGCTTCGATCTGACAGGACTGCATGTAGTCAGGAGATGTCGGCTCAAGATTGCGGACACTTTCAAAGGCTGTCCGCTGTTGGCGATATGCGGTCTGAACGCGCGAGAGCAGACCGTCTTTCTTTTTCTGGATTTGTTCTAAGTAATCCTCTTTGGAAAGAAAAGTCACCCGACGAGTCTCCGAACGAACGACGTGCGGACCGCCTTCTCCCGGATAACGGTCGCCGACTTCCAGAGTGAAGGAAACGCTGTCTCCGATTTTCAAATCAGGAAGTGACTTTCGGTAATCCCAGTCGACCGGCTGCTCGCCCTGATCACTCACGGCGGAAGGCTTGAAATCAACAGATGCTTCATCACGTTGATTCACCCGATAAGCGACCGCGGCTGAACCGATACCGTGATCATCCTGGACACGGGTCGCGAGGCGGAGCGGACGACCAACCATCGCTACGAAATTCGATTCGGGCGAGGTCAGTTCAACCCGTGGTGCTTGGTCTGATGCGACCTGGAGATAGTAGCGTGGACTGGTAAAAGTGAAACCGTGTTCTTTTTCCACCCACGAGAAACTGTAACCCCGCGAGGCTTCCACCTCTTCTTCATGGACAAGCTGACGGCCGTCCTTGGTCACCTTGAGCGGAAGCGGCTCTTTGCCGTCACGATTGAGCGCTGCCTCGCTGATCGTAGTGTCGAGAGTAAGATCCCAAAGGAGACGAGTGTTTTGTGGAACAGTCAGGGTCAAGGCTTCGACCGACTCGTCCGCGCGTTCGAGGTAAGTGGGAAATTCGACCCCGACCTGCACGTTCTCGATCCGCGGCGCGTTAATCACCCGCACCTCGTGCCAATCACTGCGCGCGTCTCCAGCCTTTATCCGGTAGCTGAAATCACGGGAAGCTGAGGCCAGAGTGTATTCGCAACTGCCCTCGGTAATTTCGAGTTCTATTTCACGTGGGCTCCCCTCACCCGTGCGGAGGAAAATTTTTGCATGGTCGGGAACAACTCCGTGCACGCCAACTAGGATTTGAGCGCGGTCACCCTCTTTCACCACAAGGTCACCTGACCCCAGATCGAGCTTGGTTTTGGTCGGGTAGGCGATCGAAGTCCAGGGAGTAAAGATACGGGCCAATCCTACCGCAAGAAAAGGCCCCCTGAGCATGGCGAAGACCAGCACCAACATGGCAAGAGACACTGCTATCCGAAGTGGAATTCGAAGGGCTTGAAAGTTGACAACCTTCACGGGCTCTACTCCTTCCGCAGCGCTTTCGGCCTTTTTCCTGGTGGCTTCCAAGAGCGACTTCGAGGTCCCTGATGTTGCCTCGGTGCCCTCGAACTGCACCGCAGTGACGAGAAGACTCTCAAGTCCCCCGTGCTGGCTTTCAATGTCCAGCGCAGCTTGCGTGGTATCGAAGCGCCGGAGCTTCCGCCATCCGTGTTTCCAGGCTTGATAGAAGGACACCACCAAAAGGATAACCAGGACCACGGCACGCCCTGCACTCGGCAGATAGGCGAACCGGTCGATGATCATCCCAATAAAAAAGAAAGGAATCCCCCAGCGGCACATCGCCAGCAAACCGGCGATCATATGCTTGAGCTGCTTGCGTCGCCAGACGGCATGCAGGCACGATTTCAAAGATGGCTCTTGAAAGGCGTTAGTCATGGCAGGTCGTGTCTTCTTCGGAGGATCCATTCTGCTCCCAGCAAGCCGACGAGAAGTAGGATAACGAGCCAATGATCCCACAGCGGACGCTCGGAGCGAACCGTGGTAGTCAACGACTCGCCATTTACGAGCAAAGCAAGTTTTGGAAGCTCGCGGACGCCAAGAGTGGCCCCACCAGTCAGATCGGCAATGCGTTTCAGGTTTTCAAGACGCATGTCGGTTTCCGTCAATTCCTGGCGAATGTCACTTACCTGGAACTCAGTAATACTTGAAACCTTGCGGTCATTTTCGTTGGCCTCCATTCGGTAACGTCCCGGCCTTGGCGGAGTGAAGTATCCTTCGTAGAGTCCGGGCTGTGAGCGATCCGGCTGCAACTTAATTTGCTGACTAGCGGCAGCCCCATCGAGCCCACTCACAACGACATCAAAGCCTGATTGCACCACCGGTTCAAAGTCGTCGTCGAGGACGTGGGCATAGAGCCGACCCTGGCTGCCGACAAAATAGGACGAACGGTCGGCTTCAAGGCGGATGCGCTTGTGCTCTCCCATCAAGCGCGAGAGCGTCATGAACTGAATACACTGCGACCAGACCCGCCAGTGATACTTGTCACCGGTCTTATAACGCAGCCGCCACAGGCGGTCCGAAGCAATCGACATACACTTGCCCGTCCCATACCGCTGCCAAGCGACCAAAGGGTAACTCTGATCCCGCTCGGTGCTGTCGGAGAGCACCGCCAGCACCGTCGCGCCTGGCTTGGCAGCCAACAGCGGCGGCAATTGATCCATCGGTGCCATCCGGCTCCAGATGCGATCATTTAAATCGTCCTCATTCTCCAGCGTCATCACCAGACTGCTTCGGCCCTCGGGAGTCAGGACGGGATAAACCGATTCAGAAACCTCTGCCCACTTTTCATCAGGGTCAAATCTGACCGGGAGCATGGTCTGCACAGGAGTCCCCTTATAAGAACCCGGCGAGTGCATCGGACCACAAAGCATCAGCAGTGAGGCGCCCCGGTCCCGAATAAGTTCTTCCAGCAGCCCAAGCTCTTCATCGTTGAAGAAGGCAGCATCCACGTCACCGAGAATGACCAGATCATACATAAAGGCCTCTTCCCGCTTACTGGGAAACCGCTCGATATGCTCCGGAGAATTTCGTGCAACCTCGGGACCCACATTGGACGCGATGAAGGTGGCATTGATCCGTGGATCACGTTTTAAGATCGCCCGGAGGTAACGAAATTCCCACCGGGCATTTCCTTCGATATAGAGCACGTTCACCTTTTCATTCACGACCCGGATACTTCGGGTGATCCGGTTGTTTGTGATCGAAACTTCGTCATCAAACGGTTCGATGACCACGTCGATCTGCGCGGCCCCCTTCTCATAAATATCAACACGAAAGTCGACCTCTTCGAATTGCAAACCACCTTCAAAGCGAACCACGCGGGAGGAGACGCGGCGATTATTGAGAAGAACCGACAAGCGAGCTGTCCGCTGCTCGTAGCCCTCTGATTGAAGATGGACCCGGACCGGCACCCGGTCGCCCGAAAAGGCCACCTCTTGCATCACAATATTGTTAATCGAAACATCATCGGGATCGGGCAGTCCGAGCG
>PBSY01000081.1 GCA_002726915.1 Verrucomicrobiales bacterium | reverse complement strand
AGGTAAAGGTGGGCATAACAAAGTTGGTTCCGCAATAAGAGGCCTTCCGCATTTTTTGAAGCCGCATCCAGAACATCCTGCGCAGTTCCCTTTCCCGCAAAAAGATCATGAACTTCCTTCATCGGCACTCGTGAGTCACCAGCTATAGGAATTAAGGATTTCCGGGCTTTTTTAACCGATCCTCCCTTGGCACGCACCACGCACAGAAAATGCCATGCCGCATTCTCAACATCATTTCGATTCACCTTCTGATGCAACTCAAATTGCTTCACCCCTTTTTCAAACTCACCCGCATAGTAGAAAGCCAGCCCACGCTGCCAGTGATAGGGTTCCCGGAAAGGCTGCGCGACAATCTCCAAATCCCAATTCCGGATAGATTCGTCAATCCGGCCCGCAAAAAAGTGCTCCTCTCCACGCGCATAGAGATCCCGCACATTCGGATCATTCACCTGAGCAGACATCGATAAAACAGTCGCCAGAACCAACAGAAGCCATAATCTCATTCCTTTAATTAGCACAATGAAGGCAAAGTCCACAGTTCTTCTTGTCACCCAGTATCCAATATGTTTCCCCTGAAGTGTTAGTATGAAAATCAGGATGTCCACAAAAATTATCGCGGGACTTACCAGTCTCGTGACTACGGTAACCCACGCAGCTGAGATTACCTGGCAACCCCCGGCGGCAGTCACACAAGCAACTGACATCCTAAATCCAATTGGCAGCTCGGTTCATATTGCCGCCGACTTTAACAATGCCACCGGTTTTGCGTCCGGCGATGACGACACCATCAATGGAATTCCTTTCGTCCTCACACCAAGTGCCGGAAGCGGAAATTTGATCACAAATATGGCCAACGGCCCTGCTTATGGAACCACTTTTTTCCCAGGAGCCACTGACGATGGCGATCTTGACGGACTCCTCGACTCCCATTCTTACACCACCGCAAACCCGGCAGAAGTAGCACTGACATTCACCAACCTCATCCCGGGAAGGGTCTACCAGGTTCAGCTCATTGGGGTTGCTGACGCGCGAACTTGCTGCGCGGGACGAACCTATGAACCGGATGACGGCCAGGGCAATTATACCACTGGCGTTGAAATGAACCGCGGTGGCTTCCTAAGCGTCGTTGGCGAATTCATCGCCAATACCCCTGAGCAAAATATCATATGGCGCTCCCTCGGCGGCATTAATGGAAGCAACAGCGACGCCGGATTTTCGGGCCTCGTTGTCCTCGAACTCGCTACTGCTGATGACGCTGACGGTGACGGGCTCTTTGATGCCTGGGAAACAGCCAATGACCTGGATCCGAATGATGATGACTCTGACGGAGACACGATTCTCGATGGAGGTGAAGACGAAGACATGGATAATCTCTCCAATCTCGGAGAACAAGAGCAAGGCACTGACATCACCAAGGATGACACCGACGATGATGGCTATCTTGATGGAGTCGAAACCAACACCGGAACATGGACCGACTCCAACGACACCGGTTCCAGCCCAATCAAGGATGACTCCGATGGCGATGGATTGAAAGATGGCGTTGAGAATCCCGACCTCGATTTTGTCGACGCCACACAAACAGGATCCGATCCCAACCTTGTTGACACGGACTCCGACAACCTTCCGGATGACGTCGAAGTCACTCTGGAGCTGAACCCCAACAATAAAGATACCGACGGCAACGGAACCAACGATGACGGGGAAGACAGCGACGAAGACGGCTCAAGCAATGGCGAGGAACTCGCTCGCAACACCGATACCGATGACGAGGATACCGATGACGATGGTTTCAAGGATGGTGCTGAAACCAATACCGGCACCTGGGTCAGCGCAAGTGACACCGGAACAGATCCTCTCAATGAAGACTCCGACGGAGACACGATTCTCGATGGCGTTGAAAACCATGACCTTCCATACAATCCCGGCGATCCAACAGGACAGCCCGGAACAGATCCCAACCTCGCCGACTCCGACGGAGATCTCCGTTCGGATGACTACGAGCTCGCAGAAGGATCAGACCCGACGGATCCAAATAGCTTCACCGCCCAACCGAAAATCACCTTCCTCCCCGGCCTACTCGGGGGTGACCTGACCGACCCCGAGGACGATGGAATCGACACGGAAAACTCGGCAGGTGAGAACTTCAACTGGGTGAGCATCTCCTCCAGCGAGAAATCCTTCTTCAGCGACGCCACCGCCGGTGGTGTAAACGAAGGCTCCTTCGACATCTTCGATAACAAAGTCGGCGGAGGCGAGGCCAAGTGGTGCTGCGGAGGCGCACCCCAGGATATCACGGTTGAATTTGAAGAAGCGGTCTCTCTGACTCACTTCACCATCACATCCGGAAACGACACTCCGGGACGAGATCCTGTCGACTGGCAAATCCAGGGATCGGACGATGGCTTTACGTTCAGACCGATCTTCACTCACACCGGATCTTCCATCTGGACCGAGCGAAATCAGACGGCCCTGGTGACCCTGAGCTCACCATCGGATCCTTATAAATTCATCCGTTATTCGGTGACTACGACAGGAATCAATGTCCATCAGCTCAACGAGATCGAATACTTCGGAGAAGTTGGAGGTCAATCTCTCACCATCACCGACATTTTTTACAACCAAGATACGGACGCCGTCACACTGACTTGGGCTTCCAAGCCCGGCAGGACTTACACTGTATTTGCCAACGACGACCTCATGGTCTTCGACACAGATATCAATGACTCGGTTCAATCAGGCGGTGACACCACCACACTGACATTCCCGAATCCCAGCCCTGGAGCGCCCAAGAAGTTTTTTCAGGTTATGGAAAACTAAATTTCCATTCCAGTTTAAATAGACTACAGTACTAACCGTCACTAAACGAAAGGCGCAGATTTTTTGTCCAACGCATTCCGGTCAATGATTCCTTTTGTAAAAACACTGCTCCTACCGCTTGCCCTCGCAATCCCCCCTGCTCTTCAAGGCGCCGAGATCACCTGGCAAGCCCCTTTCAATATCACTTCAGTCGACAGCATTGATACCAATGGCACTCTGGTAGACGCCATCAATGCGACCCGCGGAGGAGGCAGCCCGACCGTAAATTTTGGCGGTGAAAGCATCACCTTCACAGCAAACGCCATCGGGCCTTCCAACACCGGCAACGGAACTTATTTCACGGGAGGTGGAGGCAACACGGGAAATGCCAACTTAAACACGGTCTTAAACAGTCATAGCTACGGTGGAGGAGGTTGGGCGATCCAATTGACCGGATTAAGCCCAGGGGCTGACTATCAAATCCAACTCATCGGAGCGGGTGACACCCGTGGGTGCTGTTCTGCGCGGAACCAAAGAGGGGGTGACGGCGAATCACCAGAAAATCTCAGCGGAGATTTCTCACGCAGCGGAGTTGGATCGGTAATCGGAACTTTCACCGCCAGCGGGACCACCCAACCCATCAATCTTCTTCCCGGCCTCAACAATGGAGTGGACCCCGGTCTAAGCGCCTACATTCTGAGATCTATTGCGCCTCCCACCCCTCAGCCACCAACCGATATCGCCATCAGCAATACAGATCTTGCACCCAACTCAGCCTCAAGCACTTTAGTCGGCGCGCTAACTACGAGCGATCCTAATGGGGATAATGCCCACACTTACACACTCGTCTCGGGTCCAGGCGGCACCAACAATAATCTTTTCACCATCGTCAATGGTGATGAACTCCGCGCCGTGTCGCTCTTAGGTGGATTTGGAACCAGTTATTCCGTGCGAATTCGCACCACCGATAGTGATGGTCTCAGACGCGAGGAGTCCTTCACTCTCACCGTCGAATCAGCAATCGCACCCACAGCCATCACCTTCCCGGCGAACACCGTTCTTCAAGGAACACCATCAGGCACTCATATCGCCAACTTTACCACTGAAGATCCGAACAGGGCCGACAGCCACGCCTACCAGCTTGTGGCCGGAGCGGGTGACACCAACAACTCGCTTTTCTCCATCAATGGAGACACCCTGTCAACGGTAACAGACCTGCCCGGCCTCGGATCAAGCCTTTCGTTCAGGGTCCGCAGCACCGACCTCTCGGGCTTGAGTATCGAATCCACTTTCCCTCTCACCATCGTCAGCTCTTCCGTTCGCATCAATGAATTTTTGGCAAACAGTAGTTCGACCAGTCTTTCCGACGAAGATGGCGATACTCCCGACTGGATTGAGCTTCACAATCCCGATGGAGGATCAATTAGCCTTGCCGGAATGTATCTCACCGACGATCCCACCAATCTCACCAAATGGCTCGTGCCCAACATTAGCCTCGGCGGAAATGATTATCTCATCATCTTTGCTTCCTCAAAAGATCGCCGCCCCACCAACGGAGACAATCTTCACACCAACTTCAGTCTCAACGCCGGCGGAGAATATGTCGCTCTAGTTGCGGCAGATGGTTCTACCATCCTCTCTGAATTTGGCTCTTCGACCGAAGGCTACCCGTCCCAAGACGCGGGAATCACTTATGGTTTTTTCGGTGAACCTCTCCAAATCGGCTACCTTCTCGATCCAACTCCAGATGGCAAAAACGACTCGGCTAGTGGTGTCGCAGGCTTCGTCAAGGATACCGACTACAGCATTAGTCGTGGATTTTACGACAAACCTTTCCCACTCATCATTTCCTCCGCCACTCCCGGAGCGATCATCCGCTATACCACCGATGGCAGCTGGCCAAGCGAAACGAATGGAGTCATCTATTCGACTCCCATCATGGTGGACCGAACCATGGCAGTGAAAGCCATTGCTTATCGATCTGGATTTGTTTCTACCAACATCGATACCCACACTTATATCCTTGTCAATTCCGTTGCTGATCAAACGACTTCGAACACCCGGAGTGTTTACGGACTCCCATCCAACTGGGGTGGTCAGAGCCCTTACTACGGGATGGAAAACAATGCTAACGTCAATCCAGACGATATCACCGACGACCTTAAAACCGTCCCAAGTCTCTCAATCGCAATCGACTCGAACGATATGTTCGGTGAGTCCGGAATCTACTCCAATCCCGGATCTTCCGGTCAATCCTGGGAGCGCAAAACCTCCCTCGAACTCGTCGATCCAGCCGACCCAACTGGAGCCGGAAACTTCCAACAAAACTGCGCAATCCGGATTCAAGGAGGAGCCTTCCGTAGCTTTGGCCTTACTCGGAAAAAATCGTTCCGTGTTCTATTTAAAACTCAGTTCGGGACAAGCAATCAACCCACCGGGGGCGAAGGTTCGCTCAAATTCCCTTTCTTCGGAACCGACCCCGGAGTCGCCCAGGTATTTCAAACTCTGATTTTCCGCATGGAGTCAAACGACGGCTGGCAATGGTCGGGAGCTGGCAGCCAGCCCCAGTATGCCCGAGATGAATTCGGACGCAGGGTCCAGCGGGCCCTCGGGCAGCCCGCTTCCCATGGACGCTACCTCCACGTATACATTAACGGAGTTTACTGGGGACTGTATAACGTCGTCGAACGCCCTGACTCCAGCTTCGCCGAAAGCTACATTGAAGGTGCCAATCGCGATCTTTGGGAAGGCCAAAACTCCGGCAGTGCCATCAACGATGCTTCCAATCTTAGCAACTGGAACAATCTCCGGAACGCAGTGGGCAACATTTCCTCGGCCGGATCCAACACCGCCCGCGATGCTGCTTTTCTCGAAGCTTGCGGATTCAACCCGGATGGCACCCGAAATTCCAATTTCCCCATCTGGTGCGACCCCTCCAACAATGCCGATTATTTCATCACCAACTGGTATGGAGGCAATAGCGACTGGCCCAATAAAAACTACTACGGTGGCATCGACACCCAGAATACCCGTAGTGGATACAAATACTTCATGTGGGATTCGGAATGGTCCCTCTTTCTTCGCTCCAGCACAAACTACAATCGCATTACCGACTACCGGGGGATCGCCGCGGCCAACAATGCTCTTCAAGACAGCCCCGAGTTCCGCCTTCGCTTTGCTGATCGAGCCCACCGCGCTCTCTTCAACGATGGTCCTCTCACTCCGACAAACGCCCGCCGACTTTACGATGAAGTCACTGCGCAACACCGTAGCATCCTAAATCCCGAAGCCGCACGCTGGGGCGACCAACACGGTGGTAATCGGAATATTTCCGACTGGGAGGGCGAATACAACCGCATCGTGAACAGCTGGTTCCCGCTACGCGATGAGCTCTTCCTCAACTCCCTCCGCTCGTTCGACCTCTACCCTGACATCGAAGCGCCGGTTTACAGTCAGCATGGCGGTTCTCTCCCTGCCGGCACCGGCCCCACCCTACGTGTCCCTTCCTCTGTCACTCAAATTTACTATATGTTTGGGCAGAGCGATGACGACCTCACCGACTACGCCCACTCCCTCGACCCTCGCCTTACCGGGGGTGCTATCAACCCCGCAGCTACCCTTATCACCCTCGGTGGTGGTGTTGGCGGCGGGCCAACAACA
Organism: Verrucomicrobiales bacterium; assembly: GCA_002726915.1. Taxonomy (GTDB): domain Bacteria; phylum Verrucomicrobiota; class Verrucomicrobiia; order Verrucomicrobiales; family DEV007; genus Arctic95D-9. The sequence goes on along the minus strand of PBSY01000081.1, from coordinate 4,528 downwards.
ACTGTCTTCGTCGATAGCGGTGACGATTGGAAATACCTCGACGACGGCAGTAACCAAGGCACCGCCTGGCGTGCCGCCGCCTTCAATGACGCAAGCTGGGACTCGGGCCCCTCCCAACTTGGCTACGGCGATGGCGATGAAGCCACCGTCGTTAGTTTTGGCGGAGACAGCCGTGACAAGCACCCCACCACCTACTTCCGAAAGACCTTCAGCATTGCCGACCCCGCCGTCTTCGAAGACTTTACCCTTAACTTCACCTACGATGACAGCACCGTCATTTATCTAAACGGCACTGAAGTCGCCCGCGAAAACATCGGTGCCAATCCCACCTTCGATGAATTCGCCAACGGTAACGGACCCGAAAATGGTAACGCGGCCCGCACCCTCTCCCCTTCGCTCTTAGTCTCCGGCTCAAATACCTTCGCTGTCGAAATTCACCAAACAAGCGCCACTAGCTCCGACATTAGCTTTGATCTCGACCTCACTGGGAATCCTCCTGGTGGGGGCAGCACCAACAGCTCCGACCCCGTTATTATTAGCGAGCCGGGTTGGCTCTTCTCTCGTTCCTATAACAGTAGCAACGGTGAATGGAGCGCGCTGAACTCAGCCTTCTTTACCCCCGACACCGTTCCCGCCGACGCCAGTAATCTAATCATTTCTGAATTTAGCTACCAACCCGGCCAGCCAACGACACCAGCCGAGCTTGCAGTTTCCAGTAACCGTGACGACTACGAGTTTGTCGAGCTCATGAATGTCGGCCCCAAAACCATTGACCTCACTGGAGTCCGCTTCACTCTAAGCATCGCTTTTAATCTGGCCGACAACACCCTGATCCTTCCAGGTGAGCGACTTGTTATTGTAAAAGACCGCTCTGCCTTTGAATCCCGTTATGGCACCTCAGTCAACATCGCCAGCGATGTTCTCGGCAGCAGTAATTACAGCGGACGTCTCAGTAATAGCGGAGAACAAATCACTCTTCTCGATGCGTCGAATACTGTTATTCGGAACTTCACATACGATGATAATCTTCCCTGGCCTTACACCGATGGTAGTGGATTCACTATGGTTCTTAAATCACCTACTATCCCTATTCCTGATCATGGAATAGCTACCAACTGGGCCGCTTCCAATACGGAGGGAGGGGCTCCGGGAGAGGGGGATATCATTGGGTTCGTTGGCGATCCAAATGCTGACAATGACGGTGACTCCTACCACGCATTGATCGAATACGCTCTTGGATCCAGTGATCGTATTTCAGGTGATGCCCGTTCTCTTGTCGCTCTTAGCTTTCAGCCTTTCGCGGTCGCCGGGATCTCGGACACTTATTTGGTCATCAGCTACCAACGAAATCTTTCCTCTCAAAACATTATCACTCTCATTCCCGAAATCTCCAGTAATCTGGAAACTTGGAGTGGCACACCCGACGTTGTATTTATTTCCGAGATCGAAAATGATGACGGGACCTCAACTGTTACCTACCGCAGTGACCTGCCTGTAAGCGACAATGAGAAATCCTTCATGCGCCTGAAAGCGATCAAGTAGCCACTCAAGCAATAGAAAACCGAACGTCGTTGGTAACAACGTTCGGCTTGAAATCTATTCGCAAGGAGATCTAACGGCGGCGGCGAAGCGCCAGCCCGAGAAGCCCTGCAAGGGAGAGAAGCGCCGTGCTAGGCTCTGGAACAGCTCCAGCTCCCATGTCACGAACTACGATGGCGCTAAGGCCAGGATCGTTTGCCCCTGTAATATTGAAAGTCTGGGTTGCGGCATCAGCCACAAACGATCCGACCACCCAATCACCTCCGCTTCGCACCATGGCACCACTAATGTTATCGTTACCATCGTCCACAAATTGCTCACGACTTGCACAACAACCCCGGGTATCCCCGACAGCAATAAACTGCGCATCGTATGAATTACCAACAGTAAGACCGGTGAGCGTGAACAGAGCACCTCCACCTAAGTAGGAGTGACTGTTCATGATTGTGTTCAATTCCGCACTCCCTGTATCTCCACCACCGCCAGTGTAAAAGCCGCCATTATTTGTGTTGCTGGCTAAACCAGTACCAGCCGCATTTTGAAGTGACCCTGCCACAAAGACATTGTCTCCGATGGTTGCCCCGGGTCCGGCTCCGGAATCCTGAGCAAGAAATGGACTGCCACCGGTAATCAGATCTCCAGCTTGGATATTCGTCCCAACAGATCCCCAACTTACGACGGCTGCGTGGGACAGAGCCACCCCTCCAAAGAGCATTCCACCGCCTATAATCTTTACTCTTCTCATGATTCGGGTGAAAAACTAACAGTTTCCGACTACCGATCAAGTAGAAACATTCTCAAAATCGACAATCCCTAAATCGTCCTAATAGGGAAGCACCTTCACTTCTAGCTGACCCCTCTCACAAAGGCTTTAATCCCAAAAATGCTCCCAGTCGTCATGCCGCAGCCATAATTTCACTTTAAGAGACTCAAAACTAGATTTTCTCAACCCTTACTCAAAAACTGCAGAAGTAGACGAACACCGAAAATGGCACCAAAAGAATTTGAGCAAACTACTTAAAATTCTCATGATGGTGCTTCTGTTACCATGCAAAATGATCCCTTCCAAGAAGCACGTGAAAAAAAAGGCACCCTAAAGTGCCCGTTTCAAGGAGAAGAGATTCCCATGCTCCTCCGCCATGCCGATGTTCGGGCAGCCGCGAAGGACTGGCAGACATTCAGCTCCGATGCTCCATTCAGGGTCCCCATCCCATCGGAAGAAGAATTGCGCACCATGCGGCAACTCCCCATCGAGACAAACCCGCCCGAGCACACTGAATACCGTCAAATTATTGAGCCTTTTTTTAAACGACCTAAAACGCCCGAAGTCATTTCGAAAGTTCAAACTCTCATCAACGATCTTTTTGAAAAGGCGCTAGCAAGCAAAGGCCCACTTGAAATCGTGCACCAGTTCGCCTTACCCATCCAGTCACGAGCCCTGACCTATCTTTTGGATGTTCCGGAGTCCGAAGCCGACACTTATATCGAGTGGGGAATCCACGTTTTCCACGATGAAAATGGCAACGGCTCCAAGCTGGAAGATTACCTCGCTTTCTCCCTTAAGCGTGCAGAAAAAGATCCAGCTAAGGATTTTTTCAGTGCGCTAAATAAAGCAACTTTCCAAAACCGCATCCTAACTCATGAAGAGAAAATGGGATTCGCAAACCTCACCTTCGCCGGAGGTCGGGACACCATCATTCATAGTATCTCCTCTATCATCGCCCACTTTGGCCAACACCCCGAAGATCTTCAATCACTCCGCGACAACCCAAAAGGCCTAGTGATTGCTGGAGAAGAATTTTTTCGCGCCTTTATGCCTCTCACTCACATCGGTCGGGTCTGTCCAATTGAAACAAAGATCAGAGGAAATAAGATCCCACCCGGAGGTCGCGTTTCCTTGGGCTGGGCTGCCGCAAATTTTGATCCTGAGGTCTTCGACGAACCCGAAAAAATCGACCTTACTCGAAAGCCAAACCCACACGTTTCTTTCGGCTTTGGCACACACCTCTGCCTCGGGGCACCACACGCCAGACTCATTATCCGCTCGCTTCTCGAAGCCTTAGTCAAAAACGTGGCGACAATCGAGATTTTGGAGGCGACTTCTCATGTCGAAGAAAACTTGGCCTATTCCAGAGAAAACGGGTTCGACAAACTCATGGTCCGATTTCTTGGGCAGTAAAAAGCCCATTGCTAAAAACCTCCCATCTCGCGTTTTGCTATCGGCAGATTCGTAATTATTACGTTCATCATCTTGAACGTCCGATATGCCGTATCGCTTTGATTTTTAATTATCACCTGGCCTGCGAGGAACTGCTAAGTTATGCCTTTTTTTTGGAAGGAAGAATGCTTTTCGCTCTTCGGTTGACGGAACTCCCAGAGGAACTTCGGGAAAAATATTCCCCTCAGGAATCTTGAGTAAATTCTGGTCAGTAAAAGCATCCATCAAGGCAACAAGATCATCAACTTCCTGGTCGGTTAGACCAAGGTTTCCCATGTCTTCATGATTTATGGTTTGAGGATAATTTGTCACCCCCCAACGCTCGGGTTCAAGATCGCGCTTGTTATATAATTCAATAACCTCTTTTAAGGTCTTGACCGAACCATTATGCAGGTAGGGAGCCGTCAAAGCAACATTCCGAAGCGACGGCACTTTGAATTGCCCTAATTCTCCAGCCTTCCCAGTGACAGCTCCGAGCCCCGGGTCGATTTCCCCAACCGCAGGTGCTCCCAGATTGTCAAACCCTGCATCAGTCAACAGAGGCTTGGGCCAACTGGCAACACCCGTCAAATGGCAGGCGGAACACCCCCCCGAAGTTTGAAACACATCAAGCCCACGTCTTTCCGAAAGGCTGAGCGCTTCTTTATCGCCTGCCCAATACTCATCAACGCGGGAATTGAAGGGACGAAACATTGGCTCTCGGAGGAAGGCGACCAAAGCTTCAAAGGTTTTCTCATTGATTTCCTTGTCCGTGAGATCTTTGAATTCTTT
>PBSY01000080.1 GCA_002726915.1 Verrucomicrobiales bacterium | reverse complement strand
TAAACCGCTTTTAACTCGGCGAGTTTTTCAGGCATCTGTTCGGCCAGATTGTTCGCCTCGGCCAGATCGTCAGTGATGCGATAAAGCTCGAACGGCACTCCCTCGTTTATGACTTCGGACCCGAAACCAGTTGGGCGCACGAGTTTCCAGTCCTGGGTGCGAACTGCCATGTGGTGAAATGGAATTGGCACATCACCACGGTGGGTCTGCAGAATAAGTGAACGGTCAGGCCAGTTATTAGCCTCACCTCTGAGCAGCGGCAGTAGATTGGTTCCGTCAATCTTTACACCCTTTGGGAGAGCAGCTCCGCTCGCTGCAGCAAGGGTGGGGAGCATATCAATGTGGGCAGCGATGCGGTCGTTCACGTGACCTGCCTGAAACCTTTCCGGCCAGCGTGCGTAGAACATCGTGTGGATGCCACCCTCATGGACTTGAGCCTTCATGGCTCGGAAATCGCCAACATACCGCATTGTGTTGGGGCCGTTATCGGTAAAGAACATCATGAGGGTGTTGTCCTTCTGGCCACTTTCTTCAAGATGGGCCTCCAGCTTGCCGACGTTCTGATCGATGTTTTCAATCATAGCGAAAACTCTGGCAACGGTGTCTTTGTGTTTTTCGTTCACCCCGCCGTTGAGGATGGGGGTAAGATCGGTCGACTGGTAGTGAGCCAGTAGGTCCTTGGGGACATCGTGGTAGGGGCCGTGAGGCGCGTTTGGGGGGAGGTAGGCAAAAAAAGGTTTTCCCTCTGCCTGGCATTGTTTCATCCACTCGATTGCAGCATCGAAATAGACGTCGGTGCAGTAGCCTTCACTCTGAATCTGTCGGCCGTTATGAAAAAGAATGGCATCGGTATAGCGTCGCTCGTTTTCGATTGGTTCGGAGGGTTGTGCTAGGCCGCCGCCTCGGTGGATGAGGACCTCGTCAAAACCCTGCTCCTGAGGGCGCATTGGGTAATTGTCACCAAGATGCCATTTCCCAAAGATGCCTGTAGCGTAACCGGCTTCCTTCAGCATTTCTGCGATGGTGACTTCCTCGGGTTCCATCATGGATCGCCCTTTGAAAGTGTCGATGCAGCGGGTGCGCTGATTGTAGCGCCCGGTCATGAGGCTTGCGCGAGTGGGAGAGCAAACCGGGGAAACATAGAAATTTGTAAGCTCAGCACTTTCCCCGGCAAATTTATCGAGATGTGGCGTCCGGATGACGGGGTTTCCGGTCACACCTAAGTCCCCATAGCCCATGTCGTCGGGCATTATTATAATAATGTTAGGTGGGGCAGAAAAGCTGCTGAAAGGGAGGATCAGTAGAGTGGTGAGAAGTAGCAAATCACGCTTCATGGTTTTTATCTTGCCAGCTGATTCGCGGGCTGTCGTTGGCGGGGTTGCGGTCTAAATTTCCTTCAACTCGAATGGGTGTAACTGGAGGTCGGTGCCTTATTAGTTGGATGTGAAACAAGCAAGGCCTGTCGCCTAAGCGAATGGCAGCAAACATAGAGCCCTTTTCCAATTATGCGGTTTGTGTTCCATTGGTTACTTGGGAATTGCCGGAAGCACTATTGTCACACCAATAGTGGGACCGTGAAATGTTGCCGTCTTGCCTGAAGCAGGATCCCAAGTTCGATCTTGTTTATATCCTTCCGGGCGAGAAGTTTGAAGAAACTCTTGAAAAGTCCTTTCGAGAACATCGGTTGATGCGCTTTTTTCGGCGGTCAGATTTGTTTATGCCAAGCTTGAGCCAGAGAAGAATGTTTATATTCGCGAATCGGAAATTCGACCAGTGAACGAATTTGGGCTGAAGCTGGGGCCGAGAATGAGGAATTGATCCATCATTATCTGATGAATGATTTTGATCGAATCGAAGAACGCGAAGAAGCGGCGAGAAGAAAAGCCCGAGGGACTTTGGATGCATTAGGTATTGTCTACACCTCAGCAATTTTGATCGCGACGATGAGTGTGGTTGATATGGAAACCTTTCGTGGATTTTTAAAAGCGGCTCTTATTGTTTTTCTTCTTATGCTCAAGGTTTGCCTTCAGACCGTTCAGAATATGATTAGTCAATGGGGGAATCTCCATCGAGACAGAAACCTACTAACCGAACTCGGATTCGGATTGGAGAGGTTGGGGAAGTAATCGCTGATAATTTCAACGATCAGGTAAAGAGGAGGGCGATCTATCTTCGTGGCCAGCGCTATTTTCTTTCAGTGCGTTAATGACGTTTTCCGATCGATCACCAAGATCGCTCCCAAACAATATATAGATGATCCATGCCCAAAGGATGCATCCGATTATCTCTTTGAGGATATTGAATCTTTGAAGTGTTGAACGCATCGCTCGTAAAATTACTTCCGTAAAGGATTCGCTTTCCCTGCAATTCTCCAAAGGAGAGAGAGAGATGCAGCAGTTATGCAAAAAATCGCCTTAATCGACAGCCATACGAGAATGAGAATCAGAATGATTAAGTTAACCGGGGCTCGTGCTAAAGGACGAAGAATTCGGTGAAAGAAAAACCCCGCAAGGCCTAGGGAACTGTTTGGATCTAGGTTCCACTGCTCTTCAGGACGGTAGAACCAATTCAATCGCCGCCCTGATAATTTAACCGCTTCTTCCGCAGCGAGGATGGCATCTTCCAACTCCACATCGAAGAATTCTCGTTTAGGATTGGTGCGGTGGGTTGAAAGTGCGTTGTGCACTAGGCTCTCAGCCTTCTTGCAGTCTTCGGTGTGCCCGCACCATGCAACGGTAAAGGGTGTCGGGATGCCAGTGGCTTGTGAGAGTTCTTTTGCCCGAAGCTTGGGGTGATGGTGGGTTCTGCCAATCTTGAGCCGATCCGGCTCAAGTGAGTCGTTTTGCAGGATGTAAATGTAGCCAGCGTCAGGGGAGTCACCCATAAAGGTGAAGGTAAGCCAAGCGAAAGAAGTTGCGAGTGAGATCTGAGGGGCGTGATCGAATAGCAAGCAGACCTAACCAAGGCTGGTGGAAAGGAGTAAAGCAGGAGACTGCTGTTCGATCAGTGGAGAGCAATTCGAGCCAGTTCACCGAAGGAATGCGCTCTTTTACTTCTTAAATCGGCCACCAATCTTACGATGCTTTTCGCCTCTCTGGAATGTTGCCCCGCGAGTCAGTCTCACGAAGAGGCCAAAAATTCGTGAGTGCTCCTGATTTCCGTTACTTGAGAAATCCTGGGACGACACGTTCAGGCAGAGTCTTCAACATCTTGCCCATTCCCTTATTATGAGCGGTTACAATCGCGATGAGATCGATTTCGGGAAACATGAGAATAAACTGCCCACCGGCACCGCGTCCGCTGATGCAATCGAAGGTCTGTTCCCCAACGGGCGCATCGTGTCTCCACCAGAAGAAGCCGTAGGAGGTGCCTTGGGGATTGGTGTGAATTCGTGACGTCGCCAGCTCGACGAATTCGTCGGGTAAGAGTTGCTCACCTTTCCACTGTCCGTCATTCATCACCAGAAGACCCCACTTGAGCATGTCGCGCGATCGCATGCTGCTGCCGGCGGCTGACTTGGGCAGACCGCTGACATCCTCCTGCCACGCGAAGTTTCTGATACCCATTTTTCCGAGCAGTTCTTTTTCGAGGAACTGCCAAGATGTGCCGGGAGTGGCGGCCTCAATTACCTGCATCGCCATGGAGGGGTCGGAACCCTGGTATTTGTATTCACGCGGGGAAGGAGGAATCGGTTCACTGTGGGTGAGGTAAGCTTCGATTTGTCCCTGCTCTTTGAGCACTTTAGGGGTTTTCATCAGCTCGGAGGCTTCCGCCCTGCTGATGCGAACGCCGGAGTGCATGTTCATAGCTTCGGCGAGAGTGATGTGCTCTGCCCCTTCCACAAGGTGGTTCAGGTTAATGTTTCGCAGGAAATCGACAACCGGCTTGTCGAGGTCTTCCATGGAAAGGTGCCCCAAGTGAATGGCGCGTCCCACCGCTATGGCCGTGTAGGACTTGGTGATAGACATTTGATAATGGGGGTAGTTAACCCTCCCGCGGCGATAGTAGGATTCAAAGATGAGTTTCCCGCCTTTGCAGAGGAGCAAGCTGTCTACTTCACCGTGGTCGCCGCCGGCAATTTCATTAGCGAAGGTGAGGATGGCTTCCTTGTCGCCACCATCATTTCCCAGTTCGCCGACAGGGATCCCGTCTTTACGATCGCCCGGGGAAGGGTTGATGAAAGGGCGCTTGAGATCGGGTAAATTTTTCTCCAACTGGAATGAGACGTCCTCGGAATTGAGGTCTGTGACTTCAGGCGCAAGACCGGAAGCCGGAATTTCCTCAGCCGTAGCCGCCGCTATTGATGCGAAAATCAGGGCGATAAAATTCAAGCGGAGAAAAGAAGGTAGGCTCATTGTAACGGCGTGACGCTAGCGGGCAGACTCCCTCATAAATCGATCGGTTTCGACAGTTTACTTATTCCCTGTACACGGGAGGTTTTCTCTTTCCGGCTGAAATTGATATCAATGGAGTCTTACTGCTCGCGGAAGTCCTGCATGCCACAAAGACAATTTCGATAAGGAGGATAAGTTGACTGCCCAGTTGCTAGAGGAGTAAGCGTGACAATACTTCGAAATGTGTCATAACATTCTCGCGAAAGGGTTGGCCTCTTGGTATTGCGGTAGCGATAGTCAAACCGGTTGAAAAGGCCTACTGATCTGCTTCATCTCATGAATGATTTTCGTTTACTTCTTGCCGCATTTCTTATCCTTGGTTGTCTCATCAGGGTTGAGGCAGAGCCCGAAACGGTTCGAGAATGGAAGGAACCACCGGCAGATAAGACGGCGTATGAAATTCGACAGGACAAAAATGGTTATTTAGTTTCGATAGAGATTGAGCGTCCTCGGCCTGCAAAAACTTCAGCCGAGTTAGAGCAAGTTAATCCAGGCCTTCTCACTCTCTTGCCTGGATTGGAAGGAATGATAAATCGTGGAGAGGTTTCCGAGTGTTATGACATGCTCTACGACCGAAAAGTCCGTCAGTTGAAAGGGGGCTACTTTCCTACGGATCACAATTTTCTTGATTGTGAAACAGCCATGGATCTGGTTCACGCAGAGTCGGGCCGAAAAGTTTTTCTCCTCCAGGCAGATATGGATGTGGTTACGGACGGCGTTGACGCTGTGCGGGCGGCGAAGGTGGAGGACTACGATTTTGCACGGGGATCCGATTCGTTCCTACCGATCACGAAATATGGTTGGAATGAGGGTAGCGCTCCTCCCAACCCGTTCATCAACTATTACCCTCAAGCCCTCAAGGAACTGGAGGAAGTTCGCGCTGACTTGATTAAGCGAGCCGAAGTGGACAAAGGTGCGATCTGGCGACGCATGTTGGAGACTTGCGATGAGCAGATCCGAATTGTGAAAAGTAGGGGTAAGGGATCCAGCATCCAGACCTGGATGAAGAGCAGTCGCTACCTCATAGCAACGGAGGACCCTTTTGTGGTCTTGCCGATGAGCTGGTTCAAGGTGGCAACGACGCCGGGAACGGGGGATCTTTGTGCGGTGGTTTACGGCGGGAGGGTCTATCCGGCTATCCTGGGAGATTCAGGACCTGAAACCAAGGTAGGCGAAGCTTCCATCAGGCTGGCTCAGCAATTGAATTCTCAAGCATCAGGAACCACTCGAGCGGTCAGCGGCGTTGGGGTGACCTATCTCTTTTTTCCGGGAACAAAACTCAGCAGTGGTAACCTCAACTACGCGGAGTGGCGTGAGCGAACGATCGAGCTTCTCGGTGAGATTGGTGGGGTTTCTTCGGAGGACGCGGTGCACGCGTGGTGAAGTAGCCGGTATGGCTCACCCAACGAGGTGATTTGGAAAGTTGCGCACTTTCTCACAGGCGACCTGCTCCATGACTTGCTGCAGCTGTCGCTTCAGCATGGTGAGGGTGTGGTGGCCGCCGTATTTGCCAAGAGCCCCGATGCCATACATGGGGGTGCGTCCTAGGAATGTGAAGTCAGCGCCGGTAGCAAGGGTAGCGGCAATGTCAGGACCAGTGCGAATGCCGCTGTCCATCATGAGGGTGGTCTTGCCCTTGAATTCTCTCACCAGCTCTGCGAGCGGCTTGATAGTAGACTGACCGGCGTCGAGTTGGCGTCCTCCATGGTTGGAAACGATCATGCCATCGACGCCGAGCCTAAGGGCGCGTTCGGCATCTTCGCTATTAACGATACCTTTTACGACGAGCTTACCCTTCCATTTGTCGCGCAGTGGCTTGATGCGTTCCTCGGTTAAGCGCCCGGAGAAAGTCTTATTCATGAAGAGGCCGAGGTGCTTCATGCTGAGCCCGTCGGGGATGTAGGGCTTCATCGTTTTGAACTCAGGAGCCCCCGCGGCGAGCTGACTGAAAGACCAGCTCGGATGCGTCATCATCTGAAAGATGTTGCGCGCATTCATCCGTGGCGGGATGGAAAGGCCGTTGCGAATTTCCTTGGGGCGGTAGGCAAAGGTGGGGGTATCTGCGAGAATAACGAGCACTTCACAACCGGCGGCTTCGGCGCGATCCAACAGTTTGTCTCGCAAGTCGGTTTCTGCAGGGTGATATAGCTGGAACCAGAATTTACCTTCTGTGATTTCGGAGATGGTTTCAATGCTCGCTGTGCCCACTGTGCTGAGAATGAAAGGCACGTTGTGAACTCGCGCTGCGTGAGCAAGAAATTCACAAGCCTTTGGCCACATTAATCCCTGAAGCCCAATGGGAGCGATACCGAAGGGCGAATCCCAAGTCTGTCCGAGAAGTTCTGTGGTTTGGTCAGCACCTTCATAATTTCGAAGGTAGTAGGGTTTCAGTTGAATCTCGCGGATATCAGAGGTGTTGCGCTTAATGTTGACGTTGGAGAAACACCCGCTGTCGAGGTAATCAAAAGCGAAGGCGGGCATGCGACTCCGGGCCTTATCACGAAGAGCTTCAACTGAGGGAAACCTAGAATCGAAATGATCTTCCATGAGCAAGACGACTTTAAGGAGGATACCTTGGAATTGAAATACGTAATTTGTATGTGATTACGCCGATATTCGGCGATATCGACGGTGTTAGTGTCTATGTAATGGGTGAATAAAGTGACCGCATCGATCGGGGTTACTCACCCTCGTAGGTTGGCAGCAGAGGGCGGGGCTTAGCGCGCTTTTCTGCGGATGACACCGGATAAATGGCCGCCTTTGTTTTTGGCTTTTGGCGCCTTCATGCCTTGACGCGAATGGATTTTCGATTTCGACTGGAGGCATGCTTCTCAGGCTCATCGCAATTCTCTTTCTGGCTTCTTCGGTTGCGTTGGGGCAGGGAGCCCAGGGAGTGCTTCAAAAAAGCAAAGCGCTTAAACTGACGGATTCGCAGCAGCAGCAGATCCGGGTGGTTCTTAGCAAGACCGCGAAGGAATACAATGAACTGCTGTCTCAAGGGCAAGGGAAGCCGGATTTGAACAGGAAACTGAATGCCCTGCGTCAGGGAGCGGAAAAAAAGGCACTGAAGTTTCTGACTGAGGAGCAGCGAACAACGTGGGATCAATTGAATCGCCGTAGTCTTCCTGCTCCAGTCGAAAACGGGGCAACGACTTCGCCTCCTCGCGACGGGTCTCTTATCATTCCGACCATTGATGAACTAAAAAGCCCTCCCTCGCGGGGAGCTTTTGGGCCCAGCACAACGCTTGCCAGAACAGTGCCTCATCCGGTTTCGGGGACGGGATACCTCATCCTGACTGATCACACAGATGAAACTGCGTTAACAGCTCTGAAGCAATTGGCCGAAGCCAGAGGTGGAGAATTGATGACTTTGAAGTCTCTGGGGACGCTTCACAAAGACGCTCGAAAGGTTGAGTTGGTTCAAGAAGCCATTCGTGAGGTGAGCCCTCGCTTTGTGGCAATCGCCCCGATGATGGAAAGCTATCGGGAGAACATGCACTTATGTCTTTTGAGGATCTTATCGGGCCTCGATAAGGATCCGGAACTGGATACCTTCCCCGGCTACCTCATCGCCAGTAACCCCACGAAACTTGCTGAACTGATTGAGCAAACGATCCAGTTCCGGCCTCGGGAAGTTGACGAGATCCGACCGGTATCCATGGGGGCGATCGAGGACAGCGATGGGAGGCGCTATCGGAGCTATCAAAAAGCGAAAGTGATGCAGAAAATGTTTGCCGAAGGGGGTAAAGAGTCTCCCGCCATCATCGTGACGACGAAGAAGTCGCATACGGAGCGGGATGACTATCCCGAGTTGCCGGCTGGGGAGGGGAATATCGAAATGTCACCGACTTCTGAGCGACATACTTTCGAGAGCCTTTCAATTCCTGCCGAGTTGGCAATTGAAGAGAGTAATATGCTTTTCATGTTCGGGCACGGAACGACGAATCGCATTTGCGGAATCGATATTGATGCCTTTGCCAAGACCGGCTTCGACGACGGAATTATTTTTTGCGGCTCCTGCATGTCGGCCGCTCCCTATGATGCGGATCGTGTCGACCTCTCTTCTATGCGCGATGACAAGAGATTTGCGTTTCAAGCGATGGATAACGGCGCTGTGGCGATGCTCGGTCACATGGGTCTTTGTGGTGGATTTCCAAAGGTGTTTCCTATGGCTGAACAAGTGCTCGCAGGAACCTCGACTGGAGAGGCGTATCAGCAGTTGATGAACTCGATCATTGGGGATAAGGCCATACCTGACTACTACCGGGGGCATGATGGTCCGAAAGGTCCAGCGAACGCTTACCTTTATGTTTTGCTAGGAGATCCGTCTTTGATGCCTGTGAAGAAGTAAATCGATTGTTATGCACAAACCACAATTCGAAGAACTGGACTTCCGTGAGACGGAACTAGGCGACCTGATCCTTCGCCGTCGGACTCTTTTGTCATTGGGGAACGAAGAGATCTACGAGGTCCTCCTTGGAGATGGATACCTTATGTCGAGTTTGTTCACGGTGGTGGAGAAGGAATTGTCGAACTTGGGATTGGCAGCAGCACAAGAGTCAACCGGGAGCGCGAGTTTGGAGGTGGTCGTGGGAGGGCTCGGTCTAGGCTATACAGCCGTCGAGGCACTGAAACACGAATCGGTTAAATCGTTAATTGTAGTCGATTTCATGCAACCGGTTATCGAATGGCATGAGAAAGAACTGGTTCCACTTGGAGCCAGTTTAAATGCTGATCCAAGGTGTCGATTTATCCATGGCGATTTCTTTCGCCTCGCATTACCGGAGGAAGGCGAGGCCGGGTTTGACCCTGATAATCCGGGGCGAAAGTTTCATGCCGTTCTGCTTGATATCGATCATTCACCGGAAAAATTACTTCACGATAGGCATGGCGATTTCTACAGTGTGGACGGGCTTCAAAAAATGGCAGAGCAACTTCACTCGGGAGGAGTATTTGCTCTCTGGTCAGATGACCCGCCCGAGGAAACATTTATGGCGGCACTGGGCGATGTCTTCGAATCCTGTGAGTCGCACGTGGTCGGTTTCTACAACCCACTTCAGGATAAGCAGTCGGAAAGCACGGTCTATGTGGCGCAGTCGCACCGCTGATATCATCCGCTTTTTATGAGCGGCATCGGTTACAGTCAATACTGGCAAAAGCGATCGTAAGTAGGGCGACAGGAAAGGATTTTCCGGCGTTGACGCGGTGGGCTGGCGGCAAAACTTGAGATCAAATTCGAGCAATGTGTTTGCAGAATCTTTAACGTTCGGTATCAAACTTTCCAGATGGGAACACTACCTTTTCGATCCTTTACATCTCACAGCAAACAAGAATTCAGGTAACTACTGGACCTTCTTGCCAATGAAGTGACTTGCCCACTCCGCAGGGATTTCGGAGCCGATTTACAGGCGCAGCGACGGGATTAGCAAGCGGGTATTCGCTTTTAAGCAGCCAAAGCGATCTTGCTGATTGATAGACGGCTGAATCAGGGCTGAGCCCATTACCCGAGGCTTTTTGTTCCGGAGAGAAAAAATTTTGCGTTAGGTTTTATAACCGGAGGCGGTGATATAGTGAAACAATGGACAAAAGCAACGCAAAGCCGGACCCGGAAAACACTCGCTACGAAGTGTTCGTGCAGCGCTTTGCCCATTATGAACCGGACTTACGACGATTCATTCGTTCGTTGTTACCGACGTGGACTGATGCCGATGAAGTGTTGCAGCAGACGGCGATCGTGATCTGGCGAAAGTTTGAGCAATATGACCCGGAAACCAACTTTATGAAGTGGGCCTGCGTCATTGCCCGCTTTGAGTCGCTGGCCTACCGACGCAAGATGGCGAGAGACCGGCACGTGTTTCGCGAGGATGTGGTCGAGTTGATGGCCGACGAAGGACTTGAGGAGCTCGAGGACCGTCAGGTAGAGCACGAGGCGCTGCAGGCTTGCCTACTTGAATTGCCGGAGAAGCAACGTCAGTTCGTCACGCTGGCCTACACGCCGGGCGTGAAAGTAAAAGATCTCGCGGCTGAGGCCGGATCTACAGCAGCGGCGTTCTACATGCGACTAAAGCGCATTCGCCGGCAGCTAATGCAGTGTGTGGAATCTAAAATTCAGTCAGCAGGAGCGGCCACATGAAACCGGAATCATTCAAGAAATTATCACCGGAAGAACAGGATTGGATTGATGCCTATATTGAGGGCACAATTGAAACGGACGAATTTAATAAACTACAGAACCGCATGCTTGATGGTAGCGAATTCCGCGCCGCCATGCGCCGCTACCTTGCCCTCGATAACACGCTTCAGAACGAGGTGCCCGGCGCGGAAAATCTTGATGTTGCTGCTGGCAGCTGGTCGTTTCAAGATCCGGCGAGGGAGGCTGTTGCGCCGGTTAAGGTGATCAAGTTTCCCTCGTTTGTTCCCATCGCGGCGGCTGCTGCGATGGCGTTTCTTTTGGGGTCGGGCTGGATGTATTGGCAAGGCAGTGATTCGGACTCTACAACCGTTAACTCTGGCGGGGAAGTCGCTCGCTCAAATTCTGACGAACCGTCAGCTGAGGGGTTTGCTGTCATTACTCGCCTCTTTGACGCTGGCTGGGATGCTGACCATGTCCGCCGACAAGAAGGCGACAGGTTGGGAACCGAATTATTCGAGCTTGCTTCCGGTACGGCTGAAATCCAGTTCTTCTCGGGCGCAACGATGACCGTAGAGGGACCGGCGGAAATTTCGCTTCGTTCCGCTTGGCAGGCTGAATGTCGCGAAGGAGCGGTACGTATGAAAGTGCCCCCGGCCGCTCGTGGTTTTGTTCTTCAGGCACCATCTACCGAAATTATCGACCTCGGAACTGAGTTCGGTCTCGAAGTCAGAAACGGGGAGGGGCATGTTGAGGTTTATGACGGTGAAATTGAATTTCTGCACAAGGGAGAGGGTAAGCAGCTTGTGCGGAAGGGTGGCGCGTGGGATTTGCCGTCTGACGGAGTGGCTGAGTTGGTTGAAAGTGGCCTCGTTCAATACCCGGATGCGGACCGCATGGGTAGTCAAACATCGGAGCGCAGGCAGTTGGACTTCGAACGCTGGCAATCTCATCGTGATAGTCTGGCGGAAGATAACCGGCTCATTGCCTACTACACGTTTGACCGACCAAATGGAGAAAAGCTGATTCCTAACCTGGCGAAGCCCGGCGGCGGGGAATTCGATGGGGCAGTGGTCATGGCGGAGCCAGTTGCGGGCCGTTGGCCGGAAATGAAGGAGGCACTTGAGTTTCGTCGTCCCGGATCTCGAGTTCGAGTCAACATCCCGGGAGAATTTTCGGCATTTACCTTTATGACCTGGGTGCGAATCGATTCATTGGACCGATGGTATAGCGCTCTCTTTCTTGGGGACGGTTATGAAAACGGCGAACCCCACTGGCAGATTCAAGACGACGGGCGCCTCATGCTTTCGGTCATGGTGGACGACACCTACGTGTATCCGAAGAATCCAAATAAAAAAGCGGCGGGTCTCGCAAGGATCTATTTCTCTGAGCCCATTTGGGATCACTCCATGAGTGGAGAGTGGATGCATATCGTTTCCACCTTCGATCCAGCCAAACGGTCGGTGGCGCATTTTGTGAATGGAAAAGAAATTTCTCGTGAACGGATCGAAGAAAAATTCTTTGTCGATAAGCTCTGTATCGGAAACGGAGAAATCGGTAACTGGGGGCTGCCTCATCGTGAAGACCCTGTCTTTGCGATTCGGAATTTGAATGGACGCATGGATGAGTTTGCCCTTTTCAAGGTGGCCCTTGAGCCGGATGAGATCAGAGAACTTTATGAGAGAAGCCGTATGATTCATCGGTGATTGCGTGATGCCTTTATTGAACTTTCTTTCGTTACTATTCT
>PBSY01000079.1 GCA_002726915.1 Verrucomicrobiales bacterium | reverse complement strand
CTTATTGAATCCCTCCTGAAGCCAATTTAAATCAAAGAAAGAAAAAAATGAGTATTGAAAGCATCACGTGCCAAGTCGGCACGCAAGAAATGAAAATTGAAACCGGTAAGATGGGTAAACTTGCCGACGGCGCTGTGACCGTTCAGGTTGGCGAAACCATCGTTATGGTGACTGCTGTTTCCCAGACTAAGATTCGCGAAGGGCAAGACTGGTTTCCATTGTCAGTGGAATACAAGGAGAAGGCAGCGGCAGCCGGGCGCTTCCCAGGCGGTTACTTCAAGCGTGAAGGTCGACCGACCGAGAAGGAAATTCTCACCTGCCGGATGACGGATCGCCCCCTGCGCCCGCTATTCCCAAAAGGCTATTTTTTCGACACTCAAGTGGTGACTCTCCTCCTGAGTGCTGATGGCGTCCACGATTCTGATATCCTCAGTATGAACGGTGCATCCGCGGCCCTTTGCGTTTCAGATATTCCGTTTGCTGGGCCGATAGCGGCTGTTCGTGTCGGACTTGTGGATGGCGAATTTGTTGCCAATCCCACTTTCGAACAGCGTGAGGAAAGTACGCTAGACCTTGTTTATGCCGGACTCCGCGACAAGGTAATTATGATTGAAGGTGGCGGTGATGAAATTCCTGACGAAAAGCTGAAGGAAGCTCTTTCTTTCGCCCAGAATTCGATTCAGCCCATAATTGACGCACAGGAAGAACTGGTTCGTCGGGCCGGAAAAGAGAAGCGCGTTCCTGAATTGATGGAAGTTCAAGATGAACTGCTCGAGGTTGCCTATGAGATTGCAGGCGATCGTATTGAGGATGCCATCAATCAGCCCTCAAAGCACGCTCGTGGTGCGGCCACCGGTGCCCTGCGCAAAGAGGTCGAACAAGCTATCCTTGCAAAGTATCCTGAGGCAGATGATTTCGCTGTCTCTCAGGCTTTCGATTATCTTCAGAAAAAGGCTTTCCGTGTTGCGATCCTCGACAAGGGTGTTCGCTGCGATGGGAGGGACGTCGACACCATTCGCCCTCTCACAGCGGAGATCGACTTGATGCCTCGCACCCACGGATCCGCGCTCTTTGCTCGCGGTGAAACACAGGCCCTTGCTATTGCGACCCTGGCTCCTGCCGATGAGAAGCAATATCTCGACAACTATGCGGGCGGAGAAGATACCAAGAGTTTCATCCTCCATTACAACTTCCCGCCTTTTTCAGTTGGCGAGACCGGCCGTATGGGTGGCATGAACCGTCGCGAGATTGGTCATGGTGCGCTTGCTGAAAAGTCTATCGAACCTGTCATTCCCGACGAGGCTGACTTCCCATACGCCATACGCGTGACAAGCGAGGTGATGGAGTCTAACGGATCTACCTCAATGGCTTCTGTATGTTCCGGCACTATGGCGCTCCTTGATGCTGGCGTGCCGCTGAAACGCCCAGTAGCCGGAATCTCTTGCGGGCTAGTGACCGAATTCGAGGGTGAAGACCTCAAGCGATATGTGACAATGCTCGATATTATCGGCAACGAGGACTTCAACGGTGATATGGATTTCAAACTTTGCGGAACCACTGATGGTGTGACCGGGTTTCAGCTTGACCTCAAGCTGGCAGGGATCCCTCTCGACATCCTTTTCGAAGGTATCGACAAATCAAAAGATGGTCGCTTTAAGGTTCTCGATGTTATGAACGAGGCGATTGCTACTCCGAAAGAGCTGAGCGAGCATGCCCCTCGCATTGAAAGCTTCAAAATCGATCCAAAAAAGATCGGGGAGCTCATTGGACCCGGAGGCAAAAACATTAAAGGCATTCAGGCTGAAACTGGAGCTGACGTTAATATCAACGACGATGGCATGGTTTCTATCTATGCTGCTCATGAAGAGGCTCTGAACCGCGCTATCGAACTAGTGAAACGCGTCACGGCTGAGATTGAAGTTGGGGTAACCTACCACGGCAAGGTGGTTAGCACGACTAACTTTGGGGCCTTCGTTGAGGTTTTGCCCGGAAAAGACGGCATGATTCATATCTCGGAACTGGCTGACTTCCGAGTAAATGAGGTCACCGATGTGATAAAGGTGGGCGACATGGTCCACGCTAAGTGCATCGGGGTTGATGAGCGAGGTCGGGTTAAGTTAAGCCGCAAAGCTGCGATGGCTGAGCGAGGCGTTGAAGCCGAGGCTGAGATGTCTGATAAAGACTGATCAGCTGTAGCTGTTTTAAAAAGGGCTCGACCGGTTTACCGGTCGGGCTTTTTTTGTTTCGTGGGGAAATACGCATCGAACTTGCATAGAAGGGGAGCCAGCACGTCTATGCTTTTATGAGATTCAAATTGGCCCGAACCGCACTCGTTGCGATCACCGTTTCATTTATCGGAGGTTCATTGACCTTCGCTGATCCGCTTGAGGACGCCATCAAGGATATACGCGAGAAGTATAAAAAGATCGAGGAGGCAAAGCTTCCCAGCGAAACGATGAAGTGGCACCCTGAAGATGACATCGTTAGCGGCACTCTTACCCATTATCACTCCGATGGTAATCTTGTAAAAGCTCATTTCAGCTTTGGCGATGGGGGGCATGGAGAGGGTGATGAGTATTACTATTACTGGAACGGTGAATGTTTTTTTGTCTTTGCGGATCACGGCTACTGGAAATTCACGGGGCGAGCCAAGCCTGACGGTCAGGGAGAGACAGTGGATATCCTGTTCCAGCAGCGTCTTTATTTTAAGGAAGGACAGCTGATCCGCCATCTATACAAGGAAGGTGAGACAACCGACCCCGAGCTGCGGGATCAGATTATGGCTGCCACGGAAAATTCGGATCGAGATGATCCTGAGTTTGCGGCCCAAATCCTGCTTCGCGCGCGACTCGCTGCTCAAGCTACTGATCCCGAAGATCTAAAGAGCATAATCGATGGGCCCTAGATGGTTGGCCCAGAAGCTTCGGAAATTTTAGATCTAAAGCGAAACCTTCAAGATATATTCAATTTTTCTCTCCTTGCGACTGGATTACTACTTCGAGCTTGAGAAGTTTTTAAAAAAACAATATTATCGCGACTTAGCAATTCGTCGTTTGAATGAGGTTCGTTCCGGTTTCCATACTTTTTGCTGTCGCGGTTGCAGCGTTCATGCTGATCGCCAAGTTCGGTTATCAGAGAAGCCTCGAAGCTGAATTCTCCGAAAAGGTGAGGACTGCCCTCGACGAAGGCGGATTGTCGGGAGTGGTTGTCAACTTTGATGACTATCGTGCGATTCTTAGCGGAGTCGTTGAAAGCCGTGAGGAACATGAGGCAGCGCTGATGATCATCGCAAAAACGCTTCCTATGGTGATCGTGCCTTCGTTTGAAGCGTCCGCTATCGCTATTAAGCCGACGCTTCCGCCGAAGATTCGGATCGAACGGAAAGCTGGAGAAACCCGTTTAATCCTGCAGGGCGCGCTGTCGCCTGAGTGCGGATTTAATCGGGATTTCCTGGCATCGCAGTTAAGCGAGCTCAAATCAGTTGAGGATATAAAAAACGAAATCAAACTCGATCCCCGGCAATTGCCATTTTTGAAGATGCCTGAATTGGCTTCGCTCTCCGTAAATTTGATGCGTCATCCGGGGGCTGCTTTGATAGCCCTTGAGGACGGTAGGTTAACCATCTCAGGCGAGGTTCCCAATTCCGGATTGAAGGCCGGAGTTATGGAGTTAGCTGGAAAGCTTGAAGCCGTTTCCGTTAAGGGTCTAATCACGACGCCAGAAGTTGTCAGAAAGCGGCAAACCTCTTCTTTCAGCATCACCCGAAACCGTTTCGGAATTACTCTCTCAGGAGTCCTTGCCAAAGAGGAGGATCACCGGGCACTTTTGAAAAGAATTAGTTTGTGGAAGGGAACGCTGCCAATAAGGAGTCGAATCGAAATAGACAGCGATTATGAGACCGGAGTTTGGGAAAAGGATGCACATGAAATTGTGCCATTGATTCTTAGGTCATTGAAAGGGGAGTGGAGCGCGGAATTTGACTCTGCGCAAATCAGGCTTAAAGGGCTTGTTGAGTCGAGAGAAGATCTTAAATATGTGAAGACGGCGCTCGCAATTTTCGCTAACTCGCCAAAAAATCCTAAGGTTTCTCTGGATCTAGGAGTCAAGAAGGCGATCAATGAGAACGCTGAAGTTCGCTTATTCGCATTATACGAGAAGGGGACTCTAACTTTTTCGGGAAACGTTCCCTCACTTTCATTCTTTCGTCAGTTGGAAGCAGATTTAGAGGGAGAAAAAGTCGTTCTGGTGAACAAGCTGGAAGAGACACACGCTACAGGAGGGCAGGTATGGGTCGATCGACTGGCAGAACTTTTCTCCGAGTTTCATCGCCGCCTAAAATCTGCGGAGGTCAGGATAAAAGGCAACCAAGTCCGCCTAGAAGGGGAAACAATTGGGCCGACTGGCAAACTCGTCATTCAGAACGTTGCTTTCAATATTTTTCCAAGCGAATTCCGGATTGATAACCGACTCAACGAACAGGTTCAGGAGCCTGTTCCGATACCAAAACGTGAGCCTGAAGATCTATCCAAACTGAAAGAAACGCTCGGAGCACTTCCGATCTATTTCGGCAGCAATCGCGAGACAATTGAGAACGAGGGTAGAGAAAAGATCGGAAAGATCTCAAGTCTCATTAAAGAAACCCGTTCTCCGGTCAGGCTAAGGGTCACTGGCTTCGCAGACAACCTCGGGCATTCCGCTTATAATCACCAACTCAGCCTGAGACGAGCCAATTCAGTCGCAGCCTTGTTAGTCGATAACGGTATCCCTAATGATACAATGACTATCGATTTTTTGGGCGAAGATCTCTCTAACCTTTCAAGATATGAGCGTTGGAAGGCTCGGCGAGTTGAAATTTCAATAGAGCACCCCATCGATCGAGAGGGTAAAGCCGGTGAAGAAATTACCCCTGAATCCTGATTCACAATGACACAAGACCCCGAGACTTTTCTGATGGATTGGAGCACTTTTTTTATCGTCGGGGGTGGAGTTTGCGCTCTTACAGCATTTTCCGTGGGCTTGATTATTTTGAGGGATGCACGCAAACTTGCTAAGAGAATTGAAGGCAATAATCGAAAAGCGTTGAGCGAGTATGAAAAAATAAACGAAGAGGTCTTGAAGATTCGCTCCGAGCTCAGTTCCGATCAATAATCCGCCGCACAAATACGAACTGAATTTATGCACGATTTCTCTATGTTCCTTCTGATGAACTGGCTGCCTTTAGGTATGGCTATGATTGCCTTTTTGTCCGTTGGTTTCCTGCTTGCTAAGTTCGTTCAGGGACGCTCTCCGAAAAGGTTGTTTCGCGCTTTGGAGGAAAACTTTAATCTCGTTAGCAAGTGGAGCGCGCTAGGGACTTCTCAGCACGATTTGTTGAAAAAGCTGCACATGCGCTGGCAAGCCGATCGTGACGAATGGGAAGCTCGTATTTTTGAAGGTGAAACCGAGCTTGCTGCACGTCAATTGAGAATCAACAAACTAACGGCAGAATTAGAGAACCCCGGTGAATCTGCGCCCGCTACCGTCATCCTAGATCGACCCGGTGAAAGGAAGGTTAAGTGGCTAGAAGCAAGGCTTCGCAACAAAGAACGGGAGATCGCCAATCATGAGGTAGTCGCAGCTCAGGCCTCCAACATTCATCAACAGCTCAGAGCTTTGCTCAATTGGAAAAATCAAGAGGCCATCGTTTTGCATTCGGGCGGGGGATCCCTCCGAAAAATCTCAAGCGACGGCAATGAACCGCCTGAGCCTCTCGAAACCGTTTTGGCATCAAGTGAGTGGAGGGATCAAGAACGAGGAGGGAAAATCAAACGAGCTGGTCTCGAGGCGATCAGAACGGAATTACGGGCGAAAGATGAAGAGACCAATCAACTAACCCGTCAACTCGAAGAGGCTAACGAAGGACTCGAGCATAGTGCCGCTTCTCTTGAAGCGCAAAAGACAGCGGTGAGGGAGAGCGAGAAGAAGCTTGAAAAGAATGAGTCTGAAATTATCTCAAAAGCGGCAACGATCGATTTTCTTCAAAGTGAAGTAGCTCGTCTAAAGGAATCGACTGAGGGACTTGATTCACTCCAAGGAAGCAAAGCAGAGCTGAAGGTTGAGCTAAATGATGCCCACCATGAACTTCATGTTTCGCGGCAAGAATTAGTCAGCCTTCGGTCTCAATTCGATGGAACTCAGCGAGACCTTTCGATCGCTGTCGGTCAGATGGAAGAGCTTGAGGCAATTATCGAAGATCGTAATGCGGAAGTTGATGACCTATCCTCCGAAGTTAGGCAGCAGCGCAACGGCATCCAAAAGTTAAAGGGCCAACTTGCTGAAAAAGAAGGTGAGCTAGATGCCGCTTCAGGTGAGATTAAGACATTGTCGGAGCTGGCTTCGAAGAAGGATTCTAGCTTGATCTCAAAAGTGAGGCGTATCAACAATTTAGAGAGATCACTCAGGGAACGATATGAGGAGATAAACTCCGTAAGGATGGGTTATGATGAAGAACTCAAGACGGCCCGCTATCATGCCGCTCGCGCCGGCCAACTTGCTGCAGAACTCGACAGGAGAGCGTCAGCTTTTGATCAGATAAGCGTTCGTGCGGTCATTTCTGAGGAAGAACTCGAGAAAGCAGACCATCGGGCCAAAGAACTCAGCGCCAAATTGTCTAAATCTAAAGAATCGATCGTCCAGCTGGAGGATGATAACGAACGTCTTTCAAAGGAGAAGAGGGAGCAAATCCAAAGTATCGAAGACTCTGAAGCTTTAATTGGAAAACTGGAAGAGGACGCCCGCAGGAAAGAAAAACAGAACGAGGGACTCAAAATTGATCTTGATCAGTCGAGAAAGGAAATTGATTCCCAGCGCCAGCGGAGTGAGGAAAAATTTAGTGGACTTGCTGAGGAAAATGGAAAGGAAGTCACTCGACTTGAGAAAGACATCTCGGATTTAACGCTTCGCGTCAGAAAACTAACAGTTGGGCTTGAAGCTGCCGAGGGTCATTGCGAGTCCTTAGAAAATACTTCGGCTGAGCTCAAAGAAACCCTTAAAACAAATGATGGCAAGATCCTCATACTTACCAGTAACCTTGAGGATAAGAAAACAGAAATTGAAAATCTGAAGTCGAGCTTGGCTAATCTTGAAAATGAGCTTTGCGCGAGCGAAGCCGGCCTGAAGAAATCGCGAGAAAAAGCCGAATCCACTCAAAGAGAACTCGAAGTAAGGCTCGAAGCGACCATAGCGGAGAGTGCTATCGTCACGGGGGCGAAGGAGGAAAAAGTTAGGAGGCAGTTCGCTGAAATTGAGGCTCTTAAAAACAAACTTCTAAATCAGAAAAATGACCTAGAAAACTATGAGAAAATTCGGAAGCAAGGACTTGAGGAAGTCGAAAAGTTTCGAATCAGTCTGGCTGAACGCGGTGATGCAATCCATGAATTGCGAAGCGAAATAAGTAATATTTTACTGCAGCGTTCCAGTCGAGATTACGAGATTTCCCACCTTAAGGAGAAGCTTCGCGAGGTCGAAGCTCGTCATAGTGCACCGGACAAAACCGCTGGTAGACAATCAGTGAAAACCTCAAGCGGGGAGGGTATCCAAGGACCTGAACAGAGGATACAAGCGCCAACCTCTACAGAAGATCGCAAACTGGGAAACGTTTCACTTGAGGAAAATGATCCGCCTACGGAGGCCAAGACAAATCGTGAAGCATTTGTTCAAGAGGTTTCTGAGGCTGCCAATAACTCTGAGGTTAGCGAAGAAAGAGAGGCCATCGACAGAAATTCTGTTTTCTTTGACGAGTTAAGTGCTGATTTAGATGAGAAAAGTTTGGCCAAGATTGACAAGTTTGCGAAGACATTACGCGGATCTAGCCAGCTAGTCACCGTTGCCGTGATTGGTTTCGCCGGCGCGGAGGGCACAGTTGACTACAACGAGTCTTTGAGTGCCAGGCGTGCTGATATGGTGAGAGAGCGCCTACTCGAACGAGGCGTACCCCAAGCCCTGATATCGGTGAAAATTTCGGGTCATGATATCCGTTCCATAGACTGGAGAGCCAGGCGGGTTGATTTCCTACAGATAGCTCAACCAGTAGCTGAAACGCTCAATTGACGTAGTTTTCGTAACCAGCCTGATCGAAGCTACTGTTAAATATCACAGAGCTGGGCCGCGTTTCTTAGAGCAAGGACTGGATCATCCCAGGTTGGAATAAATTCCTGAGCCACGTATCCTTCATAGCCGGTCTCGAGAATTGCTTCAAGGATCGGCGGGTAGTTGATCTCCTGTGTGTTGTCGAGTTCAGCACGACCTGGGTTTCCAGCAGTATGATAGTGACCAATAATATCCTGATACTGTTGAATGCGTCGAATGACGTCTCCATTCATCACTGAAACGTGATAAATATCGAAGAGCAGCTTGAAGTTCGGTGAGTCAACCCCGCGGATCAACTCGGCACAAAAGTCAACATCGTCACCAAAGTAGCCCGGGTGTCCTTTCATAGGGTGGGTGTCGTCCCTTGAGTTGAGATGCTCCAAAACAACGGTAACCCCGGCTTTTTCTGCCGCGGGAATGACTTCCTTCCAAGTGTCGATGCAGTTCTTGGCCGCTTTGTCGGGATCTATACCATCAAATTCCATGCCGGTAAAAGTGATGACGTTTTTGCAGTCGACTCCTTTAGCCACTTCGATGCCCTCGTAAAGTTTTTCGACAGTTTGTTCACGATACTTGGAATTGCATGGCCCTTGCGCAAAACCATGCGAAGAAATCAAAGAAATATCGATACCAAGGTTACGAACTGCGGAATAGGCCTCTCGCGGAATTCCTTCCATGGCTACAATCCCTATTTCCTTGCAGTAATTCGCCAGGGCAAGTGTGTTAGCCATTTTATCCGAAGAGAACTGGTCATTAAAACACCAGCCCATGATTGACTGTCTTATTCGACCGTTAGTCACTTTAAAATCGGGATTGGTAGCGTCCCGTTTTAATTGAGCTTCGAGCCCAGTCCCGGTGAAGGCTACTCCTCCAGCAAGGGCAGCGGTATGGGTGATAAGTCGTCGGCGTGAGAGCATGGTAAACATATCGGAAATTCCATCTGGCTTAGCAAGTACGTATCTCACACGTCGAGGCCAAAAACATCCGTGCTCAAAAATTAGCACGGGATTATCTCGTAATTACAAGCGCTCTCTCGCTGCAAGGTTAGGAGGGAGTTGTTCCAATGTCTTTACTGGGAGCCGAACCAAAGAACAGAACGGCTGATTTCAGTAGAATTCTGGCCGTGGGGGATAAAAGCCTTTTTAAAAGAATTGAATCGGAGGCATACACCTATACCAGTATGGGCTTTAGATTCTTCATGATGTAACTTTGAGACAGGTCTTTAGAATTTCTTGCATTCCGCCCCCTGAAGTTCAAGGGTCAGTAATCAATTTATGAGCATTTCACGGTCTCACCCCGCGAATCGGTCGATTCAAGCGGTTCTTTGTAGTATTCCTTTAGTGATCACACTGCTCACTCAAGGCTGCGTGCTTGTGGGTATTGACTATGAAACGCCGAGAGCTAATTCCCCGGATGCTTGGACAGTGAGTGTGAAGGGTGATCTCGAACGTCCTGCCAATCTTGCAAAATGGTGGAAAGCCTATAACGATCCAACTTTGGATCTGCTGATCGAGAAAACCCGAGGCGCTAATCGCAATCTAAAGATCGCCTCGCAAAATATTTCCACTGCCCGCGCCCAGCGTGGTGTTGCTAAAAGCTTTGCTCTAGCAACGCTAAATGGCGACGGGAGCTACTCGAGGAATCGGACGAGCGAATTCCTGGCCATATCAGGAGCTAAACCTCATCCCTTAAATTACTATATCACCGGCTTTGATGCGGGTTGGGAAATTGATGTTTTCGGGGGTCTACGGCGGAACATTGAGGCTTCTGAAGCTAACCTTGAAGCTTCCATCGAACTGTATCGTGATGTTCTGGTAACCCTGTTATCAGAGACTGCATTAAATTATATTGAGTATCGCACGCTCGAAGAGCGGATTAGAATCGCTATTTCTAATGCTGCCGCCCAGCGAAGTTCAGTCGAGCTAACCCAGTCTCGTTTAGATGCTGGGCTGGCACCACGCATTGATGTTACTCAAGCGACGACCAACTTTGAAAGAACGAGGGCTCTCATCCCGCAATTAAAGATCCAGCTAGATGCCGTTCGGAACCGTCTAGCAAGCCTCACTGCTGAATCGCCTTCTTCGATGATTGAGATTCTTCACCTTTATGACGGAATTCCAGCACCTCCACGCGGCTACAGCGCTGGCATGCCTTGCGATTTAATTCGAGCGCGGCCTGATATTCGAGCGGCTGAGCGCCAGCTCGCCAGGGAGACTGCTTTGATTGGTGTTGCAGAGGCTGACCTGTATCCGAGATTTATTCTTTTCGGAGACTTCTCCTTGGAAACCATCACTGCGAATAACTTCTGGAACACAGCTGCCAGCAGTTATTCGTTCGGCCCGGCTATCCGATGGCAGATCTTCAGTGCGGGTAGAGTTCGAAATAACATCAAAATCGAAGAAGCTGCTGCTGAACAAGCACTTCAGAATTACGAGAATACGGTCCTGATCGCCGTCGAGGAGGTCGAAAACAGTATGTCGGCTATCGCAAATGGCTGGGACCGTTTCGCCACGCTTGCTCGGGCAGATTCTTCGGCTCGAGAGACGGTTGATCTTATTAAGGAAAACTACCAGAACGGCCTCGTAGATTTTCAGCGTGTGCTAGAGGCCGAGAGAACAAAATTCATGACCGAGGATGATCTTGCTATTGAACGAGGCAACATCTCGCGGAGCTATGTAGCGCTATACAAAGCACTTGGGGGTGGCAGTGAGCCTTCTTTGAGCGCGGTCCCGTAGGCCCCGCCATGGTTAGGGGCAAGCTATTTACTGGGCAGATGAGGCGCGCTGATGAGGCGAAAAAAATAAGCCCATTGCGTAACCCGTTTGGGCGAAGCCCTGTTTCTTTCCTCGGAGGATTTTGAAAAGGCCTTCACCTGCCTAGAGGCTTAGTGGTTTGCTAAGGATTGGATGCGATATCGGGGCCGGAGGATACACCAAGAGTAGTCACCCTTTTGTTATTGATTAAGATCAAATAGAAGCAGCAAATAGAATGAGAATAGCTCGAGGTTACTTTAGCTGCAGGTTGCCTTGAAGTCGGTGAAATTGCGGAAGGAGGGAAAGTGCGGAAGTTGAGCCAAAAAGAGTCTAGTGGGTTTCTTCACCGATCATTTTGATGATTGCCTCCGCGAACGCCTTGCCCTTGAGGTAGTAGGTCTTGCCGGAACCTAGATAGTGGTAGGGTCGATCGTTGCCGACGGTCCGCCACAAAGCCTTTTGCTCATCCGTCCCTTTCCAATACTGCTCTTCGTATAGCTTCTGCGCGTCAGTGTCGTAATATTCTGCCGTTAATACGAAAGCAACGTTACCTTCAAACTCTTGGAGCTTGGTCGCATTCTTCTGAGCCTGCTGAAAATCGCCACGAGAAGGTATGCCACCGGTACTTAACTCACCGATTACAAACGGTAAAGCAGGTGCCCCGAGATCTTTCCTGATGTCCTTGATGAAATCGATCAGAAGAATCGTGTATTCGTCATACTGACTTGCTTTCATCCTGGAATTTACTTTGTCGTTAAACCCCTGATGCCAGGCAAACCCAGCGAGTTCAAATGGGTTTCCTTTCAGCTCTGGGAATTGTATTTGGTAAGTGGCTAGTGACTCTTCAATGTGACGGAGCAATTCGCGATAATAATGGCCGTGGCGCGCCTTAATTTCTTCAACCGTCGTTTTAGGATTTTTACGTTGAGCTTTTGCCAGCATTTCATCAATTATCTCTTGCTTGGGCAAGCCGGCACTCGGAGGACGAAAGTCCACCGCAATACTTTTCCCGCCCCAAGCGACCTTGATTATCAGAACAGGGCTTTTCAAAGCCTCTCCCACAGCATGTCCGAATCCGAACTCCGGCCCGATTGAGGTTTCTCCTTTAGTGCCGTAACCAACGGTTAAGGGGCCATGCTTTGCACCCTGTGTCTTTGAAGGATAGGTGATCCAAACGTCATCACGAACCGCCCAATCTTGGCCAGTCCTAAGCACCTCATATGAGTCAACGATCAGCGGATCGTTTTTGTAGGTAACGAGATGCTCAGGCAGCCCTTTGCCTTCCATATTTGATTGGCCGGCGAGGACGAAAACCTTGATTGACTCTCCCGAGAAGGCAGCTCCAACAACAGTCGTTACAAGTGTTGCTGCTACGAGTAATCGAAAGATGCCAAGTCGAGGTGGGTTGAATAATGTCATGACTTTGATACCAACAACCCAGACTTTAATCCGCAAGTAGAACACATACGTGATTCCACACTATCGGAATCGAAGAACCGCTCCCAGCTTGGAGAGCGCTGTCCTCAAGATCTGATCAGGAATAGATCTCTGAACCTTTTTTAGCGAACTCTTTCGATTTCTCTTCCATTCCTTTTTCGATTGCTTCTTTACTTGTTAGGCCCTCCTTCGCAGCATATTCCCGTACTTCTTCCGAGATCTTCATGGAACAAAACGTCGGACCGCACATGGAACAAAAGTGTGCCGTCTTTGCTCCGTCTTGAGGCAAGGTTTCGTCGTGAAAGGATCGTGCCTTCGCGGGGTCGAGTGATAGATTGAACTGATCTTCCCAACGGAACTCAAAGCGAGATTTGCTGAGAGCGTTATCGCGGACCTGCGCTGCTGGATGACCTTTTGCGAGATCGGCGGCGTGAGCGGCAATTTTATAGGTCACAACGCCATCCCTGACGTCTTCGCGGTTGGGAAGGCCAAGATGCTCTTTCGGGGTTACGTAGCAAAGCATTGCGCATCCATACCATCCTATCATGGCAGCCCCAATTCCCGAGGTGATGTGATCGTATCCTGGAGCAATATCTGTCGTCAGAGGACCAAGCGTGTAGAAGGGGGCCTCATGACACCACTCAAGCTGCTTCTCCATGTTCTCCTGAATCATATGCATTGGAACATGCCCGGGACCCTCGTTCATGACTTGGACGCCTTTTTCCCACGCTGTGGTTGTCAATTCTCCCTGAACCTCCAACTCTCCAAATTGAGCCGCGTCGTTGGCATCAGCAATTGAACCCGGGCGGAGACCATCGCCGATCGAAAAGCTAACGTCGTAGGCCGCCATTATATCGCAAATATCCGACCAGTGGCTGTAGAGGAAGTTCTCTTGGTGATGGGACAGGCACCACTTTGCCATGATTGAACCCCCGCGACTCACAATTCCGGTCATTCTCGTCGCAGTTTGAGGGATGAATCGGAGCAGCACACCAGCGTGAATTGTGAAATAGTCGACGCCTTGTTCCGCTTGTTCAATGAGCGTATCTCGGAAGACTTCCCAGCAGAGATCTTCGACGCGCCCATTGACCTTTTCGAGCGCCTGATAAATCGGGACAGTACCTATCGGGACAGGGGAATTTCGAATAATCCACTCACGTGTAGCGTGAATGTTCTTTCCGGTTGAAAGGTCCATCACGGTATCGGCTCCCCAAAGAGTCGACCATTGCAACTTTTCTACCTCTTCGTCTATCGTGGAGGCAACAGCGGAGTTGCCGATATTGGCGTTGATCTTTACTAAGAAATTGCGCCCGATGATCATTGGCTCGCTCTCGGGGTGGTTTACATTTACCGGAATAATCGCGCGGCCGCGGGCGACTTCGTCTCGAACAAATTCGGGGGTAATGTATTCGGGAATAGCGGCACCAAAGGAATTTCCTGGGTGCTGAAAATGCATCAGATTGCGCGGTCCATCGCTGTCAGTCGCGGCCTTAAAGGCTGATTCACGTCCAAGATTCTCGCGAATCGCAATGTATTCCATCTCAGGAGTAATGATGCCTTGTTTGGCGTAATACATTTGGGTGACTGGATGTCCGTTCGACGCGCGAAGTGGCTTCCGCTTAAGCCCCGGATACTCTTTGAGCCGGTTTCGAGCTCGCTTTTTCTCATTGTAGCGAGTGGCATGTTCCTCGGAGAGGTAACCATTGTCTTCGGGCTTAGTGTTGCGACCATCGTATTCCTCAACATCGCCACGTCCAAGAATCCAGTCCCGCCGGAGCGCGGGAAGACCATTCTCAACGTTTCCTTGGTAGGCCGAGTCGCCCCAGGGTCCGCTTGTATCATAAACGCGCACAGGCTCATTTACTTCCAGACGACCGCTGGGTTGTTCCGTGGTAGCCAATTCGATTTGCCGCATTGGGACTTTAAGATCCTTGTGGCTCTTACCTTCGACATAGATTCGCTCGCTGTTCGGGAAAACATCCGCGACGGTTTTGGGCTCGGAGGGTGCTGATGGTTCGTTTGGACTGATCATGGCGATATCGGGTAATGCAAAGGTCTACGAATAAAATATGCCCCTGTTCATGCGGAATTTGGACAAATCCAGGAGGGTCGGCGAAATTTAATGGGGATACAGTTCATTGGACTCCCTGCGGCAGCATTACCTGCATCAGGTTCGAAGGGTCTTGCCCAAAAAAGGCAATCTCAGCGCCAGGCGCACCCCTGTCAGAGAATACGTTTTCAGATTAGCGAATGGGCGCCCATCGTCAAGGCGTTCCCGCTACCACGACTGTTAAAGATTCGAAATCAAGCATTTTTCGGTGTTGCTGATAATTGAGAAATGTCTGACTGT
Organism: Verrucomicrobiales bacterium; assembly: GCA_002726915.1. Taxonomy (GTDB): domain Bacteria; phylum Verrucomicrobiota; class Verrucomicrobiia; order Verrucomicrobiales; family DEV007; genus Arctic95D-9. The sequence goes on along the minus strand of PBSY01000079.1, from coordinate 18,932 downwards.
TTATCTTCTTTCAAAGAATAGGGCGGCTCTGAACGTCCTATGGCTTGTTCAAATGAGGCTTCTTGATCGATATATCGCAAAGCAGGTCTTCGTCTCCGCTATTTTCTCGGTGACCGTGATCCTTGTCATCCTAATCCTCGGGAACGTTTTTAAGGAGATTCTGCGCGAGCTGGATAAACGTCCCGACCTAAGCTTGGGCTTTGTCTTTAGATTTATCGCTCTGGTCGTTCCTATTTCTTTGAGCCTTGCCATTCCATTTTCGTTTCTCACGTCCATCCTGCTCACCTTTGGAAGACTGTCTGCTGATAGCGAATTTATTGCCATGAGGATGTCGGGGCAAAGCATATGGCGAATTTGTCTGCCGATAGGGGTATTAGCGCTTTTTTTTACAGTCATTTGCGGCTGGTTCAATCTTTCGATCACTCCTGCGGCAAAGACCGAAATGGAGGGTATGAAGGCTTCTGTGATTAATATGGTAAAGCGTGAACCCCTTCTGATTTTTCCTGATCAAGCAGTGATGGATGATATTGATGGTCACTTGGTTTACGCCAGAAAAGGCGAAAATTCCCTTCATGCCTTCCAGATGATTAAGTTAGAAAATGGCCTCCCGGAGGCTCTTGTTGTTGCGAGAAAAGCAGAAGTATCCGTCAATCTGGAAGAGGGGGTTCCCGAGCTCGTTTTTGATTTCACTGACTTCAATATGATGACGAAGGGTCAGGAAGGAGATTTCATGGCAGCTTCGCAACCCATCTTTTTTAAGAGTGGTCAGATCGGTCTAAAGCTGCCCGACAACACTAACGAGGACGTTCGAGACCAACCTGACAACATTAGCCTTCGGCGCTTGACCCGGATAATTGGTGAGGAGGGAATTGAGCCCGAAAAGCGCGCCGCGTATCGCACTGAGTTAAGCACAAGAATGGCCTTTTCAGTTTCCTGCCTAATGTTCGGACTGATTGGTGTTCCCCTAGGCATAACAGCACAACGCCGCGAGAGCACGGCAGGCTTTGTCATCGCGCTCACTATTGCAATTTCTTACTATGTTCTCCTCATCACGGCGCAGATGCATAATACAAATGAAGCCATGTTCCCACATCTATTAGTTTGGGTTCCAAACCTGTTGTGCCTCGGTCTTGGCTTATTTCTTTTCTGGCGGTTGAGCCGGAAGTAAAGATTGTTTTCACTCAAGTTGCCGAAAGATCAATTCTTTTGATAGATGTCTTAGGAGTTCCTCTTCCACTAGGCTAACGAGCTCATTTTCGGTTTCCTTAGGGTAAGTCATTTGACCGTCGCGGGACACCATCTCATCGAGCGCAAAAAGGGGATCGAATGGATATAGTCTCACAATCCGGTCATACATAGCCTTAGGGAAGCGCATAGGACCTAAGGTGACAGAATGAATAAACTCCCCGTCTACTCGAGAGAAAATCTCTTCGATCATACTGGGGTATATTTTACGAAATCCGGGCCACGGGATGAGAGGGTCGAGACGCAAACCTATCTTCCATCCTTGTCGCGTGAGTGACTCAATGCGATCGAGTCGTTTCGCGAATGATGGGGCACCGTGCTCAATCTCTGCCGCGATCGTCGCGGGCGTCATAGTGAACGCCACCACTATATTTGGAACCGGTTCCTGACGAGAGAGAACGCTGGTGTTGATACTCTTCGTGCGGAGTTCGAGCCACTTATCAGGTCGCTCCGAAAAGAAGGGGACAAACCTCTCTGCAAACCCTGTAATTCTTTCCATGGCGAGTGAATCACAGTCATATCCTGAAAAGAAACAATCTGGCTTTCCAGGATCAGACTGATGTGCGTCTATTGCTTCTTCGAAGTCTTCGAAGTTTACGAAGTGGACATAACTAGCTGAACGATACATGCCCTGCAGGAAGCAGTAACGGCAATCATAGAGGCAGTTCAGCATGTGGCTGAAATAGTAATTACGAGATGCCCCGATTGAATATCCTTCTGGAGCTGGCAAAACCAGTCTGCCGTGTTTCTCGGCCAAAATAAGGCTCGGGTTCTGCTTCTGAAGGCGGAAATTCTGAGAAGAACGATTGAAGACTTCACCGAAGCGTTCGCACTCGATTACTTCGGCTCGATGAAAGCGTTTCATCAATTTTATTACCCGAGGATGCTTCCTGACTGCTCTTTCTACGTAAATCACCTCCATAGCAACAACATCACGAAGCATGACCGGTTATAGGTTGATAAAGCCAAACAAAAAGAGCGGTGAAAAAGATCCAATTCAGGAAATTAAGTAGCAAGACGACCGCCACTGATCCAAAAACGATCAGAAATGGCTCCCATCCACCCGAAGCCTCTTCGCCTTCCTCACTCCCAAGATAGGCAGTAAGAAGTTTGTGATTTCGTATGTTAGACTTAAACCAAGCTGAGAAAAGGTCACCAATGAGAGGGATTGTCCCAACACAAGCATTCAACAGCATATTGCCGCTCATCTTGAGTAGCGTTTTCACAGGAAGCCCTTTACGTCCCGCCTCGCACAAAATTGTCGCCCCGATGGCAGTCGCTACCGTCTCCCCGCAATAGGGCAGGAGCCCTATGATGGGGTCGAGCCCGAAAGAAATCTTGGTTCCTGGAACCTCAATACACTCATCTAGAGCCCACGAGACCTTCCTCGAGAGGCTTCTTCTATCGGCTTTCTCGCCCTGCCTACAGCCACCCGTCGTCCGATCATCCTCTATTTCCGAGGTTGTTTCAGTTTCTTCAGGCTCCGACATTATCCAGGTAATGGGGCAGAGCACTGATGGCAGGAGCAGGGGCTGGCCGCTTCGCGTCGGAACGCTAGGTCAGTAGTGCCGAGTCACGAAAGAGCCGTTGTCTTTATGTCCATTAGCATCTGGGCGTTGGAGGGATACCGCTCCATGCAGCGTAACACCCACTCCATTGCATCGATTTGCTTATAGCCACCGAGTCCACGGCGAATCACGTAGATTTTCTCCAACACGTGAGGGGGCAGCAACAACTCCTCGCGTCGAGTACCTGACTTGTGGATGTCCACGGCAGGATAGACGTAATTTTGTGCGATCTGGCGGTCGAGTACTAACTCCATATTGCCAGTCCCTTTAAACTCCTGGAAGATAGCCTCATCAGCCTTACTGTTGGTCTGAATCAGCGCTGTTGCCACAATAGTGAGTGAGCCAGCTTCCCGCGTGTTCCTTGCCGCGGCAAAAATACGCCGCGGCACTTCCAGAGCTCCCACCACGAGACCGCCACTGGCTGTTCCTCGCTTTCCTCCGCGCATTTGCGAATTGAAGGCACGAGCGAGTCGAGTAATCGAGTCCATCAGGATAAATACATGCTCGCCCGCCTCGACCAGTCGCTTCGCTCTTTCTATGGCAAGAAGAGCAATGCGGGTGTGATCCTTACCGTCGCTGTCATTAGAACTTGAAAAGACTTCGAGATCAGGAAAAGAACGCTGAAAATCAGTCACCTCCTCAGGCCGTTCATCAACGAGCAAGACCATTAAATGAATCTCCTCATCATAATTCTCAATAATCCCCTCAGCAATGTGGTGAAGAAGGGTGGTTTTACCCGTTCTTGGCGGCGCAACGATTAAACCACGCTGTCCACGACCAATGGGCGTAATTAAATCAATCACCCGGGTGGTTGTTCTCGTGGCAGCAGTTTCAAGAGTGAGCTTTTTGTCAGGGTTTATGGCAGTGAGTTCCTCGAAGTAGGGGAGGTTTTGGTAGTCCCCAGGTGGATGCCCATTGATTTCTAGCAACTCGATCAACTGTGGGCCTCGCAGGCCCTGTTTGGAGACGCATTTCACCATCAACCCGTCACGAAGGCCGAAAATGCGAACGACTTCCGGAGTAATGAACACGTCTTTGGGGGATTGCTGAAAATTCCGGATCTTTTCGCGGAGGAAGCCGAATCCTTTGGGAGAGATCTCAACAATGCCTTCAGATTCGATTGCTGGGGCTGCTTCTAGAGCAGCAGCCTCGCGAGCCCTCTCTTTCTCTTTCCGCTCCTGGTACCGTTGCTTTCGGCTCTTACGAGGCTTCCCATCAACGTCTTCAGAAGTTTCTGAGTCTTCGGCGCCGGCTGATTCTGTGTTCTGCTCAGCATTACCCTGTTTATCGCCGATGTCGCTACGATCACCTTTTCGATTCCTAGAACGTCGGCGCCGATCTCCAGTGCGCTTGCGCTTAGGGCGTGATTCTCCACGTTTGTCCGTTTCGTTAGTGTAACCCTCTTCAGGAACAGTCTCCGCCTTGTTTCTCAGATCGCAGTCCTCTTGCTCGGGCTGGCTCTCTGGCGATCTGTCCGAATCGGCAACTAATGGGGACTCGTCCTTCATGTCCGCCTCATCATTCTTTTTCGGCTCCGTCGAATTCTCAACGGTGGCGCTAGACTCCTCGCTATCCTCAGCATGGGATTCTGGGTTAGCTTGAGCTCCCTCGGTAGTTTCGGACTGACTCATGAATTTTTTGACGAAAAAAATGGCGGGGTGCAGGGTGGCCGTTTGAATGGCTGGATTTATGTCACGAAAAAGCAATTGGGGCCCGTGGCAAATTTGTGTTTGTAGTTCCTGACAGTAAAGGTGACTGAGCTAAGCAGAAAATGTAGAGCCGATTAACGACCTAAAATTCGGAAATGCCCCTTAAATGGTAAAAGGTGGCCCGCGATTGAAATTGAGGCTCGCAATCCTCTGGCGGGTTCCTAGCCTTGAAGAGCTCAGGGACATTTGATTTTGCCCCGTATTCTTCACCTTAGCAAGCGATTTTTTATCGGATCTCGGTCAATATCCCGCGGAAGTCAACACAGGCGGGAATCCTGACGGGTCTCTTGCAACCAAACGGGAGATGGGCGGAAGGGGATTGAAACGAAATAAGAACTGAAACAAAAAGAAATAGCTAGATTACAAGATGTAAAAACCAACCACAAACTATTGCTTTTCAGTGGTTAACGAAACTTCTTTAATGAATTTTCCTACAGATTGCTGCATCACCCTTGCCACGTCACCGTGGACGGTGGCAAAAGGCGGTACAAACCAAGGGTAACCTCCAATCACATCGTGAATCACCCGTATTTGACCACCGCATTCGCTACCGGAACCAATTCCGATCGTCGGTATTTCCACGGAATCAGTGATTTTTGCAGCCACTTCTGCAACAACACTCTCAAGCACGATGGCGATAGCCCCCGCTTGCTCGAGAGCTATCGCCGCCCGAATCAAATTACTTGCCTCCTCTTCGCTCTTTCCCTTTTTCTTATAACCGCCTTCCTTTTTAACGCGTTGTGGAAGCATTCCAATATGAGCGCATACCGCTATTCCGGCCTCCCGTAACCTTTCGAGCTTCGATATCTGGCCGAATCCGCCCTCCAATTTCACCGCATCAGCCCCTGCCTCCATCAGCCTAAGTGAGCTGTTTAGCGCCATTTCTGGCGTTTCGTAGGTGGCATAGGGCAGATCAGAGACAAGAACCGCTCGATGAACGCCGCGCCTCACCATTTCGGTATGGTAGACCATATGATCAAGAGTAACCGAAGTGGTGTCTTCGTTTCCTGCGACTACCATCCCCAAAGAGTCACCGACTAAAATGAGTCCGACGCCGGTCTCATCGCAAATACGGGCGGCTGGGTAGTCATAGGCCGTAATAGCTGTCACGGGCCGTTTGAGGCGCTTGATTAATGATTTTGAGGTAGGGTAGGGCATACAGAAAAACCAACCAGAGGAGTTCACAAAGCACAAAAGTATCCACGTCGTCGCTCATCGGCGAAAGTTAAAATTAATTTATAAAAATATTGATATTTTATAATAATTATAATAAATTTTATTCGCAGGCTTTCCATAAAAGAATTTGGAGTGATTCAATCGAATCCATGCCCTTTGAAACACAGGCATGGAAGTGACGGATCCCAAGGGAAAGTAAACACGCAAATAAACACAAATAGACAACATGAACACTAAAGTGCACAGCGCCACAGCGCGCCCGTGGCTAACCGCAGTGGTGTCGGAGAATCTTCATCTTCAACCACGTGTCTCCATGCAGCAACGCTATGACGAGTCTAGAAGGCCCAGACGACGGCCTCTAAACCGTCGAAGAATTCTGCCCCCCCGCATCCCGGGCCGAGTTGTTACACCCGAGCAGCCTACCGAATATCAAGCAACCGTGCACCAGTCTTAAATCGGGTCAACCGTCTCAGCTAGCTTTGCCGGCAAGGACATAAGTTGAGCGGTTAAAAGTGCTCTGGAATCGAGGATTCCATGGAACTATTCACAACTCTGACCTATTTGATTTCCGCTTTCCGCACCCCGCTATTAAAAGCGTTATCTCTCCCTTAACAGAGCTGAGATTTGAAAACTCCGTAAAAACCTCGCTGGCGCAGCCTCGGTGGAAGGTTTCAAACTTTTTAGTCAATTCTCTGGCTACGCATACCGCACGCGTCGGGGCGCATTGACTCAAGGCATGAAGTGATTTCACGATGCGGTGAGGGGACTCGAAGAAAATTGAAGTCTCTTTTCTCTCGACAGCGCTCTCAAGTTCTCTCGCTCGTTTGCCACTCTTAACCGGAAGAAACCCCCCAAAATAAAACGAATCGGACGGCAGCCCAGACCCCGCAATCGCCGACATAACTGCCGACGGGCCGGGAATTACCTCAACAAGAACGCCTTGCTCGATGCAGGCATTGACTAAGCGATAGCCAGGGTCTGAAATGGTTGGCATCCCGGCGTCTGAAAGGTAGGCGATTACTTCGCCAGAAGCAGCCCGCTCTGCCAGTCGAGAGGCTCTCTTCATTTCATTGTGATCGTGAAGCGCTATCATTTCTTTATTACTGATCTCAAGATGCTTGAGTAGCTTTGCTGAATGGCGAGTGTCTTCACAGGCGATCACACCTGCTAAACGCAGGCATTCCACCGCACGAAAGGTGATATCTCCGAGGTTTCCTATGGGGGAACCTATTAGCTGAATGCGCCCAGTCGAGCTATTCGTCATGGGAACATCCAGGGTTCTGGTTACCACCCATTCGCGAGGATTCCTACCATCTTAGTTGCGGCATCCTGAGCTGCTATAGAAAGCGCATTTCTTTCACCAACCTGAAAATTTGGATCAACAAATTGAATCGTCGTCCCGACAACTTGGCCTTGAGAGGCGTAAATCGGCTTCTCTTCAATCCCTCGATCGTTGAAGCTATCCTGTTCAGCTTGTTCTGGAAGGGCGGAGCGAATTGCCTCGCCAGTCACTGGGTCTTCGAGGTGAAATCTAACGTAAAGCAGCATCCGCAGTTCCTGCGATTCGAGGGTATCGGTTCTTGCTGCTCGCAGTTGGGTTTTTTGAATTTGGGTAATTTGCCCAACTAAAACCGCATCGGCATTCGCGTGATTACTAATGCGATAAGTTCCATCAGCTTGAAGTTCTCTAACAACCGCATTCGTTACCAGACTGGAAAGTCGTGGTTCAAGTGTTTCGTTCTTAAAGGTGGGAACGTGGAGATTATTGATTCCTGCGTAGGCAGAGGGTTTGGCATCACCAAGCTCATAGCCGGCACAACCGGAAAGAAACAATGCTGCAGCAGCGAGTAGGGGCGTGTGGGGAAAGCGATTCATCTAAACTGGATCCGCCGAACTCAATTATATTTGCGATTAGAAGTTGGCGCGCGGCGGTGTGCAGGAGAGGGAGAGAAGGAGTAAATGAGAATTAGCCGGTTGATGAACGTAGCCGATAACGCTCAGGGCGTCTAATTATTCCGAAATCAGGAATCAGCTTCTGCCGCAGGAAGGGGCAAAACCTCATCGGCTGAAGTTCGCATTTTTACAGAATCCTTTTTGAGTGGGTTGCTACCGAAAAAGCCGGCCCTTTTTTCTACAGGAATCGGAGCATTGTCTAAAGCATTGAGTCGTTCCTGCGCTTTCGCCGCAAAGGGGGTATTTGGATTTTTCACCACTTCGCGATAGTAGACGCGCGCAGATTCAGGCTTACTACTTTTTTCGTAAAATTCGCCGGTGTTGAACAGTTTTTCCATCGAGCGGGCCTCAATTTCGTCCAAACCGCTGCGAATTTCAGAGGAACGCTCGTCTTCCGGGTTTGAGTTTACAAAATCAATACCAGCCTCAACTTGAGCACGATCCTCAACGGGGCTGTTGGAGTTCTCGGCATTCGTGCCACGAATCTGAAAGATTTTGTATTGGGCCTCAGTGGCGAAAGTGGATGAGGGGTAGGTATTTAAGACCTGTTGGTAAGTTGCCATCGCCGCTGCCCGCCGCTCCTGTTCTAGATGAATCTGAGCAATGTTCAGCATGGACTTTGGCGCCAATTCGGTTTGAGGCGCAGAGTCCGCTACTTGATTGAACATCTCAATCATCGCCGATGGTTGAATTGAAGCGCCGAAACCTAGAAAGCCCTTTTTGCGCGAGGTCCTTAATTTTTCGGCAATGTCAAACTGCCGCTGCACGACTTCTGCAAAGTGAGGCGTGTTGCGGAACTGGGTAATGAGATCTTGGTATCCGTCGAATGCTTTCCTGGAGTCTCCGGACACATCGAGTATGTTGGCATAACGATATTGAGCCTCAGCCGCAGCGTCAGTCCGCGGATATGACTTCACAATTGATTTGTAGGAGTCACGAGCCCGCCGCGCTTTGCCGGCATTTTCGTAAGACATGGCTTTCTCCAGTTTCGCACTGGCATTGCCTTGCTGGGTGGCATACTCATCAGCATCGACGCGCCGGTCGTTTTTGCTAAAAAGTCCACCGAAAGAAAACTGGGCTTCGACTGTAGAGAGGGAAAGAAGTGCGCTAGCGCACAGCAAAAACGAAAGGTTGCGAATCATGGTAATAATGGGCCGAGATGCTTAGCTCAACTGTTGTTGATCATGTTAATCGAATTGCGGCTTGGTTCAACGGCGAAATATGGCAAGGCTTTTCAGAGAGGTTCCTGATAAAACCGAAAAGTTTGGATTTATCAAATTCTTTGGGCTCGGTAGATTCCATGTGGAACATTTTAGGGGCTCGCAGGAATAGGAACGTTATGGAATCCCTGAACTCAAAGGATCTGAGCTTCAAATACTAATAACTTCCGACAATATATGTAATATAAAATACGGAGAGGTGCTTTTACAAGCCTCCACCGCCCTCCTTTCCAATCAACTCGCGCGAGTCTTGTTTCCTTGCATTCTTTATTGCTGGCTATTCAGTCGTTTTTGGCTAGAATATCCGCCCGCCGCCTGCAGCGAGACGATTCCACAAGGATTTCGAGATCTCAGGGCGGCTAACTCACTGAATGACCGCCATCGATCTTCTGCCGCTGGTAGCTGATATTCCGCTCGAGCCTGTGCTCACGGCTTCGTTCCAGTTCTGGAGCCCTTGGATTCAAGTTTTCATTTTGCTGGGCCTCGTTCTTCTTAATGCTCTCTTGGTTGCAGCTGATGTTTCCCTGAGTCGAGTTCACGCGCCCCAACTTGAAGAAGCTGCGGCAAATGGGAAAGCCGGAGCTTCTCTGTCTCTAAAGCTCCTCGAGAATTCGCGGATCTATTCCGCGGCATGTCAGGTCGGCATAACAGCTTCAGGGATTGTTCTCGGCGCGCTCGGAGAGCCCACGATTTCAACCTGGCTGCATCCCCTGCTAGCGCCAACAGGCATCAGCCTAGTCGCGGTCCGCATAGCAACTTTTGTATTTTCAATCTCAGTTCTTACTCTTTTGAGCCTTGTAATCGGAGAACTCCTCCCCAAGGCGCTCGGCACGCAGCGGCCCGTCGCTACCGCTATGACCTGCAGTCAGCCCTTGAGCTTTTTCTACCTGCTTGTCGCCATTCCGGTTTGGTTCGTGGAGAAGCTATCCAACCTCATCCTAAAGGTTGTTTTTCGGCTCGAGCCGGTTGATTTTGCCCAAATTGACCACACTGCCGATGAACTGCGGTATTTGGTTGAGGAGACCGGCCGTGCTCAAGAAGTTACGCTTACCGAGCAAAAAATACTCGCTAATACACTAGAACTCAATGACTTAAGTGTAAAAGATATTCTCACTCCACGAAGCGAAGTGATCGTTTTGAACGTCCACCGCACTTTCCGCGAAAACCTCGATATCGCGCTCGAGTCGAAGCATACCCGCTTTCCACTGGTGGATAAGCATCTCGATAAAACGCTTGGCTTAATCCACATCAAGGATCTGCTTCGAGAGATGCAACGTGAGTCAATGAATCTCTTCGCAGCAAAGCGAGATCTAATCAGGGTTTCCGAAAAACTGCCTCTCGATGAGATGCTTCAGGTGTTTCTCACAAAACGTGCCCATATTGCATTGGTCGTCGACGAGTTTGGTGGTTCAGTCGGTCTTGTCATGCTTGATGATGTTTTAGATCAGGTCGTAGGCGAAATTCATGATGAATTTGATGAAGAAGAGGTTCCCGGAATCGAATTTGTTGATGAGCGCTCTTTTCTTGTTGAGGGCGGCTATCCGCTTCATGAATTGGAAGACCACGTGGATCAATTGGATCTGGAAAATCGAGACGTTAGCACTGTTGGAGGATTCCTAACAAGCATTGCGGGAAGGATCCCTGAACCGGGCGAAATCATCGAACTTGATGGCTACCGCGCGACCATATTAGAGGCTGACGAGCGTTCGATTCGCCAAGTCCAGTTCCTCCGTGTTGAGAGACAAACAGCTAACAGTGAATCTACGGAAGCGATCAAAGGCGGAACGCCTAGCGAGACGGACAAAGACTGATAGAAGCCAACGACTACTTCCGCAGTAAAGGGCGATGGAGGAAAATCCGATAACAAACCCTCCCGAGCGTAGCCCGAAAACCCCAAATGAGTGGGGAGTCATCGTGGTCTTATCACTCGTTTTTGGACTGTTCCTAAGTATTGATTTGTTTTCTGACTACAATCCTCGCAAGCTCAGCGTGCCTTTCTTTCTAGCCGCATGGATTCTTCTTCTCGTCATTCATGAGTTTGCTCATGCCGCCATTGCCCGGGCAATGGGTTGGAAAGTTTCCCTTATCGTCATTGGCTCGGGACGCTTTAGGTTCGGCTTCAAAATCGGTCATACACTAATAGAGTTTCGTAGCATACCTCTGTCTGGGTTTGTAATTCCTCAGCAAACCGACTATATCGCTCCTCGATTGAAACACTTCTGTATTTACGCAGCCGGCCCAGGAGTCGAACTACTCATTTCATTAGCCCTCGTCTGCTTCATTGGGCCAGAATCATTACTTCAACGAACTAGCGACATTCCGATTATTGCCACTCAAAGTTTGATTGTTGCCGCTCTCTTAGGCTCGTTCATAAATCTATTGCCAATTTCATTTTCCGCCGATGGAAAACATTCTTGGTCGGATGGGCTCGGGATGATTCTGTGTTGGCGTTTTCCTTGTGAGCCTTCCGAAGATAAAGAAGTATTACCCCCCAAATCTTCAGCTCTTTGAAACGCGGTGAGGACGAGTCAAATACTCAACGAGACCCATCACATTTTCCCAGCGACGGATGGCCAAATCAGCGAAAAATACGGCTAAAAGGCATAGCAAAATTAGGGGCCACAGCTCAATATATCGAGCCACTTCACTACCGCTCAGCTTTAGTTCGTCTGCTGACGAATTGAGAAAAGTTCCGCCAGTTAGGTCGCAAGCAGTTTTCAATATTTCCTCGTTCACTTTCCCTGTGGCGACTTCGTTAGAAGGATTGAAAACATAGCCTGCACTAACCAGTTGGGCCCCTGCCCGTGAGCGAACGAGATATGCTCCTGGCTCCTTGGGTTTGAAGCTGGCTTCATAGAGTCCTGGCCCCTCCTGTTCTAGTTCAACTTTAGCCACCTCATCCATTGCTGATCCAAGCGCTGATGCTGAGATATAAAAAACCTCCGCGGTGACACGAGCTCCGTTCTTTCGCGCTGCAGCATCTTCTATTAAATCGACAACCATTGTGACTTCACTCCCTTCTTGCTCGAGCCGTAAATCCATATTCAATCCTTGGGGAGGCCGCGCAGACTCGCGCAGAATCTGTGACCAAAGACGAGCATAGCCATCCCAGTCTGAAACCCAAAGTGCTGCCCAGCGAGATTTACAGTCAGAGGTAAAGGCTGTGACCTTTCCTAATCCGTATCGCCAATGTGCCAATAGTGGATCGCCTTTATCGGTTACTAGAGGGACCTGCGCAGTAGCGCGGCGATTTGTTTTTACATAGCCCAAAAGCGGGGGTGTCGAACTTTCGTTCCACTCTTTCAACATAGGGTGAGGCTCAGCTAACTTCGGCTCAAATGCTTCCTCCCGAATCATTCGACCAGTGTGAGTCATCGTATCCTGGGTGAAGATTCTCGTTATAGCGGTGGGATCCATCGTGATGTAACTCTGCCCACCTCCTGCAGCGGCAATTGATTGAAGTAGCCCAATTTGAGCACCTGACCCGACGGCAACCGTCGAAATCGTGATTCCTGCCGCATGACACTGTGATGCTAGCGTTTGATATCCCTGCCCGGACGTCTGACCATCGGTCAGGACGATCATATGCCGAATTTTCGCGTTAACTTCATTGAGTGACGCCCTTGCGAGAGCCATTCCAGGATAGATATTCGTGCCCCCTCCTGATCCCAGCAGTGCAATCTGACTGGCGATTGCACTGGTTGACGTCACCTTAGTCATTGGAACAATTTCGTGCACCTGTGAATCGAAAGCATAGATGCCTATGTAATCGTCTGGAGATAGCAATTCAGCAGTTGCAATCGCGGCCGATTTACAGATTTCAATCTTCTGCCCCGACATCGAGCCAGAACGGTCCATCACAAGCGCAAGGGCAGAGGATTGCAACTCCTCCTGATCGGGGGCTTTCAACTTCACCGGTAAAATTTCTTCAATGGACGTTCGGTAATATCCCCCTACCCCAAACGAATTCATTCCGCCGATCATGACTAATCCCCCTCCAAGCTTCTCGACGTAATCGCGAATTGCATCCATTTTTACATCGCCGAGGCGATGCGCCGCTATATCAGAAAGGATAATGCCGTCGTAGCCAGCAAGCTGCTGCAGCGATGACGGCAGTGCACTTGGAGTGAGAGTTTCTAAACGAATCCCCTCTTTTTCCATGGCGCCAGACAGATAGCGTGCTTGGTCCTCCTCACCCTCTACGTAGAGGAAAAGCGGTTTTCCTCGAACATCGACGATCGCGAGTGCCTCATTATTTTCTGGGAGGGAATCTCGGCCCTCAAAGCCCTCGACAGTCACTCGATAGTTGTAGATATTTCTTTTCTCAGGCGAGCGAGTAAAGCCAACGGTATGCACTTCTCCAGATTTTATCGGTAGAGTTTTTGTATCCACTTCGACGCCATTTTCAAACAATCGAATCTTGGCTAGGCCTGACATTGAGCTCTCAACGGTTGCAGCTAATTCGAGAGTCGCTCCCTCACTCAATCTAGATTGTGAGCTCTCCAAGCGACTCACCCTAACATCAGGCTGGGCTTCTCCTGCAATCCCAAGAGCATGCAGTTTTATTTTCGCCAACGAAGATTCTTTAGCCGCTTCCTTGAGAGATCCTTCCGTTTCAACTCCGTCACCAACGATAATTATATGACGGGAAGTTCCTGCTGGGAAAAGTCCACCAGCCAGCTTTACAGCCCTCTGATAGTTGGTTCCTGAACCAATGTTCTCGAGCATTTCCTTTGCCGAATCAGATTCATACTTGATCTCTCCGGTGTCTGGATAGCGAATCAGTTTAGGCTCGGATCCAGCCGCTACAATGCCGATTGGAATTCCGGAAGGAAGCGACGATCGGATTGCCCTAGCCGCCTCGTATTCACGAAGAATACCGGAATCACCCTCACTGCGACTGTAATCCAAAACAAAGACGACCGCTTGCTGGGTCGACTTGATCAAACGGGCCGGAGAAGCAATCGCAAGAAGCGCTAGGATGATCATGAGCGCACGAGTTGCGAGCAGGGCGCGTCGTCGTCCGCGCTGCATCGGATGTCGGGACCGTCGATCGACCCAAAGGAGGGTGATGAGAGCCGGAATGGCAAGCAACAGGGTTTGTGGCAACAACCAGTCCATATTAATAAACAGCGAAACGATGTAAGAGCCAGTATTCAGCGAATAGAATGATCAGCAAAGTGACCAGCAGCAAACTCTTAAGGCTCGCCGTTCCGGTTCGTTCCTCTCCAAAACTCATTTCATTGGCGATAGAATTTTTAACGGACAGGTTCGTTTCACTTGGGCTCAGTAGAAAAGAAGCACCCTTCTGACCGGAATCTGTCTCCCAGTAGCCTGGCCGGTCCATTATTAGAACGTCAGAATTAAGAGGGATTTTGCGATTTCTCAGACCAGCAGAGCGAGCTTCGAGCCAGTTGACTGAATTGCCTTCAACCTCAACGAGGTCACCCGAAGCGTATACGGGTGGCATCACTCTCTCACTGGTCTCCTCAACACACCAGAGTAGCGCATTGCCAATCAAAAGGGGAAATGAGGCCGTTAGAGGTAATCTCTCGGAAAGCCCGGGAGAGAAGCCCATCAGAATCAAGCGCTGCCCCTTTACTTCCCCTGCTGCGAGAATTGTTTCGTCACCTGCAAACCATAATGGTTCCAAAGTATTTGTGGTTTCAAAAAGCACGGTCTGAGTTAACGCTATCCGCCCCGTGGAAATTCGGTAGAGAAGCGGATGCTTTGCATTTCCTACGCGAATTTCATCAAAAGGAATTGGCGAGCTTAATCGCTTTGAAATTATTGGGCCAGAAGACGCTGGCGGGTTGATTACGATTGCAGGTATCGTTTGTGGCCATTCCTCAGGTAGCCAGCCATCGAAAATAATTGCATCGACTTCCTCCGATAACGGCCACGCTTCCGGACTACCTTTCAACAGTTCAAAGCGCCCCGATTCCTGAATTGCCGCGAGAGCAAGCCGAGTATAAGGATCTTCCATTTCATCAGGGCGGATCCAGGCTGCGAGTATTGGCCTTACTTCTGGAAGAGGGACCACGATTTCGTTATCAAGAAGGAACCGGTCGAACTCGCTCTGCAACTCCACTTTCAGGATCTGGCGGCTCACCCCATTGACTCGAAAAGATAATCCAACGCGGTCGCCCGGGCTGAGATCGACATCACGATACTGATTTGGCACTCCCCCAACCGAAATTTCAACCCGCACGGTAGCCTCTTCTATTGCCGCTTCATTCAAAGCTACCTGCACATAAGCCTCATAAACAGCGTGCTGAAGTGGAGCTGGTCTAAGTTGGAATCCGATGATGCCGGGATTGCTCACTTCAGGCATGGCCACATTGAGCTCCTGAAAAGACCATTCGGAATCGCTCAGTTCATCATCGAAAAGGCGATCACTTGCATGCCAGATTGCCGACGGCCTCTCCAATCCAGCAAGAAGAGAAGCTGTTTCGAGCCCCTCTTCGGGACGGGCCGCGATCGACTGAACCCGCAATGCATCAAGACGAGAGATCAATTCCCTGCGGCTCAATGTCCTTGGCTGTATCACTTCGGGACGGGCGTCGTAGGCGACTAACGAAACTCCAACTTCCTCTGGGACACGTTCAAGTCGTGCCCGAATTCTGCGCTTAGCTTCATCGAGTCGACTCTCGCCAGAATCATTTTTGACCCCCATGGAAGCAGAACGGTCCAGAAGAATGACGATCGAGCGAAGGTTCTCCGAATCGTCCTGATTTGGCAGTAGTCGTGACAGCACAAAAACAGGAAGGATCAGCATTAGAAGCGTCAGGATCAAAGAGATCAGCTTCTTAAGCCGCCGAAGCCAAGCCGACTCCTGGTGCTCCAAGGCTAACGTCTTAAAGAAGACCAACGTAGAAACATCAAAGGTCCTCGTTTTGCGCCTGAAGAGGTAGAGCGCTATCGGAACCACCGAAAGCCCAATTAAAAAAAGAAACTGTGGAGAAAGAAACTGCATCCACTTATTCGGTTATGAGAATCCTGCGCCTAAAGCAGAGCCTCGTGAAAGTAGGTCGAGAAATAAATCGTCAAAAGGGTAATCAGTTCGCCAGCGCTGGTAGTCGATATGGCGAACTTGACATTCTCTCTCCACCCCTTCCAAGAATTGCCGGTAGCAATCCTGATAGCGTTTCCGATCGCGAGGTGTGAACCAGAGCCTCCTCGATTCTCCCGTTTCAACATCGAGCAACTCGATTTCACCGTCCAGATCAGGATCCTCCTCCCACGGATGGCTAACCTGTAGAAAATGCACCTCACCCGGCCATAGGCTAGCATGCTTAATTGACTTGGAAGCCTCATCAATTTCTCGACCATAAAGGTCAGAGATCACGAAAATAATGCCGTATCTTCGGCGGCTTGGCCTAAAATCCTGAAATGCCTGTTCGAGATTGGTCTTACCTTCAAACTTCAGGCTACTGGCAAAATCTAGAATCCGCTGAAAGTTACTCTGTCCTTTTAGCGGGGCGATTGGATCCGAGACTGATTCACCAGTTGAATAGAGACTAACTCGATGGTGACCGACGAGCCCCATGTAGCCGAGAGCCACTGCAAGCTTCTGTGCGGTTTGTTTTTTCTCCACAAACGGCTGATTCATCGAAGCACTCGTGTCCACAACGATATGGATATGAAGTTCCTGAATCTCCTCGTAAAGCCGAATAAAGAGGCGGTCGAGGCGTGCGAAAAGCTGCCAGTCAATTGCTCGATAGTCGTCACGGGGAGTGTAGTGCCTAAATCCTTTAAATTCTCGAGTGAAGCCAGTCGCAGTGGTTGATTGAATCCCCTTCTTTTTAAGTTGTTTACGCTTCTTCAGACGAAGAAAAATTGCCCGAAGGCGATCCAGAAAATCCGGGTCGAACAAATCATGGGTTGATTCTGTTAGCGGTCTTTCTGCCATGGACTATCGATTTTCCGTCTTGAGATTCGGCTGATCTTTTTCGACAGCTCTTTCTCCAGAAGCCTCCAAGCAGATCAAGACACGTTCCTGAAAGCTGGTTAAATACAGGCCATCCTCAACGATGTCATTGAGGGGACGACAAATGAGTGAAGCCCTTGGCCCGCTCGTTGTGATGCGCCCTTTCCAAGTGAGAAAGCTATCATCTGAATCTGCCGATAGATCGACATTGGACAATGCGAGATAATCCAAGACATCCTCGCTCCAGTCTGCTTGCCCGACGACTCTGCCGGTCAAGGCGTTGATCACTTTAAATCCTCGCGTTCCCCTTGCCACCACTTGGTTTTCGACCATTATCGCGCGAATTGAATCTTTAGCTCCTAAATCTGCTACTTCAATCGCATAGGTCCGGCTTCGCACAAAGTCAGTATGGTAGAGGATGCCTCCTTTGATGAACCAACCATGTGAACCGTTTTCCCCCACGAATGCCCCCGATCCCTTTAGTTGATCGCTTCCAACCGGAATGTCGGTTGGGATTTTTCGAATAACATCCCCGTGCCCGAGCCAGAGGTGTCCCTTTCCAAGGTGGGCAAAGGATGGCTCCGGTGACTCAGTCCGGCGAAATGCCCAATAGGCTGCCGGGCTGACGATCGCACCAAGTTCACGCGATTCAAAAAAGAGCGAAGTTGACAGTTCCGGGGTAGAATTAATCACATCAAAAACCTCGATGGAATCCCGAACAAACGGCTCTGTCAGATTTTCATCTTCTGAAATTTCTTCACCTCGATCACGCTTCAAATCTACTGGAAGCATCGCCAAGCCCTCAGGATCCACACTCCAGATTTGTTTGCCGGTATCCGCGTTTAGGATCTCAGCTTCTGCACCATAGAGAAGGACTCTACCATTTGAAATCTGAGCGCCAGAATTGAGTGAATTTATGCAGCTGGCTTTGGTTTCTGTAACCTTCGGTTGGTGTAGCCAACGCAGCTTGCCTCCGTTAATGTCATAACTGGCAGCAGCTTGTAATTCTGGACGAAAAACGACAGCCAGTTCATCCGAGACAACAAGAATATTACCTTCATCACTGGAGGAAGCCGTTGAATGCGGCAAAACAGGTATTTCAGAAGACCAAAGCAGCGCTCCATCAGTGGTCGAGTAACAGTTCAGTTGCCCTTGTTCGACCAGAAAGAATCTACCGTTCTTCGCAGCAAACCCATGGACTACCCGCGCGCGCTCACCCGGCGTAACGGAATAGCTATCCAGCCCAGTGTCGAAAGGTGATTCCCGAAATGAAGGTGGGCGCCCCCTCTTCGTTCCTCGTTTCGATAACCCTGCCTTCTTCCAGAGAAGCCGTCCTTCACTGCTATCGACTCCATAAACCGAGTTGAAGTCGTCAACCACCAGCACTCTTCCATCCCCCTTCCAAAACGTTCGTATTCGACTTCCATCAGGGACTTCAAATCCCCATCTTAGCTCAGCTTTACTAGTTAGGAATCCTGTCTCGGCACCTACTTTATCAACTGAGATTACTGCCGGCTCAGATTGAAAATTTGCAGCGGCAGTTACCTCAAGAGACAACCCGTCAGGAAAACGCAATTCGTGAAGACTCCCGTCTCGGACAATCTCAGCGAAGCGTTTGCGAGCCGAGTCTGCTTCCGGCTGTCGTCCAAGTTTTGCAAGAACCACAAATCTCGTCCATTCTACCCATGCTCTTTGCTCAAGGGGCTGAACTTCGCGCTCTATCGAAGCCAAAAGGGGCAGAGTTCCCTCGATCTGATTCGAGGAAAACAGCCGTGCAAGCGAACGCCAGTATGACTGAATCAATTGGCTGTTTAATTGACTCACCGAGTTTGGGTGAAGACTCACTCCTTCATCACCCTGAATGAGCCCCCTTGTTACCTCCCGAAATTCGGATTCTTCGCCCTTGGTTGCCAGCAGGCTCAAACGTCTCGACCAGCTAAAAACGTCTTCTGGTTCAAGAACATTGATCCGGGCGAGAAAGTCAACTGCCTGGTCAATAAACCGGTAATTGAGCAGTATTTCTACAGCCTCTCTCAACGCATTGACCCCCATGACCTTATCCGCATTGATTTGCTCTATAAGATTCTGCGCTTTTTCAATTTGCTGTGAACGGTGGTAGACAAGAGCTCTT
>PBSY01000078.1 GCA_002726915.1 Verrucomicrobiales bacterium | reverse complement strand
GTCGACACGTCAGCCGTTCGGAGAAGTCGGTTTAAACGGGCAAAAAAAAGGCTTTAGGGCTATTGCCATTTTTTCAATCACGCTAAAATCCACAGAGCATGAACAAATATAGTCTCATTATTTCACTAATATTCGCGGCAGTCTTAGGCACCGCCCTGGCGCAAAAGAAGGAACAACCGAAAACATGGTCAGAAAAAGCAGCGGCAAGGTTCGGCGATAACCCTACTGCCGAGGCTAAAGAGGAGATAGCCAGCAATATTCCTGAAGCTACTGTGAGCCCACAGCCAGATCGGAAGGTCCTCGTATTCTGGCGATGCGAAGGCTTCATCCATACTTCCATCCCATTCGGAAATTACGCTCTCGAACAGATAGCGGAGCAGACCGACGCATTCACGATCGACCTCGCTGATGAATACGAAGTCTTCACCAAAAAAAATCTCGCCGCCTACGATGCCATCCTTTTCAACAACACCACAAACCTTGTCCCTAACGAAACTCAGCAGGAGGCCATCCTCGATTTTATCGAAAACGGCAAGGGTATTGTTGGATTGCATGCTGCGGCCGATAACTTCAAGAAATGGGAAGAAGGGATTGCCCTAATGGGAGGGGTCTTCGATGGACACCCCTGGACGGCTGGAGGCACCTGGGCTTTCAAGCTTGATGATCCTGAGAACAGCCTTAATGCCGCCTTTGATGGTGACGGATTCTGGCACAAAGATGAAATCTATTGGTATAAGCCTGATTCGTTCGAGGGTCGTGACCGACTCAGGGTGCTCTTAAGCCTCGACATGTCACATCCCCAGAATGCAGCACCTCTCAAGAACGAAAAATTTAAGGCTAAAGTGCCGGGCGATCCAACAAAACTAGACGTACCCGTGTCATGGTGTCGCGAAGTTGGCAAAGGTCGCCTCTTTTATACCAACCTTGGACACAACGACATGACCTTTGCCAATAAGACGGTCCTAACTCACATACTCGACGGGATCCAGTTTGCACTCGGAGACCTTGAGGCTGATGCTATTCCCTCCAGCAAAGCCAAGCTTGCAGCCGCCACGGCGCCTAAAAAATCCGACTAAGATCCACTTTTCTTCTCCTCATGCTATCCGAATTCCATCATTTTGCCGAAGCGACTGCCCGTGAAGCAGGGCAACTGACTCTGAATTACTTTCTCACCGAGGAAGCAAAGCCAGAGTTCAAAGGCGATAACACTCCGGTAACTGTGGCAGACCGAGAAGCTGAAGAACTCATTCGCCAGCGAATTTCTGAAGCCTATCCTGATCACGAAATTGTGGGAGAAGAGTTTGGATCTTCAAACGGCAACTCCAAGTATCGTTGGATCATCGACCCCATCGACGGAACCAAGTCCTTCGTTCACGGCGTTCCTCTCTACGCAGTACTCATAGCCCTCGAAATCGATGGAACCGTCGAAGTCGGATGCGCCTACTTCCCAGCCTTAGACGAGATGCTTTCCGGAGCAACCGGTGAGGGAGCCTTATGGAACGGAAGGCCATGCGCGGTGTCTGATGTCGAAGCAATCGAGCGGGCTGTCTGCGCCCACATCGACACCGCTTATTTCGCTCAGAACAATAAAGGAGAAGCATGGGAGCGACTCCAAAAAGCAGTCTACTACAACGCAGGGTGGTGCGACGCATATGGTTATTTGTTGGTTGCAACAGGCCGCGCCGAAGTCATGCTTGATCCCGTGATGGCCGTTTGGGATTGCGGTCCATTTCCTCCAATCTTTCGGGAAGCCGGTGGATATTTCGGGGACTGGGCGGGAAATGAGGGAAATATCAATGGTGGTGAAGCTCTCGCTACCAATCGGGCCCTGAAAGAGACTGTCGTCTCTCTTTTGAGTAATCAATGACGCGCTCCGCGGGCCGCCACATAAAATGGAGCCCTACTGAACTCGACCTTCTTAAGATTTGAGGTGGCCAGATTAGGTAGCCTGGTCAGCACGAGCCATCACGACTTTTCCGGTGCGCACTGTTTCTATGATTTCATAACTGTTCATCAGACGAATAGCGGCATCAACCTTGTCACTTGCCCCTTCGATCCGGATAATCATGGAAGACTCATTCAAGTCGACTGTCTTCCCTCCAAAGTGCTCCACGATTTGGAGTAACTCAGTCCGCTTTTCGCCACCCTCCACAACGATCTTTACGAGAGCGAGTTCACGAACCACTGAATCATCAGGTGTATGTTCATAGCAATGGATCACGTCGATCAATTTGTCACACTGCAGGATAATCTGGGGAAGACCCGCTGGATCTCCGCTGATGCCAAGTGTTAGTCGGGAAAACTGAGGATCCCGCCCCTGAGAAACAACGAGAGAATCAATGTTGTAAGCACGGCGGGCAAAAATCTGGCAAATGCGCATTAGCACGCCAGGCTTGTTGTTCACAAACATACTCAGCGTGTGCCCGCCGATAATGTCGGCTCGGGCTGCAGGCTTTTTATCTGAAGTAGTGATAGTTCGGCTCATTCAAACGAATGGGTAAAATAGTGGTATTTGATTGGATGGGTATGGTCGCGTACTGCTTCGCACATCAAGTAGAACCAACCGGCTTTGCCATCTTGTGTTTGGGAGGCTCAATCAGCATGTCTTCGAGAGCGGCACCCGCTGGAATCATCGGAAACACGTTGTCGGTCTTCACACACTCCGCATTGATCAAAATAGGACCCTCATTGTAGTCGAGGGCTTCTTGGAGTTTCTTCTTCACGTCGGCAGGGCGTTTGATATTGATTCCTTTACAACCATACGCCTCAGCAAGTTTCACGAAATCAGGGTTTCCTTCCAGGTCGACACCACTTTCACGGTTATCAAAGAAGAGTTCCTGCCACTGTCGAACCATACCTAGGTAGTGATTGTTCAATACAAGAATTTTTATGGGAAGTTTGTGAATCACCGCTGTAGCAATTTCACAGAGAGTCATCTGGAATCCCCCGTCTCCAGCCACTGCAATCACAGTTTCGTCCGGGCAAGCAAACTGAGCGCCTATGGCCGCGGGAAAACCAAATCCCATCGTTCCTGCACCACCTGAGCTAATCCATTTGAAGGAAGCGCTGTTGAGGTAGAACTGTGCTGCCCACATCTGGTGCTGGCCAACATCGGTCGTAATGATAGCTTCACCGTCTGTCAGCTCGTAAATATCGTCGAGTACTTGCTGCATTCGAAGCCCCCCCTGCTTTTTGTAGCCGAGAGGATACTTCTTCTTGTATCCGTTAATATGCTCCAACCAGTCGGCGTTATCTGCCTGCTCGATCATGGGTAGCAACTGGGTTAAAGCGACCTTGGCGTCCCCAACCACGGCCACATCAGGAACGATCATTTTACCGACTTCGGCGTTATCAATTTCAAAATGAATGATTTTGGCCTGTGCACAGAATTTATCAGCCTGACCAATGATGCGATCATCAAAACGAGAACCGACGTTGATGAGTAGGTCGCACTCGCAGATCGCCTTATTGGCATAGGCAGTGCCATGCATGCCCAGCATGCCGACTGATAATGGATGGGACTCAGGAAATACTCCCTTCCCCAGAAGTGTCGACGTCACCGGGCTCTCGGTGCGGTTGGCGAGTTCCATCAATTCAGCCTCAGCCCCAGCAATCATGGCACCGTGTCCTGCAAGAATCACAGGTTTCTTGGCGAGATTAATCAGGCGAGCAGCCGCTTCAAGCGAAGACGAATCGATGTCCATGGCTTCTTCGGGTTTGTAACCTGGAAGATCGATCTCAGCATCGAGGTCACCCGTAAATGGAGACTGGCTCACATTCTTCGGCACGTCGATCAGCACCGGGCCGGGACGGCCAGTTGTCGCAATGTGAAACGCTTCACGGGCCACTTTGGGGAGATCATTGGTCTCGCGTACAAGATAGTTGTGCTTCACGATTGGGATGGTAATTCCAAAAATGTCTGCTTCTTGGAAGGCATCTTTTCCAAGCATCCACGTCACTTGCTGGCCGCTCACGATGATCATGGGAACTGAGTCCATCTGAGCAGTCATGATTCCGGTAATGGTATTTCCAGCTCCGGGTCCAGAAGTCACCAGAACAACGCCAGGCTTGCCCGTGGCGCGGGCATACCCGTCAGCCATGTGAGTCGCTCCTTGCTCGTGGCGAGTGAGGACAAATTTGATGTTGGATTCGACAGTTTCCAAGGCATCAAAAATCGGAAGGGCTGCGCCACCCGAATAGCCAAAAACGTACTCCACCCCCAACTCGCTGAGCGTTTTAATGAGCGCTTGAGCGCCATCTAATTCCTCTTCTTTTTCTATAGCCATATTGCCAAATTGGTTACTTCACTCAAAATTCGCAATTTTTGAGAGAAATACAAACGGAAAAACACCAACTTTGGTCAAAAATGCTAATTTTCCGAGTAAAGATGAAGCGATTTTAGGTAAACTTAACCTAAAATGACCAATCTTTCTTTCGATTTGATCACGGAAAGCATGCGTTTGCCGAAAACCAGCTATTTTCCAAAACTACCCCCGTTTGACAGCGGTGTCAGGATCCAACGAATAATTAGGAGCGACCTAGGTCACTTATTCTTTATTCCGTCTGCTGATAGCTGGTCGAGACTTCCAACTCTTAGGGAAGCGGAAAATCCTCATTGAGAGCCTTCACTTTTGCTTTGATAGCTTCAAGCTTGGCTGCGTCCTCGCGATTAGAGATGGCTTCGTGAATGAGGTCTCCGATTATTTCCATCTCGGCCTCTTTCATTCCACGAGTGGTCACGGCAGGTGTCCCAATTCGAATACCCCCACCCTTAAACGGGCTTTCGGTATCGAACGGTATCGAGTTTTTGTTCACGGTAATCCCAGCTTCGTCGAGCGTCTCCTGAACAATCTTCCCGTTCAACCCGTTGGGACGCAGATCGATCATGAAGAGATGGTTTTGAGTACCACCCGAGATGATCCGGTAGCCGTGGCTCTTCATTCGCTCAGCCAGCGCTACCGCGTTCTTAACGATCTGAAACTGATATTCTTTGTAATCTGGCTGGAGAGCTTCCAAAAAGCAAACCGCCTTGGCGGCGATCACATGCATAAGTGGTCCACCCTGAACACCGGGGAAAACCAATGAGTCAATCTTCTTCGCAAGATCGCCGTCGTTCGTCAGGATGAGACCTCCACGAGGTCCTCGCAAACTCTTATGCGTTGTCGTGGTGACAAAATCAGCATGTTCGATCGGCGAGGGATGAACCCCTCCTGCCACCAGTCCCGAAATATGAGCCATGTCGACGAAAAGGTAGGCCTCGACAGAATCAGCAATCTCCCGCATCCGCGGAAAATCGATGATTTGAGAGTAGGCAGAAGCACCAGCAGTTATCATCTTGGGCTGGTAGCGCTTCGCAGCCTCAGCAAGGGCATCATAATCGATCGTCTCTGTCTCTTCGGAGACTCCGTAGTGTTCGACTTCGTAAAGTTTGCCGGAGAAATTGGCGAAATGACCGTGAGTGAGGTGACCGCCATGACTCAAGTCCATGGTCAGGATCTTGTCGCCTGGCTCTAGGACGCTGAAGTAAACAGCGGCATTGGCCTGTGAGCCTGAGTGAGGCTGCACATTGGCATAGCCCGCGCCGTAAAGCTCTTTGGCGCGCTCGATCGCGAGAGTCTCGACAACATCGACATTGTCACAGCCGCCATACCAGCGTTTGCCCGGATAACCCTCAGCATATTTATTTGTAAGGACGCTGCCCTGTGCTTGTTGGACTGCCTTCGAAGCAAAGTTCTCAGAAGCAATGAGTTCTATATTCCCCTTTTGACGCTCCTCCTCTTTCTCGATCGAGGCATAGATCTCCGGATCAGTGATTGCCAACTTTGGGGCGCTCACGGCCGTGCCACAGGTATTCATTTTACCGACACGGCGACCATGGCGGCCGTCTCCATCAAATTCAGCCCCCAACCATGCATCGACGATTGCGCCAGTTTCCTCGGGCGTGTTGTAGCTGCCAGCTAGGCACAGGACGTTGGTGTCGTTGTGCAACCGAGTCTTTGCGGCAAGGACCGCATCAGTGACCACTGCCGCCTGAATCCCCGGGAAGCGGTTGGCAGCAATAGCCATCCCTACACCAGTGGTGCAGCAGAGGATACCCAGATCCTGTTTTCCCGAAACGACCGCTTTCGCGACTTCATTCGCATAGTCCGGATAATCCACCGATTCGTTTGAGTAACAGCCGACGTCTTTGACCTCGATTCCGCTCCCTTCGAGGTGGCTCACAACGGCTTCTTTGAGATCGAAACCTCCGTGATCTGATCCGATTATTATGCTTGGTTTATCCATGAGTTAAAGAGTCAGAGAATGCGGTGTGGGAAAGGAGCTGTCACCACTTTGGCGGTTAGCTAATTCGGGAGATGCGCCTTGTCAAAAGGTGATACGACGAAACGCCCAGAATCGATCCCTTAAACACGGCATTCGATCACCCCTCGGGATGGGGGTCACCGGTTGTCACGAAACTGAGAATAGACGGCATAGCCTCCATAATCAGATCACGAGTCTCACGGTATTCCGCTAAATCACCACCAATCGGATCTGGCACTTCCATATCGCGTCCGTCTTTGGCGATAAACTCCCGAACCACGAAGGTCTTCTCTAAAGCCTCAGGAAAGTGAGCGCGAATAACTTCGATGTGCCCGCTTCCCAAACCAAAAATATGGGTGAACTCTTCTACCATCTCGGGTGTCAGCATCTCGCTCCTCTGAGCAGTGATATCAATCCCCCCTTCCTTCATGGCCACTGCCGAGTTGCGACTTGGTGGCTCTCCTTCCGCAGCAATCAATCCGGCGGAGGCAACCGTCACTTTGGCACCTACTTTTTCGGACATGTCCCTAAGCAGACCCTCCGCCATAGGGCTTCGGCAAACATTTCCAGTGCAGACAAAAAGGACGCGTGGCTTCATTTGATAGTCGACTGACTTCCTCAATGGAGCTCCTTAGGATTGATTGTAAAGCCGCAACCCCAGTAAAATGCGCCTTGATCCCTCCCCACTCGCGCTTATGATCGACCACTCGCGTTACCTGATGCGGAAATTACGATGACTCTGGCGGAATTACTGACTCCGGCACACGTGATTGCAGAACTGCAGTCCGGGGAGCACTTGCCTGCAATCGAGGAAATGGTTGAGCATCTCGTGGAGGTTGAAGCACTTCCCGAATCGCAAAAGACCTCAGCCCTCGAGGCCCTTCGTGCGCGCGAAGACCAGCGCAGCACCGGCATAGGCGGTGGTGTCGCTATTCCCCACGCCTTCCTTCCCGATCTTGAAGAAGTCGTTGCCATTTTCGCCCGTTCCAAGTCTGGTATCGACTTTTGCGCGCTCGACCGTGCCCCCGTGCATTTCGTTGTCCTTTTTATTGTGCCGGAGTCCCAATACACGATGCACCTCAAAACCCTGGCCGCGATCGCCAAGATCCTCAACAGCGCCGACACAAGAAAGCGCCTCGCTGACGCAGCCAACGAAACCGAAATTATCGAAATCCTTTCGCAGCGCGCTGCCGCAGTCTAGCCCCTCTAGGCTCTTCCCCAAATTCCCCACGGTTGGATTAGACATGTCCGAAACTATCGCCAAACAACTCGCATACCGTCTCAACGCTGCTCTGACGAATACCAGTTTCGGGACTGAGGTGCCGGAAGCTTTCGTCGCCCAGATAGACCAAGCTCAGAACCGCCAGTTCGGAGATTATCAGTCTAACGCGGCCATGATTCTTGCAAAACAGCTCAAGCGGAATCCTCGTGAACTTGCCACCGCCATCGTTGAAGCATTCGATAGCGGAGATTTCTGTGAAACACCTTCAATCGCCGGTCCGGGTTTTATTAACTTCCGACTTACCACCTCAACCCTGCAAAAGCGGCTCGAGGAACTCCTCACCGATCCAGACCAACTCGGAGTCGCAAAGGTCGACCACCCCCAAACGATCGTTGTCGACTTTTCGGCCCCGAATGTGGCCAAACCAATGCACGTGGGACACATTCGCTCAACGATCATCGGTGACAGCCTTGTTCGTATCGGACGCTTTCTCGGACACAAAGTAATTGCCGATAACCACATCGGCGACTGGGGAACCCAATTTGGCATGATCCTATGGGGCTGGAAGAACCTGCTCAACAAGGCGGCCCTCGAAGTCGACCCAATTCCTGAGCTCCTTCGGATTTATCGAGAGGTAAATGCCAAAACGAAGGAAGACGAATCACTCCATAAAGAATGCAAAAACGAGCTCGTCAGACTCCAGAGTGGCGATGAGGAGAATATTGTAATCTGGAAAAAAACGATCGAATTTTCAAAACAAGGGCTGCAGAAGATTTATGATCGTCTCGACGTCGAGTTTGACACCTGGCTTGGCGAGAGCTTTTACAACGACCAACTGAATCCCCTCGTAGATGAGCTTCTTGAAGCCGGCATTGCGGAGGAATCTGATGGCGCTATCTGCGTCTTTTTCCCCGAAGACGAAAAAATGGCGGACAAGCCGGCTCTGATTCGTAAGTCGGACGGAGGTTTCCTCTACGCCACGACCGACCTTGCCACGATTGATCACCGGATTACTGAAATAAAAGCCGACGCGTTATGGTATGTTGTTGGCGCGCCGCAACAGCTTCACTTCGCCCAGATTTTTGAAATTTCAAAACGGCGCGGGCAGGATGCTGAACTTCAGTTCATTCCCTTCGGCAGCATCCTCGGCCAAGACCGCAAGATGCTCAGGACCCGCTCCGGCGAAACAGTCCAACTCTCCGACGTGCTCGATGAAGCCGTTGAGCGCGCTTACAAGATCGTCGCCGAAAAAAACCCCGAATTCTCTGAGGAAGAAAAAAAAGAAATCTCCGAAGTGATCGGCATCGGTTCCGTTAAATACGCCGAATTGAGCCAGTTCCGAATGACTGACTACATTTTCGATTGGGACAACATGCTTGCTCTGAAAGGCAATACGGCCCCCTACCTTATCAATGCTTATGTGAGGACGCGGGCTATATTCCGTAAACTTGGCAGAAACTTTGAGGCCGGTGGCCCGATTGAGCTCACAACCAATGCAGAAAAAGATCTAGTTCTAAAACTCGCTCAATTCAGCGAAACCGTGCCAGCTGTTATTGCTGATTTTCGCCCTAACACGCTCGCTACCTACCTCTACGAACTCGCTACTACTTACCACAAGTTCTGGGAAGCTTGCCCAGTACTGAAGGCAGAAGGAGCAATCCGCGAAACTCGCCTCGCCCTCTGCGAGTTGACCAGTCAGGTATTAAGCAAAGGCCTCGACCTGTTGGGTATACGTACCACCGAGAAGATGTGATCCATGGACGACCCGGGCTGGCTCGAAAAAATCCGAGGCTATATCGACCTTGGCATGCTGGAAGAAGCTTGGAAGGAAATCGGTCACCTTCCTGGCGAGAAGCGTTCCTCGGCCATAGCCCAGGAGATGCGGATTATCATCGAACTCGACCGTAACCACATCAAAGAAGCGTTGGCATTGAGTGAAGTATTGGCAGATCTGCACCCTGACAATCCAGCAGGCTTTATCCAAGGGGCCTACTGCCTGCATGCCCTTGGGCGAACCGAAGAAGCAATCGAGCACCTGCAGTCAGGGCCACTGAGTCTTCAGAATGAGCCAGTCTACTTTTACAACCTAGGCTGCTACGAATTGGCTCTCGGAAAACCTCAGGCAGCCCTCTCGTGGTTGCAGCAATCTTTCGCAATGGATCCCCGCTTCAAGCAACGCGCTCTCAGTGATCCCGATCTCGAGGATCTGCGCACTCTTATCGCCGGTTTTGAATCCTAAGTATGCACGAAGTGATCGAAGAACTCTTCCTCCGCAACTTTTCGGAGCGCGATGAGCTTGGCGCGTCGGTCGCCGTCTGGAAAGATGGCGAAGAGATACTAGCGCTGCATCGTGGGTGGAGGGACCAAAACGAACAGACCCCATGGACGGAAAACACCGTTTCTCCAGTTTGGTCGACCACCAAAGGACCTTCCGCCGTTGCTGCTCTGCTAGCTCTTCATGAAGGCAGTATCGCTCTCCACTCCCACGTCTCCGAACTCTGGCCCGAATTGAGAGCAGCTCGGGAAAGTAAACTCACATTTGCCCAGCTTCTTTCTCATCAATCTGGTCTGCCAGCTCTTTCAAGCGAGAATCGCCCGCACATTCTGGCTTACAAGGATGTCATTGGTGCGCTTGAGAAGCAGGAACCCTACTGGAAGCCGGGAAAAGCTCATGGTTACCATCCGCGAACAATAGGTTTTCTCCTCGATGAGATCGTCCGCAGGGTGACCGGAGGGATCAGCTTGGGCCAATTTTGGAACGATCGAATCGCGACTCCTTACCAAATCGACTTTCGAATCGGCGGTCTCACCGCAGGTATGGTCGATCGCATCGCCACCGTTTATCCCCCAAAGTCCATCAAACCTGTCGATGATGAACTGCCTTTCTTCCGCTCCCTTGCCAATAAGGACTCTCTGGCGACTGCGATCTTTGCCTCACCAGGAGGCATGCGTGCTCTAAGTGACATAAACCAACTGGACTATCTCCAAGCCGGCCTACCAGCTCTTGGCGGCGTCGGATCTGCCAGCGCACTAGCAAGGTTCTATCAAGTCCTAGCGCAGAAAGGACAACTCGACGGCGTTCAAGCGCTGCCCAAGCCAGTCATTCAAGCCGCTATCACTCTGCAGGTTTCAGGTGGCGACCGATCGTTTATGATGCCGACCGCATTTACCGCAGGCTTCATGCGGGATCCTATTGGAACCGATGGACAAAAGAAGCGCGGTCTGTTTGGGCCCTCCCACAGCGCTTTCGGACAGCCGGGCGCAGGAGGCAGTCA
Source organism: Verrucomicrobiales bacterium (assembly GCA_002726915.1). Taxonomy (GTDB): domain Bacteria; phylum Verrucomicrobiota; class Verrucomicrobiia; order Verrucomicrobiales; family DEV007; genus Arctic95D-9. The sequence goes on along the minus strand of PBSY01000078.1, from coordinate 45,089 downwards.
TGCTTTCGCAGATCCTGAAAACGGACTCTCTTTCGCCTACATTATGAACCAGATGGAGGCTGGAATCCTACCAAACCGGAAGTCTCTCGATCTTGTCGACGCTATTTACGAGCACCTTGCCTGATCAAGGCGGTGACGGATTCCACCACTGGTCGAGTTCGGACCTTAACTCTTCTTTCAACCTTGAGGACTCCCGCAATTCGGAAAGGTTCTCGGCCTCCTTAGGATCCACACTCATCTTAAACAGGGCCTCGCTCCCAAGATAGTTTCCCCACGGTGTCGGTGATTGAGGAACAATCAGCTTGTAGTGACCACGACGTATCCAACGGTAGGCCACATCGCGACTGGCGGCCCCAAGCTTTGATGCATCTCCAGGGTAAATTGCTCCGAAGACAGAACGCGAGTCTGGTATCACGTTCATCAAATCAAATCCGGGCATCAAATCCGAATCGATACCGGCCGCGGACAGGAGTGTAGGGACTAGATCGATACTGCTAACCAACTCCCTACGAATCTCTGGTTTAATCACACCGTCCCATCGAATCAGGATCGGACTACGCACACCTTCGTCATAAGGCGCACGTTTACTACGCTTGGTGTGATTAATTTCCCGCTTATTGCCCTTCTGGGGCTGCTCACTCGGGCTCCAACCATTGTCCGAGACAAAAACGAAGATCGTGTTCTCTGGTTTGGAATAATTCTCCACAAATTCTACCAACTCACCAACAGTGTCATCGAATTGAGCGATCGAGGCAAAGTAAGGAATCTCATGCAACTTCACATCAGGCCTCGACTCCACCAAATCGTAAAATCTTTGTGGCGAATCATGCGGTTGATGCGGCAGGTAGGGCGCATACCAAACCATCCACGGTGTGCCTCTCTCTTCACAGACAAGAATAAAGTCTTTGATCGGCTTCATGGTTCTGCGACCAATCTGCAAGCCGTAATCACCGTTGCCGTGCGCCACCCTCTCACCGGAGGCAAGGATTCTTACCCCACCAAAGTTTTGCTCTGCCGGGGGTGGATCGAACGTCGTCATCCCCTCGGTAAACCCAGCGTTGCGCCAGTGCCCTTCCCAGAACTTACCCGTCTGCAGACAGCGATACCCTGCCTTCTTGCTCAACAAGCGCGGCAGTGTTTCGACCTCCCGAATCAACTCGAACTCTTGCGAGCGGTGTCTTTCATACTCCGCACGAGAGTTCATTCGGTTGTAACCCGTATTTCCCGGTGGCCCGTGGTTAAAATAGATACCGTGCTGATGCGGATAGAGGCCCGTCATCAGCGTTACTAGGGAGGGGCGGCACACGCTGGTTGTGAGGTAACCATTCTCAAACAATGCTGATCGCGAGGCGAGTCGATCTAGGTTTGGCGTGTAAACCCGTTCATTCCCCATAAAGCCGAAGTCAGTCCATGACTGATCATCGGAAATAATAAAAACAATGTTAGGATGATCCCCAGCTTTCAGCCCCTGCGCAGTAGCCAATACAACAAAGCAGAAGAGCCACCTCATGGTTTCGGAATCCGATTCAAAGTGTAGTAGGCATCAGGATAATCTAGGATTTCACCGGAAACTGAATGCACTCCATCGAGGCGAAGCTCATGCACGTAGCCCCCTCTCATCCCGTCGACTTCCAGCTTAACCCGCATGCCATCAATCGACAAATCCCCCCAACGCAGAGAAAGCTTCTGCGTCTCGATCTCGTCCCCGCCGTAGGAAGACGAATACTCATAGGTATAGCTAATCATCGTGGCGCTGCCTTTTGAAAGTGATCCGAGAGATACCGGCTTGGTGAAGACCAGTTCAAAACCATCCGGGAGCGCTTTCATCTCTTTCATGGCGAATGGACTCATACCGGAATAGTGAATTCTGGAGAGGCCGTAGGAGCGGTTGCCAAGCGACGACCAGCCGCGATTGGTCATTCCCGCATACAATGAACCATCTGGAGCAAACGCCAGTCGAACGACTGCTGCTGGGAATCCATCAAGGAAAGGGAAGCAAGCCCCTTGATACTCTCCCTCAATTTTCTCGAGAAAGACGCGGCTAATAGCCGCGTTGGTGAACTCTCCAACGAGCAACTGACCGTCAAACGGACCAAACCTCCCGTCTTCGTCGATGACTTCAATATCCGTCGCTGAGCGCCCCATCTTGTTGTAGGGCAGCCAAACTGCTGGAGGCATAAATTCCTTTGAAGAGTTCACCGCCTCCGGGTAGGTCTGATTCGGCTTTGGAATCTCACTCAATTGAAAGGGTGCCGCCGGATTTTCAAGCGAAGCGAGCGACTCCTGATTTCCGTAGAAGGCCCCGGGACGAAGGTGATAAATCGGCGTTGCTGGAATCCAAGTCCCCTGCTGATCACTGAAAAACATGTCACCTTCAAGATTAGCCCCAAGGCCGCAGGGAGAGCGCATCCCGAGCGCTTTCGGAATGAACTCTCCTCTTGATCCAATGATGCCGCCCCATCCGCGCCATCCTATTTCATTGTTAGCAAGATCTCCCATCCCCAAGTTTAGGGTAACCCAAAGGTTTCCTTCACCATCGCGTTCCGGACCATAGGTGTAGGCATGATAATTGCCTGACACGTTCCAACCATCGCACTCAGTCAGATAAGCATCCGCCACTCCGTCTTCGTTACTATCCTGCAATCTTGTGATTTCAGCCCGCTGCGAAACGAGCAGATCTTTCCCTTCAAGGGTGACACCAAGCGGCTCGTGCAGACCGGAAGCAAAAAGCTGATACTCGAATTCCGACGGGTCTACTGCGAGCGCGTTTTTGATTAACCATACCTCGCCTTTTCGGATGGAAACCGCAAGCGTGTCAGCGCCCAACCACTCCATTCCGCTGACTTCCATGGCAATCCCTTCTCCCGGCTTCCATTCTGTCGACCGCGAGTGGGTCGGTGACTCAGCCGAGAGCAAATTCTTCACTTGGTAGGCAGGTTCTTCAGCAGCAACAACGCTGATCACTGCCAGTAGAATCACAGCAAGGGCTTTACGTCTCATTTCCATGAATATAAAAACTTCACCGCGTTGTTAGCGCTCACACGCTCAGTACTCACATTCTCAGGGTGAGCGCTCGGAGGTTCATCCCCACTCTCCCACGTGACCTTCCGATGTAGCATTCCGCCAACTACGGTGTAGCACTCTTCATAATTCTTCCCCCCATGCTCTAGCAAGAATACCGGATTACCTCCCTCATCAACTCGGTAACCTCGAAATCGAATGTCGGTCTCGATCTTCCCAAACGCGAAGGCCTCCTCACCGGCCGGTTTCTGAAACTCAATCTTCCGCACAAACCAAGTATCGTAGGCGTCAAAAAATCGCCCAAGCCAGACCAGAGCCGGCTGCCCACTGAGCCCATCAAAAGCGAGGTTAATCCCGCCCGGAAATCCTACGAGGATGGATTTCGTGCCCGAGCCTTCGAGAAAGGTTCTCTGAATCATGGGTCGTTTATCGGGAATCAACTCAAACTGCCCGGGACGAAAATCCGGGAATCCATCTGGCACCCCTTCTCCATCAGCAATGAATTGCCAGATCGCAGCCATCTGCTTTTCCGCGTCTCCATCAAGGACGTCAGGAATCGTCGACCGACCTCCCGGCCACAGGGCCGGCATCAAGGTTCCGGGACGATAGGAAGCTGGGTTCAGCATATATTGGCGAAACCATTCAGGGTGTAGCCGTTCATTGAGAGAACTGATATCTAACGCGGAAATCCCTAACGATTCTTTCTCACCCCAGTTGTGGCAGATGATACAATTCACACCACCATGAGTGCCAAGCAACTTTCGACCAGCTTCGAGATCACCCACTTCCGCCGGCCAGTCGTCGAGCCCGTCCTCCTTATCGAGTTTCACTAACCACGTGGTCAGCACCTCCGCATGTCCGGGGTAGCCAGGCATCATCGTCTTCAAATAGGGCCTAACGTGTTTCCCAGTATCTCCGGAGAGAACTCCCTTCATCCATTCGCTCTTTAATTTGCGACCGATCCCCGTCAGCGGTGGAGGCAATCGACCGGAGTCTCCGAGGCTTTCATCTCCCACAAAGAAAGGATTCGTTTCGACCATGGGACCACCGACACCATCCCTCTCATGACAGGCATAGCAGTTCATTGCTGCCAGCGTAAGATGAGGATCCTCATTGAGAACCTTCGAGTCAGCTCCCAAAAATACGCGGAGAGACTTCAACTGATCTTCTCTCAGTTGATAACTGGGGCGTGAAATCGAGAGGTCACCGGAAAGACAACCACCCTTGGTATTTTTGATCTCTATGACTGCCTTGGATTCCAGATCCGGCAATACATGGCAGGCCGCACAATTCAAATTCTTAGCAATGGCGCGGCCGGCTTCAATCTGACCCGTAGCGACTTTCGGCCATTTCGCTAGGGGCTTGGCGTCATCCCTCGGATTACTCGATTGGAAATCCAGAAGGTGAGCCGCGAGATCCACGGCTTCCTGACTTTCCAGTGGGAGGTGCGGCATTCTCCCATCACTTCGAAAATCTGAGGGTGAAGTAAGGAATGCTGCCAACGCCTTGAAGTGGGTTTTTGCTGCTAGGTCTGGTAGCGATACGGCTAAGGGAAAATCAGAATCCTGCGCTTCGTGAGGCGCCTTAAAGTCAGCCGTCGGAGCATGACAGGCCACGCAGCCTTTTTCGTGAAAGAGAGCGCTACCCCCCTCGGCATTAGCATGTCGGGCCGTCGGATATTTAGGGTTGGTATCCAGGCTCGAAAGGTAAGCGAGGAGTTTCTCACGGTCTTCATCGGAGAGCGCGTGAGCCATTGATGGCATGGCGCTTCCTTCGCGTCCCGAAGCCGGATCTTTAAGAAAAGCATCGACCCAGTCACGCTCCACCCGCTGGGAAAGATCCATGAGGTTGGGACCCGATCGTGCAATCATCACTGGTGATTCCCCGTGGCAGTTGGCGCAGCCCAGTTCGGAATAAAGGATCGCTCCCCCTCTCACACTCACAGCGTCGGCACAAAAACGTTCGTAGCCAACGACATGAGGAGCCGCGGTGAGCGGCAAACCGCTTCCCATTAGAAAAAAAAGGCCAAGCCACCACCTCATATTTTGGTCAGACAACTATTCAGATACTCCCTCGAGTGATTGATAACTTGGGTGATCTCTGCCGATGTCGGCAGCATCGGCTCCCCTCGGGGCGTTGGATGCATGAATATCTCAGCCAAGCCTTCAAATTTTACCTCCCGGAGAGCTGCAAGGACAGGAACATAATCAAGGCTTCCAAAGCCGGGCATCTGCTTCAACTCCTCAACCTTGGCCATCTCCTCCTTGGAGGACGGGTGGTATTCCTGAAAATAGATGAACGGAAGATTTTCCTTCCCACAGTGTTCGATCAAACCGGGGATCTCATCGATAACATCGTGAAGATGATGAGGCGCAAAAGCAATGCCGACATTCTTTGAAGGATTTAAGTCGGCAAAATAACGGATGGAATCCGGAGATGAGAGCATCGAGTTCTTATGGTTCTCAATCGCCATGGTAACCCCGAGGCTTTCGGCCAACTCATAGTGGGGCTTCAGCTTTTCAAAAAAGAGCTTCACTTGGCGCTTAGCCTCCATGCCCTTGGGATCCTTTTCCCCATGACTGCCAGAACCACAAACCGTCATGTGCCCCCCGTTCTTCATCACCCAGCGCATCTCTTCATCCTGCCCAAAAGGCCCGAGTGGATAGCAGGTAGAGACAGACATCATTGCCTCGTGGGTCAGTAATTTTCCCTGGAATTCCTCGTCACCCATTTCAGTGATCTGTTCGCGATGGTTGGCATGACGCAACCGCCAGATATCGACGGACTCCGCTCCTGTTTTTGCAATCTCAGCAAGAACCTCATCCAGAGGAAGGTCGCCATACATTGCCGAGGACAGCACATAACGAATCACGAATGCTTCCGATCGAGCCTGCGCCAATACGGGTGAAGTTGCCGCCATACCCATCAACTTTAGGGAGTTTCTTCGATTCATGAATGCTTCGCTGCCTCCTCTTCCAGCATTTCAATCCAAGGACCAACGTAATGGCCGTTATCGTGAAAGGTCCTTCCCGAAACGAGATTTCCATCGATGACACAGGGTTCATTCACGTAGATCCCGCCGCAGACCTCGAGATCAAACTGGCACTTCGCCACCGTGGCCATGCGGCGCCCACGAACCCGGTCTGCACGCGCCGGGACCTCAACTCCGTGACAGACGCTGGCACAAGGCTTATTATTATCGAAAAACCACTGGGTCAGGCGAATAAGATCTTTATCATCGCGAATGTATTCCGGCGCCCGCCCCCCTGAAAAAAGAATGCCGAGATATTCCCGCGGTTCCACCTCACTGAATGCTAGGTCTGCCTGAATTTGGTATCCCTCCCACTCCTTGGTAATCGTCCAACCCGGACGGATCTCGTGCATCACCATCTGGTAGAGCCGTTTCTCAGGAGCAATCACAACCGGTTGGATCTTCGCCTCCTGCAATCGGTAAAAGGGATAAAGCGTGTCTACCGTCTCCGCCGCATCTCCCACGACGATTAATGCTTTGCCAATGTATTCAGACATATTGCTATAGTATCGTCTTTGATACTTTTGTCTCTACACCTATGATTCACAAAAGCTCAGGTTTTTCGTCATATTGAAAAAAGATCAAACAGATTCTCCTCCCCGAGTAGCTTTGCTCGTGGAAACGACGCGCTCCTACACCCGCGATCTCCTCGCCGGAGTAAGTCGCTACCTCAACTCTCACGGGCCCTGGTCGACCTTCCTGGAGCTGAGAGCCCTTGACTCTTCGTTGCCCCCTTGGCTAATGAATTGGAACGGAGACGGCATAATTACACGAACCCATAACGCCGAGATGGCAGAGGCGATTGTCGCCACCGGACTACCTACAGTCGAGGTCCGGTCAACCAACTACGAAACCGGATTTCCCTTTGTTGGAATGGACAACGCCTTAATCGGCCAACGTGTCGCAGAGCATTTTGTCAATCGCGGCTATCGCCGATTCGCCGCCTACACCCTCGACACCGAATCCTTCTTTCGGGAACGCATCAGTAATTTCGTCACTCCGATTGAGGCCGCTGGAGCCAAGTGCTCTACCTTGCCGGCACACAGCGAATCCACTACAGCCGACTGGGAGCAGCACCAGCGAGAACTGATAAACTGGCTCACATCACTGGAGAAACCCGTCGGCATCTTTGCCACCAACGACCAGCTCGGAGTCCGCCTTATTGATGCCTGCCGACGGGCCCGAATTGCCGTGCCTGAAGAAGTCGCTGTCGTTGGATGTGAAAATGAGGAAACTCTCTGCGAGTTCACCTCTCCCAGCCTGACAAGCGTACGATTCGACGGTCACGCGGTGGGTTTTAGAGCCGCAGAGTTGCTTGATCGACTGATGAAAAACGAAGCGATCGAGCCCCCTTCCCTGATTCCTCCGCGGGGCATCGAAGTGCGGGAATCGTCAGACGAATTTGTCATCGAAGATGCTATCGTCCTGCGTGCCGTGCGCCTGATCCGCGAAGAAGCTTTCCACGGTCTGACCGTTGCCGCTATATGTGATCGGCTTTCTATCTCTCGGAGCACGCTCGAACGGCGCATGAAGGCAGCCCTTAACCGAGGGCCCAAAGAGGAGATTCTACGGATCCAGTTTCGAGAAGTAATCCGACTTCTTCGAAACACCTCCCTGACGGTTGAAGCGATCGCAGAACAAGTTGGTTTCAGTCACGCCCATTATCTCCAGACAATTTTTCGTGAGCGATATGACGTCACTCCAGGCCAATTTCGAAAACAGCAGCAGGGCTAGTTGCTTCGCCACGATTACGGGGGAGACCAGAGGCAATCAAACAGAGTATAGTCATGTGACTAAATCTGTTGAATATCTATGAAGCATACTGCTGCCATCTTGACTCTTCTTCTTGCTCTAAATTCCTTGGTCGCTGAAAACGGCCTTCAGGTCGGAACCGCAGCGGTGGATATTTCCCCCACTGTTTTTCCGATCCAACTAAGATCCGGCCCCTCCAACCACATTCATGATCCCATGCATGTCAGGGCCATTGCCTTTCAAAATGGAGAAGGCCGAGCCGCCATTGCCCTTATCGATGCTATCGGAACAAGCCACGAGATGACCGATGAGGCCAAGGCCATCGTCGCGGAACGTACGGGTTGGAAGGTGGAGGAAATGCTCGTCAGTGGCACTCACGCCCACACCACTCCCAAGGGTGGAGATACCTCTCCCGGACGCATTGCTTATGAGAAGACGCGTTTTGACGGTCTGGTTGCAGCGCTCACCAAATCCATTAAATCTCTCGAACCCGCCGAGGTCGGGTTTGCCTCTGAAGACGAGCCAAGCGAAGTCCGAAACCGTCGCTGGTATCTCAAGGAGGGCATGATGGATAAAAACCCCTTCGGCACTTACGATAAAGTAAGGATGAATCCTAATCCTGCCACCATCGACACTCCGGCCGGACCAATCGATCCGGAAGTCTGCATCGTTGACATCCGCAATCGCCGTGGAAAACCCCTCGGCCTCATTGCCAACTACTCTCTTCACTATGTCGGCAACATTCCAAAGGTGATCGAAGAGAATGGAAAAGAAGTCGGAATGGCCTCCGCCGATTACTTTGGCGAGTTCTCGAAGATCTTCCCCTATCGGACAGCCGGATCCAATCCGAAAAATCACTTTGTTGCCATGATGACCAACGGCACCAGTGGTGACATCAATAATCTCGACTTCCAGAGAGTGCGTGCCCCCCGGGCTCCATTCGAGCAGGTCAGACAGGTTGCCACCAAGACGGCTGACGCCGCCTGGCGGGCTTCCAAAACGATCAAGAGTTTTGATATTGATCCGATCGTAGCGATGAGACAGCGGTCCATATCTCTCAAGTATCGCAGCATGAAGAAGGACGAAGTCGAACGCGCCCTTCGCATTATCGAGATGACCCGAAAGGAACGCGAAGGTCTCGACTTACATCAGAAATTTGCGCAGTACGCCAACGCAACAGTACGGTATTCAGAGCCAAACAAAACTGAGGACGTGCTCATCCAGGCGATTCGTATCGGAGATCAGGCCATCGTGTCCCTTCCCTTTGAAGTGTTGGTGGAAATTGGCCTTGAGATCAAGGAGAAGAGCCCGTTTCCCCACACCTTCACAATCTCGTTAGCAAACGGCGGCTACGGATATCTTCCTCCGCCCAACCAGTTTGACCTTGGCGGTTATGAGACTTGGATCGGCACCTGTCGGTTTGAGCGCGAGTCCTCTGTTCTTCTCACAAAACACCTGCTCGAGATGCTGGAAGAATTGAAAGCACTCGATTGATTTGCACCCCGTTTTTGAAATCAGATTTTAGACGGACAATTCGACAAAAAGCCTACCCATGATTCGCTTTCTCTCTTTCCTTCTCTCGCTGGCTCTGTTGCCTCCCCTTTTCGCTGAGGATCGCCCTAACTTTGTCATTATCTTTATCGACGACATGGGCTACGGCGATATCGGCCCCTTCGGCTCAACCGCCAATCGCACTCCCAATCTCGATCGCATGGCAGAGGAGGGCATGAAGCTCACCAGCTTTTACGCCGCCCCCGTCTGCTCTGCATCACGAGCCCAACTGCTCACCGGCAGTTACGCTCCTAGAGTGTCTGTTCCTGGTGTCTTCTTTCCAAAAAGTTCCAAAGGCCTCAACCCGGCCGAACACACTATTGCCGATTATCTCAGTGAGAGCGGATACGCAACGGGTTGCTTCGGAAAGTGGCACCTCGGCGACCAGATCGAGTTTCTCCCGACTCGACAGGGATTCGATACCTACTTTGGCATCCCTTACTCTAACGACATGGGCCGTGCCGCCGCCGAGACCGGACATAAAGTGCATCCACTGATGCGGAATGAGGACGTGGCCGAACTGCTCGAGGACGAAAGTCAGCGACGCATCACTCGCGAATACACTGAAGAGACCATCAAGTTCATCGAAACCAACCAGAACAAGCCCTTCTTCGTCTACCTGCCACACACAGCGATGCATGTTCCTATTTTCCCCCACCCTGACTTCGTTGGAAAATCTGAAAACGGCGTTTACGGCGACTGGGTCGAAGAAGTTGACTGGAGTGTCGGCCAGATACTTGGTGCCCTGGCAAGACTGAATCTCGACAAGAATACTCTGGTCATTTTCACCAGCGACAATGGACCCTGGGCCTCAAAAGGAGACAAAGGCGGCGTTTCTGGACCGCTGCGTGGTGCCAAAGGAGGCACTCTCGAGGGCGGCGTCCGCGAACCCACCATCGCGTGGTGGCCTGGGCAAATTGCAGCCGACTCTTCGAGTGATGCCATCTCCGGCACTACCGATTTGCTACCAACCTTTACCTCACTCGCCAACGTTAGATTGAAGCCTAACATCAAGATCGATGGCAAGGACCTCTCCCCCCTCCTCAGAGGCGAAACAAAAAACAGCCCCCATGAAGCGTGGCATTATTACAAGGGAACCAAGCTGATGGCAGTACGCTCCGGTTCTTGGAAACTAGCTCTCGAACCTCAATCCATCGGCATGGGCCTCAAACAACCCGGAGATATTCGATCGAGTGGGCGCCTTTACAATCTCGACGAGGATATCGGCGAAACGACCGATGTGGCCGCTGAGAATCCCAAAGTGATCCAGCGACTTCAGAAGATTGCCGACGCCATGATAGCTGACATCGGCTCCGGGCAGGCGGGCCACGGAGTCCGTCCGGTGGGCATCGTTGAGAATCCCGTAATGCTCTATCCCTCCACTACCAAGGGTAAAGCTGAGAAAACCTTGTCCCCCACCAAGCCCGTCAACTGGAAGAAAGTTAACTTTGGCGACACTGTTCAAACAGGACAAGTGCCCTCCGTCTCCGGTAAGACTATCACTATTCGAGCTATCGTGGAGGCGGACAAGCCTCACGGCGTTGTCGTTTCCCATGGCGGCTCCAACATCGGCTACGTGCTCTATTTTAATCAGGGCCGTCTTGTATTTATGGTAAAACCCGGCAAAGGCATCGAAAACCGCATCAGCTCAGAAATGGCATTCTCCGGCAAAATTGATATTGTTGCCAACCTCAACGCAGACGGTAGCGCGGAATTCACCGCCAACGGGAACAAAAAAATCACCGGACGATCTCAACTCCTCAAATCCCATCCGCAGGAGCACCTTAGTGTTGGATTCGACGCTGCCAACCCGGTGGATAAGGAAGCACCCGACGGGAACTTCAATGGACAAATTCACCGGATAGAAGTCACAACAGAAGAAAATAAGTGATGAAACAGCCTGCACTGAAGTTGCTCCTTGCTCTCTTTATGCCAGCGGGAGACACCCTCATTGCGTCCGACCGGGTTGCGTCCGACCGTCCCAACATTCTCTTCCTTCTTGCCGATGACATGCGGCCTGACTGCATCTCGGCACTGGGCAATCCTCATATCCGCACTCCCAATCTCGATTACCTCGTTGAACGCGGCCTGACCTTTACTCGCGCGACCTGCTCCTACCCCATTTGTATCGTCAGCCGGGCCGAATTGCTGACCGGTCGTCACGGATGGGAAATCGGAGTGGACCAGAACGGCCGAGTCGCCGGCACTTCCGAATCCGTCGACTGGGCTGAAGCGCTTCGGCGAGGTGGTTATAACACCTGGCATGTCGGCAAATGGCATGTCAGCGGTCGCCCGTCCAGCCGAGGCTACGACGGCGTCGCTGCTCTTTTTGGGAGCGGAGGCGGCCAATACTGGAAGGAAGGTCAGGTCGATTGGAAAGGCTTTCCCATCACTGGCTATCGAGGATGGATTTTTCAAGAAGATGACCGCCTCATTCGTTACCCGGAACTCGGTATTGGTGTGACCCCAGACATCAGTCGAAAGTTTGCAGATGCCACGATTTCGCTGCTGAAGTCACCCCAGGAAAAGCCATGGTTTTGCCATGTCAATTTCACAGCTCCACATGATCCGCTGTTTATGCCCCCCGGCCTTTCGGGGAAATACTCAGCCGAAAATATTCCCTTGCCAAAAAACTTCCTTCCCGTGTATCCGCTTGATCACGGCAATTTCGACGGACGTGACGAAGCACTCTTGGCGTGGCCAAGGACAGAGGAAGCGGTCAAAGATCTGCTAAGGGTTTATTATTCCGTCATTGAAGACATGGATGCCCAGATCGGTCGGATCTTGAAAAGCCTCGAGTCGAGCAGGCAGCTAGAGGATACGATTGTCATTTTCACCAGCGACCATGGAATGGCCTGCGGATCCCACGGTTTGAGGGGCAAGCAGAACATGTATGAACACACTATAAACGTGCCGTTCGTGATGGCCGGACCAAATATTCCAGAGGGATTCCAGACTGAAGCTCAAATCTATCTGAGGGAAGTGTATCCGACGAGCTGTGAACTAGTAAGCGTAGCAATTCCAGACTCGGTCACGGCCCGAAGTTTTGCTCGCAGTGTTAGCGAACCTTCAACCTCACACCACGAAGAAATCTACGGGTATTACAAAGACACCCAGAGAATGATTCGGACAAACGACGGTTGGAAACTCGTGCACTATCCAAAGATCGCAGAGTGGCAACTATTCGATCTTAACACGGACCCTTTCGAAACTCAGAGCCTCGCCAAGTCGCAGAACGAAACAGACAAAAACCGCTTCGAATCTCTGCGTAGCTCACTCTCAATATGGAGAACCACACAAGGAGACCCCTTGCCTTCCGAGTGATACTCTCGAACGCCTTGCTCTCCCTACTCCTGCTTCCCCTCGATAGCGCAGAAGAGAACTGCAGCAGCAATTCCCATACGACGATCCAGCAACCCTTGGCCGTCAGAAGAAAAGTCTAGATAAGTTTTGGTCAAGAACGGATTTCTAGTTTGGCGAAACGCAAGAACCGGCTGGTTACCAATGCTACCAAAGTGCTGCTGAGGCGAAAAAAGATCGGCAATCCCCCCCAGCATGCGGCGGAGGAATGCCATCCCACCGCTGTCTTCCCGGACTACACCAACCTCTTGTTCGTTGACATCAAAAATCACCCACTCATCCCTAAAAATTGACTTTAGTCCCTTCCTGCGAAACGACCCAAGAAGTTGCTCAGTCGAGACATCAAGAACATCGTAGGTCGCTCCAAAATCTATCACGTTCCGTGCCTTAATACGGATCAACTCAGTTGTTTTATCGGCAGCCAAGATCCGAAAATCTTCTTTCAATTTGAAAGCCCGCATCTTGCAGAAAAAGACGATACTCCCGTTCTCATCGAAGACGCGGAACCATTGGTTAAACAATCCAAAAATGTTTTTTTGGACATAATAACGCGGAAAAGAATACGGGTTAGTCATGGGAGAAGGATGACCAACTCTTGCAAAAAACACAATGCCGAATATCGAGTGCGAGGTTGAGTTAAACAGACCACTAACAATCACCCGCCTTAATAAATACAGATACAAAGAAAAGTGCTCTGTCCAGATGAAACCCGTTAGCGAATGGATAGAATTACCGAACCATGCCCGATGCACTACTTCGTCTTGGCTCTACTTGCCCAAGTTAGATCTGCGCAGTGCCGGAACCGGGTCAGATGAAACGCGAGACGCGACTTCGTATCCGACAGATTCTTTCGGAGAAAACCACCCTAACTCGTGGGGAAATAAGTGGCGGAGTGGACGGGACTCGAACCCGCGACCTCCGGCGTGACAGGCCGGCGTTCTAACCAACTGAACTACCACTCCTTTTGTGGTGAATCTGTTAGGAAAACGCTTCCGGCTAAGATCCGCTCCGTTGGGGAGCGGGATATTAGGCGCGGATTCGAAATCGCGCAACAAAAAATAATCGGGAATTCCGTTGCTTTTGCCATCTTTTGGCGTAACAGTTCCGCCCCTCTGCGAACAGCGAGATTCGCGGTGTAAATTTTGCCCTTTTTAAACCATGAACGTGATTGACAAAATCGAGCGTGAGCAGATGAAAACAGATGTGCCTGAGTTCTCTCAGGGTGACACGGTCAATGTTCACTCTCGTGTGGTTGAGGGCGGCAAAGAGCGCATCCAGCTTTTCAAAGGAATCGTTATCGGTCGTCGCGGCTCAGGGGTTAACGAGGCATTCACCGTCCGCAAAATTTCGAATGGTGAGGGCGTGGAACGTGTTTTCCAACTGCACTCCCCAAAAACCGCCAAGGTTGAGGTGATGAAGCACGGTAAAGTCCGTCGTGCTAAGCTGAACTATCTTCGTAATCGTATCGGCAAAGCTGCAACTAATATCAAGACCCGCGAAACAAAAGGAAAATAGCACAAAGCGGGCCTCCGAACGGAAGCGCTTGAGGAGCGACGGAGATTCGTCGCTTTTTTTGTCTCACTCAGGAAGCCGGGGCCTGACGAAGGGCTCTTACATTTCCGAGCCAAGTACTCAGGATAGCCAGCAAGAGAGCCGCCAAGCCCATCCCAATGGTGATTTGGTGCCAGTTGTCGGCCGGATGCTGAAAAGCTTCGACCGTCGTGACCATTACCGTGGTCAGGTAGACGAAGGCGGTGATGGAGCCAAACACAAGCCTACCCACCCTCGATTCGTTGCCGAATGACAGTGATGCTGGCAGTGTTGATACTACGAGACCGATTCCAGCGAAGAATATCGGTTCATAACCGCTTATAAGTCCTCCAACCAACCCAACTAAGCCGAGGGTGATTCCGCCTCCAACCACTATCCCCTGAAGCCGCTCTCCAGTTTTTAAAGCCAACCGTGCATTTCGATCGAGAAAAATCAGAAAGTTCCCGATACCAGGTGCCAGCCACACCCACATCACCAGCGCAAGCCAAAGCAACACAAGAGCTCCGGCAACCAAAGAACTGAGGCTCTCCATTAACTCAACGGCGAAACGGTAAACGACGTAGACACCAATGATAATGGCCCACTGCTTACAGCCAGTGAAGCGCTGCATGAAAAAAGTGTAGGCCAGATACCCACGGTAAAAGCAAGATCGAGCTCGAAATGACTCCAAGAGCCCCTCTCGCGCCATATCAGAGTCGGGGTCGAGCCTTAGTGCCTCGCGAAAGTGTTCCTCTGCCTTTTTAGGCTGCCCCTGCTGTAAGGCGCTCCATCCCGCATTCACATGGACGAAACTATTTTCCGGATCGTCAGCCAGTAATTGTTCCACCGCAGTGGCGCTCTCCGAGCTTTTTCCCTGCAATCGAAGGGTGTGAGTAAGCAAATTCGCCGCCATGGCGTTGTCGCTGTCGATTTTAAGCGCTTTGCGGCTCCACTCCTCCCCTTCGGCCCAGCGATCCATAGAACAATAGGCATTCGCCTTGGAAGCTAGTGAAAAAGCGTCCGCAGGATTTAACGCCAACGCTTGATCTGCTGCTTCGAGAGCACTTTTACCCCGCCTCAATTCAACGAGAACTAGGGATTTTACTCCGTGATAAAGGGGTTCGTCGGCTCGAAGCCGAATGGCGCTTTCGATCGACTCAAGCGCCTCTTTTTTCCTTCCCGGCATTGAAATCAGGCACAGCGCCAACCTGCCGTAAACGTGGTCATTTTCCGGCTCACGAATGAGCGCGCTTCTAAAACAAGACTCCGCTTCTTCAAATCGCCCCTGTTCTTGAAGGAGCAGCCCGTGCGCTAATTCGCTCATTCCTTCTGCGATTCTCAGGGCTTATCGATGCCTAGATGCTCAAGGACATCATCGTAAAATCCACTTTGATTGGCGTAGAGAGCATAGTTCCGGGCACTTTCGAACCACTTTTTCGTACTCGGCTTTACTGACTTGGCACATCTTACCAGTTTCCTTTGAGTGACCGGAATCACCTTACCAGATTTCATCGCTTCGGAAAGTGAGGCTTCGATAGCTTGGTCAAATACCGCTTTGATGTCAGCCCCTGAGAATTCCTCGACCCGCTTGGCAAGTCCCTGAGCATCGAGACCGGAAACGGGTTTCCCCTCCGCCATAATCTTGATTATTTCTTCCCGAGCTTCTGTATCCGGTGGCGGCACAAAAACGAGACGATCAAAGCGACCTGGTCGCAGGAAGGCCGAATCAAGATGCCAGGGAGCATTCGTTGCGCCAAGGACAAGCACCCCTTCATTCTGAGCCGATTCGCTATCCAATTCTGCCAAGAACTGGTTAATCAAGGTCCGACCTGCTGAACTGCGCATGTCCTTGCGATCAGCCGCCAGAGCGTCCACCTCATCAAAGAAGAGAACCGATGGGGCGTTACGCCGAGCCAGTTCAAAAATCTCATGCAGCTTTTCCTCTGATTTCCCGATCCACATGTCAAGAATCTGGTGAAGCCCAACACTCAAAAATTTTGCATCAATCTCCCCAGCCGTAGCCCGGCTGATAAGCGTTTTGCCGCATCCGGGAGGCCCATACAACAGAACGCCTCCCCCTGCCTTTTTGCCATACGCTTCGAACAGCTCTCGGTTCTCCATCGGATAGAGAATCTTCATGCGGATGTCCTCTTTGACAGCTTCCATACCCCCCACATTCTGAAAATTCGCTCCGGTCTGTTCCTCAAATTCAATCTCGATGTCTGAGTCATCACCATAAGAGTTCTCATCAAATTCATCCTCTTCGAATTCGGGATCATAAAAGGCTCCGGCCTGCATATCACCAGTAGCCTGCGGCATGGCCTCCCGGGGTTCCTCAAATTTTCGTCGACCTCCGGCTTGCCGAATCCGTTTGAGCAAATCATCATTCCGAAGAGCCGGATCTACTAAAATTGCTTTCTCGTAGAATTTACGGGCCTCATCACCGTTGTTTTCGGTCAACGCCAGTTTTGCCCGCATGATCCACGCGGGAGCAAAATCTGAGTGGTCGCCACAAACCTGCTCCAGCCGCAGGATTGCTTCAGAAGACCTCCCTTCAAGCTCCAGCAATTGAGCGATCTGAGTCCTCGCGAAAGGATTGCCGGGCGCGACTTTTAGTGCATCTTCGAAGGTTTGTCTTGCCTGCTCAAATTCAAGTTCCTCCAAGTAGGCGTCACCCAACATAAGCAGGAGCGGCAAGTTATCCGGCGAAATGGAGAGTGCTTCTTTTAGAGATTGGATGTCAGCCATTAAATTTTGGGAGGGAGGGGAAAACAAAGGCGAAAGGTAGAATTAGCGCAAGCTTCGATGCATATTAGGCTAGAATCACCGACCCGCAGCCGCCAAGCAGAATCGTCCGATCATGGGCAAACAAACCTTCTGTAAGATTGACTTTGCCGGGGCAAAAACAATCTAATCTTAGCCTTACGTGAATCCCTCCCTCCAAAGGAAATCACCATTGATGAGAACCGTGTCCAGAGCCGCTCTAGCTATCACCCTCTGGCTTGCGGGTGGTTCCTCCGATGCATACTCGATTGTGGAACCTCCCCAGCTGTCAATTCGATTCACACCCGAGGGCATCGAGTTCGCCGGAATGGTTAACTCTGAGGAAACCGCTCAACTGATCGCTACTTTCGTGAAGTCAGTCCGCCCCGACCTTGCGATTATGCAGGGAGGGCTCACGATCTCGCCAGACGCACCCCTTCCAAAGCTAGAAGACTTGAAAAGCCTTCTGGAAGAACTGGGTCTCTCCACCCATGAGGGTATGATTGCTTTCTGGAAAGATCGTATCCTGATCTCTGGACTCACCGACAGCGTGATTTCTGTCGCTGCCCTGAAGATCCTGATCGAGCCTCTGATGGAAAACCGAAAGCTCATCAACCGGATCTGTATTGTAAACACAGATGACCTACCAGATATCAAAGTCGATCTTACCACTCTTGAATCCCAAGCGGCACTGATTGACTTTCAATCCCATCCAACAGCTGAGAAGACTTTTGCCATTCCAGGCTTACCACTCAACAAAATCTACCCCGCTCTAGTCATGATGAGCGATCTTTC
Source organism: Verrucomicrobiales bacterium (assembly GCA_002726915.1). Classification (GTDB taxonomy): domain Bacteria; phylum Verrucomicrobiota; class Verrucomicrobiia; order Verrucomicrobiales; family DEV007; genus Arctic95D-9. Next base: position 27,286 of record PBSY01000078.1, on the reverse strand, counting down.
CCGAATTAACCGAGGTGGCGGCGCCGGTATCGCCCCAGTTCGTGCCCAGCCCCTTACTGGCGCCCAGCCCGAACTTACCATAGCAAATCACGAAACCACCACTCGCACCGTTATCCAAGCGCTTCCGGCCGACCGCATTCTTCACTACATCGACCTTCAATCCATTCTGTTTTCTAGAAGCACAACGCTTCTGCGGGCGGATCAGACTGGGGTCTTTGATGACGTTTCTACAATACTCCAGAAGCCCCCCTTCACGGGTAATCCTATCACCATATCAGCGATGCGCTGCCAAGGGGACGCCGCAACCTTTAACGAATACCTCTGCGAAAAACGGGCTGCCAGAGTGAAGGAGCTCCTCACCGAACGGGGCGTCGATAGCAATCTTTTCTCTATCCGAATAATCAACTCTCCGTCTCTTTTCGACAGCGGTGAGGTTAGGCTTCAAGTCATCATTCCGGAGGCCATTGAAGATGAGAAGGAAGAATTAGAAGAGTCCCAAGAAAAAACAGAATCTCCTACAATAGGAGACACTCTCGCTCCCATCGGAACTGAGGAATCCAGATGATAAAAAACCCGGCCCCTTTCGGAACCGGGTTTTTTGACCACTCAACTAAGTCTCATCCACAACCTCGGGGGTCGCATCGGAGACAAATTCTTACGCGGTGTGGACTACCGCTGAGCAACGTCACCTGAACTGTGATACTCGTTGTATCTGGTGGTGGGAACGATCAGCTCGTTGCCCGGATAGATTACGGTGCTGTCGCCAAGACGATTCAGGCGTTGGAGCTCTGACATCGTCGTGAAAAAGTCGCGAGCGAGAGCGTAAAGGTTATCGCCCTTATTGACCGTATAGAAACCGTAGGTTTCTTCTTCGCTCAAGAGCGGATTGTCATACTCATAAGTGACTTCCTCAGAACCAGTAGTGCTGTTTGAGGCAGTCTCAATGTCCTTTTCGGGAACCGTGATGGCTCCCGCAGCCGGCATCGTCAAGATTTGCCCTAGCGCTATGACATCACCAGAAAGCCCGTTCGCCTGCTTGATTGCCGCCACAGTCGTGCCACTTTGACGGGCGAGGGAAGTCAGTGTGTCACCAACAACCACGACGTGAGTAGTTCCACCAGCTGCGTTGTCCACCTCAGCAGCTACGATAGAATTTTCAGCAGCAGGTGCGGCCGGCGACGGAATCTCTACCTCTGTTGCCTGGGTGGTGCTCGCGACTTCAGTGCCAATAGGCTCATTACCAGGAATCAGCAGCGTCTCTCCGATATATATGGGCTGCCCTTCGCTGAGACGGTTTGCGTTGAGAAGCTCGGAACGCTCGACTTCATGACTACGAGCGATGCTACCTAGCGTATCACCATCTTTGATTACATAGGTGGAGGACACACCCTTCGCCGGAGCCTTAGTTTCCTCTCCGGCGACAGCGGGAGACGCTTCAGGAATGGGTGGAGCCGGAATCTTTGAAACCGTGTTTTCGGTGGCTGCGTCGATCGTCGCCGCCTCCTGATAAGAGCTGTAATAGTCGTGCGAGCTGCTGCTGCCCTGACTGCTTTCCTCGAGAACATTGAGTCGGCTCTCGAGGGCCATGAGTCGTGAGTTGATCTGCTTAAGGAGGGCTTCGTCAGCTTCGAGAGCTGGAGTCAGAAACAGAGAGGCAGTGAGAGCGGTGATAGTGGTCACAATCCGATTCATGGCAACGATTCTATGGCAAAGTTTTAATTAAGACAAGATAAAACTTAAGTTTTGTTAACATATTTTTAAATCATGCCTATTTAAACTACGGAAAATATGAAATGACCTCGTAATTTCCGGACAAGGGCCAGTGAAGAGCGTTGGTCCCCTATTAAAAAAAAGGTGGGAACCAACCTCATAAAAACCACGTTTTTGGAGTGACTGGAATGACAAGAGACACTTGGCTTGAACTCAAGATGGCTGGTCAGCACATTCTAATCGCTCGCGAGAGCCAAAAGTTCCACGCGTTTCGGAAAATCTGAAGTACCCCTATGACTGCATCAGGTCAATGTCGGAGAGTGGCGTTCCACGGTTGAAATTCTATTCTAAGCCGCTCTGTTACGTCTTTAATGAAGCCGCTCCTCCTCACCAACGAATATCCGCCTAACATTTATGGCGGTGCCGGCATCCATGTGCAGTATCTCTCGCGCGAATTGTCTAAACTCTGTGACGTGCAGGTTCGTTGTTTTGGAGAACAACCAAAAGAGGGCCTTAATCCCAAAGTGTACGGATCCGCTCCCGACAATTCCAACTACACGGCTCCTGAAGGACTCCAGTCAGTTTTTTCTGCTCTCCAGAACTGTCTCGATTTTAACACTCGAAACATCGACGCTGACGTCGTTCACCTACACACCTGGTATTCTCACTTCGGGGGAATCCTTGCACACCTGAACTACGGCCTACCCATGGCACTCACCGTCCACTCACTTGAGCCGCTTCGCCCATGGAAGCGTGAACAGCTTGCCGGTGGTTACGACTTCACTCTCTGGCTCGAAAAAACCGCTATTGAAATGGCCGACGCAGTGATCGCTGTTTCGAACGAAACCAGAGAAGACATCCTTCGCCTCTTTGATGTCCCTGAAGAACGCGTTTCAGTTATTTATAACGGCATAGACCCAAACGAGTACACTCCGACTTTCAACAAGGCCACATTGGAGAAGTTTGGGATCGATCCTGACACTCCATTCGTTCTCTTCGTTGGTCGGATTACCCGCCAAAAAGGAATCATTCATCTCGTAAATGCAATCCAGCATCTCGACCCCGACACTCAAGTAGTCCTCTGTGCCGGCACTCCCGATACGCCCGAAATAGCCGCAGAGATGGCAACCGCCATCGAAACGGCACGCGAAAGCTTCAATGGCAAAATCGTTTGGATTCAGGAGATGCTTCCAACAGACGAGAAAATCCATCTTTACAGCCACGCATCCCTCTTCTGCACACCTTCGATCTATGAGCCGTTCGGGATTATCAATCTCGAGGCCATGGCGTGCGAGACGCCTGTTGTTGCTTCGAATGTCGGCGGCATGAAAGAGATTATCGTTCCAGGTAAAACTGGATTGCTAGTTGATCTGGAACAGCAGCGTGAGTCTCCCTTCGAAGCGAGCGATCCTGCCAACTTTGCACAAGACCTCGCAGCAGGAATCAATGAACTCATGCGGGACGACAGCACTCGTGAAAAGATGGCCAAAGCTGGACGCGAGCGCGTCCTCAGCACATTCAGTTGGGATGAGATCGCTAAGGAGACGCTGGCACTTTACGAGAGGATAGCGAAATGACGGTTCCGCGGAGATCGAATTACTTGAATCCAAAGAAAATGTTTCGTTAGTCTACCTCTTTGCCATGAACCCCGTCCTTTTCCTAGCGACCATCTTCGTCCTTGCACTTCTGCCTCCCGGCAAACTCAGATCCGAAACTTGGACTGGACCTTTGAATCAAATCGCTAAAGTCGGTCTTGAGGGCACCGGCAACGTTGAAGCCGCGAAGGCCTGGTCAAAACTTACCCAGCAAGGACCTGAAGTCATTGTCCCAATTCTGGAAGCAATGGAGGGTGCGGGGCCGCTTGCTCGAAACTGGATGAGAAGTGCGGTCGAGACGGTGTTCGACAATCAGCTAAACGCATTAAAAGACCTCCCTTCCGAGAGAATCAAGAGCTTCTTTATCGATCGAACTAATGAACCTAACGCTCGCAGCCTTGCTTTTGATCTCTACCGTCGGATCGATGCGGACGATGCTAATGAGGTTATTCCGGGTTTCATCGATGACCCCAGCCCAAGTCTCCGTCGTGAGGCCGTTGCTCAACTCATCAATAAAGGTCAAACCCTGCTCGACGAGGATCAAAAAAACGAGAGTATCAAAGTCTTGCGAAGCGCGCTCGATGCCGCTCGCGAGGTCAACCAAATTAATGACATTGCCGAACTGCTGCGCGAACAACTGGAACAAAAAGTCGACCTCCCACGCCAGTTTGGTTTCCTGATGTACTGGGATCTCATCGCTCCGTTCGACAACACAGAACGCGGTGGCTTTGACACAGTCTACCCCCCTGAAGCGTCGTTCGACGTGACCGGGTCCTACCCCGCCAACGGAGACAAGAATGTATCGTGGCAGGAATACTCGACCTCAGACGATTACGGCATGGTTGATTTCAACCAACTTTTCTCACCCCTCAAAGAGGTGGTTGGATACGCCCACACCGAATTCACTTCCGCTAAAGCGCGAGATGCCCAATTGCGCCTCGGTTGCAAGAATGCCTGGAAGATCTGGCTCAACGGCGAACTGATTTTCGGCCGCGACGAATACCATCGCGGCATCCGAATCGATCAATACATCCTTCCTGTCGAATTGAAGGAAGGCAAAAACACATTGCTGGTCAAAGCCTGTCAGAACGAGCAGACCCAAGACTGGACCGTAGAATGGCAATTCCAGTTGCGCATCACTGACGAGGCAGGAACAGCCATCTTGTCCACTGATCGCAAAACCACCCCTGAAGCTAACGCCTCCACACGCCGCCGCGGAGAGTAACGAGACTTCAGAAATTAGTGATTAGCTCCGATGAAGACTTCCCAAATCATTCTAACTGCCCTTCTTTGCTCAGTCTCTGCTCAAGCGGACTGGTTGAACTTTCGCGGTCCCCATGCTTCCGGATACGACGCCGAAGCCACAGGATCGCCAAAAGAACTGAACGAGGATACCCTTGCTTGGAAAGCCCCTTTACCCGGGCGGGGTCTCGGGAGCGCGATTACGATTGGGGACAAGGTATTTGTCACAGCAGCGAGCGGCCCCGACCAGAAACAACTTCACGTCATTTGTTTCAATGGCGCTGATGGCGAGCCAATTTGGGAACGTCGGTTCTGGGCAACAGGTCGTACCATGGCTCACAATAAAACCTGTGTCGCGGCGCCCACTCCAGCCAGCGATGGCGAGCGGATCTATGCGTTCTATTCAAGTAACGATGTCATCTGCCTCGACCTTGAAGGGAATCTTATTTGGCTTCGAGGGCTGACCCTTGACTATCCGAACGCTTCCAACAGTCTTGGCATGTCGTCTTCGCCTCTTGTCGTTGGAAATACTCTTGTCGTCCAAGTCGAGAATGACTCCGAATCTTTCGCAGCTGGCATTGATAAGCTCAGTGGCATCAATAATTGGAAACTCGATCGCCCTAAGACGGCTAACTGGACTTCCCCCACCACACTCAACGTTGATGGCGAGGAGATTGTCGCTCTTCAATCCAGCGAGGGAGTCCTCGGCGTCGTTCCCGACACCGGATCGCAGATATTTAACTTCGAGGATGGTGCCGCCACGATCCCCTCTAGCGCCTCAGTTGGAGACTCACTTTATATTCCATCCAGCGGTCTTACTGCCATCACTGTCAAGACCGACGGGAGCGAAACCGTCAAACACTGGAACGAGTCGGCTCAACGCCCCGGAACCCCCAGCCCTCTCGTCATCAATGACAAAGTATTTATCATCAACAACGCCGGCGTACTCAACTGCGCCAATCGTGAAACCGGGGAACGACTCTGGCGTATCCGCCTCGAACGCTCTGATAAATCGGGAACCCCGGTTGGTTCTTTTAGCGGAAGCCCTGTCGCCGGGGCTGAGGGGCTTATTTACCTCTTCAGCGAAGCGGGTGTTGGACTCGTGATTGACGTGTCAGGGGATGAAGGAGAGATCGTCAGCGAAATTGAGCTCGGAGAGACTATTCTCAGTTCCGCCTCCCTAGACGACGGGGCTGTCTACATTCGCAGCGACGGCCATCTTTGGAAGTTTGGGAAGTAAAAATCCGAAGCGTAGAAAGCCTACCACTGTTCTGCGATCCGACTCTCATCATTGACGGAGGTTTTATAGACGTAGTGCGCACAGGGAATGAGCACCTTTTTCTCCACCTCGTTCCCTGCCAGATAGTCGACAAAAGCCTGCACCGTTCCCACCGCCATCTTACGAGGAAACTGCTGGGGTGTGTCGTAAAGCTTTTGATCAAACACGCCTTGTTTACCAGCGGGAGAGGCATCAAAAGCCACTACGGTAATTCGCTCCTCTTTGCCAGCCTTCACGACAGCAGCGTGAGCCCCTAAACCGGAAGGATCGTTGATCGCAAAAATCCCGTTAATATCGGGGTGTGCCTGAAGAATATCGGTGACTACGGTGTAGCCCGCGTCACGGCTGCCTTTGCCGCTCAATTCGGTGACGATCCTAATCGGACTGTTGGCCTCTTCTAAGATATCCCGGAAACCCTGAACCCGCAAGATACACGACGAAACCTCCGGGAGCGAAATAACTGCAACGCTTCCCTTGTTTGCCAGCGCCTCCATCATACTCTCACCGGCAAGTCGACCACCCTGATAGTTGTCACTTCCAAGATGAGAGATAACGAGATCCTTCGCTTCCTCATCGCTGACTTGAATATCAAAAGAGAACACCGGAATTCCAGCTTTGTGAGCGGCTTTTACCCCTTGTCCTACAGCCCTAGAATCCACTGGGTTCAAAAAGATCGCATCGTAACCTTGGGCCACAAAATCGGAAAGTTGGCTATTTTGTTTCGCAGGGTCGAGTTCACCACTCAAAGCAGTCACCGTGTAACCGTGCTTAGCGGCCTCTTCAGCCATCACATTAGCGATCAGCTTAAAGAACGGATTTGTTAGGTCCATGCAGGTCATCCCGATGCGCCCTTTTGCTTCGATCATCGAACCGGAACCGGAGTCGCCGCCGCACCCCCCTAGACCGAATGAAGCAGCGATGGATAAAAAGATAAACGTGAGACGATTCATAGCTAAGTAGGCTTTACGAAATTCGAAGCGCGGGATCAATGCTTAACCGATGATGTTCGCTTTTGCCGGGCTTTGTCGAGGAGGACAGCAAAAAGAATGACGGCTCCCAAAACGACCTGCTGGAGGTAACTATCGAAGCCAAGCAGGTTCATTCCATTCTGGATTACAGAGATAATAAACGCTCCAATCAGAGTTCCCATAACTCGTCCTGATCCCCCTGACAGACTGCTACCGCCAACGACCACAGCTGCGATCACGGACAGCTCGAACATGACACCGAGGTTGGGAGCGCCAGTGGCCAGTTGAGACGCCTGAATACAACCGCCGAAGCCAGCGCAAAGACCACAAACCAGATAAACAAAAATTAGGATTCGCTTCACTGGAACTCCTGACATTCTTGACGCTTCCTCGTTTCCACCCACCGCATAAATGTAGCGCCCCCATCGGGTATGCCGCATGAAAATATGGCCCGCTACGTAAAAGACGACAAGAACAAGAACAGTGTTAGGAATTCCGAAAGTGGCACCTCTTCCCAACCAAGTAATCGAATCAGGAACCTGGTAAATGGAAAAGCCACCGGTCATCATAAATGCCGCTCCCCTAGCGATCAACATGACCGCCAAGGTGGTAATAAAAGGAGCCACTTCAAATCGAGCAACGAGAAACCCAGCGATCGCTCCGATCGCTCCGCAGGCCAGCGTTGCGATGAGAAACCCCGCCCAGACAGCTCCGCCTCCGGCCTCAAGACCGCCCATTACCTTTATCGCAAGGGTAGCAATCACAGCTGACAACGCGACGAGACTACCAACAGAGAGATCAATGCCTCCAGTCAGGATGACCAATGTCATACCAATCGCTATTACCGCGATGACCACAATCCTGTCGACAATGGCGAGCAGGTTGCCACGCTTAAGGAAGTCTGAAACCATTCGCTCAGTTGGATAAATTATTTCGAGGTCTGGAGACTCTCCCTGCAACGCTGAGAGAATGGTCCACTTCAACACATCACCGCTCACGACCAGTGCCGACGGAGTATTCCCCTCTGCCTCGGCAGTATCCCATGCCTGCCGCAATTCTCGGGGCATACCAATTACCTGAGTCACGTTGACCTTCTCGTTCTTTCCTAAGTCAGCGGCCACAAGTCTGGCGAAATCCTCCGACGGTTTCCTAACAGCTCCAACCACGAAGACCTCGGCCTTCGATGACATGGTTGCCAGCATCTCTTTGGAAAGGCGAGACGCTGCCGCAGTTCCAGTCGCGCTCTCCCGGTTGAGCGTCAGCAGACTGAACAAAACGAATAGCGCAAAGAGCACTAACACCATGCCATACTCTCCTAGGAACTTTTTCATACGGACGCAGGTTCTTCCATTGCTAGTGCCAGAATATCCTCTTGGGTGATTCCTGGCCCGTTTTCAACTTCTCCCACCAGACGCCCTTCTTTCATCACGATGATGCGATCGCTCATGCCGAGAATCTCGGGTAACTCGCTGCTAACCATAACGATCGCCTTACCTTCACCCGCCAATCGATTCATGAGTTGGTAGATTTCATATTTGGCCCCGACATCAATCCCCCGTGTCGGCTCATCAAAGAGCATCACATGAGCTCGCCTCGCAAGCCACTTGGCAAGAACCACCTTCTGCTGATTTCCACCGGAAAGTTCCCCCGCAAGTTGATCAGGGCCCGCCACCTTGATGGCTAAATCGTCTCGGTATCTGTCGAATTCATTTTGCTCCGACCGATTGTCGAGCCAACCCTTTCGACTGTATCGCCCTAAGTTCGGTAATCCAAAGTTGTCCACCGAGGAATGGGACAACACGAGGCCCTCTTCCTTGCGATCCTCAGAAAGCAGGCAAATTCCAGCGGTAATGGCATCACGAGGCGACCGCTTACTGATGAGCTCACCGTTAACCCAAACCTCACCGGATTCGCCACGATCCGCCCCGGCGATCAGTCTCATAGTTTCGGTCCGCCCGGCTCCTATCAAACCAGAGAACCCAACAATTTCGCCAGCTTTAACCGAGAAACTTACCTCCCTTACCGCCTTGCCCCGATTCAGTCCTTCGACCCGCAACACTTCTTCCCCAACGGTAACGTCACGGGGAGGAAAGTCCTTCTCTAGCGAACGTCCTACCATCATCTCGATTAGGGTGTCACGATCGGTTTCTGATACAGCTCCACCGCCGATGTATTGACCGTCACGCAACACCAGAAGTCGGTCAGCAATCAAATCGATCTCGTCGAGACGATGGCTGATGTAGATGATACCAATACCTCTCTCTTTCAAATCTCTAACCACCTGGAACAAGCGCTCAACCTCTTGGTCGGTGAGGACTGCGGATGGCTCATCCATCACAAGAATGCGGGCGTCAACCGCCAGCGCTTTCACGATCTCAACAACCTGTTGCTGAGCTACTGTCAGATCGCCGCACTTGGAATCGGGGTCAATATCGAGCCCAATGCACTCGAGCCATCTCACGGCCTCTTGGCGCTCGCCTGGTGAATCAATCAACCCAAAGCGTGTTTTCTCTCGACCAAGAAACAGATTCTCGGAGACGGTAAGTTCGGGAATCAGGTTGAACTCCTGGTAAATCACGGCGACTCCAAACTCCTGAGCCGCTGTCGCCGAGTTTATCACTACCCGCTCCCCTTCGATCCATATCTCTCCCTCGTCAGGTTGGTGAGCCCCCCCTAGCATCTTGATCAGAGTGCTCTTACCAGCGCCGTTTTCTCCTAACAGAGCCAAAACTTCGCCAGCATAAAGCGAAAGCTTTACGTCATTCAAAGCATGCACCCCGGGAAATCGCTTGTGGATTCCGTGCATTTCCAAGAGTGGTTTTACTTCCGATTCACTCATTTACCGAATCATGTAAAGCGAAGATGACCTGCCAGCTCAAGACTGTCCAGAATGATATCTTTTGATCTAAAAACACCTGCACCCCTGCCTCAAAAAAGCCTGTCTCTGATCTGAAATTTTTTCTCAATCACCTCTTGGCGACTTATTTTTCCTCAAACATCAAGATCCTTCAACACCGGAAATTCCTCCCGACACGCTCGCAAACTTTCGAGGTCGAGCCTCACGTCAACCAGTCCCTCCTCACTTCCTGCATCGGCCACTACCTCGCCCCACGGATCAATGACCACGCTCCGCCCCGGATATTGATGATTGGGATCACTCCCACAGCGATTCACACCAACTACGTAAGCAAGATTCTCAATCGCTCGCGCCTTCAGCAAAGTCAGCCAGTGATCCAACCTCACCGACGGCCAGTTCGCAATGACGACGATCAGTTCGGCGCCCTTGGCCGTCACACGTCGAAACAACTCCGGAAAGCGAAGATCATAGCAGATCATAGGTGCCACTTTCCAATCCTGCCAATCGAAGACCATTACCTCTTTCCCTCTGCGATAAAAACGAGATTCGCCAGCGTAAGAAAAAGTGCGATTCTTTTGATAGCGCCCTAATTCTTCTCCAGATGGATCGAATACAATAAGTTCATTGCGGCCCGATTCATCACTGCTTTTCCTAACAAGCCCGCCCAAAGCCGCAGCTTCATGCCGGTCAGCTAACTTTTTCAGAAACACTTCGGAGGTCGATGGTTCTGCCTCCGCGGCCACGTCCACATCAAACGTAAAACCGGTGCTAAACATTTCCGGCAACACGATGAGATCAGCGGGCCCGGCCTCGCCGAGCAACTCCTCAACCCTTTCATAATTTGCGGCGGGATTCTCCCAAGCTATGTTCCACTGGCAACCAATCACACGCATGACCTAAAAGGATTAAATGATGGAGCTGCTCCTCTCTAAAACTCGACGTATTCTCCTGTCTCCATCGACCGCAGGGCCGCTTCCAGCACCGTTATGATTTTTAAGCCGTCATTGAAATCCGGCTTGATCCCCGTGCCATCCTTAATGGCCTGCATGAAATCAGCTGCTGCGTGCACGAAAGTATGCTCGTAGCCAATGATGTGCCCTGGAGGCCACCAGGCATTAGCGTAGTCGTGACTGGGTTCATTGACCATGATGTCACGAAAGCCGCGCTTGTCTTCGGGATCTCCTTCACTGAAAAACTTGAGTCGGTTCATTTCCTCCATGTCCCAGGTGATTGCTCCCTTGGTGCCATAGATTTCAAAGGTATGACGATTGCGACGCCCGGTCGCGTAGCGGGTTGTCTCTATGGTAGCGACCGCTCCATTCTTGAATTCACCCATCAGGTTCGCAGCGCATTCAACCTCCACCTCACCAGTTTGGGAAAGTTCCTCCACCATCTTTCGCTCACTCACGAACTGCTTTCCATGGCAGATTAGTTTCGCGAAGTCACCGACGAGAAAATGAGCGAGGTCGATGGCATGAGACCCGAGGTCCCATAATGGACCGGCGCCGGCGGTCGCTTTCTTGAGTTTCCAGTCGAGCGGATGATCGGGATTGTTGAGCCAGCTTTGCTGGTAAGCGCCACGCCAATGGCGAATCTCTCCGATTTCTCCGTTATCAATCATCTTTTTCGCAAGGTGAACGGCAGGACAACGTCGATAGTTGTGGTTAACGTAATGCACTACCCCAGCCTTCTCAGCCGCGGCCAGCATGGCCTTAGCTTCATCCGCCGTCCGACAAAAGGGTTTCTCGCAAAAGACGTGCTTCCCTGCCTTGGCAGCGGCGATAGACGGTTCAGCATGAAGGTGAGTCGGCAGTGATACATCAATCACGTCGATATCATCACGCTCTATCACTCGGTGCCAGTCGGTCTCAATCTCAGCCCAACCCCAACGATCAGCGAACTTCTGAAGATCTTTGGTGTCCCGACCACAAGCCACTTGCAGGACCGGTCGATACGGTGGATCAAAGAACCTTGTGGTTTGGCTCCACCCGTTTGAGTGAGCTCGCCCCATGAACCGGTGACCGAGAATAGCAATATGCAGATCATTCATGATCCCTTCGCATACCCCTGACCGGAATCAGGTGAAAGTAAAATTCTCAGCGTTTTCCGTATGCAAAACCCAAATTACTGTTCATAATAACACACTAGCATTGTATGACGAATCTCGCGGCTGATACCCAATTGATCCGAGACCCCCTCGAGGCGCTCGAGCATCACTTCGGTTTCGGTGAATTTCTTCCCGGTCAGGAAACCGTCCTCTCTGCTCTGCTTTCGGGTCAAGACACCCTTGCCGTGATGCCCACAGGAGGAGGTAAATCCCTCTGCTACCAGCTCCCTGCAATGGTTATGGAGGGCGTCACTCTGGTGGTCAGCCCGCTCATCGCTCTGATGAAAGATCAGGTCGACGGACTGCAGCGAAAAGGCATTCCCGCAACAATGATCAACAGTACGCTCTCTTCCACTGAGCAAAGTGCCCGCATCCGCGACCTCGCCGAAGGGCGATTCAAGCTCGTCTACATTGCGCCGGAACGTTTTCGCAGTAGTCAGTTTATTGGAGCGCTCAAGCAAGTGCCCATTGCCCTTTTTGCGGTCGATGAAGCCCACTGTCTCAGCCAATGGGGGCACGATTTTCGACCCGACTATATTCGCCTGTCCGAAGCCCTTGAGGAACTGGGCCACCCTCAGACGGCTGCGTTCACGGCCACTGCGACTCCGGTTGTTCGCCAAGACATTCTCGACGTCCTTAAGTTGCGCGACCCCTTTGTTTCCATTAGCGGCTTCGAACGGCCCAACCTGAGTCTGCGAGTGCTGCACTGCGAAGATCACCGGACCAAATACAATCGGCTCAAATCGCTTATTGAATCCCAACGCACCGGAATCGTCTACTGCTCCACTCGCAAGCGAGTCGAAGAGGTCAGCGCTTCTTTATCGGGCATGGGCGTGAAACTAGTCGCCTACCACGGCGGGATGGATGACAAGGACCGGGAATGGGCTCAAAACGTTTTTCTCGATCGCAGCTATGATGTGGTCGTAGCCACCAACGCTTTTGGCATGGGAATTGACCGGCCCGACGTCCGTTTTGTGGCTCACTTTGATATACCGGGCAGCATCGAGGCCTACTATCAGGAAGCGGGCCGCGCTGGACGCGACGGGGAACCTGCTGTTTGTGAACTGCTCTTCAATTATGCCGATACCCGAACCCAAGAGTTCTTTATTGAAGGCAGCAACCCGACGCCAGAAGTCATTCTCGATACCTACACCGCTCTCTTTCATCTTTCTGGTAACACCAACGAGGGGGTTGCTATTCCCATCCGTGATCTTGCTGATCAGATTAATGTGAAGAATACGATGCAGGTCAGCAGCGCCATAAGCCATCTGGTTCGCTCCGGCTACCTCGAGCGTTATGACATGCCCGGTGAGCGCGCTCGTGGGACCCGACTTGTCGATCCTGAATTAAAAGACTCCGATCTCGCGATCAACAACGAGTCGCTGCATGAGAAAGAGCGGCGCGATCGGGACAAGCTCGATGCCATGATCAAATTCTGCTACGAGCAGGACGTCTGCCGCCAGCAATGGATCCTCGAATACTTCGGTGAATCAGACTCCACTCCCTGTGGTAGCTGCGATATTTGCGATGAATCCGGCGAGCGTGATGGCCGGGAACCGGATGACGAGGAATTTGTCATCGCGCGGAAAGCGCTTTCCGGCGTTGCCCGCACCTGCGGGCGCGACGGCGGAGGCAACTGGGAACCTCGTATTGGCAAAGGTAAGATTGTCCAAATGCTGACAGGCTCAACATCCCAGGATCTCAAAGCTGCGCGGCTCGACGAACTCAGCACCTTCGGTATCCTCAAGGACTGCGGCTCCACCTACGTTTTCGCGCTTTTGTCAGAGATGGAACGGGCCGGACTCGTTGCCATCAAAAAGACCCCCTACCCGCTTCTGACAATCACCCGCCGCGGTAGCGAGGTCATGCGCGGTGAGCGCCACTTTCAGCTCGCCTGGCCGGACCGCGACCAGCTCCAAAGCAAATCGAAGACGCCTCTGTCTCATCCTGACCTTGAAGAGCTGGCGTTCGACGACGCGCTTTTCGAAGCGCTCAAGACAGTTCGAAATAAGATCGCGAAGGAGGAAGGCAAACCCGCCTACGTCATCTTTGGCAACCAGGTCCTCGAGTTTCTCACGCGGCTGCGCCCCAAGACCGAAGAACAGGCACTTCGCATTCGAGGAATTGGTGAAGTTAAAGCCAAGCGCTACCTAGAACCATTTATGGACGCCATCCGCGAACACGATTCGTAAGAACTACATTCGCCGGACCGAAGCGAGAATCTTGACTCATTGGCGGGTTCTCCCACTATTTGGCAAACATGACCCTCGCAGCAAGAATCCCCGCTATAAATCCAAAAAGGTGTCCTTGCCACGAAATGTAGGGGTCGGTGGGAAAGATACCACGCAGCATCCCGCCGTAGAACACCAGGATCAAGACCCCGACAACAACCCAAAACACCGACCTCTCAAAGAGGCCTCGCGCAATGAGAAATCCGAGGTAACCGAATATCAGTAAACTCGCTCCAATATGAACGGTTCCTGCCGGTCCCAGCATCCAGACCGCCGCACCTCCAATTAGGACAATAAACAGCGAGGCGAAAATAAAGATGCGCCTGCCTCCCATTAAGACAACACTCCCCAGAACAAAAAAAGGCACCGTATTGGAAATGAGATGGTCAAATCCGGCATGTAGGAGTGGAGCGGCGAAGATCCCCCAAACACCGGCAAGACTTCTCGGGACGATCCCGAAGCTATTGAGTGACCCGAAAAGAAAAACATCCATAATCTCCAGAATCCACGCCGAGGCAACGAGTCCACAGAGAAGGAGAAAATTTTCTTTTACCGCGACAAAGAACTGATCACGCCGGCGGTCTGACGGGAGCGAAGAAGGAGACAGCATCACACTTCAATTTAAGCAATCTCGTGCCAACCGAAACCATAAAGACGTGGCACCAACAAAGAAGAAGGCTCGGATTGAACGGCTCACACGCCGGTAAGTGCTACCCATCCAAGTCATTCAGACTCAAACGATCTCGCTTAGCAATCCACTCCTTTTAAATCACTTATTTTTTATTTGTAAATTACTTACTGTCAGGTATCTGTCTTGTGTTTTTACGTTATATTAAGCACCGCTTAAGCCTCAACTAAAGCCCCATTAATCCCGCCATACTGGCGACTATCGACAGGATCGACGCGCTTTGAAGGTGCACCATCTGGAACACACTGTCGCGCCCAGGTCACATGACAAAACCGGACGGGCAAAAAACCGGTTTACAGCCAATTATTATTTTTATATAAATTTTTTTAATTTTAAAAATATGCGAACTCTCATTGCGCCAGCAGTCCCCGCGACCTCAGATGGCCCGGCATCGAAAAGCGTTCTCATCGTCGAAGATGAGCCGAGGATACAAGTTCTCGCATCCTCAATCGCCACCAAACTCGGCTACGCAAGCACTCCCGTTAGTAGTGGCATGGAAGCGATCGATGCCTATCGGGAAGCACTCACCGCCAGTGAGCCCTTTTCTTTGGTAGTGATGGACCTCGCTCTTCCAGGCGGTATGTCAGGCCTCGAAGCGACGCAGGCGATAAAGCAAATCCATGAAGCTGCAAAAATCATTGTAAGCAGTGCTTACCTTGAACAACCTGCCCGTGACGCGGTGCTTGAGCATGGCTTTGCCGGTATTCTTCCCAAACCCTACACGGCAGAACGCCTCGCTTGCGAATTCGACCGTGTGCTGAACGAGGACTTATTAATCGCTCCGGGATAAGTCGATCGTCCGCGATCTTTTGTGGGCAACCATAGATCCGATCTACTTCTCCCATGGCTATGAAATCGGTCACAACCTACCCGCGACAAGCAGAGCCAACACCGGGTGCGCTACGATGCCTTCTATCGTGAGGACACGCTTCCCCTGATAGCGAGAGATGTGTTCGCCGTCCCAGGTAAAAAGTCGATTCCCCTGGTAAGCCCGGACTCCTCTCTCGTCAATTTCAAGTAGGCGGCGCCCCTGATATTGGGACAGGTAACGTCCATCCCACTGGTATATTCGGCTACCTTGGTATTGGGAGAGGTAACGACCGTCCCATTCGTAGATGCGGCGGCCCTGATATTGGGAGAGGTAACGTCCATCCCATTCGTAGAGCGTCCTCCCCTGATAGGAGCGGATCTTCGAATCGGACGCAACTGAGTGAAGACAGCAGAGAAGCGCAGCCGTAAGCGAAATGAGAAACAACGGGAGGCGGTTGAAGTAGCTCATCGTAATTATGAATTGATTTCAAAAGGGCTAGACGATCAGTCCGACCACGATAGGCAAGTCCAGTTGAATTTCCTTTTTTAGAAAAAGCTTAAGTCCCATTATTGGCGAACGAATACGCGAGCCTTACAAAGCTCACTAGAGTCGCACGAACCCCGAATCAAAATAGTGCCACGGACAGGCTCATCCTATCATTAACTGAGTCAAATCAATCATGGCGGTTTGATACAAATGAGAGATGTCCTGATGTTGCAAGGAAGTTGAAATAAATAAAAAAGCCCTCTAACTCGATGAGCTAGAGGGCTTTAAATAAGTTGCGGGGGCAGGATTTGAACCTACGACCTTCAGGTTATGAGCCTGACGAGCTACCAGACTGCTCCACCCCGCGGTCTAGATCCGTCGCGAACGACGGGGAGGCGACAGTCGGCGAATTAATAATGATCGCAACCGTTTTTTGACGTATTTGAAACGTTTCTGGCTGCCACTGTCATAGATGCAGCAGCGATCTGGCCGCATCCGCAATACTGTTGGCGGCGGGCCGATGCGCTTTCCAAAGATTCGGGTGATAAGGAATCGGGGTGTCACGGCAGTTATGTCTCTGTGGCGGAGCGTCCAGAAGATGAAACCCCTCTGCTGTAACTCTCGAAATCACCTCGGATGTCACCCCGCCCCAGGGAAACCCTTCCCCAACCGCTAGGATCCTTCCGGTGCGGGCCACTGATCCGAGTATGGTATCCGTATCAATCGGCTTCACCGTTCTAAGATCAACAATCTCAAGCTCGTAACCCTCGCCTTCGAGCTGCTTGGCCGCTCTAAGACACTCGTGCACCATGGCGCTGTTAGTCACTAGGGTCGCGTGTCGCCCGGTCCGCGCCAACCGTGCTTTACCGACTGGGAGATTATCCTCGGGGAGACCATCCGCTTTAAGGTGATAGTAGAGAAACTTGTGTTCACAGAAGATGACCGGATCATCAATCTCCACTGCCTCAATGAGCATGGTGTAGGCATCTTCAACTGTCGCCGGAGTCATCACCACGATACCAGGATAGTGGGAGTAAATTGATTCGAGGCTTTGACTGTGGAATGGACCGCTTCCTTCAGTCCCGCCGGACGGAAGTCGCACTGTTATCGGACACGGAACACCAGTTCTGTAGAACTGCGTCGCCGCTTGGTTCACAATCTGGTTGAAAGCGATCGAGGAAAAGTCCGCAAACTGCATCTCGATGATGGGGCGCATCCCTTCGATGGCAGCGCCAACCGCTGAACCGATCATAGCATCCTCACTGATCGGAGAATCAAGCACCCGTCCCGGAAATTTTTCGGACAAGCCCTTGGTAGCTTTGAAGGCACCACCAAACTCCGACACGTCCTGTCCGTAGATGTAGACGTTGTCGTGTTCTTTCAGTACACGGGCCTGGGCTTCGCGAATTGCCTCAAGGTAGGTGATAGCCATGAATCGCCCGCACTCTTGCCTCAACTTCCCGTGTGCGCAACCACCTCAACGGCTTATCACATCAGTTTTCGTCCTCAGTTGATTTCGCTGATTTTCACCGGTCGACCTTCCGCCACTGATTTGTCGCAGGCAAAAAGGACCCTGAAAGTCTCCAGCGCCTCGCCAATGCTGGTTCTGGGCATATCCTCACCTTTAACCAACGCGTCGAAAAACGCGTGGAATTGAGCCTCATAAGGATGGTCAGCGACATCTCCCGAATCCGCCATCGCCATGGGCAGTTCAGCCCACTTCTTGTCCCGGAGTCCAAAATTGTTCGAATAGAGCTTATTGTCGAGCAGACTACCTTCGCTACCGACGAGATGAGTGTGAAAGTAATAGGGCTGAAAGCAATCGATGACTGAAGCGACCTTGCCGACAGATCCATTGGTGAACTTCAGAATAGATGCCGTTGTCGTGGCGTACTCGTATTTTTGAAAAATCTCATGCTTTGAGGTCGTCGCGTAACTACTGACTTCTTCCACGTCGTTGCCCATGCACAGCAACAGAGCATCTAAGGCATGACATCCGGCCGAGAGCAGGCTGCTGCCTCCATTTTCCGCAGTTGTATTCCACCGATATTGGCCATACCAAGGACCAATTCCATGGTAGTAATCGATTTCCCCGTAATGAACGTCGCCGATTAACCCCTCGTCGAGGAGTCGCGAGGTGGTTAGGAATTGACTGATGTAGCGCAATTCGAAGCATACACAGGCCTTAACCCCGTTAGCTACAACGGCGTCGTGAATCGCTTTGCAATCTTCCCAATTAAGGGCCATCGGCTTTTCGAGAATGATGTGCTTTCCGGCATTGGCGGCAGCCACAGCCTGCTCCCGGTGCTGGTTCGGATAACTCGTGATCGAAACGACATCCAAGTCCTCAGAAGCCAGCATGACATCGAGGTCTGTGTAAGTCGTAATGCTACTACCATGCGCCGCCGACACCTCTTCTTCATCGAGCTTTCGCGATGAAAAGACCGCTGCCACCTCACCCTTCCCAGTGCCGTTAATCGCATCGGCATGAGCAGTTGCCGCCCATCCGTATCCTATGATGCCTACCCGATATGCCATGCACCCTTAAACCTTTTACTGCAGCGCCGGGGCAAACTAAAAATCACCTCGTTCGCGCCTTCAACATCAGGGAGCCGGTCAGGGCTTTTCGCTCGAGGTATCGTTGATATCAAAAGACATGCTGATGAATCCTCCCCCTGAGAACTCACCACCGAGTCGTGGTTTTGGCTCCCAATTGGGAAAGATAAGTGGTCCACCCCCGATCCGATCCATGTTCCGCAGCCAGATTATAATCAACACCAAAAATGCTGCAAGAACAAGGCATGCAAGGATGCCCGCGATCGTGATTAGAATTGAAATCGCCCGTTGGCTGGACTCTTGGAGGAAGATGCTCGGCGCATACTCACGGAGTAACTCAGGCGCATCCGCAGAGGCAGGAAGATCAAAGACTGACTCAGCCTCGCTTAGAGCTTTAGCTTCAGCACCCTCGGCGTTCATGAGGCGCCCAAGCCAATACAGCTGGATACTCAACTCAATCGCCATTTTCTCAACCTGATCGGGCGCAAACTCGGTGGCTGCCCCCTCGCGAAGGCAGTTTTGTCGAATGCGTTCAAAGACTGGCTGAGATAGGGCGGAACGAACGCCCTCGTTGTAAACGAACTCGGTGAGATCGGGATGCTCACGATGGTAAACCATGAGCACCGTGGTTTGTTCAGAGAACCACTCGCGATGAAGCTCCTGCAGATCAACGCTTTCCGGGATCTCTTGAGTTTCCCCAATCACCATCACGAAAATCTTAAAGTCGGACTCGTCGGAGTGAAATTCTAGGAAGCGCTTGATATCATTCGACTTCTGCTCAGTAAGGAGTCGCTGGGGATCAATCAAGTAATCCACCGGAGGATAACCAAAGTAGAGGTTCCTCAGCTCCCCATCGATCGGCGGAAGCGCCTCAATTGCTGGAGCCTGTGCAGGCTCGTCCAGACCTTCCCCTGTCGTGTTACCTACTCCCAAATTTTCACCACCGGCAGAGGTCAGCGGACCGTAAAAGGTCAGCGGCGATCCATCAGGGTTTGTCGGTGTAGAAGCCCCTTCAGCAACCATGGCAGGAGAATCTTCCCTTGCCGCTTCCGCTGCCCCATCAGGAAGCAAACCGATAGGCCATAATCCACCACCAAGTGTATAGGCTTCGGCATCTGTAGCATCGCTCCACTCAGGTAAATCCGCCTCCGCGGCTATGATTCCTGCAGTAAACAGAACGAGGCTGGATGCTGTCAGGAATGGTCGTTTCATTGGATTGCTTGAGTGTCACACGAATCCGAGCTACTTAAACAGCTCGCAGCCGCCACCATCGACCAAGCATGGGAGCAAAGTGTTGCGGCAGGTCGAGAGTATTTTCGTTGAGTGCTTTACTCTGAGCCTGCAGCTCCTCGTGGGACAACTTCCGCAGCTTTTTGCCTCTTTTCTCGAGGACTTTGCAGAGCCGACGGAAAATCGTTTCAATCGCTTCGCCATACTCGGCATTCAGCAGATTTGGCCGGGCTTTCATCAGCGCTCGATAGCCATCTTCCTGCGTGATTAGGGATTCAGCGAAGTAGCCTAGAGAAATTCCGACCTGTTTGGTTTTCATATCAAGAATCACGAGGATAGCGTTTTCGTTCGGCCGCGCATACTCAGCTCCCTTTACCTGACCGTGGTTAAGCAACCAGAATCCCAACTCGCTCATCTTGAGATTCTCGGGTAGTAAACCCAAGTAAGCGCAGAACAACATTTGGGGGAATTTCACTTCCAACTGGTCAATGGCAGTGTTGAGAACATCTTTCTCCTGCTTACGGAGCCAGTGAGCAGCATCATGCACCCGGCTGAGCGCCACTTGATTTGAGCCGAATTTCTCAGCCGCTTTCAAGGCGCTGTAACCGCATGAGTAGCAACTCTCAGCCTCATGATCGACTGGACGCATACACCTCGGGCACTTCATCTAGATTATACTGAATACTCCTCAGTTTTATTCAAATTATCAATTTTACAAGAATATTAAGAAATATTAACTACGTCAAGCGATTAGAACCCCTCTCACTCAAAAGCTAAAAGCGGCTGAAGTCGTCTCCACGCAGGAGAATTTGGTCTTTTAGCGCCCGGGAAGCCCCTCCTCAGCAAGATCGAATTCCTCCCTACAATCTCAAATAGTCATCGCCGAGAAGCCTCCGTCGACGATCATCTCGATACCGGTCACAAAGGACCCCGCACTCTGCGAAGCCAATAGCAAGGTCGCTCCGATCAACTCGTGAGCCTCGCCGAAACGGTTGGCCGGCGTGTGCCCCATGATGGCCGCGACACGATCGTCAGTCAGAACCTTGCGGTTCTGCTCAGCAGGAAAGAACCCAGGAACGAGCGTATTCACACGAATCCCCTGCTCCGCCCATTCTCGGGCAAGGTTTTTGGAAAGATTGTGCACCGCTGCCTTACTGGCAGAGTAGGTAAAGACTTTACTCAGCGGCCCCAGCCCCGAAATCGAACCGATGTTGATGATGGACCCCCCACCCTGCTCTAGCATCTGCCGGCCAAAAACCTGACAACTCCGCAGGATGGCGCCGAGATTGATATCGAGGATGCGGGCAAATTCTTCATCTCCGATTTCAAGGAGGGCAGTTGGCGAATTTACTCCGGCACCGTTAACAAGTATGTCGACTTTCCCATGTGACTCAAGCACCTGAGCAAGAAGTGACTCCAGCATTTCGCGAGACGCGACATCGGCAGCAAGAAAACTAGCCTTTCCTCCAAGAGACTCAATTTCGGCCACTCGCTTCGCCCCCTTTTCTTCGCTGCGTCCGACGACGACAACATTCGCTCCAGCCTGCGCCAACCCGTTGGCCATTTCGCCACACAGCACACCGGTTCCTCCAACCACGACTGCGGTTTGCCCTTCCAGCGAAAATAGGTTTTCTACAAAGCTCATGCACGATTGATACGCCAGCTTAACCAGAGTGCAACGACCGGAAAGGTCACTCGAATCTGCGCAATTCTGACCGGAAATCAGGACGCTTCATTGTCATCAGGATCACCAAAAATTTCAGGCTCGAATTCCAGCTCTGCGCCGATTTCAATTTCTCGCTGCCACCTCTGGGAAATCCACGGTCGGAGCAGCCCATAGATCAGATAACTCAGAAAAATTATCAGAGGAACGAACTCGACGAAATTGACCGCACAGACCAAAACCAAAATCGCCGCAAAGAGCCAAATCATGGACCGGCGAGCCCGCCAGTTCATCGCCTTAAAACTGGGATAACGAAACTCGCTCAACATCATAAAGGAAAGCAAAAGCATGAGGATAAGCAGGACGTAGCGCCAGGCGCCGATTTCCTTATGGCCTTCATTGAGCCACAGAATGAAAATAGTCAAAGATGCGATCAGTCCAGCAGCAGCCGGAATCGGAAAGCCCACGAAATCCCTATTCCTTTCTTCATCGGGATTCTCCTGTTCAAGCTGTGCGAGGCAATTAAACCGCGCCAGTCGCATTCCTCCACAGAGCAGGTAGATGAACGCAATTGTCCAACCGAGACGGTTATCGAAAGAACTGAGAACAATATCCATCACGAGGAACGCAGGTGCCATCCCGAACGAAACAATGTCCGCAAGCGAATCGAATTCACGGCCAAACATTGACTCTTGGCCCTTAATTCGAGCAAGGCGACCATCTAATGCATCGAAAAAACACGCCCCAAGGATCAAGAAAATGGCGAGATGAAAATCCTTCGCCCCGCCGCCGGCATCTCTCATACCCTCAAAAATTACTAGCACTGCACTGAACCCACAGGCGAGATTACCAGCCGTCATCAGGTTAGGCCAGAGATAGACGCTGGGCGTGCTCCAGGGACCGGGTACGTGACGTTTCATGCGCCAATTAACCGCCCCTGGGCTCAAAATTCAATTTTCAAATGAGAAACCCCCAAGTTAAGTCCATAGTGACGTGATGGCCTCAACTGCCCAAACTCAAGAATTCGACTCCGGTATCACGATGGGAGAAGTGCTTGCACGCTTCCCCGGTGCGAAACGGGCCCTATTCGCGGCTTATCACATCGGTGGCTGCCAGAGCTGCAGCTACGACAACGAGGAAACTCTTGCCGAAGTCTGCCAACGAAACGAAGGCCTGCCAGTGGACGAAGTGATTGATCACATCCTCCAAGCTCACGAAACCGACCGCAAGATCCTGATCGAACCCAGAGAACTTGCCGAAGCACTTAAAGCCGAACCTTCCCCTCGCCTGCTCGACATGCGCACTCGTGAAGAGCATGAAGCTGTCGCTCTCCTCGGTTCTGAGATCTACAGCAATGATCTCTTGCAGGATATTTTCGGAAGCGAGCAGAAAGACCGCTTTATCGTTATGTATGACCATACCGGAGACAAGGTTCTGGACGCAGCCGCTTACCTGATCGGTCACGGCTACAGAAATACACGCGCTCTTCGCGGCGGTATCGATGCCTATGCGAAGGAAGTGGATCGTGACATACCGCGCTACAAACTTGAATTCGAAGACCCAGAGCCTTAAACGGCCACTCAATCCAGCAAAACACTCCTCTCGTTATGAGCACTGAAGATTCCACTTTTGAAGATAAAATCAGCGACGCGATCGCAAACCCTCAAAACATGGGTGAGATGGTTGATGCCGACTCTGTTGGCACGGTTGGCAATCCGGAATGCGGGGACATGGTTCGCATGTGGCTCAAGTTCGAAGAGAAGGGGGGCAAGAAGGTAATTGATAAGGCCTCCTTCCAGAGTTTCGGCTGCCAGACCGCTATTGCCGTGGCTTCCATGGCTACAGAAATGCTCAAAGGCAAAACCGTCGAAGAAGCTGAAGCGATGAATTCATCAGATCTTTCGAAACCCCTCGGCTCTCTACCTCCCATGAAAATACATTGTGGCGAAATGGTGGAGGGAGCCCTCCGCGAAGCCCTGCGAAGCGACAGCGGTGCAAGCAAAGCGCCTCAACCTGCGCCTCAGGTCTCGAGCAATACCTTGCTTGGCGATATGAATCAGCCGAACCTGAAGAAAGGAAAACTGAAGGTCGTCAAACTGGACGATTAGCCATTTCAGATTACAATCCCCTCCTGCGTAGCATCAATCACAACCCCTTAACCATTCTTTCTCTCGACTTAACCACCCCTTACCATGCACGAAGAACTTGAACTCACTCGCGAGGTCGAAGCCATTCAGATTCCCAGCGGCGACCCCATTCACCTGCCCACCGGAACTAAAGTCATGATTACTCAGGCACTCGGAGGCACTTACACGGTCGCCACACAGTCAGGCCTAGCCAGAATCAAGTCCGAAAACGCCGACGCTCTTGGAATCGATCTGGAAGCGGAGAAAGCCCAGCAAGAAGTCGCTGCTATTAAAGTAGCCGACGGAGACGTTGAAGGTGCCATCTGGGAGCAACTTAAACTCGTCTTCGACCCTGAAATTCCGGTCAACATCGTTGACCTCGGTCTTGTTTATGATTGTACGATTAAGGAGGAGGAAGGACAAAAAAATGTCGAAGTCAAGATGACGCTGACAGCTCCAGGCTGTGGCATGGGGCCCACGATTGCCGCCGATGCCCAATCCAAAATTCTTATGCTCGAGGGTATTGGGAACGCGCAAGTCGACCTCGTTTGGGATCCCGTCTGGAGTCAAGAGATGATCTCAGAAGAAGGCAAGATGAAGCTCGGGATGATCTAAATCCCGCCTTTTCCCCGTCAATCTCTAAGCTGCCACCGCTACGCGGTCAAACCAGAGGTAAACGCAGTAGCCTACATAGCTGGCAAGAAGTATCCCGCCTTCCCATCTGGTGATTTTTTTACCTGTCCACATCATGGTAACCATGACGACCGTCATCGCAATCATCACGTAGAGGTCTGACAACGCAATACCCCCAGTTTCGAGAGGCTTGACCAATGCCGTCACAGCAGTAACGCAGAGCAGATTAAAGAGGCAGGAACCCACCACGTTCCCTATAATGATGTCCCCCTGCCTTTTTAGGGAGGCGATAATCGACGTAGCCAACTCCGGCACCGATGTGCTAAAGGCAATCAAGGTCAGCGAAATTACCGCCTTCGGAACACCCATGCGTTCCGCCACCCCGACCCCTCCGATCTCAAGCCACTTTGCGCCAAAATAGAGCCCTACCAGACCGACAAAAATCAGGAGAGTGAATTTCCATACCGGATCGTTTTTTGCGGCCTCAAGGTCAACTTCTTCTTCAAAATCGGCAGCGACTTCGGTTTGACTAATTTTCTTGCCCAAGACCAACTGGTATACCGTGTAAACCAGCACACCCATAAAAAGAAAACTGCCTTCAGGTCGACTGATTTTTCCGTCCCAGAGAATCACCGTGAAAGCCAGCGTTGCGAGCACAAGCACTGGCAGATCTCGCCTCACCAACTGGCTTTTCACACCGAGAACGCAGATGAAGGCACTAATCCCTAGCACCAATCCGATGTTACAAATATTTGAACCAATCACATTACCAAGAGCCATCCCCGGATGGCCGTTGTTGTTGAATCCAATCGACACAAAAAGCTCTGGAGCGCTGGTTCCAAAAGCGACCACCGTGAGACCCACTACCAGCGGTGAGATACCAAACCGAACAGCAAGCCTGGAGGCACCACCAACCAACCATTCGGCCCCAAAATACAAAGCGGTAAGACCCGCTAAAAGCCAGAGAAGATCGATCAGAACGAGCATCCTTTATTGTGACAGCGGGGCCGTAACCTGCCACCAAAAAATCTTTCACATTTTCAACTTGCGAAACGTCTGTAAGCCTTCATATTCGCGTCCCGCGCTGAGGGACAATCTGTTCCGCCAACTCAGCATCGAACGTGACCCGTTCGTCTAGCGGTTAGGACTCCGCCCTTTCACGGCGGCAACACGGGTTCGAGTCCCGTACGGGTCGCCAAAATACACCGCCGTTCACGGCGGTTTTTTTGTGCCACGACTACTCCCGTTCTCTGGCCGTCCACCGAATCGCATCGAGGATGTGGTGCCGTCCGAACTCCGTTTCCTGCAATCACTCATCGTGCTCTTTCTTGAGCCGTCCGGCGATCTCTGGTGACGACATGGCGAGATTGGTCTTCTCGCCGATATCCTGATCTAGATCACACAATGCAATGTTGCTTGGACTACTTCGGCAGGTGGTAGATGGTGAAGAACACAGGCCCATCGAGGACAAGTTCCCCTGCGGCTACCGAGAAGTCCAGTTTGAGCGTGTGACAGGGCTGGAGATCCGGAACGCTCAGAACCAATCGCCGTCCCCCGTCTTCGAGCTCAAACCCATCCACCGACCAGATTTCTGTTCCCTGCTGATCCGGCTGAGATGGCTTTAAGTGGGGCGAGCCATACTGTTTGCCCCAGCGGTAGTTCCACGACTCAACTTGCCACTTGGATAGGTTGACCTGCTCGTGATTGATCGGCTCATTGAAGGTTAGTTCGAGTCGTCCCTCGCGCGCCTTGGCATCGAGCAGGTAGAGCCCGTTTTTTCCGGTGTAGCGAAGCCGCTGGACACTTCCCTCTTTCGAACCACCTGCCTGCCAACCCGTCAGACCGGAGTAATAAATCTGACCGTCTTTCGGATTCCTTGCTGCTCGCAAGGTGCCGGATTCCATCTGCATTGGAATTGAAAATACCGCCCCCTGGGTCACACCATCAACCTCATCGACCATCGCATACATGGTCCGCGCTCGCCCAAACGAGGTGTGAAACAACTTCCCGCTCAAAGGACCAAACCGCTCATCTTTTTCTACCCACAACTGGCTGCCGGAAGAACTGTCCAGTTCCTGGGGCATGTAGACGATGGGTTGGACAATCTGTTCCGGATCAAAATCCCCCTCCCGCTGATCCCACTTGCCGGCTCCATGAAAATCACCGGGTTTAGAAATGGCAATTTTACTGGCCGGCACATAGGTCCCCTGATTGTCGCCGAAGGTGATCCGCCCGTCAGGAAGCCTGCCGATTCCATTGGGAACTCGCATACCGACCCCAAAGAGTTCAGACGACTTTCCGTCAGCCGCCACTTTAACAATCCCGCCCGGAACTGACCACTCGCTGAAACCTCCGGTTCTCGCGTAAAAAAACGATCCATCGTCCCCGACCACGAGGTCGCAACTGTAAGCGTGCCATCCGCGATCGGGTTCTTCTTCGTTGAAGAAAGCTTCGTAAAAATCGGCCTCACCATCACTGTTGAAGTCATGCAACTTCATGATCCTTCCGCGGGTAATCGCCACAAGTGTCCCGTCGACTACCTTCATGCCCATGGGCTCATAGAGTCCAGAAGCAAATCGTTTCCACGTCACCTGATCGAGCTCATCATTAATACCGCTGGCAATCCAGACATCTCCCGAAAGACTTGCCACAGCGAGTCGACCGTCGTCAAAAAAGGCGAGTGACGCCGTTCTTAGCCACGCGTTGTAGGCGTTTGTCAGGGGGACCGGCACACTCTCCAACGCATAACCCTGGAAGTGCGACGCATCTGGGTTCCCTTTCATGGTATGAACGGTCTTCCAACGCTCCGGGCCACCCCTCACCCTTGCCGTGAGGTCAAAAACACGATCGGCAGGTGACTCAAAACCGCTCCCGCCGACCTCGCCCGTGGCGACTGCCACATTGAGGTGAAGAACTTGATCCGACGCGGGAATGGTTAATGCCAGGGCATCACCGCCCTCAGTGAGTCGCCAAGTCGCCCCACCATCACCTTGCAACCAGGCCGCATATAGAGTTTCGCCGTCCTCAACCGCGACCGATTGCCCCGAGATAGAAAACTTCATCCCCTCTCCCGAAAGCACCGTCGCTTCGAGCTTTTGTTCCCC
>PBSY01000077.1 GCA_002726915.1 Verrucomicrobiales bacterium | reverse complement strand
GGAAACGCCTTAAAGAAGCCTGCCTCCAAAGCAACCAACCCAGCCCCCTCGGTGTCGACCAAGGTGCCATCGATATCGAAAAGTAACAGCTTGTTAGCTAGGATCACCAGACGTTTAAGGATTACGACTTTCCGAATGTTCCCGGACAATCGCGGAGATCAGGAATCTTGGGTGTCCTCCTCATCTCCAGAGGGAACTTCGTTGCCGTCATGCTCGTCATGCTCGTCATGCTCGTCATGCTCGTCATGCTCGTCAGATTCGTCGTCTTCTTGAGCTGCGTGAGCTGCCTCAACTTCCTCCAGATCAACCTCTTCATCTTCGGGGCGAAATTTTCGCTTCTGCTTCTCACTGGGAAGAGGCGAGAGCATCATGAGGATGTTACGATTGTTGAGTTTCGGTTCTAAATCGACATGAGCCATCGTCTCTAGGTCTTCCTTAACTCGATCCATCAACTTGAAGCCCAAGTCTTTATGGGCCATCTGGCGCCCCCGAAATTGGAGCTGGATGCGAACTTTGAAGCCATGCGCCAGAAAGTCTTCAGCATGAGTCATCTTGATGGAGTAGTCGTGATCACCAATGTTTACACGAAACTTTACCTCTTTTTCACGCTTCTTCGGCTTATCAGTCTTCTTCTGCTTAGACTGCTCATACTTATACTTTCCGTAGTCAACGATACGACACACTGGAGGTTTCGCATGAGGAGCAATCTCGACAAGATCAAGACCAAGTTGCTTGGCTTTACTTAATGCTTTGTGAGTCGGCAATACCACGTTGTGCTCTCCGTAAATAACTCGGATTTCGGGGGATCGAATCCGGTCGTTCACCCGCGTCCTTGGCTGACGCGGTCTTCGTTTCATGGGTCTCTTAGCGATAGCGAATTACCTCCAATAGATGGGTGTTAGTTTGTCTTGGGTTCGTTCCCTTAGGGCAGGAACGGAAATAATTAGTAACAAGAGTAATATCCCGCGAAAGGGAAAACGTTTTAACTCCGGTGAATGAGCGAAGCTCGCCGGGCTCGAAATAGCAATGGAAACCCAACCCGATCATAAACTGCGAGAGCGAATCTCGGCGACGATCTGATCTTTAAATTCGTCAGCACCGATGGCACCGACATCACCTTTGTCGCGGTGACGCACTGACACTTGGTTCGATTCTTGTTCTTTCGCTCCGATGATTAACATATAAGGAATCCTCTCCAGCTGAGCAAGTCGAATTTTGGCCCCCACTTTCTCGTTGGAAGCGTCGACTTTGACCCTCACTCCCTCGGCTCGCAGTGCCGCATGGACTTCATCCGCGGCATCGACAAACTTCTCAGAAATGGGCAGGATTCGAACCTGCTCCGGCGATAGCCAAGTGGGAAACTTTCCCGCGAAATGTTCGATCAATACGCCGACGAAGCGTTCCAAAGAGCCGAATGGCGCACGATGGATCATGACCGGCCGGTGAGAAGCGTTGTCTTTTCCGACGTATTCGAGTCCGAAACGTTCCGGAAGGTTGTAGTCCACCTGCACTGTCCCCAGTTGCCACTCCCGCCCTATCGCGTCCTTTACAACAAAATCAATCTTCGGGCCGTAGAAGGCGGCCTCACCGGGCTCTTCTGCAAAAGCCTTGCCTAAGGATGACGCTGCCTCGCGCAGGGCCTCTTCCGCCTTGTCCCATTGTTCCGGCTCCCCCACATATTTGGTTGAATCCGGATCACGCAATCCCACTCTTACTCGGTAGTCTTGCATCCCTAGGGTTTCGAGAACGATCTTGACTAACTCGAGGCACCCCATGATTTCGTCCTTCAACTGGTCCTCAGTGCAGAAAATGTGAGCATCGTCCTGAGTGAACCCGCGAACGCGGGTCATCCCACCCAACTCGCCGGACTGCTCCCATCGATAAACCGTACCGAATTCTGCGAGGCGAACTGGAAGATCGCGGTAGCTGTGGTGATCGCTCTGGTAAATCCTAATATGGTGCGGACAATTCATCGGCCTGAGCAGGAAGCCAGTAGTTTCCCCCGACTCAAGTTGCTTCATCAGATCCCCACAAGAACGGCCCTCCTCGGCAAGTTCTTTGAGAACTTCCCTCTCAGGGATCGGGGGGAATTGAGAATCCGCATAGTAAGGATAATGACCCGAGGTACGAAACAGATCGAGCTTACCGAGATGTGGCGTAACCACTTGGCTGTATCCCTGGCGGTTGAGATGTTCGAGGATGAAGTCCAGCAATTGCTGGCGCAGGATGGCCCCTTTGGGTTTCCAGAGAACCAACCCTTGGCCAACAGCCTCGTCGATGAGAAAGAGGTTTAGTTCCTTTCCAATCTTTCTGTGATCACGCTGTTTGGCCTCTTCAAGTCGCTCAAGATGCTCACCAAGATCTGTCTTGTTTTTGAAGGCAGTGCCGTAAACGCGCTGCAATTGTTGATTGTTGGCGTCGCCTTTGTAAAAGGCACTGGCCACGCTCATTACCTTGAAGGCTTTGCAGTTTCCCGAACGTGGAACATGGGGCCCGGCACAAAGATCCCAAAAGTCGCCATTCTTGTAGATAGAAATTTCTTCGTCTTCTGGAATTTCTTCGAGCAGATCAATTTTAAAAATGCTCTCAACTTCGCGGTCGCCAAGGGCAGCTAATCGACCATTCTTCGCCATTTGGAGCGCTTCCTTCCGAGAGACCACAACCTTCTCAAAAGACTGATTTTCCTTCACCACCTTCTTCATCTCCACCTCGATCTTTTCGAAGTCGTCCGGAGTGATGCGGTGCTCCATCTCCACATCATAATAGAAGCCCTGCTCTGTCGGAGGGCCATAAGCAAACTGGGCGTCTGGCCACAATTTTGAGATGGCCGTCGCCATAACATGAGCAGTTGAATGTCGCAGACGTTCCAAGTCCGACATCTGGTTGCGCTCATCGAGGGTTTTTCGCTGTTTCTCGTCCGTGTCAGCCATTTTGCTATTTTAATTCTGCGGGGGTGGTCAAGCTACCCATTTTACAGCAATTACAAACAGGAAAGCGGAGAGAAATGCGGTCAATCTCACGATCTGGGCAGATTTCACTCCCTGCGAAATACCCCTTGAAACCCTCAACAAAGTGCGCACATTACCGGCCCGATCCATCAACGGGCGGGATGTAGCACAGCTTGGTAGTGCGCCTGGTTTGGGACCAGGAGGTCGCTGGTTCGAATCCAGTCATCCCGATTCCTCTGCCACATTATGATGGAAGGCTGGACGAAGAACCGGGTAGACGGCCTAACATTTCAAGCCTAAGTGGGCTTGCGGACGGACTTGAACGGAATAGACTAAGGTGGCGTGCCTACCCTCTAACCGAGTTGGCAATTATGTTCAAACAA
This sequence comes from Verrucomicrobiales bacterium, assembly GCA_002726915.1. Lineage (GTDB taxonomy): Bacteria > Verrucomicrobiota > Verrucomicrobiia > Verrucomicrobiales > DEV007 > Arctic95D-9. The sequence goes on along the minus strand of PBSY01000077.1, from coordinate 4,507 downwards.
TCCGAAATGGCCTACTGGGATTGATCGGAAAGAACTCACTGCCTCGACAACATTTTTCCTATGAACTCCCCTTCATCGCTCCTCTATTGTATCGCCCTGTTCACTACTTTTCTCGCCACAGGCCCTGTTTTTTCAGAAGAAACCGCTCCTCAGGAAAAATGGGAACCCCTCTTCAACGGCAAGGATCTCACGGGCTGGACTCCAAAGATTCGCTACGAAGACTATGGTAAGGATTCGCGAAGCACCTTCCGTGTCGAAGATGGACTACTCAAAGTGGGTTACGAGAACTACGAAGAATTCAACGAAACCTTTGGCCACCTTTTCTACAAAACTCCCTATTCCGATTATCGCATCCGCGTCGAATACCGCTTCACCGGCGAGCAGCTTAAAGGCGGGCCCAGCTGGGCTTACCGAAACAGCGGCATCATGGTCCATGGCCAAAGTCCGCAAACAATGGCCACGGATCAGGATTTCCCCGTTTCAATCGAAGTCCAACTCCTCGGAGGTGACGGCACGGGAGAGAGGACCACGGGGAATCTCTGCACCCCTGGCACTCATGTCTTCATCAATGGCGATTTATTCAAAAAGCACTGTACACAATCGAACTCCAAGACTTTTCATGGCGAACAGTGGGTCACCGCTGAAGTTGAGGTGCGGGGTCATGAATTTGTAAGACATATCATCAACGGCGAAACAGTACTCCATTACGAAAAACCAGTCCTCGATGGGGCCCATGCTCAGGCGGAAAAACTGATTGAGAAAGCCGGCGGTAAGATCGAATTGTCCAGCGGGACCATCTCCCTTCAATCAGAGAGCCACCCCGTAGAGTTCCGAAAAGTAGAAATTTTAGCGCTCGACCCCTAAAATGCCCCGGGCTGTGAAGCTCGAGTGACTCAGTTTCCAGAATCGGATTCAACGTGCCTGCCCTCTGAATCCCCTCATCAAATTCATTCACAAGACATCTCCAAAACAGTGGGATCTGAAGCGTTGAAGAGGCAAGGATTCCCAGATTTCTGAAGTTTATACCAACCCGTCACACGAGTTCTCATGGGCCTGGTGACCATCCTGAGTGAGAGCGCTCTTATCGTTGCCAAGTGCGACGAGCGACAGGATATATCTCTCGGTGATCTACTTTGTGGACTTTTGAGCGATCCCGGAAACCTCTATCAAAGTTTTGGCTGCCGGATGGAGCCCTTCCGCGAGTGCGAAGAGACGTTCGTCACTCATTTCACTCTGAGCCAAGCCGTTCACCAGTTTCGTCAGGTCACCAAGTAGTTGGTGGACCCGGTCATGATTCGGAACATTCTCTGGCGTCGTCCCCGGAGAAACGGCCCACCCGGCTTCTAGAATCTCAGTCCGCTGGTCCAGAATTCCTTGGCGGTCCCTATTTTCCGCAGACGTTTGCGCAGCCAGAGCAACTTTTTCAAAAGCGATTAGCTCCGGCCACGAAATATTTCCGACTTCGACACCAATCTCAGCCTTCGTATCCGGAAAGTCGTCCCCGCAGGCGGAGAACAGTAAGGCCACGGCAAGGGATCCGAGCGATGCGCCGGCGTTGCTCAATCTCAATATCATTATTCAAATTCTCCTCCTTAATTCCGCTAATGCAAACGGGTTGCATTACTTGGAAGCTCACCTGAGGTTACATTTCTGATTTGATGCGATCACTCCTTTAAAAACCAACCTTATTGCCTCATTGCCTGAATAACGGTAATGAATTGACCAAAGATTTATCCGCTCTATCCGATCACTTGGAATCATCAAACCGCTCATGCTATCTCCAACTCAGATCCTCGATCAATACTACCTCGAAGCTCGGCGCGATCTTCTCGAAATTGCCGCCCTGCTGGACCGTTACGATGCCGCTCGTTTGCGCGACGGGGCCGATGATGGCAATCATGTTCAACGCGACATTCTCCGCCGCGCCCTGACCCATCTTGCGGATTCCGAAACCCCTTCCGGTGAGCGGACTTCAACTCTTCTCGAACTCTTTGCCGAAACCTGATTTTGTTCTCCCATGCAGATTATTCAGCCTCACTACCACGCTATCGCCCGAACCACTCAAGACTACGAGCGCATGGCGATGTCTGGAGTCGTAGCAGTTTGTGAACCAGCTTTCTGGGCAGGCTACGACCGCCGGCATGCTGAAACCTTCATCGACTATTTTGTCCAAATCTCTGAATTTGAACCGACCCGAGCCGCGCAATACGGTATCCGTCACTTCTGCTGGGTTGCGCTGAACCCGAAAGAAGCCGAGGACCCGGGATTGACGCGCGAAGTATTGGACGCGATGCCAGAATTTTTGGACAAACCGACCTGTCTCGGTGTTGGAGAGACGGGCCTGCATAAGTCGACCAAAAACGAAATTGATGCCCTGCAAGCACATGTCGAACTTGCTATGGAGCATAACCAACTCGTCCTCATCCACACCCCACACTTGTCCGACAAAGCGCATGGAACGAAAAAAGTTCTCGAGGTATTGGACGGTCTGGACATCGATCGAAACCGCATCTGGATCGATCATGTCGAGGAACAAACCGTTAAGTCTGTCCTCGACGCTGGCTATTGGGCAGGAATGACGCTCTACCCGATCACCAAGTGCAGCCCCCGCCGCGCCATCGACATCCTGGAAAAATACGGCACGGAGCGCCTCCTCGTGAACTCCTCTGCCGACTGGGGTCCCAGCGATCCGTTTACCTTGCAGGAATGCATCTTCGAATACCGGCTACGAGGTCATTCAACCCAAGAAGCCATTGAGGTCTTTCATAACAATCCTTGCCGCTTTCTTGGGCAGAATCCCAAGTGGGACATCAAACCCATTCGTATCGAAACCGATACCACCGTCTGATCGGGCCCAACTCTATCCATCGTAAGACAATGAAAACTCTATCTCCCGCCCATTTTAACGCAAACAAGCTCATCGCCCTACCGAAGATACTGCTGAAAGTGTTATTCGCTTTGGCCATTGTCACGCCTCTCTGCGCTGAAAATGAAATAAACTCGAAAGAAAAGATCAGTGTTCTGCTGATTGATGGGCAGAATAACCACGACTGGAAAGCATGCTCTCCGACGATGATCAATATTCTTGAAGCGACGGAGAGATTTAAAATTGAACGCGCCACCGTCTCGAAAGAGGAAGTCGCCAGTTTTAGCCCGAAGTGGAATAATTACGATGCAGTCCTTACCAACTACAATGGCCTGCCTTGGACGGAGAAGACCAAGTCAACATTCGAGGCCTACATCAAAGAAGGTGGCAACCTCGTCGTCGTCCATGCTGCCGACAATTCTTTTCCCGACTGGAAGGAATACAACCGAATGATCGGCCTCGGCGGCTGGGGCGGCCGCAACGAGAAAGATGGACCCTACGTCTATTGGAAAGATGGAGCATTTTTGCGTGACGACTCGCCCGGAAAGGGTGGTGCTCACGGGAAACCCCTGGAATACAAAGTCGTTGTTCGCGATACCAATCATCCCATCACCAAGGGATTACCTGTCGAATTCCTTCAGGCCAAAGAAGAGCTCTATGACCAGTTACGTGGTCCCGCAGAAAACATGAACGTTCTTGCAACGGCCCTTGCGACCGGCGGTTCGGAGCGCCATGAACCCGTTCTCATGACCATCACCTACGGAAAGGGGCGAATCTTCCATACGGTCATGGGGCACGACGCCAAATCAATGCGGGGAATCGCTTTTCAAGAAACCCTCATTCGAGGAACCGAATGGGCTGCCACCGGTGAAGTTACGTTTCCACCGGTAAGTTCTGAAGAGCTCCCCGTTGATCGAGCCGCCTCTCGTCATCCAGACGAAATCAAACCTTCCAAATAGCGACAATCACTTGGAGAAGTTATGACTCCACTCATCGTCTTCGTTGGTTTTCTTGGATCTGGCAAAACCACTTTTCTGCGAGAACTACTGCCAAATCTCTCCGCTGCAGGATTAGAACCACAGGTTATCCTGAATGACTATCAAAATGCAGGGGTCGATACTTTCACCCTGCAGGAACTGGCCCAAAGCGTCATTCCAATCTCGGGTAGTTGTGTCTGCTGCGGGTCGCGAGAAGAGATGTTCGACACCTTGGCTGCTGCTAAACTAAATCCAAAGTCTGTTCTGCTGATGGAAGCAAACGGCACAGCGGATGCAGCCCAACTAATTGACCTTCTGACCTGCGACCTTCGAGCCGTGCGATATACCCTACCATGGCAACTCTCCATTATAGATGCCAAGCGATGGCAGAGCCGCGCTGAGCATAACAAGTTAGAAGCCGATCAGCTCATTACTGCTACCCACTTTTACCTCAGCCACACTGAGAAGCAGGATAGCAGGAGAGTTGATGAAGTGATGGCTTCGGCTAGCCGTTTAAACCGCGAAGCTGACTGGGTTAGTCAGAGTATCTTTGCGTCTAAAGTAGCCCAACTATCCGCCGAGGCACCCAACCTACCCGCTCGCGCGCTGCGCAGCAGTAACGACCACGACCACGACCACGACCACGACCACGACCACGACCACG